>JANQHI010000069.1 GCA_028282705.1 Prolixibacteraceae bacterium | reverse complement strand
ATCTCCTCTAGAATTTGTTTCAGTTCCGTCCTCTTTTTTAATCTTGGTTTTACCTTCTTCATCCAAACCTAAATAATCAAATGCAAATACAGCAAATGCGGGATATCCTTCTTCATAAGATCTTCCAACTTGTGTTAAAGCCGAAGTAGTCGTTCCTAACAGATTGAATTCAACGACCTCATTTTTATTATAAGAGGCAATCAACTGCGAACTCCAAAAGAAGTCTTTTGTTTTTAAGATATCATATCCCAGTGTAAGTTCAAAACCTTTATTGGTCATGGTACCAACATTCCCTAAAACAGATAAATAACCTGTGAACTGATTTACTTCCAGGTTTCCTAACATTTCAGAAGTTTTTTTACTGTACATATCTAAGGAACCTCTAAGCCTGTTAAATAAATCGAAGTCAATCCCAAAGTTCAGGTTAGTTGTCCTTTCCCATGATAATTTTGGATTAGCAGGTGTTGCTATTTGCATAAGAAACCCATTAGGATACCATATACTATTTCCACCACTTATCAAATCGTATGATGCAGCAGTTCCTGGAAGAGGAGCATTTCCTGTTAAACCATAGGTCAACCTAACAACTAACCTGTTTAGCCAATCCATATCTAACAAGAAATTTTCCTTACTCATAATCCATTTTGCACCCATGCTCCACACAGGTTTGTTTTGAGCAGCTTTATCAAATCCAAATAAATTAGAACCATCCATTCTGATGCTACCATTTACTGAGTATTTACCATCAAAGGTATATGCCAGGTTAGCATAGTAAGACCTGAATCTTGTAATTACTTCTGTATCTGAGAATGGAAACTCTATTATACGACTATAACTACCAAAACGCCCCCATTTTGTTTGTTGTACCCTGGTAGAAAGGTAGTCCCAATCCAAAAGAGGGAAAGATTGCAGTTCATCTTCCCAACCAGGAATCTTACTGAATGTTGAAATTGATTTATTTTCTGAGGCTTCAAAACCAGCCAGGACTGTAATTTGGTGTTTGTCAATAGTTTTATCAAACAGGAATTGATTTCTGATTGTCCAATAATCTTTTTTAGTATCAGTTAATCGCAGTTCACCACCTGTTATCGGATAATAGTATGTAGGATTATCTGGGAAGTCAGGATCCTCAAAAGCAGTATTATAAACCATTTGCTGCCTCAGAGGGAAGCTCCCTTTATCATACAATCTGTCGTTACTAAAAGTTGTATTATATCCAAAAGTTCCCTGATATTTTAATCCCCTTAAGATTTCAACATTCAACCCAGCAGTAATACGGGCATTGAAATATTTAGTATCAGTATAAGTGTTCCAGTAATCATTTAAAGGGACATAATCCATGTTAATGCCTGTAAGCTCTTCAACCTCTGACCTTATATGAGGATTAAAGTCGTGTAAGAACCACTCGTTATGAGGCAAATTGTTTCCATTTGCATCTTGTAACATTACATAAGGAAGCAAGGTATGATCAATATAAGGCTGCTTCTTGTGTGTTTTACGAATTGATTTGGTCAAAGCAGAAATAATATAAAAGTTTACCTTTTCATGTAGTTTTAAATTTTGCCTTAAATTCAATCTGAATGTTTCATTTTTATTACCGGGAGAATTATCATTCATTGAAGTGTATCCCAAAGAACCATAAAAAGAGTAAACCTCGCCACCACCAGTAACTGAGAGTGAATGGTTCATAGTACTAGCATTTCTATACATCAAATCTCTTACCTGTTGTTTGTTATCCAACCTTCTTAAGCTATCCATCTTAGATTGATAAACTTCATCGCTGATCTGATATTCAGAAGGTACTGAAGTAGAATATCGTTGATACATTAAATATTCGTGGTAAGGTACAGGTTTTGTACCTGAGTTAGTATATCTCATTGCCCTAGACCAAGACAAATTATTCGGATCGAAGCGTTCTTCAGCATAATCAAGAAATTCTTCTGTTGACATATATGGAATTGCATCAAAATCGGGTTTTCCCCTGAAGTTCACATAAGCATCATATTGAATTTTAAGTTTTTTTGATTTCTTCGCATTTTTTGTTGAAATTACAATTACCCCATTTGCAGCTTGAGCACCCCAGATAGATGCAGCAGTTGCATCTTTAAGGACATTGATACTTTCAATATCCTGAGCATCGATATTTGAGAAATCTTCAACTGGAATTCCGTCAACTACATACAATGGATTACGATTTGTTCCAGAACCATCATATCCATTTGCATTAACAATTCCTAATGTGGTCAAACCACGCACCAAAATTTGGTTATAGCGGTTTTCAGTAGTATTGTTAATGGTTAAACCAGGCACAAGCCCATCTAGTGATTGTAATACATTTCCGGTAGTAGTACGTTCCTGAACAAGTTTTATATTAGGTTGAGCAAACGAACCTGCACTTCTTTCTCTCGATAAAGTCTGATAACCTGTTACCACTACTTCTTCCAATCCTGCAATATCAAGGGTTAGAACTACATCAAAGTAAGTTTTATCCTCAATAACAACTTCCTGGCTTATATAACCTAAACTGGAAACTACAAGTGATTCATAATTGCCCGGATCAACTTCAATTTCAAATTCACCATTTTCATTGGTAGCATCACCAATAGTTGTCCCTTTAATAACGACTGATGCAAAAGGAAGCGGTTGTCCGTCATCGCCGATAACTTTCCCTGAGTATGTGATTTTTTTTGGTTGTGTTTTTCCAGTCGCCTTACTTTCATTTTCATTTTTTGCCTGAGGTTTTAGGATGATGGTCTGTTCAAAAATTTCATATGAAAGCCCAAACTTACCAATAACCTTTGAGAGTGCGTTGTCAATCGTTTCATCAGTTACCTTAGTTGTTACCCGAGCAGTTTGGTTAACTTCATTAACGTCATAGACGAAACCCATGTCAGTTTGCCTTTCGATCTCCTTTATGAGTTCCAGGATATTGGCATTCTTAAGGTCAAGGTTTATTCGCGTGTTTTGCGAATAAATACTCGCGTGTGCCTGAATAATAAAAACCAGCGATAAAAAAACAATCTGCTTCATAATAAGCCACGTTTTTCGAATCATCCTATATCCGGGATGACCCTTTCTTTTTACATTTTTTTTCATACTTTTAGATAGTTAATGATACATTCTGTAAGGTTTGTATTTATTTAGAACCGGTGAGGTGTTGCTGCACTTCATCGGTTCGTTTTTTATTTCACCGTAATCATGTCTTCTTTAGTTTCAAAATCTATGGATTTGGTACGTCTTATAATATCCAAAATGGTCTCTAACTCTTCAAAACGTTTTACTTTCATTGTAAACTGTTTTTTGGCTACAGCCTGATCTTTGAAGTTGTAGTTAAAGTTATACCAGCGCGATAATTCATGCATGATTTTACCAATTGATATATTTTCAAAATAAAACCAGCCTTCTTTCCATGCAATTACTTGTTGAATGTTCACTTCACCTATACTTACAGTATTTGAAGTTTTGCTCACCTGTGCCATGTATCCTGGTTCTAGTTTATAAACATGGTAGTTTTCGTTGGAGATGGAGATAAATTCTACTTGTCCTTCCACCAAAGTAGTGCTTATCATACCTTCATCTTCGTAAGCTCTAAAATTAAATGCTGTACCAAGCACTCTTACTCTTGCCTTACTGGAACTTACGATAAAGGGTTTGGCATTTTTTGATACCTCAAAATATATTTCACCTTTTTTAACTAACACTTCCCTGATGGTCTCTGAAAATGGTACCTGATATTGAATCTCAGTATCGGCATTTAACCACACTTTTGTCCCATCTTCCAGCGTTAATTGGTATTCCCCTCCACGTGGAGTTGATACGGTATGTAACCTGTATCTTATCTTTTTCAATTCATCAGTAGTGGCTGCCTGGTATGATAAAAGTTTTCCATCGTTATTCAGGATGCCTTCAGTTTCAATATTTTGTACAGTCGAAAGATCATATTCCATTTCATCAGCTACACGTAATATTGCCCGTTGGGTTCCTGGTTCAAAGATTGTTTCCTGAGCGATCTGTTCTTCAGCAACATGACGGAATTGTGACAGATATACCACAGCAGAAAGAGAGACAAGCAAAAGTATACCTGCCGCTACCCGTAGTGTGAACATTCTTTTCTCCCTTGACGTTCGCTTTAGCCTGCTAGAATATTCGATCCATTTTTTGTTCAGATCAATTGTTTGGTAATCACCATATTTTTTTTCCAGTGATTCTTGTTTGCGGAATTCATTAAACCATTTTTTTAGCTGGGGATTTTGTTGAATTTGATTGAGGAGTTCCGTTTCTTCCTTTTCAGATAAATTACCAGAAATCAGTTGATATAATTTATCAGCAAATTCAATGCTGTTGGATGTATTATTCTTCATTTTTTGAAAGTCTTTATAATGAAGAAGACTTAAAAAGCCTGGGGGGTGAACAGAAGTTGATTTTTTTTAAGGTTGGGATAAAGATTTCTTAAACAATTCCGATGACAATTTGTACGATATGTTTTAATTTTTCCTTTAGGAATTGCCGTGCTTTTAATCGATGTGTTTTAACGGTATTGATGGAGACGTTCAATAATTCTGCAATGGATGAATTGTCCAATCCTTTTACAACAAGTTTAAAAATCTTTTTGCGTTGATCGGGCATTGTCTCGATCAAAGAATTTATCTGCCTGAACAATTCTTCTTCATAAAGTTGGATTGAATAAACCATCTCGTCTTCTGCAAGATTACTTAATATACGTTGGACATAGCTCTCTTTTACAGCTTCTTTTTTAAGGTAGTTGAGGCATTCATTTTTAACGGAGCTATAAAGAAAAGAACGGATCGAGTTAATAGTTTCATTCCGATATTTATTCCATAAACGAATGAATACTTCCTGAACAATGTCGTCAGATGCTTCTTCATCTCCTACATATTTGTTAGCATAAAAAAATAAAGGACGGTAAAACTCTATGTAAAGAGCTTTAAAGGTTTTTTCATTCTTTATAATAACGGAATTAACCAAAAGCAAAGCATTTATTATGCTAAGATAATTTTTTAGGAAGAAATTTTACGTTAGTTATTCCAAAAATGGAGAATAGTAACCTGCTGCGTGAAATAAAATATTATAACAAAAATCAAGATTTTAACCCTAAATCCCCTAAAATCCGACATGCGGATTTTAGGAAATATTGGATAGATTTCTTCCATTTGATCACGTGCCATACGGCCTTCACTAAATATAAAACTTAGCACGTATGGGGCCTATACCTATGAACGATTTGCCTTCACATATTCAATTTTATAGTTCATATATTCCTGAAAAAGCTCTTCAGGCAGTTTTTGGTAAGGTTCAAACTCTGCTTTTGCTTTATTAATTTTTTCTTCATCTTTCGATTTATAAACAGCCATCATCTTTTTCTGAAGTTCCTCTAAAATGGCATATTTATCCTGCCTGAAAATTGCCTGGGTTCACCATCGGCTGCTTTTAACTTGTCGTTTAGTTCGAAGCCTGCAACGGTTAATTCTACCTCTCCCCAGCCACATTCGTTTATTGAAACTTTTGCTTCAAGTGCCACTGCACAGTTTTCAAGAATAAAACTTGAGGAATGCTTATCGCTAAATTAAATACCCACCTAATTAACATGTTCTGTTTTACCCTTGAACTATAAGTTTTGACCTTGTACCTGAACGCTATCGATTACATCCATTGGTACTTCACGGTAAGCAAAGTTTAGCTTGAACAATTTTACCCAATTGCTTTCAACACCAGTAACTGTTCCTTTAACGGTATAGCCATGATGTTTTGGAGGTGTTGTGCAAGCTGCTGCAATTATTACAATGCACAAACTGAATAAAATCAATTTTAGATAGTTTCTTATCTTTATATCTTTTTGTTAAAGTGTTAATTCAAATTCTTTTTTCTTAGGTGGAAAGCAAATGGAATTATTGCAACATTGATAGTACAACCAACATTTTACACTTATGTTTTTTACATTTTCTCCAACTTTAATTTTTTGTTTAAAAAAAGGTTCTCCTTTATAAATATATAGTTGATCTATTCCTGGGTAAGGAGAAGGGGCTGATTTTTCCCAATCGCCAATTAACTGTGTACCCACAGGTAAATTTATTCCTGGTTCTGTTTTAATGAATGCTTCGCTTTTGGGAACAAAAGCATAAATGTGATAGCCATCCATGATCTTGGCTTTAATCACCACTGTTTTCTCGCCTTTTTTATCTCCATCAACAACCATTACACCAACGCTTACCGGATCTGCATGAGTAGGTTCATTCAACTTTATATTTGCAGCTTTGCTTGTTCCTTCTTTTTCAACTTCCACTTCCTTATCCTTTCTTGGGCGAACATCAGGGTTAGCTTCAGGGTCGTTAATTAACCAAACATATCCACCTGATTGTGTAAAGAACATCTTGTCCTTGTAATTGTTAAACCAGGTTCTCCATTCGTTGGCTGTAACAAAATCTTCAATGGTATAGCGCCATAACAACCTGTTTGCTTTCTCTATATCTTTTTCCTCTTCCAATAATGTAATGGCTGCATCTATAAGTTTAATATCAGTATTGGCAATACCTAAGCTTTTGGCATCTTCATCTACTCTTAAATCATAAAAACCATTTGGTTGTGAATAAAAATAAGGTCGGTTTTCTTTCAGGAATGCCCTGATCTTCAAAGTATCAAATCCGGTCACGCTACTCCAGCTGTTTCTGCCAATATTTTTCTTTAAATATTCTTCGCGGGTCGGGATTTTTTGTGGTGGCATTTTCAGGATTGTCGACTCTAGGTCGCTTAACTTTTCACCTTTATCTTGCCTGGCTTTTAGCTCAATTTTTTGTTTCTCATTGCGTTCGTTAAACCTAGTTAAAAAAGCAACGTTATTCTTGAAACTTTTAAAGGTAGTGTAATACAACATCTCATCGATAAACGCTTTTGTAGCAATCCCTTGATTGTATTTTGGGGCAATTATTCTTTCGTCAGCCATTTTGTACGTGTAAACAATGGCATTGGCAAACACTTGTTTAGCTTCTTTAGTCATATAATCTGGCGAACCCGCAAAGCCCCATAAAAAATGATTTCCGTGGCGCCCAAGAGCAACTGCTGTTTTCTGCTTTGCACATACTCCGCTCGAAATGACTTCGGCGTCCGGTGAATCACCAAATCCCCAACCTCGGGAAACCATTCCAATCCGGTATCCTTTCCCATCTTGGTATCCTTCAGTATTTACTTCCCACATGGGAATTTCTGTGGCCATATCCACCCCGTCCCAAGATTCTAATATTGGTTTGGGCGTAGGACGATTCTCAATAGTTGGTTTTACCTTAAATGGACTTTTAAAAATGTCATGCTTTAAGTTAATGTGGTGGGCATGCCGGTTAAGGCAAAGACAATACCAATCCAGTTTAGATCCCAATGAACTCCCCATTGTTGAGGCAGGGTGTCCAATAAAAACAGAAGGCCTACGAAAGTCTTTAGGCAGGTAAGATACTGGTTCAAAATCAGTTACCTCCTTAGTAATCGAATCAACCTTATAAACCCCTTCTTTAATTGCTCTTACTGTCTCATCAAAAATAGTAACATCGTAATTATCTGATATTTCGCTTGTATAATCCCGACAATCAATACTTTTTACTTCTGTAAAATAATTTTCCAGATAGTTAACAAAGGCATGCATACGGGTTTTATATTCTTCTTTAAACCTTTCCTGTGATGCCCATGCTTGGTTTTTTCTTTCTGGCATTGCCTTTTCAGGATCATAACCTACATATAAAACACTTATGCTTTGCTTTTGTGCATATGCAGTACTTAAAACAAGTAACAGAAAGAATATTGATAAGATTATCTTTTTCATCTTATAAATTGGAGTTTATTATTTATATAACACCTATTTTCTAAATGGATCCTATTATAACTTAAAAGAGATGGAAAAGGCTAATTGCATCTAATTAGCCCTTTCCTTTCTGGGATTCAATATTTAAAAGGATACACCATCTCTTAGATTTTGTTCCCAATCGTTGTTATAGTCCATCACTTTAAGAGGAATATTCATCACCCAGTTATTGGAGCTTGGTGTCATTGTATAAGTTACTCCATTAACTGTTCTACTAATACTTCCATATTCACCAAGAACCATTAATCTTCTCATATCAAATAAGCGCATGTCATCGAAAGCAAGCTCCCTTCTTCTTTCATCCAATACAAAGTCTAATGCTGTATCAAAATCAGGGATATCAGTGGTAGTTAAATCCGTATAAGTTCCCGCAACATGTCTCTTCACTCTTAAAGCATTAAGATCATCGATAATAGCCTGAACAGAACCACTTTGCAGGCGTGCATTACACTCACTTTTAATCAAATAAAGCTCAGGCACTTGAAGACCTATGTTGTTTATTGCATTTACAAGATAGTTTGGATTAGCAAGCCACTTATTATTTGCAATATAATTATATCCATCATTATTTACCATTGGACTTGTAAAAAAGTTATTTCTGATATCATTAGCTTCAAAAAGGCTTAGAAAATCCGAAGCCAAAGCAAAACCAGATTTTGTCCATGGAGCATACGAAATACTTCCGATATATAAATAATTATATTTTACATAAATGGTTTCATCATTCTTATGAAGGTCAGGGAAAGGAGTATTGTTGTAATCGTAAATTGTATTATTCAATGCTAACGCCATATCGGCACTTTCGCTCGCTTTAGTATAGTCGCCCATAAACAAATAGATTCTGGCCAGCATGGCATATGCCATTCTTTTAGAGGGATACAATGGATTACCTTCTGCCGGAAGATTTGGAAGGGAAGCAGTAAGTTCATTTAGCATAAAATCGTATACATCACTCACAGTAGCCCTGTCCGGAATATCCGCATTGATATCCGAAACCACAACAAGAGGTACACTTAAATCAGAAGAAGAAGAACTATTATAAGTTTTTCCAAATGCATTTACCAGATCAAAATATTCATAAGCACGACCGGCTCTTGCCATAGCTTCTAATTCTTTTACATCCACTTCATCTCCTTCGACCTTATTCCCTTCTACTGCTTCTATAATATTATTAAAAACAAATATCCTGGCATATCCCTTCTGCCATATTTCATTGCCTTCACTGGCTGTTGCATCTACATAATCTGCCCAAATATATCTCGGAGCCTGATTAAGCCTTACACTTGCAAATGAGGCATCATCAATAATCACCTGATCTGACATTATTTGCAAAAATTCAGTAAAACGTCCTTGCATGCTTTGACTAATCATCAGGGCCTTGTATTCTTCAATTGTTGAAGGGACAAACTCCCCTTTAGGTGCAACACTCAGGTATTCCTCACAAGCAGTAAAAAATAGCGTTAAACAAACTAAAATTGCATATAGAATTTTTTTCATGATTTTAACCATTAAAAGTTAACATTTAAACCAAAAATATAAGATGTCATTATTGGCATCGATCTAAATCCGGATGCCAGATCATGGGCCTCTGGATCAATACCACCATCGTTAGCTGTCCATGTAAAAGGATTATTTACCTGAAACATTAATTGTGTAGATTCAAGGGAAAGTTTAGATAAAAATGATTTTGGTACATTATAAATTAAATTGACCTCTCTTAATTTAATAAAGTCTGCAGACACCACATTGATATTGGCATATTGCCACATATTCCATGATGCAGGAAGCAAAGTACTACCGTGCCCAGCTCTAGGGATATCCGTTATATCTTCATCTCCTGCTTGTTTCCAACGATTTAAAATCTCTTTATTTGCTCTGCGAGATTCATTTATAAGAATTGAAGGGACATCTTTACGCATCACATGGCCAAAATTCCCAACAAATAAAGCAGATAATTCAAAGCTTTTATATTTAAACTGAGTGGTAAAACTAGCTACATATTTAGGAAGCAGAGTTCCGCTAAACTCAAACATACTCACACCTGTTAAATCAAAATAGTTGCTTGTAGTATTCCCGTTTTGGTCAAGAACCATAGGATTTCCTTGTTCATCTAAACCGGCCCATTGAAAACTATAAATTCCGGGAGTTGAATATCCGGGTGCTGTAAATGTACCTGTAAGCATATCTTCTGGATACTCCATTCTTCTGTTAGAAGATATATCAACTACATTATTATGATTGTATGAAAACAAAAATCTGGTTCCCCAATAAAAATCAGACCTTTGCATAATGGCTGCATTAAGTTCAATCTCTACCCCTTTATTTACAATTGTCCCATTATTGGTGGTAATATTAGATAAGCCATGTGAAATATCAACTGCTTTAGAAGCTAAAATATCTTTACTCTTTCTATGATATAACTCCATTGCTCCGAAAAATTTATTATCAAACAATGCAAAATCCAATTTTATATTATTGGTAATTGTTTCTTCCCATTTAAGTTGGTCATTTTTTGGATTTAAAATAATTGCCCCATTTTCTTCTAGTACAGTATTATAATCAAGTCTAATGGTAAGTTCAGGAATAGCTCCTCTGTTAACATTACCATTTTTCCCATAAGTATATGACAATTTAAGATAATCTAATAAGGAAACACCTTTCATAAAATCTTCTTTTGTTATATTCCATGAAACACCAGCACCCCATAATGGCTTACGGTTAAACCTGGCATCTCCACCAAACCTGTTAAAATTATCAATCCGCCCACTCGCATTTACAACATATTTGTCTTTATAAGAATATGCGAAATTTCCAAAATATGACACAAAACGGTTATCAGCAGCAGTTACCTGAAAAAATTGGTTAGGTTGAGCGAATGAATAAGTATAGCCGTAATAACCTAAAGTATTCGGTATAAAACCACTAAGCTCCATTATATTAACTGGTTTTTCAATTAACGCATTTTCATTAAATCCCCATTGGGTTGTTTTATATGCCTCAAAATAATTCTTACTTATTTCTCCTCCAGCCAATAACGTTATAGAATGGTCATTAATATTCTTATTATAATTTAGCGCACCCCTTATCGTATAAGCGTAGTTATCAGAGTTTTTCACCTGCTGCTGTGCACCTGTAGGAATTTTTTGTTCAACAATTTTACGGCTAACAGGATCAATAACTGTGAAGCTGGCAACAGAAGAATTTACTGCATATGTATCAGCACCTACGTAGGTTTTATTACGCCTACTTCCTCTTTCATATTGAAACCCTCCTGAAAAAGTAAGTTCTTCAGTTACCTTATAGTCAATATTCCCTCTTAACCTAGCCATAAAACTCTTATAGCCTCTTCGGGTATTTTCCATATCATCTAACAGATTTGGGAATAGGTTAATTCCATAATTATCAAGAATACCTTGTTTTGCACTAGATCTCCAGGTAGAAATATCCATAATCCCATTCAAATAAGAGATATTTTGGGTAATATTATTACCATTCTCATCCTTATACAATTCCCATGGTGAAAGCCTGTCCAAAAGAGGAGACCTTCCATAATTGCCCGGTTCTGCTGCAAAAAGAGCAGAATAATTCACATCCTGATAAATAACGTTAAAACCTAAAGAGGCTTTGAAACGATCGCTGATATTGAAATTATTATTCATGCTCAAATTCAGCTTTTCGTTTTCATTTCCGGCATAACCACCGGATTTTTTCACATAATTGATGGCACTTCTATAAGCCATTTTATCTGTTCCACCCTGAATAGAAAGGTCGTGCTGTTGAATGGCACCCACTTCAAGAAGGTAGTCTTTAACCTGCCCATAATTATCCCTGCTTTTAAATTCTGCCAATCCGGCATTATAAGTTGCTTCATCAATAACTCCGTTTTTATAATCAGCTATTAATACAGCTAAAGGGTTTCCGCTTGAGGTACTATGCATCCAAGATGTCCAATCTTTTGATACTTCAGTAATTAAATCAACAGTTTCTTCAGTTGAGGTTAGATTTAAATAATCAAGATCCCATTTGGGAATAAACTGATGGCTAAATCTATAAGAAACCTTAGGTTTAGCTGATTTTTCACCTTTTTTTGTAGTAATTACAATTACCCCGTTTGAAGATTGCGCTCCCCAAATAGATGCAGAAGCTGCATCTTTTAAGAAGGTAATTTGGTCTATGTCATTAGGATTAACACTTGATAAACCCTCTCTAGTTGGAAAACCGTCTATAACAACTAATGGAGATTTATTTTCTGACATTGTAGAAATACCACGCATCAATAACCGATTGTCATTGTCAGAATCAGGTAAATAACTTGACATGTAATTTGCATCTCCAATAGAGGAATTTAAGACACCCGTAGAAACTCCTTCCAATTTCGATTGCAAACTAGTTTCCAAATTTTTAATTTCATCAGCCTTAACAATAGTATATGAGCCTGTTGCTCTCTCTTTAGAAATCGTTTGGTAACCTGTAACAATAACTTCTTCAACTAGTGAACGGTCAACTTTTAATACTACATTTACAACCTCCCTGCCATTGATCTCAACCTGCTGGGTTTCCATTCCAATGAATGAAAAAATCAGTTTATCTGATTCCAAAGGCAATTCTAATTCATATGATCCATCAATATTTGTAGCTGTTCCAACCGCAGTGCCCATTACAACCACTGAAACACCTGGTAAGCCAGTTCCTGACTCATCTGTAACTTTACCTTTGATAATTTTCTTTTGCTTGCCTGGATTTTCCAGCTCATGCTTTTTGTTGGTTTTCCCTGGTGAAGGGACAATCACAATAACATCGTTTACAATCCTATATTCAAAATCAAAATTTTTGAGCACCTCTTTTAACACCTGGTCAGTAGATGCATTCTCAAAATGGACATCCAAGTTTTTTACATCCTTTATTTCTTCATGGTTATAAAGAAACCTATAATCTGTCTCTGCCCTGATCTTATCAATCACCTCTTCCAAGGTTGTGTTATTCAACCTCATTGATATTTCAGTTCCTTGCGAAAACACAAAAGCCGTCGCATGAATAGTGAACACGAATGTAATTATGACCGTAAGCCGCATAATTAGAATTGTTTTGTTTAAGTACTGTAAATAATTGCAGTGCTTATAAGTTCCACTTTTTTTCATAAATTTAAATGTTTAAAATTTGTATTAGTTTTTCTAATGCATATTGAAACGGGTGATGTTGGCGCATCATCCGTTTCGCATTTTAGGCATACTTATTTATCATTCACATAAACTACATTTCCTATTATTTTAAATTCAACATTGGTTGTCATTGATATCATATCCAAATGTGTATTGATTATTTCATACCTCTCCAGGTCGCCACTAAAATGCAGGTTCTTTAAATTTGGATTTTCAAACCTTACTTCCACATCATACCACCTGCTTAAAGTTTTCATAATATTTTCTAATGCCAAATTTTTGAAAACAAACATCCCATCTTTCCATGAGGTGTAAAGCCAAGTATCTACTTGCTTTACCTCAAACAGAGTACTTGTGGATGTTAAAACACCTTGTTCTCCAGGAGATAATACAACTTCTTCTTTATTAACCAAGTTTACCAACCTAACATTTCCTTCTATTAAAGTGGCTTCAACCTTGTTATCATTATTGTATGATTTTATATTGAATGAGGTCCCTAATACTTCCAGGGATATTTTAGGGCTATTTACAACGAAGGGGTGTTCAATATCTTCTGTTACTTTAAAATAAGCCTCTCCTTTCAAAGTAACCACCCTCTGCCCTTTTAAAAATTTTACAGGGTAAGTAAGTTCTGATTCTGAATTCAACCACACTTTCGTCCCATCTGACAATGTCAGCGAGTATTCGCCTCCTCTTGGTATCCTGATCGTATTAAGGACTTCTTCGTTTACACTTGTATTTTGGTAATCAAGGTTGGCTTCTTTTTTGAGAATAACAGTTCCTTCAAGGCCTTGTATAATTGAATCGCCCATTCCCTCTAGCCCAATGAAGCTTCCATCTCCTAAAATCAAAGTAGCTTTACCTGACCCTGGTTCAATTACTTCTGCAATCTCAGGTTCTAAATTTTTGACATCAGTTTTATTAAACCAGTAAAACACAAAGGCAGAACCAATCAGTAAAATAGCAATAGCGGCAATGCTCCTTACCAGATGTATTGTCCTTTTACGTTTTATTTTCCCAACCCTGAATAGAATTTGGGCAAAAGCGTGATCTGCCTGTATTTCATCAAAAGCTTCATACGCCCTGTAACTACGATATATTTTTAAAAAATCTCTGACCTGTTTCTTGTTCTCCCCACTTCTTTCCATCCATGTGTTTAAAATAACCAAATTTTTATCTGATATTTTCCCTGTGCAGAAATCAGATAGGAGATCAGGAATATTTTCATTATTGCTGTTCATTGTTTCATATTGATAATATTGACTATTAAAAGTTACAAAATTGACATTAAGTGCAAACCACCAAATCACAATTTATTAGAAGGACAGGGCTAAATTAAAAATGAGTGAATGGAAAAAAGAAATTATGGGAGTAAAACTATAACAAGTATATCAATAGAACCTCTCAACTGCCGCAATGCCCTGGAGAAATGAGTCTTAACAGTATTTAATGAAATATTGAGTTCCTCAGAAACTTCTTTATACTTTTTCTTTTCAAAAATAATTTTCATTAAAACCTTTTTACTTTGAGGAGGTAATTTCCCAATTTCTTCTTGCAATTTTTGTTTCTTTTCGGAAATCTCTTCATTAGTAAACTGTTCGTAGCCAAATTCCTCTTTCAGGTGATTTAAATACTCCTTTTTTGCATGTTGATAGCTTTCTAAGTAATTTAATGACCTGTTCCTGACTGAAACAAATAGGTAATTTTTTAGTGACCTCCCAACGTCCTTGTACTTTTTATCCTCCCAAAACCTAATAAATACTTCTTGTACAATATCTTCAGCAACCTGTATATCATCAAGGAATTTCATGGCAAAAACACATAAAGGCCTATAATAACGATCAAAAAGTACTTTTAAACCTTCCTCGTCATCCTTTTTAAATGTATTTAATATTTTCTGATCTTGAATTACCATCTTCCCAGATTGCATCAAAAATAGAAATTGAATTGTATTAAACAAAACATTATTCGCTTAGAAGCAAGGTTTTATACCATTTAATTGTAAAAAATTTGATCATAAGAAGGGATTTGTTTATTGAAAAAAGGAAGAAGTTGTTGTGATCCAATATTCCCAGTTAACTTTCTCTGTTTCAAATTCAACCTTATATCTATCCATAAGATTACCAACTGTTACTACCTAGCTTTTTGTTGGAGTGGGGTATTTTAAAAGCCACCTTAATAAATTAAGGTGGCTTTTAAAATTAAATATCTGAATGGGGATTGTTATTTTTCCTCAGCGAAAAGCTTCTCTAGCAACTTTTCTAATGCGTAACCCCTGATGTTTGCATTAGCCCCTACTATGGTGCCATCGTTTCCAATTAGCACAGTATATGGGATACCTGACACTGCATAATCTTGAGCAGGCTTGCTCTTAAATCCTTCGTAATTAACAGTATTGACCCATGGGAGTTTTTCTTCTTCAGAAGCTTTGCGGTAATCTTTTTCTTTGTTATCAAGGGAAACCCCGAAAACTTCCAATCCTTTATCATGGTATTTTTCATATAATTCTTTTAGGTGTGGAAAAGCCCCCCGGCAAGGACCACACCAGCTAGCCCAGAATTCAACCAATGTATACTTATTTTGGGAAACCACTTCGCTAAGTTTTATTCTCTCGCCATTGATGGTGGTTGATTCAAAGTCTTTAAATGGCTTACCTTCATTTACTGAATCCCTTATTTCTTGCTTTTCCAACCCTCTTTTATACATGTTTCGTTGATGAACCAGGAACTTGTGTTGCCCAAGCTCTTTTTCATACTCATCAAGCAAGGCTATTTTTTGCTCGAAACCATAATTTACCCAATCATAGTGCCTCTCAAGCGCAAACATTTTTGCTATTGTTGGATATTTTCCTTCTAAGATATTTTTATAATGATTATGGATGTATTGGCTTACAGCCCTGCTTTCTTTACTGAAAGAATTATAAGCTGCTTCCATAGCTTTCCTGTCTTGTTTGTCAATACCTTCAAAAGCCTGACTTCTGGCGCGGTTTAAATCGCCTTGAAGCGTTAAGTAGTTGCTATCCCATTGATAACCAAAGATCGTTTCGTGGATATTTCCGCCTTTAACCAAAGCACCACTTTCATCATAAGTAAAGATATAAGACGCATTCTCAAGGATAATATCGCGTGAAACCCTCCCATAACTAATTGTGCCCATAGTGGGCTCATTAACAGACCCTTTAATTAAAAACTTACCATCTTTAACCTGAGCAATGGCCACAGTATCGTATTTGTGGTTGTAAAATATTACTTGTTCTTCTCCTTTTGGGGCTTCGATAAAACCTTCAATTTTATATCCACTTGGCTGTTGCGTACAGCTGCCAATAACAAGTATTAAGAGCCCTACTACTACGAATGAAAATTTATTCATACTTCAAAGTTTTATATTATTGATTTACTACGAACTCGATCTTTCCGTTAAGCTCTTCTCCATGAAGGTTAACACCTAATATTTCCCCATCTTTATTGACTAAAAAGCTAGTGGGCACGCCTGAAATCCCATACATGCCTGCAACAGGGCTTTTCCTGCCTATCAAGTCGGATGTGTTGATCCAAGGGATTGATTCTTCTTTTGATGCTTTCTCCCACGCCTCTTTCACATGGTCGATTGAGAAAGAAACGATTTCAAAACCTTGCTGATGGTATTTTTCGTAACGTTCTTTTAAATGGGGTATCATTTTCCTGCATGGACCGCACCACGATGCCCAAAATTCGACCAAAACGCATTTATTTTGTTTTATAACATCTTCTAACTTAAATTCTTTCCCATTTATATCTTTTGCCACAAATGGTTTTATTTGCTTCCCTATGGTAAGGGTTGCGCGTGCTGCTGCCCTTTTCCTGCCATCCGAATCCATTTTCACAATTGTTTTTGCCAGCCAGTGCTCGCCATATAGCTTATTTAAGGAAGCCACATCTTCTCCTGTTTTATCGCCCCACCACAGGTTGCCATTAAAATAAGCCAACAACTTTGCGTCCACATTTGGATGGTATTCGTATATGTTTCTAAAGTATTCATTTTTAGCATTTTTTACCTTGTTGTATAGCTCAGATCTTTTTTGGCTATTGGCTTCTTTGTTGTTGGGATCAGCCTTGAAAGCATTGAACTCTTCAGATGCTTCCTTGTATTTTGGGAACTCTTCCAGCCCTTTATTAACCATATTATTGAAGTAGCTTTTTTCTACCTGTATGCTTCTTCCCTTTAACTCTGCATCAAAGTTACCAAGCTCTAAAATAAGCTCACCTTTGCCTTGAAACTTTTCACCACACGTAATTGACCAATATGCAGGAGTTGCCGAAAGGATATTCCCTTTAATAATGCATTCGCCATCTTCGATCCCAAAAGGAGGTAACTCAATAAAATCACCAATGTTGGTTGCACTAAATATCGTTAAATTGAATGAACATCCATTGTATTCTTCCATTCCTTTGATGCGATAGGTGTATTCACCTTTTTCCTCTGTAGCTATTTGCTCTCTCAGGTATTCAATGCTACGTTTGTAGTTTTCTTTATCGCCTGTTGATGAATTATCATATGCTTTTTGGAAGTATGGCAAAGCTGTTTTATATTCCCCGGATTCAAAATATTTCATACCCAGCGAAGCATAAATATCCGAGATGTTGTAATTTTCTGCAATTAATTCTTCGGCTAATTGTAAGCAATATGCTTTCATTTCAGAGGTGCGGTGATAAAATTTTAACCCTTCTGAAAAAACAGTATGGTATTTCAATTCAGGTTTTCCCTGGGCATACTTTTTCAGGTAAGCAGGTGCTGCATTAAGGAATTCCTCATATTCGCCATTATAATTATAGCCTGTCAAAACAATGGTTTCATCAATCTGATCAGCAAAGGTAAACCCATTCTTTTTTACCTCCTTTAATAATGATTCGTAAGAACCGCCAGATCGCACTATACTGTATGCTTTTGACAAGTATTTGGTATAAAAATATTGGTTTAAGGTTTCTGAGCCAACTACTTTAGAATATGCATCCTTATTTTTTAATAACAATTCAAAAGTAAAACTTCCGGCGTCCCTGCCTCCTAATTCAACCATTAAATGGTAAGTTTTTTTTGAAATCAAGTCTTCTTTGCTTAATGACCTGATATAAGCTTCATATTTGTCGTTATATGGCAGGTGTTCGTTCCTGAGTTTCCGCAAATAGCCGGGCATATCTTTTTTGCTGATATTATCAGCTTCTTTATTAACGAGGTTTGCGAGGCGTTTATCAGGATTTAGTGCTGTACGCCCCAGTTCAATAAAGTCATTGCCTCTCATTCCACCCACGGCCTGGTGTAGGAATTTTCCACCAGCATCTGTAAATACAAGAGTTGGGAAAGCTCCTATGCTATATTTCTTTGCTAAATCAGAACCTTCTCCCTTTTCTGCATCAACTTTATAATTTACAAAGTTTTGGTTGTAAAACTCCCCAACATCCTTAAGAGTGAAAACATTTTTTGCCATTTGTTTGCAAGGACCGCACCAAGAGGTGTAGAAATCGATAAATATGATTTTACCGTCCTTTTTTGCTTTAGCTTTAACTGCTTCCCAGTTGCCTTTTTCAAAATTTATTTGAGCAGATAATAAAATTGGTAAGAGACCAAATACCTGTACAATTAATATCTTTTTCATTATTCAGTTATTTAATTATTTAACATTCATCACCTCTTCTGTTTATTCATATAAAAAGGGGCAAATAAAACTGTTTTGCCCCTGAAAATGATATTCACTACATGCTATTACTAGTACATTGTAGTATTATATTCCATATCGACTATAACTCCTCCCACTTTTTTATGGGACTCCAATACTGTTCCAATATCTTCAGTCGCTGTTGAAATGATATAAAAATCGCCAGGGAATTCGCTATCTCCTGAATTTGTTGCAACAGCTATCTTATAGTCTGAATCATATCCAATAAAGGTAACAGGATCAGGCATGGTAGCAATTAAAGTAGGTGTTGGGTTTGGGCTAACCAAATTTACACGGTATATTTCAGCACCTTTGGAGAAATATAACATATTATTGGCTGCACCAAAACAGGTATTTTCGTCAATCATCCCCACCGGGAAGTTATACAATTTTGGTGGCCCGTTTTTTAAAGTAAGCCCCCATACCCAATTCTCATCATACCAATAATCCAAAAATATCTGATGCAATTGGTAGCCACCTGTTTCCGGATTTTTGACAACTGAAAGGAAATCATCCAGCTTATATTGCCCTCCGTTTGATTTACCCATCCAAACAGGCTCTACATCAACATTGCCCATATCAAAGTCGGCATCAGGAGTAGAATAGCTACGCACGTTTAACCTTTCCCTTCCCAGGAAAATATAACGTTTGTTTTTATAATCGTAGGTTCCTATAACATAGTCGGACCTACCAGTAAAGCCAATCAGGTCTTTAACCTCATATCCCATTTCACCACCATATGCAGGTATTGAATAATAAGATTCGGTATATCCATAACGGGATGCCCGGGTATAGATTTTGCCGTTTGCCATCGTACAATAATAGTGCCCATAAAATGCGGAATGGTTATTTACCGGTTTAAAGGGGCCTTCTACATGTTCCATGTTTTTAAACTCTTCCGAAAGAAGATGCAGATAACTCATAGAACCTCCATCAAGGACAAAACTTTTTTCAGGGCTATCTTTCAGTACTACACCAATATAAGAAGGGTCACTTTGCGTATTAATGCTTAAATACTTTCCCTTGGGCATTGGTGTGTTTGAAAAGTTTCCATATAAATCACGGTAAACAGGGCTTTCCGTATTTGATTCAGAAATAAAAGAAAGGTATCCGTGATCATCCTTATCACTTAATATTAGCCAACCTTTCTGGAAATGCGACCCAATACTAACTATAGTAGATGGGCTAACATACGTTGTATTATTCTCTTTATTTACAACATGAACCTTTATTTCGACATAATTACCAATATCACCTGGCATGGTTACATCCAGGTTCTTCCCAACATAAAGCGTATCAGCCTCATGAGCACCAGTGCGGTCACGGTGCAACCAATAAAAGGTAAACTTACTTTCATCTACCCCGTCAAAAGTATAGTCTGGGGTGATCTTGAAATTTTCATAAAAAATGGCGGTATAAGCCTCTTCTATCCCAGAGATCTTTACTTCGCCTATATCGCTAAGCAGTATACTGTCGTCTTCAATACACGACACGAACACTCCTAAACACAGCGTTAAAATGATTAATATTTTTTTCATCTTATTAAAATTGTTTATTTAGTTTTCTAATATACCAATGGTCTCCAATACAAGGTTACCATCTTCATCATATAATGGTGCATCTTTGTGTTTACGCAGCCATACCTTAAATTCTTCAACTGATGCTTCCCTGTTAATATAGTTTATATAACCACTTTCAGTATAAAATGGAGATGGTTTCTTAGACCAAGGGTCAGTACCATCTGTAATTCCCCAAAACTCGAACCATAAACGTGCTTTTACCTCTGTGAAGTAACCAATATTTGGGTAGTACCACGGACCAGGATACCACCAGTTAGGTTTTTCAATCCTGTTACTAAATTTGAAAACAACAATCGGTTTGGGCCCCTGAAGGAATGAATTGTCATCAACAATCTCCAGCCCTAAAGTTTTTGCTTCATCTTTTAGGTCGGCAGTTTTTTTAACTGTTACTGATATGCTGCCTCTAACGGTATCAGCTTTTACAATATTTTGGCTTTGATCCAATTGTAAATAATGGGTTCCTTCAATAGCAGTAGTTAGGGTATCAACAACCCTTACCGTAAATTTACGGTCTGTTTCTGATGTCCTTCCAGTTACAACAACAGGAATCTGGACTGATTTCTCTGTAACCTCATTATCCTCAAACATGAAAGTAAAAGTATATTGAGGGAAATCACCTTCCATAGCAGCATCAACAGATAAATAATCCCTATCTGTAAAATTCATTATTTCCTCTTGATTGCACCCGGCAGCCAGGAAAACAATCAGGCATATATATATTAGTTTTTTCATCTTATTAAAATTATTTGTTTTTTTAATGTATAAGATGTAACTCCCATGATCCGATAGCTATCCTCTTGTATGTGAAAAATTTTCTCATGGTCGTTTCATTCGTTTATATTTCAAAATTTTTAATGCTAACTTATCCCGTGCATTCAGGATTTGTTTCATTTATATTAAAATTTAGTTTCATCTTCGTTTATATAAGATACGCTGGGTTTTAATTACCCTTTTAATCCTTTTTAGTCATTAAGCTCACCTTCAATTTCAGGAACAGGCAATTCATAAGCACCATCTTCCATCGCCACAATGCTAGGAGCCCCAAGGTTAGGTATTGAAGCCTGGTTCTTGCGTTTGTAATGATAAAACATTTGCCCTTCAAGGTATGTTTCACGCCTGAATTCCTTGGTAATAAATTCAGCTAGTTCTGCCGGGCTCATGTCGGGTATATTGGTCAATATGCCACGCTTGAACCTTAAAAGGTTTAAACGTTCTGCAACTTCAGCACTTGCCGGGTCTAAATTTAATTTTGCCTCTGCGGCAATTAATTGCATTTCTCCTAACTTTATTAATGGGATAATGTAATAGCCGGGCAAATCATAACCTGCGCGGTAAACAGGTTCTCCTATATGAAGAGCCCCCTTCTCAATTTGGTCATATTTAGTAGAAATTACATTGCCTGCTGGGGTATTATTTTTATTTGGCTTAAAAAGGTAACCATACCTGTAATCATCAGCATTTTCATCAAATACATCTTTAATAAAATCTTCTGTCTCAGATTTTGTGGTTGTATATTTTTCAGCCTCAAAATAAGCTTTGTAATTATCAGATAGGCTAGGCACATTTATACCTGATATTACTTCCGGATAGTATATACCATCTCTTTGGTTAACTTCGGCAGCCCTAGCCTGCTTTACCCAATCAAGTGGGGCATCATTTATAACCTTGGCTGCATAGTTATATGCTTCAGTATGATTACCCATACTCATATATACCCTTGCCTTGGTTGCCAAAACGGCCCAGTAATTAAAGAACAACCTCCTGTTTTGAAACTTCGTTCCTCCTCCAATAATTACAGCCCTGTCAGCATCGTCTATGTCATTGAATCCATTTACGGCAGGATCAGCATTTTTTAAAAGCTCTTCTGCACTGTTTAAATCATTCAAAATCTTTTCATAAACTTTTTCTATCGTGCTGAAACTATAAATAGTTTTATCTTCATAGGACACCACATATGGTACACCTTTTGCCATTTTGTCCAGGTTATAATCAGGGGCATATAGTTTTACAGCAGTGTAGTGGCAATAAGCCCTGATTGCTAGTGCTTCGCCTTTGATTATTGCATATAAATCGTCACCCAACAGGTCTTTTTTATCGTCAATTACATCAAGTATTGAATTAATGTTGGCTACTACATTATACAACTTTTCCCATATTTGGTCAAAAGTACCTACCACATTACTATGTTTGTAATTGAAACTGCTTATTGGATCAGCATAAGTAATTGCATGGTTTCTTGCTAATTTCTCAATTACGCCATATGTCAACTGATGCCCAAACAAATAATCGCTGCTCAATGCTATATAAACACCATTTATAGCATCAATAAACCCTTGTTGCTTCTCAAAGGTTAAATTTCGGTCCAGTTGCCCCTGTGGGGTTACATCCAAGTAATCATTGCATGAACCAAGTAAAATAATGCAAAATGATATGAGATATATTTTTATATTTTTTTTCATTGTAATAAAATTTTAGAAGTTAGCTCGTAAACCTAAAGTAAAAGAACGTGCAAATGGGTAGTTTGTACCACGCTCCAGTGGAATAGATGTCAGGTGGAACAAGTCGTTAGTATTAACAGTAAACCTGAGGGAGTTCATCCCCAGTTTTTTAATAAACGTTTCATTGCCTAAGTCATATGAAATACTTAAAGAGCTAAAACGCAGCCAATCATTATCCTGTACAAACCGGGAACTTTGGTATGTATGGGCACCATTAGGATTTTTAAATTTTGCGTCATCTCCAGGCTTTAACCAAGCATCTGTAAGTACCCTGCGGTCAACATTGTTTCTAATATTAATGTTTTCAACTTTGTGAACCAACGAAGTGTTGTAAGCTTGCGAACCAACAGAATATTGGAAATTAGCACTGGCTATAATACGTTTATAACGCAAGTTTACGCCAAAAGCCCCTTGCAGGTCTGGTGTCCTATCCCCAACAATAATTTTATCTTCAGGGTTCCAATCAAAAGTAGTATTTCCTTCTTTTGTTACATAAAGCTCTTTTCCTGTAAGTGGGTCAATACCCAAAGACCTTACAGCATAAATTGCCGTGGTTGATTCCCCTTCTCTGAACTGAGTAAAATAATTATGGGAGTCAGTGGCATTTGTATGTGCAGAATTACTGTCATCGTTAAAACGTTCTAAAGAATTAGAAATAGCCAATATCTTATTCTTGTTACTAGTTCCATTAGCAAACACGCTTA
>JANQHI010000067.1 GCA_028282705.1 Prolixibacteraceae bacterium | reverse complement strand
AAAAAGCAGCTACCATTGAAATCTTTAACCTGAATGGGCAATTAATTGAAACATTTCAACTAAAAAATGGGAATATACAGTATTGGCAACCCAATACATATGTCCCCCCAGGGCTTTATGTAATAAAATCTGTTACAAATAATGATATGGAAATTAGAAAAGCCTTGTTTAAAAGATGAAATGTGCATTGTAGATATGAAGCCAGCTTAAACAGTATTCAAATATAAATAGTTTTTAAGCGTTATTAAATAACCAATCAACGGTTATAATCCGATAAGTGGTTAATAATTAGAAAATTAAGTTTTTAAATGATCGCCTGCATATTTTCCGTTGCCTCGCTGGGTTTGGCGTCAATGATTTATTCCTGCTGTAATTCTCTGATAATGTTTTGATAATGAAAAGCAAGTCATTATTTCATCCTGAAATATTTGCAAATTAGCCCGTTACCTTATTATCTTTAAAACATAAAAGTTCCCACAAGTAAATATGGAAATTCAAAACAAAACCAAATATTCAGATGACTTACTTGTTTTGGGAAAAAAGGCAGTTGATCATCATGTTTTTGGCAAACTGGTTGAACAACTTCCGATATGGATACATTTGAAAAATCAAGGTTTTTATTATAATCTATGTTCAAACTTTGGTTCGCATTCTTTATATATCTGAATATTTTGTCGATATGACTGAACAAGAAACCATAGAACTCCACAAAGCCAACCTGTTGTTCAGGGGCAAATTATTGGAATCGGAACAATTATCGTTTGATACCATTTCAAATTGTTTGCCCGGGTGGCTACATCTGAACAGGCTGACCGACTTTGGGCTTGTTTATATTTCATCTTCTATGGAAAACAGCCTCCAAAAAACCTCGGAAGAGGTGAAAAAAGAAGGCCCGGCTTTCCTGGATACAATTACCCACACTGAAACCAAACTAAGAGCAGTACCACTTTTGACAAAATTACTTGTATACGACGACGAGTCGGAAGTAATTAGTTTTCCACAAATGATACGCACAACTATTGACCAAAACTATATGCCATATTATACTGCCGCTCGCATATCAAAAAAGTTCAGTTGTACCATTTGCCAAACCATACCATTCACTGCCCTAGAAATCAATAATAATGATCTGGCACACGAGTATAGGCCACATTTAAACAAATTCAGGCAATTCCAGTCGCTCACGAAAAGGGAAAAAGAAATCTTAAAACTTATTTATTTGGGCGAGACCAGCAAAAGTATGTCCGAAATCCTGAACATATCGTACCACACCATCCGTACCCACCGAAAAAACATCCATAAAAAACTAGATGCCAAACGGCTAAACGATTTAATGAGAGTTGCCGGTATTTTTTATCCTTTCTAAAATACCCCAATCGCGGTATTGTTACACTTCCCCTACCTGAGTAAATTTAAATTCTGGAAATAGGAAAAGAGGAAACCGTTATTTTTTATAAAAACGGTTCCTTATGCCTATGCGTAAATTTAAAATGGAAAATGGTCACCAATAAAAACCAATAAAATGAAAATCTTTTTACTCTTCGGAATATTTATGTTTTCCTACTTTTTTGCTACCTCACAGAATGGAACCTGGATAGAACAAACAGTCCCATACGATTCAGGCTGGGTAAATAAAATCGTTTATGCTGACTCGGTATCTGCATGGGCTATTGGGCAAAACAAACGAACTGATAAGGCTGTCATCATTTCGAATCTGGATAATGGCACCAACTGGACTTTACAGGATGAATCGTTAAATGGAACTTTACGAAACATTTTTATGGTTGATAAACAAACCGGTTATGCTGTTGGGCGGGGCAACAATGGCAAAGTTGCAATGTTAAAAACTTCGGATGGCCAAAATTGGGAGGAACTGCAATTACCAGATATAAGCGGGGTACTCTTTGATGTTGCGTTTACCTCCCGGCAAAAAGGTTGTGCTGTTGGGGTGAATACCCAAGGGCTTCCGACCATTTTACCATCATTTATACCGAGGATGGTGAAAACTGGCAGGAAGCAAATTTCCCGGATATTAACGATGGTGTGCTGCAGCATATCTCAATACCCACTCTAGATACGGGATGGTGTGCAGGAAACAACTGGCTGAACCTTGATTCCTGTTTTATCCTGAAAACTTATGATGGTGGAAAAAACTGGGAGAAGATAGACCATCCCATGGCTAGTGCCCCTTTTATAAGGGGGATTAATTTCAGGACAGCCAATTTGGGGTATGTTTATGGCTCGGATAACGATACCCCTTTTATTATGCAAACCTTTGATGGCGGGCTAAGCTGGAATTTTATCGATTTCGATTTAGGAGATGTTGAAACAAAGAACGCAAGTTTACTTCCATCGTGCGTACCATTCATTACAACGTTCAAGATTTATGCATCGGGAATTGATGAGGACACAAAAAAATATACCGAATATGGTCATATGCTTGTAAAATACTCTTGTGCTGGTGGTACTTTTTCAAAACACGTTTATTTTACACTAACTTATAATTCCGATTCCGAGCCACCCGTTTATAATGAATACCTAACCCAGAACATCCCCGAAGAGGTTGAACCACATACCGTTGCAGCTCCCCCGGAAAGTATGGAGAACGAAGGGCTGGGAAATGATCACCTTTACACCCCTGTGATGTTTGGTGGGGTAGACTTTTCAAACAGACCTCATATTTTTAATAGTAATTCTTATTTCAGGGTTGAACTTGACAAGCTTGGGGGTTATCGAGTTGTGTTAACAGGCACAAATACCGCTATGGTTACTATTGATAAAAATGGAAATATTTTGGTAAATGGAATTTCAACAGGGCTTAACAATCAGAATTTTGCCCATGTTGAAATAAGTGGGGGGACACAAAATAATGTTAATATTAATACCTCAACAATCAATGATGAAAATCGGGGCGAAATCCAAATTATAATTATATCATCAGGTACCGGAGGCGGGAATCATACACTTACCGGGCCGGCTTCAAGTGGTTCAACTACTTTCTTTTATGCTGAAAGTGGCCACACCACAGGTATTGGTGGAATTGGCAAAGATAGGTTTCGTGTAAAAAATGGGGCTTCTGGTAATCTTGAGGGTAATGGTGGTAACGATAAATATGAAGTAGAACGTAAATCTGAATCTACAAAAAGTGTACAAATAAGTGCAGCCTATTTAACCTATATCGACATCTCCGGTAACGACACCATTACTTACTCCGACTTTGACCATGCTGTTGTTCTAAACCTCGATTTACAGGACTCGACGCAACAAATCGCACCCAACGATACGCTTGTACTCAAAGGTCAGTTTGAGAACCTCATCTGCTCGCCATTCGATGATAAAATCAAAGTAAAACCGTTAGTTGACGAACCCCGATTAATTGATGGAGGGAATCATATTACTGCCGACACTTTAATTATTGATGCACTCGGCAAACCAATAACCGATGATGGTACCTCAATCATTGCAGAGGGATGTAAACCTATTAATTATATCAATATTGAGCATGTTATTATTACCAATTTTGCAACTGGGATTGAGGGCATTACCAACAAAAAACAGGTTGAACTAGAAGTTTACCCTAACCCATTTTCAAGTGGTATTTTTATAAAACATAAAAAAGCAGCTACCATTGAAATCTTTAACCTGAATGGGCAATTAATTGAAACA
>JANQHI010000012.1 GCA_028282705.1 Prolixibacteraceae bacterium | reverse complement strand
ACCAAGTGTAAAACGAATTTCATCTTTGAATAATCCAGCTAAATGATAATATTCAGTAAATGGGTCCCTGTCAATAATCCTTTCCTCAATCATAGAAATAGGCCATACCCCAACTCCATTGGCAGTATTATAATCAACATATTCCTGTATGGTTATATCTGTAAATACCTTATTGATATAGGATTCTTTATCAACTATATAACCACTTTTCAAACGCCAACGGAAATTTGGGCTGATATTCCCATTATCATCCACTTTTATCCTTGAACTGCCAAGCTTATATCCAGGAAGAGCATTTAATAAACCATCTGGGGTAACCTGAACTGAAATGTAGTTAAAATAGTTTTTTTTTGTTTTATAAATATTTAAATCAGGGAAACTGCTTACAACAATACTTTCATCATCATATTTTATTTCATCATCATATTGTATTTCATCAATTTCCTCATTTTCATGCTTTTTACACCCTGCTCCTATAAAAAAGATGATTAAAAGAACAGCAGTGCAAAAGTTTATAATTATCTGATTCATGTCATTTTTACTTTTGTTTAATGTAATGAGTATAAAGTTCCATAGCTATAAGCAACCTTGGATTGCCTATAATTGGGAAAGTAAGATCATCTGGCACGTTTAAGTGCTCTTAAGTTGCATTTGTGCCTTGCACATTTTGCTTTTGATATGCATGTTATGGGAAACCTCTCATACTTTAATGTGTTAATTTTCAATTTGGTTGTTATTTTTTGTTTTTATGAAGAAGTAAAAATAACCAATTAGTTGCATTAAATCAATAAGTATTTATACGTGTTATTCTGTTATTCGTTGGGTGTTGTATTTACATATTGTTTCGTTGGTGGGAAATTTTTTCCAATGTAAAAAATTTCACCCTTTTACACAACCAATTAAAATAAAAATCAGTATACCCATATTATTCAAAGAAAAAACTAAATTTGCAGCTCAAATTTAAGGGGAATAGCAAAAAGTTTGTATGGAAAGGAATGATGTAGAAATAATGGCACCTGTTGGTTCTTATGAGTCACTTATGGCTGCCATTCAAGGAGAGGCAGGGTCAGTATATTTTGGTATTGAGCATTTGAATATGAGGGCACGTTCATCCAACAATTTCACATTGGATGACCTTGAGAAAATTGCAGCAATTGCTAGCAGCCACAATGTTAAAACCTACCTGACATTAAATACAGAAGTCTTTGATAATGAAGTGGAACAAGCTTGGGAAATTGTAAAAACAGCCCAAAAAGCAGGCGTTTCTGCTGTTATAGCTTCTGATATTTCTGTTATCCAGTTTGCCCACTCCATTGGCTTTGAAGTACATATTTCCACCCAGGTCAATATTACCAATTTTGAAGCAGTAAAATTTTACTCCCAATTTGCTGATGTGGTTGTGCTGGCACGCGAAGTAAACCTGGGGAGGGTAAAAGAGATCAGTGACAAAATAATCAAACACCAAATAAAAGGGCCTTCAGGAAATTTGGTGAGGCTTGAAATGTTTGTGCATGGGGCTTTATGCATGGCTGTAAGTGGCAAATGCTACCTAAGCCTACACGAAATGAACTCATCAGCCAACAGGGGAAGCTGCATGCAAACCTGCAGGAGGGCCTATGTTGTTACTGATAAAGAAACAGGGGCTGAAATTGAAGTAGATAATGAATATATCATGTCACCAAAAGACCTGAAAACCATCCACTTTTTGAACAAGATACTGGATGCAGGGGTTTCTGTGTTGAAAATTGAAGGCAGGGCGCGCTCACCTGAATATGTTAAAACTACCTCACAATGTTATAGTGAAGCTGTGGATGCCTATTTTGATGGCACTTTCACCACAGAAAAAGTAGCAAAATGGGACTATAAGCTTGAGGAGGTTTTTAACAGGGGCTTTTGGGATGGGTATTACCTTGGGCAAAGGCTGGGTGAATGGAGCAGCAATTATGGTTCAAAAGCCACAAAAAGGAAACTATACCTGGGTAAAGCATCCAACTATTTCAGCAAAATAAAGGTAGCTGAATTCAAGTTGGAAACTGCCCCTTTAAGTGTGGGGGATGAAATAATCATTACTGGTCCTACTACTGGGGTAATCCAAACCACTGTTGAAGAGATAAGGGTGGAGTTAGAACCTGTTGAAATTGCTAAAAAAGGGGAACGTTTTTCAATCCCTGCAAATGAAAAAATCAGGAGGGCTGACAAATTGTATAAATTGGTAGATGCCAGTGAGGCAAATCAAAGGAATTAAAATTCAATAAATTAGTAAATTTTACGTTTATTGAAGATGGAAGAAAAGCTAAGATGGTTATAAGGTGGTATCAACAAATTATTTTCCCCCTGGCTTTTATTTTATTTGCTATGGCAAGTTATGGGCAAAGTAATTTAAAGTACAGGATATCTGCCAACACAGGGATATTGCTAAATGAAACCAATACTTCTTACATTCCTGACCCTTCTATAATATCATTGGATGGCACATATAAATTTGACCCAACCTATAAAGCTGGATTTGAGTTGGAAGTTTCAGTCCCCATCCAGGAAAAATTTTCACTTGGGATTGAATTTGAAAGGGTAACACTTCAAGGGGTTAACCAAGATCCCATCCATTACAATTATTTCAAATTAGAAAAGGTCATAAAATTATTCAATTATAGCCAACAGCCTTTAGTGTATACCACTTCCCTGAATAATTTGATTGGGAATGTCAGGTATTTCCCTTTCCCAGGGAATAATTTTGAGCCATTTGTTAAGTTTTTTGGAGGTGTTTCATTTGTAGGTACCAACCTACAATTTAATGACCCAGATAACAGGTCCAATATTTTTGACCCACTTCATTCCAGGGGAACCAAAAATTCAACAGAAACAAAATGGCCAGCCTTTTATTTTGGAGCTGGGCTTGGTTTTGAATACCACCTTACAAACTTGCTTGCACTTTACATGGATGCTTCCCTGTCAATCATTGATACTGATATAGTTGATGGTGTCCCAAATTTCACCTATAACAATGCTATTGGGGAAAATGAACATTATAGTACTTCAACACTTACCACACAAATAAGCATAGGGCTTTGCTACTCTATATTTACCCCTTCTGGGGATTCAGGAGAAGCACCTAAGAAAAGGGGTTTGTTCAAAAAAAGGCGTGGAAAAATTGACAAATATTTCCCATTCCACGAAATTAAAAAAGAAAAGTAACCCATTCCCTGAAGGTTTTCTTTTGTATGGTAAGCAACACATGCTCCTTTCTGAACGTTTAATGAATTATTACAGGCAAAACTTTATGCACAACATATAGTGGAAAAGAATTTGAAGAATGCTGGTGGCAGCCAAAAAAATTACCTCCACAATTTTGTATTTTTGAACAAACATATATTATATGAAGAAGTTCCTGTTAATCATAATAATAGCTATATTGGCTTTAGCTTCATGGTATATTTTTTTCTTTGAAGAAGGAGTAACCTTTTCAAAAGAAACCTCAATCTATAAAGCAGTACCTATCGATGCCCCTGCTTTTATTGAGTTAAAATCAATCAATGGCATCCCACTAAACAATAATGTTGTACTTGACCTAAAAAAGTCAGGGATTTTTCCATCATTGTTTTCAAATCTTGAACTTCTTGATTCATTGGTTAGTTCTTCAAAAGAAATAAACAACAGTGTATTGAATGAACCTTTAATTATAGCTTTCACCCTTGAGGGTAGGGAAAACCTGGTTCCTTTGATCATCCTTAAAGCAGAAACCAATAACAAAAGAAATAGTGTAATTGCATTGATCAACAAACTATTCCCACAAGGGGAATACACTTCATCAAAGCGCCCATATAATGGAAGGAAAATTATAGGAATGAAACCCATTGACAGTAATAAAGAGTTTCATTACACACATACAAATGGGCTGGTTATTGCAAGCCCAAAATCTATCCTGGTAGAGCAGGCTATCAGGCAAATTGAGTCAGAAAGTATTCTGGATGATAAAGGTTTTACACAGGTTAACCGCACAGCTTCTTTGCAATCAAAAATATCTTTTTACATCAACCACAAATATTTTCCCCAATTAATTCAAAACTGGTTAAACCCAGAAACTAAAAGTGAAGTTAATGAACTGGGGAAAAAAGCCAACATTAATTACCACTCTGTTATTGAAAGGTTTGGGAGATATGCAGCCTGGTCTGAATTAGATATTTCAGTTAAAGACAAGAAAGTTGTTTTAAATGGTGTTAGCATTGCCAATGATTCCCTTAATAACTATTTATCTGTATTCCAAGGGCAAGAGCCTGCAAGATTCCAGGCTGACAAAGTTTTGCCAAAAAGGACAGCCATGTTCCTGAGTTATACTGTTTCTGAAAAAAATGCTTTTTTCAATAACCTGGAAGAATACCTTCAGCACAATGAGCTTTTTTACAAAAGGGAAGAAGCCCTTAAAATGATCAGCAAAAAATCGGGAAGTAATTTAGAGAATATCTTTCAAAGTATACTTGAAGATGAAATGGCAATCTCTTTTTCAGAAGTCCCTTCTGACCCTCAAAAAAAAGCCGCCATCTTTATGCTTTCAACCAAGGGGCAAAGTGTGGCAAAGGAACAAATGGATACTTTCCTGAAGAAATATGCTGCCAGGAACAATATCAATTTTAATGGGTTGGTAAGCCAGTTTGTAATTGACAGGGAAACCAAACACAGCATTTATAAATTCCCATACCCATCATTTCCTGGGATTTGGCTAAATGGCCCTTTCAAAGCCGTAAAAGCTAATTACTTTACATTTTGGGATAACTACCTGGTTTTTTGTAATACTCGGAAGGGGCTACAGTCAATCATTCATGATGTAATGCTGGATGCCACATTGGCTAAAGACATTAACTATAATAAATTCAAGCAAAATATAGAGAATAAGGCAAATATTAATTTCTATTTTAATACAAACCTTGGGTTCAATATCCAAAAAGATATTTTTTCAAAAGAGGTTTCTAAATCAATAACTGGCAAGGAAGAACAATTAAGGAAGGCAGGTCCCATTAACTGGCAAGTGGTTAACACCAAGGGGTTATTTTTTAATAACATTTACCTGAATTACTCCCTTGAAATTAAGGAAGATGCTAAAACTACCTGGCAGAGCAACATTGAAAGTACAGCAACTGCCAAACCCCAACTGGCTGTTAACCATAATGACCCCAGAAACAGAGAGATCATTATTCAGGATGATAACAATTACTTGCACCAAATTACAAAAGATGGCAGGAGTAGGTGGTCCATAAAAATTTCGGGTACAATCCTTAGTGAAATTTTTCAAATTGATTATTTAAGGAATGGGAAATACCAATACCTTTTTAATACAAAAGATAAGATTTTCCTGATTGACAGGAATGGGAATAATGTTGCCCCATTCCCTGTAAAGCTCAGGGCTGAAGCTACCAATGGCATGAATGTTTTTGATTATGATAACACTAGGAAATACAGGTATTTTGTAGCTGGCATTGATAAAAAAATCTATGTATATGACTCAAAAGGGGCTATTGTAAATGGCTGGAAATTTGGAGGCACAGATCATATTGTAACCAAGCCTGTAAAACATTTCAGGGTAGCAGGAAAAGATTACATTGTTTTTAAGGATAAATCAAAAATTTACATCCAAAACAGGCGTGGTGAAACCAGGGTAAAGCCAGGAGCCCAATTTGAAAATTCTGAAAATGAATTGGTTCTGAACACTAAAGGTACTCCTAAAATTATAGCCACAAGCAAAACAGGAGAGGTCTATTACCTCTATTTCAATGGGAAAGCTTTGAAAAAAGACGTAGGCAAATTTAGCCCAAAACACCATTTTGCTGTTGACGACCTGGATGGGAATGGTATCCTGGACTTTGTTTTTGCTGATGGGAAGAAGCTTTCTGTTATTGATGAAAACAGGAAAAAACGTTTCACTAAAGAATTTAATTCAACCATTTCATTCCAGCCCAATATTTATACTTTTTCATCAACCCTAAAAAAGATTGGCCTGGTTACAAAAGATAGTAATAAAATTTACCTTGTCAACCCTGATGGGTCATTGCATAATGGGTTTCCCCTTATAGGTAACAGCCCATTTACCATTGGAAAGACAACTTCAGGGACAGGTTATTTTAACCTGGTTGTAGCCAGCCAGGATGGGAATATTTATAATTACAGGTTGGATTAGGCATAAAAAACAGGCATGCTTTTCAGCACACCTGCTTTTTGAAATTATTTATTCACCCTATCTTCTAATTCTCATCAACTAATGTATATGTTACAGTAATTTCAGTGTTGCCCTCTAATAAGTTTGCATAATTGTTGCCATCTATCAACTCCAACGAGTAAGCAAGGTTG
>JANQHI010000058.1 GCA_028282705.1 Prolixibacteraceae bacterium | reverse complement strand
TGGAATCTATTACTTAGGGCTTGCGTGCCAAGGTTACCATTTAAATTTTCCCTGAATTTAGCAAAAGATCAGGAAAGAAGCAAGAAGGGAAAGTAAAGGATTGGGGATGAATGATTAATGATAAAAGATGAATTATGAACTTTTTTATAGGGGCTTTTAATTGCCACTTGTTATTGGTGATCGGTTGAAATTGAGCTTTGGCAGCAATGGTTTAATGTTTAAATGAAAGAATGCGAGAATGCTTGAATTGTCAACCCCAATTACTTATTCAGCCCCCTCAGTTTATTCAATCCATTCAGTTGATTAATCCAGCAACTAGCATCCAGTAACCAATTCCCAGCCTTAGTAATCAGAAAAAATATCCAATAATCAATAAGAAATTTTCAATATTCAAAAACCTGTATCCAGCAACCTTTTATTTCAATTGTGCTTTTATGACCACAGGAAGGTGGTCTGATGGGTACCTGTTATCTGCTAAAGCAGCAGGTACATGATATGAAACTACGCTTATATACTTATTTACAAAAATATAGTCAATCCTTTTATCCAGGGGATGGTTTGGGTTAAACCCATTAAACGTCCCTAATGGCCCTTTAGGTGGCTGTTGTGTAACTTGCCTGCTATCTGAAAGTTCAACTGCCAGGAGTTTAATAGGTTCAGCCTCTGGGGGCAAATTGAAATCACCCATTACAACCACAGGTTGCGAGCCTGGTGCAAGGATTTTTACTTTTCCTAAAATCAAAGCAACTGAGTTTTTCCTGGCTTCCACACCCACATGGTCAAAATGGGTATTGAATACTGCTACCATTTTTCCTGAAGATTTCACCCTGAATTGTGCCCAGGTGCATACCCTGTTGCAAGCAGCATCCCAGCCCAAGCCTGGTTTTTCTGGTGTTTGGTTTAACCAGAATGTACCATTGCTTAGTATTTCCAGCTTTTCCTCCTTATAAAATATAGGGGAAAACTCTCCTGCTTTTTTGCCATCATCCCTTCCAACCCCAATCCATCCATAACCAGGTAACCCTTTTTTTATATCATGTATCTGCCCAATAAGTGCTTCCTGCAAACCAACAACATCAGGGGCATGCTCATTTAACAAGCTAGTTACCATGCTAACCCTGTTTTCCCAGGTATTGGCACCATCAGCAGGGTTATTAAAACGAATATTGTAAGTTGCCACTTTTACTTCCTGCGAAACTCCCTGAAAAGTAGCTAAGAGAAATAATATAATAAATACTTTATTCATCTCCCTGGATTTTAATTTACTGATTACAAAAATCAAATTGTTCATACTTGCATTTTGCCTGGTTGCCTGGAATGATGGTATGTTTGCTGCTGCCAGTTTTATGAATTACATATTCATAACAAAATTGTGCGATCTCATTAAAATAAATTTCTTTGGGTATTCCAGCCAGTTCATGCCCTCCACCACATGTGGTATGCAGCCAGTAGGGAATATTTAATTCTTCTAGCTTGTCAGCTATGGTTTTTGCCCCATGCAGTATAATATATCCTGCATCTTCTTTATCACAATAGTGGTGGGGTGCTGTGGCATATGGCACCAGGTTATCACATGTCCCGTGAAACAATAAGGAAGGTACAGCAGAACCATCATAAACCAATGTAGTATCAGGAATAGCCCCTGCCAGTGAAATTACCCCTGCATAGGAAACAGGTCCTGATGGGAGGTCATAACAGTTTTCAGGTTTATAGGCTGCATTTAAAGCTGTTTCAGCTCCAGCACTGCTTCCCATAAGGATGATCTTGTGGGGGTCAATGCCAAACTGGCGCCTGTTATCAATCAGGAAATAGGTAGCATCCTGCACATCCTCAACAGCAGCTTCAAAAGTGTACATTTTCTCCTCAGCCGGGCAATTACAACCAAACCCTGTTTCTTCCCCTTTCCTGGTCAACCTGTAAGACATTGAAACAGCTGCATAACCCAATTGTGCCATTTTTTTACAGAATCCTTGGTTTACTTTATTATCTCTTGCACCACCAGAAAAACCACCTCCATGCACAAACAACAATACAGCTTTTTTATCTTCAGTATCAAATGCAGGCAGGTAAATATCCAACTTTAATTCTTCCCCATCTTTATAGGTATAGGTGTAGGTTTCTTTGGATACTGAATCTGTAATTTCTTCCTGGTAACGTGTTTGTGAAAATAAAGAGTGGCTCCAAAGAGCCAAGAAAAATAAATAAACAAAATATTTCATTGGTTTAAGTTTTATTGCCCATGCAGGCATAGCTTTTTGCTGAAGGTAAAAATAGTATTTATTCAGAAAAAATAGGGTGGTTGATTTTTCTCTCCATTAAAAAAGGGTGTTGCCAGGTGCAATTTTTTTCTCGTGGAGCAATAGCCACTTTTTACGTTCAAGCCCACCTGCATAGCCTGTTAGTTTGCCATTGCTCCCAATGACCCTATGGCAAGGTATTATAATGGGTATTGGGTTTTTCCCATTGGCTGCACCAACAGCCCTGGTAAAGGTTTCACCTCCCAGGGTCAAGGCAATGTCAAGGTAAGAAGAAGTTGCCCCAAATGGGACTTTTTCCACCTGCTCCCAAACTTGTTTCTGAAAACCAGTGCCCTTAGGTGATAGTTCCAGGCTAAAATGCTGGCGTGCACCATCAAAATATTCTTTTAACTGCTGCCCTGCTTTCTGCAAAATTTCAGGAGGATTAGTTGAATTTCCCTCTTCTTTATCAGAAAACCTAATTGCACAAAGGGCTGATCCTGTGGACTCAAGAACCAGAAGCCCTATTGGGGTAGAAATGGTTTTTAGAAATATTTGGCTCATTTTGTTACCCATTTTATTTATGAAGGTAGGATAATTTTTTGAATGGTTAATCACGTAAATAAACTAGTTCTCGGACCCACTGTAAAGTAATTAGGAAAATAGGAACAGTATCAAGTATGCTGCAATGCTTGAATGAGTGAATACATAAATGGTTGAATAGTTAAACCTTGTTGGTTTATTCATACTCATTACTCAATCACTCTATTACAAATTTACTAATCCAGTTCACACTGTTTATTCAGTTGATTAAACCAACACGCATTTGCTCTTGAAAATATTCATTTTTTATTTGGTTGAATGCCTCTTTTACAGTAATTATTTTATCTGCCAGGAATGCTTTGGCCCCAGCAAAAGAGAAACCTTGCGCGAAATTCCCCTGGGCAGCATTGAACAAAGCTTCAGCAATGCAAAATTGTACTTTCCTGAAATCACATGTTTTCAGGCATTTCCAAGGGCAATTAACAGGTTTTTGCTTTCCCTGTTGTATTTTGTCATTTGAAATAGCCCTGCTAATGAAACACATACCCCCATACCTCCCTGTATAATAGGTGTTTTAATGGTTAAATTACCAATATTTAATTCTTTCATGCTGTTAATATAAAACATCTTTAAAAACTTTCCTGAAATGAAACCCATACACAGAATATGTGATGGCTAAAGGCACCATATGTGGGCGGTTAAAGAGTGTCCAAAAAAGCAAGTTCCAAAATTGTTTCCTGTATTTATCAACCACCCCCAGCCTGATAAATGAACGGAAAAATGCCACTACTTTGTTAAATGAGATTTTGTCTTTACCCCTTCTGTTTGGAATAAACTTTTTGATAAAAAGCAGCACCCTATGATAGTATTCCTTTCCCCCATAAATGCCCTGGATAACTTTCTTATAGCCATCCATCAACTCTTTTTTATCCATCTTGGGGATAAAGTTGAGGGTAAAGTCAGTATTGTTGCCCGTGGTTTCAGTGGTTATTCGCCCTTCCTGCATTAACCTTTTGTAGAGCCTAGTCCTTTTGGGGGCATTTAAAAGCCCTACCATAGCTGATATAATCCCACTTTCCGTGATAAACTCAATTTGTTTTTGGAAGACTGAAGGAGGGTCACTGTCAAATCCCAGGATAAACCCTCCTGTAACTTCCATGCCATAACCCTGTACTTTGTGCACACTTTCAATAAGATCCCTGTTTATATTTTGTGCTTTCCCACATTCTGCAAGGCTGGCTACCTCAATAGTTTCAATGCCAATGAATACTGTTGAGAATCCAGCTTTTGCCATGAGCTCCATTAGTTCAGGGTCATCAGCCAAATTAATGGAAGCCTCTGTGGCAAAAGAGAATGGGTAATCCTTTTCTTTCATCCATTTAATAAGGGAAGGCAGTAGATCTGACTTTAGGATTTTTTTGTTTCCAATAAAATTATCATCCACAAAAAAACATTTTTCCTCCACCCTGTTTGATAGATCCCTTCTAATTCATTTAAAATCTGTTGCGTTGTTTTTATCCTCGCTTTGCGCCCAAATAGTTCTGTAATATCACAAAAATCACAGTTGAAAGGGCATCCCCTGGTAAGTTGTAGGTTAAGGGTATTGTATTTTGAAATTTTGGGTAATGAATAATCAGGTAAAGGTGTTTCTTTCAGGTCGGCAAATTCAGTAGATTGGTATTTATGTTTAGGCTTCCCATTTTCAAGGCCTTCCAAAAACCTGGGTAGGGTTAGTTCAGCCTCATTTAAAACCAGGTGGTCTACCATGCTGAACTTTTCAGGCTCCTCAGTAAAAAATGGCCCTCCACAAACAATTTTTTTATTGAGTGATTTGCATTTGTTCATTACTTCATAGGCTGATTTTTGCTGCACATTCATAGAACTTATAAACACATAATCAGCCCATAGGATATCTTTTTTTCTGAGGTTTTCAATATTCAGGTCAACCAGTTTTTTTTGCCATTTTTCAGGCAATAATGATGAAATGGTCATCAACCCCAAGGGTGGGTTTACTGCTTTTTTTGAAATGAATTTCAATGCATGCCTAAAGCTCCAAAATGTGTCAGGGTATTTGGGATATACCAATAATATTTTCATCTTATTAAATGTTTTATTTCTTAAAGGTATAAGATGGAACTCCCAATGAATTTAATTCATCATTATGTGTGTATTTTAAAATGCTAAAATTCATGGTCGTTTCATCTGTTTATATTTTCATTTTTACGTATTATCGTTTATTACTGCTTTAACGCCAAGAGAGTAAAAATTTCATCTTCATGCTCTATGGCAATAGTC
>JANQHI010000006.1 GCA_028282705.1 Prolixibacteraceae bacterium | reverse complement strand
ATGTATGAATCCAGATTTTAAGCCCATAAAATGTCCATTTAAACATTTTTGAAAGCCCTGTTAGAATTATCCAGAATATCACCATGACTTTAAAGGTTTTTATTTTGTACATATCTTAGTTATACAGGATTAGTAGAAAATTCTTCTTTAGCCGTGTATCCAGCCAGAAGCTTTAGAAAATACACCGGAATAAACCATTCAAATCCATTTGGAACAGTAATGAACATGCTAACGATGATCATAATGACAACCAACATAATTGAGCCGGTTCGCTGAAATGCGATTGGAGTATTTATCAGGATTAGTGTGAAAAGAATTAAGAAACAATAATTAGCAATTCCAAAAACCTGAAAGTCGTGTGGGATGCTTTTAAGGAAAAAAGAAAGAATAATTAATGTAAGTGCAATTGCTGCCACCACGATTATAACTCTTAGTTCACCTTTCTTATCCATTTTTCTTTTACCTGTTTCCGGAATAACTTCCAGAAGTTCGACATAAGTAAAAAAGCTGATTACGTGTAGAAGTGTTAATCCCAATAGCATAATCGGGTTGTGAAAGAATATCAATAGTAAAGGATGAATATGTAGTAAGTTATGATGATAAAAATGGAGATTACTTTCTTCTTTTTCAGTTCTCCTTTTAATGGCTTTATGATTATATCCAATAACTCCACCTCCAAGATCCCAGGCTATCCAGGCTGCTGCCAATAATTGAATGCCAGACCAATTAAGGTTTGCAACCAACGAGTATGCAACAACTGAACCTGCAAAAAAAGCTGAAAATAAGTAAGAAACCAAAACCTGTTTTTTTGTCCAGCCTTCACCTGCTGCCTGTATCCATGCGCTATATAAATAATTTGTTAGTGTTTTCATCATGTTTTGTTTTAAGTTCATTTGTGCTCAGGATTTACCGAAATAAGCGTAAGATTTAAATCCCTGATTCTATTTAAGATACCATGCAGGTATGCATTATCTTTTCTTTTTCCGGAAAGAATAGTCACATCACCTTCAAATTTTATTACCATACCGTCAAACCAATCTTTCCAATTTTCATCAAGATGACCTTGTATTTTAATTATTACTTTCTCTGCCATTGTTATTAAAATTACTGATACAAAGTACGGGAGGAGAGGGCAAAAAAAAATCATCCCCGAGGATGATTTGACAGGATGATTTTACCGAAAAATTTTGCTTAAAAGTTCTTAAAGTACCAGCTAGGATGGAAGTATCCCTTTTTCTTTTGCTTTTGCAACAGCTTCATTTCTGTTTTTTGCTTCCAGTTTTAACAATATATTTCTTACGTGCGTTTTAACTGTTGTAATTGAAATGTATAACGCTTTTGCAATTTCCTGATTTTGAAGATTCTCGGCGATAAGTTTTAAGGTGTCTAGTTCCCGGCTGCTGAGTGCATCCTCTAAAGATAAATTAGGCATATGGGCTTGTTTTTCGAAAGCCCTTAATAGTTTATCAATATATTCCATGTTCAATTTATCAGACTGCGCACTTTTTGTAGTTCTTACTAATCGCTTGCACTCTTTTAGCAGGTTTTCTATTTCTGTACCTTCATTGATATATATTCGTATTAACCCGACATCCTGCGTTCGCAAGATTGCATCCGATAGATAATCTATTGCTTTGTCATTTTCCCGTATTATACTATGTGCCTTGGCTAGTAGTAGTTCTATTTCGGTAAGCAACCCATGAATCTTTTCACGTTTCAGGCTTTCTGCCATCTCAAGCAGTGACTTTGTAGCTTCAATGATTTTTCCCTGTGTAATTTGATATCTGGCATTGTTAATTTTATAAATAAAGGTTTCTAATGCGTGATTTTTACCTGATTTTATGTCTTTTTGAAACAATGGCTTTAGTTTATCTTGTTGGTTTGTTACCATATACAACTTACATTTCAACGAATCTGATAAAATGTATAAAAACTTCATAGCCTGTTTATAAGGCAAGGTATCCAACTCTTTGATGAGAGTTATTGCCTTAGCATATTCTCCTGCCAAATAATAGGCATCTGCAAGCATGAGCATACAACTTGCTATAAAACCTCCATTGTTTGTTTTTTTAGATAGTTCATATCCAAGTAGGGTATTTCGAAGTCCTTCTTCAATATGATTAATTCCTATCTGATAACTTCCAACAATACAATATATCAGACATGACAATAATTCAACCCCTGGCCACTTATCGGCAGTTTTTGCTTTAAAATCATCCAGCAAATCCTTACTTATTTGATGTGCTTTCGAATAGTTACCCATGATCCATAAAACATACGAAGCTTTGGCCAGAGATATACTTTGCAAATACATGATATTGGCTTCTGATGCTATCAACGCTGTTTTCTCAAATGATTGAAAACTTTTGGTTAACTCTAATCTTAAAAGATGAGATTCTCCTTGCGATAAAAATGCCAGTCCATTCCACCAAGCATCATCATCAGATATATTCTGGGTTGCCAATTCTGAATACTCATAAGCCGATTCAATATCCCCGGTAAACGCTTTAAGATTGTTTAAACAAACATAAATTTTGGCCAATATAGCCTTATCCTTAGTTTCCTGCAGTAACTTATTAATTAAAAGCTCAGCTTGTTCAATTATTCCTGATTCAAACAAAACCCAAAAGTAAATAAAACAGATATCTGAATTTTTTACTAGCTCATCCAGACTAAACATTCCACCGAATTTCAGTATTAGACCGAATTGAGAAGTTTTCCACAGATGATCAATGGTTCCTGCAAAAAGACTTAAAGCCCTTTCTTTATCATCAGCAGTAAGAGAATGCTCCAGGGCAAAAACGAGCTGGTCATTGTTTTCAAACCATTGGCTGGCATTGGTGTGAAGTTCGGGAATTCTATCTTTGAAATGTACTGCCAGACGATGTTGTAGCAAGCTGGCAAACAAGTGATGGTAACGGAACCAATTACACTCATTATCCAAAGGAACAATGAACATATTCTTGCGTTCAAGTTGTTCAACTATTTCCTGGCTATTTTGTATATCGAGAATATGATTGCACAGGGATGCGTTAAATTGATTAAGAATAGAGGTACACAATAGAAAATCCTTTATCTCCTGCGTATGTTGTTGCAAAACTTCCTCGATAAGATAATCCATGATGTAACGATTATCTCCCTTCAACTTATTAATAAAATCACCGACATCTCCCTTCCCCTGGAGCGATAAACCCGCTAATTGCAACCCGGCAATCCATCCTTCTGTTTTTAATTCAAGGCTTTGGGCATCATTAATAGACAAATTGATATTCAAACACTTTTTATAGAAGTCATAGATATTATTTGCATTAAAGCATAGATCAGATAACCGGATATCTGTAATCAATTGTTGACTTCTTAAGCGAGCTAAAGGAATTGAAGGATCTGAACGTGTGATAAGCACTATTTTAATATTTTCAGTCAGGTTATTGAGTAGAAAATAAATAAGATTGTTGATCTCTTGGTTTTCAATGATATGATAATCGTCAAATATGATATGAAAACGCTCTTGAATATCATATAAATCATTGATAATCTGTGTAGCAATGGTTTCGTATGTAGGATTACTATTGGTCTCCATTAATTTCTCTGCCTCGACTCCAACGTCTTTATAAACAGACCGAATACCTGCTATAGTATATCGTAAAAATGTATTTATATCATTATCCGAAATATCGAGTGAGTACCATGAATATTGTAAATCGCAATGGTCTATCCATTGACTTACTAGGACACTCTTACCATAACCTGCAGGTGCCGAAATCAAGGTTAACTTCTTTTGCTTTCCGCTTTCTAATGTGTCTAATAGTTTTTTCCTAAGAATAAGCTTAGAAGTAGGATTAGGTTTATTTAGTTTTGTTTTGAGCATTAATGCAAAATAGTGAAAAATCTACAATAATTAGACTCTATAAAATCTTGATGACTAATTGCGATTCTTAAAATACAATGGCAAAGAAAGCAGATGTGTGGAAGCGAAGGGACGGTCGTGGGATAGGTCGGAACACTCTTGCTTTGTGTGTTGGTTATCATTATATATTGTCATTTTATCGGTTTAGTAATTTAGTCACATGGTCGCTTTTTTCGCTTGTGCCTAATTACCATATATGAACGATGACATCTCCTGAATGGATACCTCTCTAAATCCTGTTCCATGTTTTTAAGTGTATTGCGCAAAAGTTCCCTTTTCACATCTCCTTCCCTCAAAAAATATATAGTTACATAATTATCTGATGATTCAAAAAAAAGTAAATCATCTGCCAATAAAGAAAACCTTGCTTTCCCTTTTTCATCTTTTAAGGTAACCATTTTTGAAACTGTGGTATTTTCAATGCCTTCTTTTAATTTTAAGATTTCTTTTTCTTTGTTTTTATATTGGATAACCAGCAATGAAAAAATGTAAGGCAGGCAAATCCCAAGGAATGTATATTTAAGTGAAAAATAAAATCATTCAGCATGTTACCTATGGGGTTTCCATAAAGGAAAATATAAGTAAAACTAATCAGGGCTATTTCAAGGCATAGCCACAAGAAATAAGTCCCCATTTTAAATTTATAAACCTACCTTAGTTATTACACGTAACGGGAATTGGGTAAAAAGGAATATCAACCCTATTACTATCCCATAACTTGAAAGCCTTAGGAATTGTATAAAGCCTGAATCAGAAACCCAACGATTTATATTGAATGGAACAAATACATTGATAAATAAGATACTAAATACCACACAAATAACAATCATTAAAAAACGGTCATCCCTGGCATCCAGCAAGGTAAATTCCCTGGTAAAAAATTTGTTCATATGCCAAAAATAGGGAATTATCCTTTTAAAAATTGAATCAACAAAAAATCCTAGACAGTAATTGATTTTTAAAGAAGTGTTTTGATAAAAATAACCACATTACCCACCCCAACAGGTTATGCCACAACTTTGTACAGAAAATGCCTAAGCTATATATTTCAATGACATGCACATAGTAAACAGCTTCATCCATACTGGGGAAAATAAAGAAGTAGTGATTTTTAAAGTACCCGGAGCGGGACTTGAACCCGCACGGCCACAATGGCCACTGGATTTTAAGTCCAGCGTGTCTACCAATTCCACCATCCGGGCATCCTTAAATAAAAAAAGAGCGAGAAACGGGACTCGAACCCGCGACCCCGACCTTGGCAAGGTCGTGCTCTACCAACTGAGCTATTCTCGCTTTTTGTAATATTATGAATGCCTCAAAGGGCTTTTAAAATCTATTGAACAGAACTTTTTGATTAAGCGTTGCAAATATATACCAAATTTCTTTTTATCCAAAATAAAAAAACATTTTACCAAGGATTATTTCAACCCCGTCAATTTTTTTATTTCATTCAGTTTATTGAGTGCTTCAATAGGGGTCAGGTTGTTCACATCTAGGTTGGCAATTTCATCTCTTACCTGCCTTAACACAGGGTCATCAAGCTGGAAAAAACTAAGTTGCATGCCCTCTCTTTTATCACCTATATCTTCCAATGGTTTTGACAAATGGTCCCTACTACTGTTATCTTCAAGTTTTTGGAGAATTTCTTCAGCACGCTTAACTACTGATTTGGGCATGCCTGCCATCCCAGCCACATGGATACCAAAACTATGATTGCTGCCACCCCTAACCAACTTCCTTAAGAATATTACTTTATTCCCCACTTCCTTGATGGTAACATTGTAGTTTTTCACCCTGCCAAAAGAGCTTTCCATTTCATTTAGTTCATGGTAATGGGTAGCAAACAGAGTTTTGGCTTTGGCTTTAGGATGTTCATGCAAAAACTCAACAATTGACCATGCTATGGAAATACCATCATAAGTTGAAGTACCCCTACCCAGCTCATCCAACAAAATAAGGCTTCTATTTGAAACATTATTCAGGATACTGGCTGCCTCATTCATCTCAACCATAAATGTTGATTCTCCTAATGAAATATTGTCTGAAGCCCCTACCCTGGTGAATATTTTATCCACATACCCTATATCTGCAGCTTCAGCAGGGACAAAACACCCAATCTGAGCCAGCAATACAATTAGAGCTGTTTGCCTGAGTAGGGCAGATTTACCTGCCATATTTGGCCCTGTAATAATAATGATTTGCTGTTCTTCCTGGTCAAGCTTTACATCATTGGCAATGTAAGATTCCCCCATAGGTAATTGTTGCTCAATTACGGGATGCCTTCCGTTTTTGATTAAAATGGAATAGGTGTCATTAACCACAGGCCTTGAATAATTGTATTCAGCAGAACAGGAAGAAAATGATAACAAACAATCAACCTGTGCCAGGATATTTGCATTCAATTGGATAACACTGATATACTCAGACAATGCTACTACCAACTCCCCAAAAATTTTGGTTTCCAGAGCCAATATCTTTTCTTCTGCACCCAGTATTTTTGACTCATATTCCTTCAACTCTTCTGTGATATACCTTTCAGCACTTACCAGGGTCTGTTTCCTTATCCAGGTTTCTGGTACTTTATCTTTATGGGTATTCCTTACCTCAATATAATAACCAAATACATTGTTATAACTGATCTTTAGTGAAGGGATGTCATTCAGGTCACTTTCGCGTTTTTGTATTTGTGAAAGGTAATCTTTGCTATTGTAAGCAATCTCTTTCAGCTCATCCAGCTCCTGGTTAACCCCTTTATTCACCACATTCCCTTTTGCCAGGCTAATTCCTGGTTCAGGGATCAACTCAAAATCAATCCTCTCCATTATTTTGGTACAAGGATTAAGTTGCCCCCCAAACCTTTTTAAGCTTTCATTTTCTGATTTTTCACAAATTTCTTTTATGGGAATAATGGCTTTCAGGGCATTTTTCACTTGCACCATTTCCCTTGGATTGATCCTACCCACTGCAACTTTTGAGATCAACCTTTCAAGGTCACCTATTTTCTTAATATTGTCTTCAAGGATTTCTTTTACTTCTTCATTCCCCAGCAAAAACTCAACAACTTCCAGGCGGTTATTTATGGGTTCTATCTCCTTCAGTGGCAAAGCAATCCAGCGCTTAAGCATTCGTGAGCCCATGGGAGAAATGGTTTTATCAACCACATCAAGAAGGGTTTTTGCCCCTTCATGGATAGAGTTGAAAAGCTCGAGGTTCCTGATGGTAAACCTGTCAAGCCATACATAATGACCTTCCTCTATCCTGGAAATACTGGTTACATGCTTTACCTGGTTATGTTCAGTCAAATCAAGGTATTGAAGGATTGCCCCTGATGCAATGATCCCATGGTGCAAGTTATGGATGCCAAACCCTTTTAATGATGTTGTCCCAAAATGCCTGGTCAGGCGGTCAAAAGCTGTATCCTGGGTGTACACCCAATCATCCAGCAAATAGGTGTAATATTTAGTGCCAAATGCTTCCTCAAATTCCTGCCTTTTCCCCCTCTGGAATAATACCTCTTTTGGAGAAAATGAAGATAATAACTTGTCTATGTATTCATAGTTCCCTTGTGCTGTTACAAATTCCCCTGTTGATATATCCAAAAAGGCTACCCCTGCCATATTCTTTTCAAAGTGGACAGATGCCAGGAAATTGTTCTCCCTGTTATCCAGGATGTTATCATTGATAGAAACCCCTGGAGTTACTAACTCAGTAATCCCCCTTTTTACAATTTTTTTAGTGAGTTTGGGGTCTTCAAGCTGTTCACAAATTGCCACTCTCTGCCCTGCCCTGACCAGCTTTGGCAAATAAGTATCCAAAGCATGGTGTGGAAATCCTGCCAACTCAACATAGCTGGCTGCCCCATTGGCCCTGCGCGTAAGTGTTATTCCCAGTATTTCAGATGATTTAATGGCATCTTCACCAAATGTTTCATAAAAATCGCCCACCCTGAACAGCAACACTGCATCAGGGTGCTTAGCCTTGATGCTGTAATATTGTTTCATCAAAGGTGTTTCCACATATTTTTTGGTACTTTTTGCCATGTCAGGTAACAAAGATACAAGTTTGTTGTATGGTTAGGCAAACCACCTGAAAGCTCTTCTCAATTTTTATTAACAAAAAAGGAACCCAAGTTGATTCCTTCAATTATAAAATTTTGCCTTGGTATCTTTAGTTCCAGGCTCCTATGATCATGCCCATAACAATAAAAGAGACCAAATTATAACCAGTATTTATTAAAAAGAGCTCAAAAGGTTTTTTCTCATAAAGGACATCATTGATTCTTGAGGTTCCAATCCAGAATACAGATATCATAACACCTGCAAAAATCCCAAATTTGAGGTCAGCTTCAGGTCCAAAAAACAAAGCCAGTGCAAATGCAGCCAATAAAGAACCTAAAAAAGAAAAGCCCATAATTGCCCCCATAGGCAACCCATCCCCTTCTTTTAGGCTTTCTTCTGTAAAACCATTTAGCTGCATCCATTTCTTCCCAAACAATGGGCCATACCATAGCCAGCCCACTACAAAAGTACTTGCTGCTGCAATTAATACTGCCCAAAAATTGATATTTGCTATCAGTTCATTAAAGTCCATAATATTGAAATTTTAAGTTGCTTATTTTAATTTAGACTCTTTTAATATACGTTTTTTATCCATTTTTTTCAATCTTTGCGTAGAATTAATTAAATAAGCAACTATGAGCTGCAATGGATGTGCACTAAATAATATAGATCCAACACGCCCAGCAATGCTGGATACTTATGATTGGTTAAATGACCTCCCCGATACTTCCCATATGTCAAACATTGTAGAAGTGAGGTTTAAATCAACACGCAAAGAATACTTTAAAAACACCAACAACCTTTTTTTAAAAAGGAATGACCTGGTGGTAGTAGCTACTTCACCAGGTCATGATGTAGGAACTGTAACCCTTACAGGACAATTGGCTGAAAAACAGTTTGAACGAAAAATAAAAAACAAGGAAAGGTATCCTTTCAACTCCATTTACAGGAAAGCCACAGACAGGGACAAAGCAGTTTGGGAGGAATCAAAAAAACGTGAAACCCCCACTATGGTCAGAGCCCGGGAAATTGTTAAAGAGTTAAACCTGGACATGAAAGTGGGTGACGTTGAATTTAGGGGAGATGGGGGAAAGGCTATCTTTTATTACATTGCTGATGACAGGGTGGATTTTCGTGAATTAATTAAAGTTTATGCACGCGAATTCCAGGTGAGGATTGAAATGAAGCAAATTGGAGCCAGGCAGGAAGCAGGCAGGATTGGAGGTATTGGCTCGTGTGGGCGTGAACTTTGTTGTTCCAGTTGGAGGACAGACTTTACCTCAATCTCTACTGAAGCATTAAGCAAACAGGGGCTTTCTTCTTCAGCAAGTAAAATGGCTGGTGCCTGTGGGAAACTCAAGTGTTGCCTCCTTTATGAGTTAGATGCTTATGTTGAAGCTGGGAAAGAATTCCCATCTGAACTTCTTTTCCTAGAGACATCCAAAGGCATTATGAAACCTATTAAAACTGATTATTTTGCTAAAACAGTTTGGTTTATCTTTGAAAATGAATTGCAGGCTACCCCAATTAAATTGAGTTTAGATAGGATAAAAAAGGTTATCCAACAAAATAAAAGAGGTATTAAGCCAGAAATTACCCCCTTACCAGTTGAAGAAGAGCTTTCATTTGTTGGTGCACAGGCTGAACCAATACTTGAAAAACCCAAAAGGTTGCAAAAGAAAAAAAGGTACCATAGGAATAACAAAGGGCAAATGGCAAATAAGAATAAATTTCAACCTAAGAAAAACTAAATTTTGCGAATTATAGTGATGCCATCCCTAACAGGAAGCATCACTTTTTCAACCCTTTTGTCTGATGCTACCAATTTATTAAATTCCAGTATCCTTTTGGTTTGTTCATCTTTTGGCTTTAAGGGTTCTATGACTTTTCCATCCCATAAAGTGTTATCAGCAATAATATAACCTCCTGGCACAACCTTTTCAAAAACAAGGTTGTAATACTGGCAGTATTCTTTTTTATCTCCATCCAAAAAAACCAGGCCAAATGTTTCCTTCAATTGTGGGATAACCTCAATTGCACTTCCTGTCTTTTGTTCAATAATTCCTGAAATGCCAGCTTTTTTAAAATATTCATATGCAAAACCATTTAGCTCATCATCTATTTCAATGGTTACCAGCTTCCCCCCAGGAGCTAACCCTTTGGCAAGGCATATGGCTGAATAGCCAGTAAATGTACCCACTTCAAGTATACTGGATGGGTTTACCATTTTGGCAAACATGGTTAACATGTTCCCTTGCAAATGCCCTGATAACATACGCGGCTGAAGTACTTTTAAATGGGTCTCACGCTCCAGCTCTACCAATACAGGGTCAATTTCCCCAAGGTTTTCTAAAAGGTATTTTTCTAATTCTGGTTGTAGTTTCATTTTACCTGAATATCAGACGGCTCATTTGGGGTTCATCAAGGACAATATTTGCCACCTCTAAAACCTGGCTGGCAGTAATTTCTTCTATCTTCTCAAAAACTTTAACCATTGGGTCTACTTTACCATATAATAAATAACTTTTCCCAATGGTAAGCATCAACTCTTCCAGGTTTTCAACTGAAATTGCCAATTGCCCAATTAATTGCTTTTTAGCTTTAAGCAATTGCACTGGACCCAGTTTATTCTTTTTAATCTTCTCAAATTCCTTATTGACAATTGAAAGTGCTTTGTCAAGGTTTTCCTTATCTGTGCCAAAATAAACACTAAACAAGCCTGTGTCAGAATAAGGAGTATAGTTTGATTCCACATTGTAAGCAATACCCTTGCGCTCACGCAAAGCCAGGTTCAGCCTTGAATTCATTGAATGACCTCCCAGCAAACTATTCAATAGTACCAATGCTGTCCTTGAAGGGTGAAGGCTGTCAAACCCCAAATTCCCCATCACACAATGTGCCTGGAAAGTATCTTTATTTTCAACCTTTATCCCAGAAATGTATTTATCAAATTTCTCCCTTTTGGTTTCCCTGGTCCTTGGGAGTTCTTCCCCAAAATACTTTTCAACTAGTTGAACCAGCTTATCAAAAGGGATATTACCCACTGAACTAATCACCATCTGGTCAGTATGGTAGTTTGCTTTTATAAATCTGAAAATATCTTTTCTTTTGAATGCCTTTAACCTTTCAGGAGTGCCTAAAATATTCCGAGCAATGGGGTGTCCATCAAAAATCAACTCCTCAAATTCATCAAAAATCAGTTCTGATGGTGAATCTTTATATGAATTGATTTCCTCCATAATTACCTCTTTTTCCAGGTTTAATTCCTTTTCAGGAAAAACACTGTTAAACAGGATATCATGCAGTAGGTCGGTTGCCCGCTCATAGTATTCATGAAGGAAAGTTGCAAAAATGGCTGTTTCCTCTTTGGTTGTATAGGCATTCAGTTCTCCCCCAACATCTTCAATCCTGCTTAACACATGGTAAGCTTTCCTTTTTTGAGTGCCTTTAAATACAGAATGTTCAATGAAATGTGCAATACCATGCTCTTCTTCCTGTTCATCTCTTGAACCTGTATTGACCAAAACCCCCAGATGCCCCAGGTTTGACTGTACTTCCTTATGGATCAGGCGAATGCCATTTTGGAGTTCATGTATTTTAAATGATGAATTTGTCATCCAATTCTAATCTATTCAGAACGCAAATGTAGGAAAAGTTGTGGTTTACAGTTATTACTACTGAAATTTATTTATTTGAAGGCAGCTTCAATGCCCTATTTGCTGCCCTGGTAATGTTTTTATTTAGAAAGAATAAAATTTTTTAAGGATGTGTAGATTTCTTCTTTGTGGTTTTAAAAAATTATTTACTTTTGTCACACCAAAATAAAGAGGGTGCCATAGCTCAGTTGGTAGAGCAACGGACTGAAAATCCGTGTGTCCCTGGTTCAATTCCAGGTGGCACCACTTAAAGAGGGGAAGATGGAAATCTTTCCCTTTTTTTGTTTTTGCACATGAAACATTTTGTTTATTTCCTGCATAGTAAATCTGCAAACAGGTATTATATAGGCATATCTGTAAAACCTGAAGAAAGGCTAGGGAAGCATAATACAGGATACTATAAATCATCTAGCACCAAAATTGCCAATGGCTGGGAGCTTTTTTGGAAACTTGAATGCGACTCAAAAAAACAAGCTATTCTGATTGAAAAACATATCAAAAATATGAGGAATAGAAGCTATTATAATAACTTGGTTAAATACCCTGAAATTGCCGAAAAATTATTGGGTAAATATAGCAGTTAATGTCCCTGGTTCCCACGATAGCTATCGTGGCCAGGTGGTACTGGCTCACCTTGAAAATTGAAATATTATTAAATAAAAAGATATACATCCCTAGGAAGAATTTAATATCTTCTTATCTTTTTGTTAAAAATTATTAAAGTATCCAAAATTCAACCAGTTTTCAGAAACATTTCTTCCCTATATTCGTTTTACAATCATGCAATGAAAACACGAGAACAATGGCACTTAAGATATTACATGTCATACTGCTTGCCTCTGTAAAGTATTTAATCACCATTCCTTATGCCAGGCTGATTGGGCTAACTTATGAACAGGCACTCATAGCAGTGTTGATAGGAGGGGTAGGAGGATTTTTATTTTTCTATTATTTAAGTGGATGGGCTATTAAAGGTTTCAAGGCATTATGGCCTGCAATGTGCAAGCTGGTTCCTCCCATTATAAAAGCCAAATATCAATCTTTTTGTAAGAAAAGGGAAAAGAGGAGGTCATCAAAGGTTTTTACAAAGAAATCACGTTTTATTGTAAACATCCGCAAAAGTTATGGCTTGTGGGGAATAGTTGTAGCCACTCCTGTTTTACTGACTATACCATTGGGTGCATTCCTGGCCAATAAATATTATTCAGGAAGGAAGTATATTGTTACTTATATGATTGTATCCATTGTGGGTTGGGCAGTTGTATTAACTTCATTAGTCCAGCTTTTTCCTGGCATAATCAAATAATGTTTCCTTATTTTTTTTCATTTGAACAAGCTCTTTGTCAGCTTCTGTAAGGTCTAGATTAAATAATCTTTCCATAGTAACCCAAGCAAAATCAATGTGCTCATTTAATTGGATATCCCCTTTTTGGGGGTAGCAGACAAAAGGGATCAGTTCTATAATTTTAACTCCATAGTTAAATACAACTGGGTTTAGTTTGGCTTGAATTGATATTTCAATATTGAGTTCCTCTTTTATCTCTCTTTGCAGTGAACCTTCAGGGCTTTCACCTTTTTCAACCTTCCCTCCAGGAAATTCCCATTTGTAAGGATGGTGTGGATGGTTACCATGCTGGGCTACCAATATTTTATTTCCATCAATAATTATAGCACAAACAACTTTAACCATCTTTCAAATATGAGGTAATTGATTAATTTTATTGCAATATAGTGTTTTCAATAAGATGGACAAAGAACAAATATTTCAGGCATTAGAATCATGGGAAAACATGGATTATTTTATCAGGGAAGTAAAATCAAATGATGAAGCCCTGAATATTCTGATGGACTTGGCTTTGAATGATAACAGTCATGTTACCTGGCGTGCAGCCTGGCTGGTTGATAAAGTACATCAGAAAAGCCCTGAACTGATCAAGCCTTACCTTGAACAGATTGTTGACAATTTAAAAACCCAGGAGTTGCAAGGCAAAAAAAGGCATTTCCTTAAACTTATCAGCCTGCATGAAGTAAACCCCAAATACCATGGTTTCCTGGTTGATTATTGTATTTCTTCCCTTACTTCAGCCAAAGAACCCATTGCAATAAAGGCACATGCCATGCAAGTATTATACAACATTTCATTAAAAGAGCCTGAGTTTAGGAATGAATTGATCCTCATCCTTGAACACGAAATAACTTACCACCCAACACCTGGCATTGTTGCAAGGGGAAAGAAAATTTTACAAAAACTCAATAAGCTTTAACCTTTTGATTTAGCAGTTAGCTTTTCAATCAAAGCTTTTACTTTTCCGTCCAATTCTTTATGAAGCTCTTCAGGGCTATATCTTTTTGCAATTGCCACAACATTTCTTAATTGTGCCAATTCCCTGTCAAGGTCACCTTTTACAGCAGATGCAAATTTCCCAGGCAAGTTTATATAATAATCTACATTTTCAAAACTATTTTCAGCCAAAACCCTTAAATATTGGTCTCCTTTTTCATTGGCTCCAGCTTTATAATATTGTTCAACTGCAGGCAAAGAGTCAAAACCAAGTGGCATTTTGTTGTTAGGGAAAATTTCAAACATCCTATCAACCACCTCCAATGCCTTATCTTTTTTGCCCTCTTTATTTAATTTGTCAGCCAACCTTGCAAACATATACCTTCCTTGTATTATCCTTACTTCCTTTTCATTATATTCGTCAATAAAAATATCAGGGTCATTTACATTGCCCCATGTAAATTTATTCATAACATTCTCGTACAGGATATCACTATCAATCCTACCATAAAAAGATCCTCTTCGTGCAGTTTTGATTGGGACAAACCTGTAAGCTAACCCTTCAAACTGGAGGTATTCAAGAAAATGTACCTGATTAGTGTATAAAAGGCTGTGGTCAATATAAATTGGGCGCTCCCACTCATTAGCAGCCACAATGTTAAGCAGTGCCCATTCACTTTGTGTTAATACACCTTTATTAATGCTGAAATCAATCCTGCTATTGATAAGTGCTGCATCCTCTTGTTTAACTGTACCTGATGCCAGTACTTTTTCCTTATCCACATTAATATAAAACTTTTTAGAAGGGATAAAATCCATCATTCTCCCACTGGTTACTTTAACCTTTGACCTTATATCTTCACTGCCAAGGACTTCCATGGCTTGTTTTAGTTCAATGGGTTCTTTAATCCTATCCTGTAAAAAAACTATATCCCTAACACCCAGGTAATATTTATCCCTTGTAAATGAAAATGGGATTGGGGCACACTCATTCTGAGCCCAATTTTGCTGGTCAATATACCAGTCCATACCCATATAGCTAAGGTTAATGATCCTTACATCAGGGCGCACACCTTCTACCTCCTGTACATACCAAAGTGGGAATGTATCATTATCACCATAGGTAAACAGAAGGGCATTGGGGGCACATGATTCAAGATAGTTTATTGCATAATCCCTTGCCATATACCTACCTGAACGATCATGGTCATCATAATTTTCAGAGATCAGGATACCTGGCACCAGCACCAGTGAAATTAATGTAATAGCACCTGCAACAACAGGTCCTTTTGCATATTTTTTCAATACTGAATAAAATGCAGGTACTGCTAATCCTATCCAAATGGCAAATGCATAAAATGACCCTGCATATGCATAATCCCTTTCACGTGGTTGTATTGGGTTTTGGTTCAGATAAATTACTATGGCTATTCCTGTAAAGAAGAACAACAACATGGTTATAGTAAAATCTTTCCTCCCTGTCAATCCGTGCCTATACTGATAAAAAAGCCCAACTAAACCAAAAAGAAGTGGCAATAGATAATATTTATTCTTTGAAGGGCTATTTTTCTTATGCTCAGGCAATATATCATCAGGACCAACCTTGGATTCATCTAAAAAGTTTATCCCTGAAATCCAGTTCCCATTGCTGAAGCTTCCATGCCCCTGGGTATCATTTTGCCGACCAGCAAAATTCCACATAAAGTAGCGCATATACATATGCCCAACCTGGTAATTTAAAAAGAACCTTATATTCTCTATAAATTTTGGTTTAACAAGTGTCTTTGTTTCATTCCTGTCTCTTACCCTTACTTTGCGTCCTTTAATTTTTCCCCAGTCTTTATAGACCTTTATATGTTCTGATTTATTGCTGTACATCCTGGGGAATACAGTCATGAATTTAGGGTTGAATTTTTCAGATTTTGGTGTAGTGCTGGTTTTCTTATATTTTCCATCCACCTTATTGTATATTGCATCTTCTCCCACAACTCCCAATGAAGGTGCATTATAGTACTGCCCATAAAATAATGGGCGGTCACCATATTGTTCGCGATTTAAGTAGTACAATAAATTATATGCATTGTCAGGATGGTTTTGGTTCATAGGTGGGTTTGCTGATGAGCGGATCAGTATTATCCCAAATGTTGAATAGCCTATAAGGATGGCTATAACCGAGACCATAACAGTATTCCAAAGAGCCATCCCCCTTTTTTGAGTATAACTCACCCCAATAACTGAAGCTGCCACCAAAACAAGTATCATTATTACAACTCCTGAGTTAAAAGGCAGCCCAATAGTATTCACAAAAAAGTAATCAAACCCAAAAGCTACTTTTGCTACACCAGGGATAATTACATATTGTATACCTCCCAAAATACCAATTGCAACAATAGCTGCCCAAATTATACCTTTTAGGGTTACCTTATATTTCCTGAAATAATAGACAAATACTATGGCTGGAATTGCCAACAGGTTAAGGAGGTGCACACCAATTGACAAGCCAACCAAGTAAGCTATAAGCACCAACCACCTGTTAGCATAAGGTTTATCAGCTACATTCTCCCATTTTAAAATAGCCCAGAAAACAACGGCAGTAAATAATGATGATAAGGCATACACTTCACTTTCAACAGCTGAGAACCAAAATGAGTCAGTAAAAGCATATGCCAATGCCCCCACTAATCCACTTCCATATACGATAATTTGTTCTGAAACAGAAAGCACCTCGCTTTTTATTAATTTCCTGGTTAAATGTGTAATTGTCCAGAAAAGGAACATTACTGTTGCAGCACTGGCTGTTGCTGATAAAGAATTAACCATTACAGCTACCTTTGAAGTATCAGGTGCAAATAAGGAAAAGAAACGTCCAAGAAGCATAAAAAAAGGTGCACCAGGAGGATGTCCTACTTCAAGCTTATAAGCACTGGTAATAAACTCACCACAATCCCACCAACTAACTGTAGGTTCAATGGTTAAAAAATATACAATAGCTGAAGTGGCAAAAACTGCCCACCCAAAGATATTATTAATTAATTGATTGTGTCTCACCAGGCTATAATTTTAAAATTGATAATTTATTCCACAATAATACAATAATAAAGCTTTCCTAAAGTATAATTTATGAAAACAAATTTTCTAATTAGGCTACTCCATTAATTGGTGTTTTGGCAAATATACTGTATTAAAAGCGAAAAAATATTTATGGGATGTTGCTAAAAAGAAAATTTTTATATTTTTGCAGCGTCTTTAACGAAAAGGCACTAAAGGACTGACCCGTGGTGTAATTGGCAACACGTCTGATTTTGGTTCAGAAGAGTCCAGGTTCGAGCCCTGGCGGGTCAACAAGAAAGCTTGCAAAATACTGCAAGCTTTTGTTTTTTAGGGCAATAGCATTTTGCCATTCTGCAAACAAAAGCAATCAAGTCCACCTCGAAGAAGCAAAATAGGTGGAGATAGAGGTGGACATAACACCACTTTTCCCATGTCCACCGATTTTCATTCTTTTTCACTGGTATTCAGCACTTTGCATTTTTGCAACTGATTGAACTACAGTAACTTTGTATTAACGAGAAAGAGTGAAAGTGATGGAAAAACTAAGTGTATTATTTTTTATCAAAAGAACCAAGAAATTGCAAAATGGTGAATGCCCAATTTATTGTCGTTTTACTTTGAAAGGGAAAAGGTGTGAGTTTACACTAAATAAAAGTGTTGCAGAAAAAATCTGGATAGCTGCTGCTGGCAAAGCAAAAGGGAATTCAGTTCATGCATATAGGCTTAACAGGTCACTTGAAAAGGTGAAAGAAGATATTAATGAAATAATGAGGCAGTTTGAGCTTCAAAACATTTCACCTACTTCTGTTCAAGTTAAGAATGAATTGTTAGGCATTAATAAACAGCACAAATTTGTTGTTGAAGCCTATGAAGAACACAATGAAAAAATGGCTGCCTTGGTTGGAACACAATATGCACCCAAAACCCTTGCTCGTCATAAAACTTCATTAAAACACGTAAAAGACTTCATAAGGGTTGTTTACAAAGAAGGAGACATTGAGCTAAGTAAGGTTAACTATCAATTCCTGATTGATTATGAGTTCTGGCTTAAAACTAACACCACTTGCCAGCATAATGCAGTTATAAAATATATCACCAACCTTGGTAAAATACTCAGGGAAGCAAGGAAAAAGGGATGGATGGAACATGACCCTTTTAAACTCACTAATTTCAAATATAAGGAAGTAGATAAACCTTTCTTATCACAAGCTGAGTTAGATAAGCTTTTAAGCAAAAGGTTTTCAATCCCCCGGCTTGAAAAAATCAGGGATGTATTTGTATTCTGCTGCTTTACAGGATTGGCTTTTATTGATGTAAAAGAGCTAAAACAAGAGGATTTTAGAACTGATGTGGATGGGTTCTGTCTTCATCAGGAAAAAACGCCAAAAAACAAAGAATTGGAGTAACATACCCGTTTTACCTGCTGCACAGAAAATTCTTGATAAATACAAGGATGATCCTGAATGTGAAATCAATGGTACTCTTCTTCCAGTTCCTTCCAATCAAAAAATGAATGCTTACCTTAAAGAGATAACAGAGTTGACAGGCATAAAAATGAAACTGACTACGCATGTGGCCAGACATACCTTTGCCACAACGGTAACTCTTTCAAATGGCATCTCGATGGAAGCTGTTTCAAAGATGCTTGGACATTCCTCACTTGACATGACAAAAAGATATGCAAGGATTTTGGACAAGTACATTGCAGAAGAAATGGATAAAATAAGAGATTTGTATTAGTTCTTCATATAACTGGCACTTATATTTTAAGTGGTTTTGGATAAAAAATAGAATACCATTGTTTTTAAATTTACTATCTGTAATTTTACAGCATTCAATTATGGTATCTGTAAAAGTGAATGCTATGGATTATGACCCAAAAAATTTTAAAAACATCTTTGAATCAACATTAGGCCAACAAATCTGGACTTACCTTAATTCTGAACAAGCAAAAGAAAGAATGGTGCTAACAACCCAATTGGGTCATCCTGCACTTGAAGGGGTTGGTGATAAACTGCTTGAACAATTTGGAGTTGGAGTAAAAGATGACTCTGTAAAAAAGGCAACTGGCCACATGGCAAGGTTTGTTATGGAAGAATTGGGGTATGTGCTTGTTCAAAGGAATGTACAATGTAGGAAAAAAACTGAGGTTTTTTCAAGAGCTGCAAGATACGGGAAATGATGATTTTGACTTTTGTTTCTTGGTGTTGTTAGAATGTCTCTCCAAGTTCCCTGAACATAGCTATGGGGTCAAGATATTTTATGCCAAATACAGCACAAACATCAGGAATTTTAATCTTGTTTTTCTTATTACTCGGCCTCTCATAGGTTATTACCTTTCTGTTTAATAAATCAGCAAGAGTAAAAGCCATTAAAAAAGCATCAGCTTCTTCTGCATCTAAAAATTCCTGAATTGCATTTTGTGTATAACGTGATGTTTGTGAAGCTCCCCAAGCAGCTATTTGTCCATACTCTAAAGGATTCTTACTTGAATCTTTCCAAAACTCCGATGGCAGGTTATTCTTACACCATTCCTTTAGCTCATCATCGTTTTTGAATATTTCATTCTTTACTTTATCAATACTTATTATCTTACCACTATCAGCAAGTTCCTTTACCTTATTCCAAAAACTTGGAACAACGTCAAGAGGATACGTAACTCTGTGAGCCTGTATAAAAAAGTTGGTATCTACAACATATACATGACTCATTAGCTAAAGTGTTGGTTAAAGAAAGTTTGAAAGGTATCACCTTTTAATCCTGTAAGTTTATAAGCATCACGGTATAAAAGTTGACCAGACTTAACAGCCTGATTGATGTGTGCAGCATAGGTAAGACTTACCCGTTTTTTTGCTGTCCTGTAAAAATCACCACCACCAGATTGTTTCTCCTTTTTGTTTTTCAATTCCTGTATATAGTTGTTATAAAAGGTGAAAAACTGGCCTTTATTAATTTTTCCTAAATCCAAAGCCCTTCTTGCAATTACAATTGGACTAACCTTAAATACCTTAGCCAATTGTTTGAAACTTTTGTTTTTGTCCCATAAGTTCAAGAAGATGTTTGCAGGAACTAAAAACTCAGCAGCAACTTTATCACACAATTCCTCTACAGGGTCATGTGCTGGTTGCATTTGCCTGAAATCAAATCCTGCACTGTTCCCTGTCCAAATGTGAGCTAACTCATGAACAATGGTAAACATTTGAGCAGCTTTGGCATCTGCTGCATTGATAAACATAAATGGAGCATAATCATTAGACAAAACAAAACCTCGGCATTCTTTTACAGGAATAGGTCTGTGAGTATTATTTTCAACAACACTGTTGAAAATCATTATTATCCCTATCTCTTCAACTTTCTCTGCCAGATGTTCAAGAGTCTCTTCCCAATTAGTGAAATAACTTGCCCAATTTTCACTCAGGTTCAAGGTATTTCTAATGTCTGCAACTATCTCTTTATAATCAAACTTGTTATGATACTTACCAACAAAGCCTTTTTTCTCAAACTCATTCTCTTGCAAGTATTCACTAAGCCATTCCTGACGGTTTTTTAGCAACAGGATAGTATCAAAGGTATTGATGCTAACTTTATTGTTGTTGTTCTTTGTTCTAAAAAAAGGTATCGGTAATTGTTCTACAGGGGGACTTTGCAAAAACAAATAGCCAAATGGAACATGTACTTTCTTTGCAAACTTCTGCAATTGGCTAAAAGTAGGTTTCTTTTTTTCTTCTAACCACTCTTGTAGTTTTGGGAAAGTGAAGACAAATTCATCCACATCATGACCTGCTCTGTCAACAGCCCATGTCAGCATATTTGGATTGATATTTAGTTCATTCCCCATGCTTCAAATTTAAACAGAAATATTTATTTTTCCTGTACCCAGAAGCAAAACCTCTCTTAATACGGATTATTAATCCTCCCAACATTCCAATATCAGTGTACCTTCTTTTATCATCTGCAATGTTAGTTCCCTGAACTGACCTTGCCTTCCTAAGAAGTCTAAAAACTCATTAACAATTGATTCTGGCAGGTTTTGAAGTAATGTGTCTTTATCAATCCTGTATTTCTTTAACTCCTCATCCTTAATGATGGTACTTTTCAGGATCTCAAAACAATTAGAATTGGTTTCCTTATGGATGAGATTTAACTTCATGAATTAGAATTACTATAAAACCTAAGAAAAGAATATGACCCATCCTATCACTAACCCAATAACGGAACCATATATTTGCCCTGTTTTAAAAGGACTTGGTTTAATAGTTTTTTTGAGGTTTACTATATACAAGAGAATCAATACAAACAGGAAAATGAAATGGGGATTGTTATCGATCAACCAAGTAAAAATTAATGAAATAATTAACGCAGATAAAATACCTCCAAATATTGCAGAAAACCATACAAAAGCCTGTATTACTCCAATCGTTAAACGTAACCGCAAAAATGGTAGTAATAACAACTGTGGCAACATTCCCAATATTGGCGATATTATCAAGCTTAAAAAATATGCGAGAATTGTTTTCATAATGTATTAATTTAATTTATTCTTTAATAATTCGTTTCTTACTTCATTACACATTGTTACCGCAATATTTTGTTCGGCATCATAGGTTAGAGACCTTACATTATTAAAGGTTTTTTTGACATTAAGTTTTTTCTGTAATGTTCTATATTTCCAAGTGATTGTTAGATTCTTTCTGTCATAAGAAAAATGAAAAGATTGAATATCCCCTTTTATGTATAGTTTGAATGAACTTCCATTTTTAGGGACAAAATGCCCCTTATCATTTAGTATCTCTCTATTAATAAGATTGACTAGTACTAAAAATTTCATTGCCAAAGCTTTACTTAAAGCCATTTTGTGTTTATAGAGTAGGAAAACGAATATGATCAATATTACTCCAATGATTACAATCCAATTCATATTATAAAGTGTAATTCACCTCAGCCCATTGATGAAGGTTAATAATATAAAAGCGTGGGCTGTAGCTTGAATTGAAACTGAGGTATCGCCAAACACCCACACTAACAAACAAACACAAACCCACGCAGTTACGTGAGCGTTGTGCTTATCATCCTTGTTAGTGTATTGAAATTGGCGATTTCCAGTTTCAAGAACAATAGCTAAACGCTATATATTTTTATCTATGCCTGACTTTTCAGACTTTGCTCAAAGGTAAAAATTTCAAATTAGAATTTATTCTTGATGGAATGATTTAAACAAAACAGCCTTTACCAAAAGATAAAGGCTGTTTGCTGTACAAATCTGTATACTGGCATTAGCGGCAATATAAAATCAATGGATCGTGGAATCTCAATATTAGGCCTCATTAAATTTATGGATTATGTAAGCGGCAATCTTTATGGCTAATGTTATGATTGCAAGCCACACATAGGTTGAATTGTCAATCATTTTAAAAACCCAATATATGTTTGAAATTACTGGCAAGAACAATGTTAACAATCCAGCTACCATGCCTTTATTAAAAGCAATAATCAATGTCCAAAGGTGGTAGATTGATGCAACTACCCAGAACGATGTATCTATCAATGCTCTGAATGCTATAAATAAGGCAGTTCCAAAACCATTATCGCCTGAATACACATCAATGCTGGTATTTTTGACTTTTACACCAAATATTATTAATAAAATACCTAAGGGTAAGGTGATAATACCAGCAACAATAAGCATTATCCTTGCTGATTTAAATTGTTCCCAAGCATATAACCTAAGCCCTGATGTCGCAACACTACCAGTAAACAAGAACCAAGTAGCATAGGGTAGATTGTCCTTGAAAAGGACTAATCCGATAACAAACAATATTGTTGTAAAGATTACTGATAAGATATATAATATATTCATTTTAAAGATTTTAAGTAAATTTTGGAATGTCAACTAACTATTTTTAGCCTAATCTATAATTTAGGATTCTATAAATTTAGTGTATAATCAGCCGGGCAGATAGTTTTAAGTCCCTGACAGTTACATCCTTTAAGACAACTTCGTATATGCCATCTTTATATTCAACGTGGACTTCCTCCCCTGTTTGAGCCTCATCGCCAAATATTGAATCGTCATCTTGGGTTTTTAACCGTAGGAGTATGTGGGCTTTCCCTTTATAAAATTCTTTCCTTTCTTTAGAGGATAACCCACTAAGTCCACTTTTCATATAACATAGGAAGGAAGTAGTATTCTGAAAAGGAGGTTCCTCTATTGGATAAACGTCGATATACAATTCAATTTCATTGTTTATGAAATCTCCAATATCGCCAATCGCAATCTTGTCAGGGTCATAAATATCTAATACAAATTGTATCCCTGCTGGTTCATCATAGCTTTCACGGAAAGAATACTTATGCAAGTCAATTATAGTTAAACCTACATCGTTAATTTGCCTTATACCGTCATCTATGCCGATATACATTTCAGGCAAAGGTTCTTCTTTAATTTTGTCACAACTGGATATCAAGAAAAATAAAGATATCCCAATTATACATTTTGAAAGGATTAACAGTTTTTTCATAGTAGTAAATGTTGTACCACCGCAGTCCCAATAGTGGAGGTTATACTAAATAAAGAGGCGTGGGACTGTAGCTTATCTGAAATCGAGGCACCGCTAAATGCCCACACTCACAAACAAACACAGCCCACGCCAATGACGTGAGCGTATTTGCTATTAATTTTGTGAGTGTAAAATGAAAATTAGCGGTTTTCGATTCCACAAATAATAGCTAACACCAAATATTTTTCAAATGTCCTTCTTTAAGGACTTTAACTCAAAGGTAAAAATTTCAAATTATATATTTATTCTTGAAAATATGATTTAACAAAACAGCCTTTACCAAAAAATAAAGGCTGCTTGCTGTACACACTTGTTGTACGGGTTCATAGCGGCACTTAATAAAGTTACTAAATATTAGAATAAATTGAAAGCCTGTACTTCATTGGCACAGGCTTTCAGAGGCTGAAATCACCTTGTGATATAGGTATCTGACGACACCTATAAATTTACTAAAATATTTATCCTAAAAAAAGTAGCCTATACAATATATAGGCTACTTTGGGGCCACTTATCAGTGATGCGGGTGTATGCTGGTATGATTTGTTACTACCTTTTCCCCTAGCTCAACTGTGCCTTAAATCCTAATTTGTTAGACAGGGTTTTTAATATTTGAATCATTAGTTGATATATGATAATCCAGCATAGATACTCATAGCTTTATTTGATTGTATATTTATTTGACTTTTTAAGCTTTTTAATTTTTTTTGTCCTTGGAAATCTACAGATTTTCTATAAATAGTTGAAGTTAAATAATTTGTCATATTTCTGCACCCTTTTGTAAGGGTAATTAAGAAATCATATCCAATAATATCATTAGAAAGAAAGTCCTTTTTAAATTGGTCTAACCTTATTCTTTTCTTTTCATTAGTTTGTTCAGTTTCAAGTATTCGTATTAGCTCAGACTCTGCTGCTGATACAATGAGTTTAATAACTCCAATGACATTTTCAACATGTGATACTCTGTCTGTTTCAACTAACCATGGTAAAGAATCATTCCTTGATCGATACATAATATCTGCCATAGCTTCACAATATCTGAAAGCAAATTCGTCAAATAACTTTGTTATTAAATAATTTCCTGCAGGAGATAGATTAAATCTATCGTTATCTGCAGGTTCAATATCATCCGTTTTTCCCCATGGTTTTTGTTCATTAATATCAGAAATGAATCCATGTTTGGCTAAAAAAGTAATGCCAATAATGATATCATTTCTTTTGTACTTTATTTCAACCAAGTCATCGATAACCTTTTTTACTGTGATACCAGAGTCATTAGCTTTCCCAAAAATTTGCATAATTCTAACTGTTATTAGAATATTTTGATTAGAAATACCAGAAAGATCAAATACATTGAGCATTTTTACAGGATAGTCATTGCTTGGACCCCTATATCTGTAAAATGGTCCTCGCAAGTATGTTGTTATCACAGCTTCTCTATCGTTTTTTAGCAATTTACTATTTGATGTACCATCTTGTAAATCTTCAATTATTTCTTCTGAGAAAAAGCCACTTAAAAGAAGTTTACTTATAATAGCCAATATCTCTCTCATGTTATAATTATGGAGTTTTTGAAGTGCCTCCTCCAGAATTCGACTTTCTGTTAAAACATCAATGATTTTTTTGTGTAATCTTTTTAAAGAATTGGGATCTTTATCAATTGGTCCTTCGTTCCATAATAATGATAATGACATATTATTTCTTCGGAATAAGTTAACAACATTATTTACAGATTGCCTTCCTCCTTTATCCCATAGATATTCAAATCGTTTATTTAACAGACTATTTAATGAAACTGGATTAATTGCAAATTGTCTTGGATGTTTCAATCTAGTTTGTGTCCTAAGATAAGTCTCAGGTCTAAGAGCAATTAAAGGGAAAATGCAATCCCAGCTAGAAATATGATCTGCAATATATGCTGCCTTTAGTTGAATATTTTTCGAATACTCATCTAAATTATCTATTATAAAGAATATTTTTATATCATTATTCTTTTTTAAATGTATACAGGCTTCTTTAAGTGCTAAAGACATATTATTATCAATATATTGAGGATCTCCTGCCGCCTTATTAACATCATATTTTAAAACGTTTAATCCTGATAGATTATATTTAATGCAAGTATCTTGAATGATTTTTAATAGTTGAGCATATAAAAAACAGTGTAATTTGACTTCTTTTTCTAAATGTGCTCCAACCGGTCCTCCTTCTTCTGAATGATGGTCATAATAATAGTAAACTACATCATTTAACTCATTTAAAAATGATTTAAAACGTTCTAACCATGATGTTTTACCCACTCCTATGTCTGCGATTAGTATTAATGGCAGAATTGAATCCTCAATCATCAATTGATACCGGCTTAACCAATCATTTGGAAATTCTTCTAGTTCTCCTGTTGGATTTATATAATCAGAATAATAATTTGGTGTTTTCGCCACATCAATATAGAGTTCTTTAGGTGAATTTTGAACAGGTAATTTTATACACGATGCAAGAGGTTCTACTAATAAGTTCCATTCATTCCTGACAGATTGAGTGTCATCTTGTAATCCTATTATATCAATTATTCTATTAGGCATTTAAATATATTATTTAGTTAGGTTTTTTATCATTTCATTTGACAACTCCACATTTTTTAACATATCATTGAAAGTTTCTCTTCTACGAATTAATTTTGCCTCGTCCTTAGTAATGAGTACTTCAGCAGCTTTTAATCTTCCATTATATTCGTAGCTCATGCCATAACCATATGCGCCAGTATCCGAAACTACAATTAAATCACCTTCTCCAACTGTTTTTGGTAATTTTCTATTTCTACACCAATAGTCAGTATTTTCGCAAACCTGACCGCAAATCCCAAATTTTTGACGAGGATGACTTTCCTTTCCATCAATATAAATGTGATGGTAAGCATCATACATTGCTGGTCTAGCAAAAGTATTCATGGAAATGTCAGTGCCAATAATAGTTGAATAACTTCTTTTTATAGTATGAACTTTCCCCAACAATATTCCTGCATCTCCAACGAAATATCTTGCAGGTTCCATGTAAAGTGCAGGTAATTTTAGTTTATTCTGAGTACACTTTGAAATAATTATTTCACTAATTCCTTTCATTGTTTTATCAAGATCTAGAGGTGTATCTTTTTTTTCATATGGTATCCCCAAACCTCCTCCTAAGTTGATAAATTCAATATCTATATTTAATTCTTTGAATATTGGTATAATTATTTTAATTAACATATTCGTGATTTTGTGAAAATAATCAGGATCAAGTAAACAAGAACCTGGCATCATGTGAACTCCAAATCGTTTGATACCTGCATTTTGAGCATTTCTATATGCATCAAGTACATGATTTGGTTTTAATCCGAACTTTGCTTTTGGTCCAGCATTTGTTACCCATTCACCAACATTACTTTCACCATATCCAGGATTGACTCTAAATGATATTATGTTCGGCGTGCCATATTTTAAAAGTCTTGGCAATAAAGATATATCATCTAAATTGATAATAGCTCCAGATTCATATCCTTCTTTTAAATCTTCATCTGATAAGAAATTACCAGAAAACATTATTTTATTACCTTTTAATTCTAGCAATTTTGCAAGTTTAATTTCATTAATACTTGCTGCATCTATACCTGCGCCTTCATTTATTAATATTCGTGCAATATGTGGATTATTACAAGCTTTAATAGCATAAAATAAGTTAAAGTTCTTGTAATATTTCCTTGCTGTTTTTAAAGTTTTTATAAAATTATTTTTGATTTTTTCTTCACTATATACATAAAGAGGAGTTCCAAATTTTTCACTTAATTCACGTACCCTAAAATTCCCAATTGAAATTTCATCGTTTTTTATTGTTATCATAGCCTTATAATTTTTGAGGATTAAAATTTTGAAAGGGGAATAATATAGGAATTGAAAATTTTATTCTATTTATGGAGCTATTACTATTTTTTAAATCACCTCCTACACCAGCATTAAAAAAACCAGTTTGTACTCCTATCTTTCCTTGGGCTCCTGATGTTTCTTGCACAGTTACGGAAAGATCAAATTCAATTGTAGAAGTTTTGTGACCCTCCTTTGAAATACCTTCGCCTTTTATATCATTTAGGTTGTACTGTATTCCAAATGGATTAATAAAAGCTTTTTTAGATTCTAACATTTTTTGAGATTCCTCGATACCAGTAATAATACTAGTAATTGTTTCTTTAATAAATTGATTTAAATCCATTCCGTGATTTTTTTTTAAGAGTTAAATTGAATTTTTATAAGTTCATATTTTTACTAATATTCTAATATTTTAACCTTGCCTTTAACGGTAACGGTTGGTACATGTTGTCGGGGCGGATTTCGGAGAGCGTTCCTGTCCGAAGGACAAGGAATGGCGATGCGAGAATCCGCAGTTATGGGCTGCCTTTTGTATTAATTAATTGATTTACTTTCATTAAATATGTTAATCCATTACTTCTTTTTATGTCCCTTAATTTGAAATGTGCATCAATAATCTCGTCAGTAAGCTCAGGGGTTTTTAAATTGGTTGCAATGAATCCATAGATTGCAGAAGGAATATCTATTGTAGATAGCGTTCCTCCTGTTATCACTGAGATTCCTACATTTTTGACAAGTTTCATAATCTTGGAAAACATTTCATCTCTCACCCTTCGTATTTCATTTTTATATTCAAAAAGTTTTGGATTGATTTCTGTATCAATTATTTTTTGAATTTTGGACTCAGGAAAATCAAAGCCTCCATTTATTAATTGACTTTCTAATCTGTTTGATTCTATTTCCCAAGCATCATAATAACTCTTTGTTTTTTTTCGAAACTTCAATAAATCATCAATCGATAAGTGCACTAAGGCTTCATCTGGAATCATGGCTTCAAACAATCTAAGACCTAATTGCCTACTTCTAATATCTTCGCCTGTGTAAATCCGATTAGTAACTCTCTGATTTATTAATAAATTTAAGTATGGATTAATAGAGACTGGATTAGTCCTGAAATTTTCTGCGATATTTATCACTGATGTAACTCTTAAGGATTGCTCAGACAATATAGTGCTAAATGCAAAATAAGCTTCCTTTAAATTTGTGACTTTAAAAATTTTGTCGGGTCTTTCAACTGACTTAAAATCAAATTCTTTTAATTTATCCCTATTTTTTAATATCCAATTTTTAAAATCTTTATATTCTCCTTCATTTTTGTTTTGGGTTGAGTCAAAAATCAAATGGCTAATCCTATTTGCTTGTATTCCATTAATTACTGTGTCAATAAAAAGTGGGTTCTCTAAATCTTTATTATAATATTCTTGATAAAAATTTGAAGCAAAAACTGTAGTAGGAGGTTGACCAATTTTTAATTTTATTGGACTCAAGTCAAATTTAGGTATTAACTCAGCTACATTTGAATATACGCCTCCAGTTAAATAATTATCAGCGAGCAATATAGAAGGTCTTTCTACAAATGACAATTCTGAACCTAAAAGCATCAATCTTCTGAATGTTAATCCATCAATTGTTGGTGTATCTGCAAAAAGTAACTTCATTTTATTTCTTTTTTAAGGTTGCCCATAAACGTATATATAATGACACTTTCAGTCCTATTATTTTTTTAATATGTATAACAAAAGGTGTCATTTATACTGTTACCCAATATGTTTTTGGCACTTTCCACGTACCATTTATATTTTAATGGGGCTGTTCCAAATACCTTCTTCCTGATTTTCCTACTTCGCTTGGGATAAGCCTTAATAATCTTGAAAATTACAAAAGAAATTATTATTGTTAATAGCATATTCCAATTTTTTTTAATAAAAAGAACCACCCCTTATGAGGATGGTTCCTTATTTAGTTTACAAACCAATGATGCTTACATTCTCCAAGAGCCTGATACAATCCATTCACAAATTGCTGGCAACCAACACCACGGTCAAGAAAATTATCAATGTAAGATGACTTATTTGCCCCTGTAAACAGGTTATACAGCTTCCATAAGTTAATATCCCCATGACTATCTCGGCAAAAAGATTCATCAGAATAATAATCCTTCACGACTAAATTTACCTGACTATCAAGCAAGGGAAATTGAGGAATATCCTTTCTTTCTTTGTAAGGCATGTTATGATAGAGCCTTGCACGTCCAATAATCTGACAAAATTGACTCTGACTAATAGATGTATTTGGTAAATTATTCATTGTTTCTATTTGCTTATAAACATTATACTCCCCGAACAAGTTAAAGGCAACTTTAGCCAGTTCTGTAACAGCCCTGACTTTAACATTTGATTTAAAGCCATCAGTTGAAATACAGAGGTTACAGCACACGGAATTGCGGAATCCTATAAATAGTTTGAAATGCTCTTCTGACTTCCTTGCATAGAGGTTTGTAAGGTTATATGCCCGGACACCTCCTATAGTCAAATTTAAGCCATTTTCAGCCACTTTCCCATTGATGGAAGGTATTTCAATAGCAAATGCCATACGCTCAAAATAGATGGTCTTTTCATGCTCCAAAAGGTCTTTAGCTGGTTTACCGACAGCACTTGGAATCCTACCTTTAATTGGATGACTAACTCTAACAGCAGGGGCAAGAATAGTTTCACCACCAAATATCTGGTCTGCTACAAACTGTACAGTCTCAATGAACTCCTGATGGGACAAGGAACTTTCGTTGTCCTTTGCAAACACTGGTATTGTATGTTTTTCCCTGACCTCTTTCACACTCACAGGTATTGTATTGGCTGTAATAAAGTTATTGTCTGATGTTTCCTCTGACTGTTTCAATTCAATCAGAGGTGCTGCTTTCCTATTGTTACTAACTTTTACCAGTTCCATTGCTTCCAATTTTAGTTTGATTAATAATTTGTGCGTTTAACTCCTCTTTTTTCTTTATTGCAAGAGGTTCAATAGTTTTCCTGTATTCAGGGAACTTTGTTAACAGGTCACGTAATTCAACTACTGATGTTGCTGTTTGAATTTGCTTCTTAACCTCATCAAGAGAAGTCCCTTGATTGCACCAGTTAAGTATCCTTTTCCCGTAACCCGGAGTAATTATACCTTCTGGTTTGTCCATGAAAAGTCCTGTACGATCCTTGGATGCAACTGCATTGTGTTTAATATCAATGTCAAAAACAATTGTCATCTCAAAGTCATACCCTTCGCGGATTATACTTTTCAAACCCACTTTTTCAGGAACCATTTTCCCGTTTTTATCAGTTAAAACATAATCTTGTTTTGTTCTTAAAGTAGAAATAATATGGCAATCAGATTCAAGGACTTTTTGCACAAATGCATTAAACCTCGGCGTGAGCTTATTCCAGCTCTGAAAGCTATTCCCTGCCATTTTAGAATGAATATCAAGTATTCCACCAGACTCATTCCAAAGATGCGTTACCGAATCCAGGATTATTACCTCCATGCCAGCTTTTTCACAGGTTTCAATAGCTTCAATATACCTTTCAGGTGAAAAAGGCTTTGAGAGTTGTAATACACTGTAATCTCCAAGATGGGCATAGAGATCAGCAGAATGATTTTCAGTATCAATCACAGCTACTTTGCTATAATCTACTATTCCAGCAGCTAAAAGAAGTGCTGAATAAGTTTTGCCTGATCCACTTGGGCCCTGCAAAGCAAGTTTTATTTTAGCTTGCTTGCGTTGCGCTTTACGAATTTCCATAATAAAAATTTATTGGTTAAAAATTATTGAATAGTCTGGTGTTTCATTATAAATAATGAAGGTATTGATGAGGGTGTCCAATGTCCACTTCCCCTAAAGGAGTTTGGACACTGGACAATATTTTGCCACAGCATAAGGAATCCTCTGCCTTGTGTATTATTTTGGGGAATTAAAAAGGGCTAACCACTGTATAGTTACCCCGTTGCAGGGCAAGTGAAATGATGAGGGGTCATAAATAAGATGTTTTGTGATTAATGGGGTAATCCTTTGTGAAGTTAATTAAATCTGAATATATGCCTTATTGCCATCCATAACTATGGATACCGGCATATTTATCGCTACTATTGCAGCAGATTTTTTTTCATAATTTTGTATATAGAATTACCTTCTCTGGGTGGCTGTCCTGCTACCCTTTTCTATTTTTCATCCCACCATTATCTTATTTAAGATAGAATGCATCATATCCCAATCTGCCTTTTCCTGTTTTAGTGCTTCTTTACCTTTAGCTAAAATCTTGTAATATTTACGTGGCCTGTCAAAACCTTCCACATTCCAATATGACTTAATCTTTTTAGACTTCTCTAATTTTTTCAATACAGGGTACAAACTGCCCTCCTTCCATGCAATCCTGCCACCTGACAATTCTTTAAACTTTTGCATAACCTCATAACCATATGCATCACCATTTTGAAGCAAAGAGAGGATAAATAAGTTTGAAGACGCACCCATTAGTTCTTTTGATATTTTGCCCATTGTGTCAAATTTTAATAATGTTAATTACCTTATTAAAAGGGATTTGTAAACATGCAAAGTTAAAAATAAAAGGGCAAACCTGTTTAGCCTACCCTTTCTCGCCATTGTTTTCAGTGGCATTCTTTAATACCAAACAGCAAAGGAAATGCCTTCTCAAAAAATGTGTCCAAAAAATACAGTAGAAAACCTTTTTGTGGTGCTGTTTAGATTGATCAATATTGTATCAGGCAGGGGCTTTGGAATAGCAGTTAACCCCTCTTGCCATGCCAAAAGATATTCAAAAAGAAGAATATAACCCTTAAATACAGCACAAGGGCTATAATATACCCAACCCAATATGAAAACATTTCTTTCCCTGCATCATATAAGCCTATATCCAACCCTATTAGCCTACCAAGGGCAGAAAAAGGTACGATGATACCATGCCAGAATCCAAGAGCTAAATAGTTCCCTGAATCAGGTAAGTGAGATGCATTTTCAATGGCAGGAGCGCAGGAAAAAGTGAAAAATGTTATTTTAATAAGGACGATACAAAATCTTATTTTTCTCATAGTATTTGATTTATTGTTCCCTCAAATTTTAAGCTATTCCCTTTACTGAAACAGATTTAAGATTTAACATGAAGTTGTTTTAAGCGTTTTGGGAATAGTAATTTGGAAGCGGTTTGATTTAATTTTTCTTTAAAGTGTTATTTTAATAAATAGAGAGAATTTATAGCAATATTAAAAACGATAGAGATTGGCTATCATTCATGTGCTTAATGCATTCATATTAAACCTTGAAAATTAAAATCCCCACCATATTACATTTTGAAACTTAAAAATGTTAAAGTTTAAAAGTCGCAAGAGTTAATATAAAAAATTGAACAAATGCCTAACACAAGGTCAGGCAAATGTTTTGTGTTAAACAACTTCTTCTACTGGCTCTTGATCCTGTACAGGTTCTTCCATACCCGCCTGTTCTTCTTGTTGGACACTGCCACTTTCAGGAACATAGACATAGCGATGATTGAGATAAACAATCTCCCCATCGCTGTTGACATGCTCATAAGGCTTGCATTCAACCTTTTTCACCTCTCCTGAAATTTCTTTGCCAATAAGTTGTTTAGCACCTTCCAGTGTCAATGTACTCGGCAATGAGGCTTTCCTTGCTGAGGCATACAGGCTCCCTGATTCACTTTTTACAATTTCAAGGTCACCTTGAACAATAAGGGCAACAAAAGGATTGCCTTCACGGGATACTCTATCCACTGCATTAATGATAACTACCATGATAATTAATTTTAAAAGTTTAACATTAGGAATATTCCAGACTGGGAATTTCCCAATCCAGAAGTAGGTGGGGGTAGCTGTAGATTAGAGGAGCTGTTTAAATTGGCAGGGCAAGGCGTTGAGTGGAATATAATATGCCAATATTTGTTCAAAGCCCTGCCCTGTTAAACTTAAACAAGGCTTGCGGTATTATATACTTTCCCTGCCTTGGTGGTTGCAATTCCGGGTATATTGATTTACTGCCTCCTGCCCGTGTAAATCTTGAATTAGGGCATCACTGCAAACCTTGCTTGTGGAACCAACAGGCAGGAGCTTGAAAAGGAGTATATCCCCTCACTTGCCTTGTCATTCGAAACCCCAAAGTTAGGCAGGCAATTCACCTCAACTTGTATTAGGATAAAAAAAAAGGCATAACGCCCTTCATCTTAGCTTCTGATTCCTTTTCAAGGTAAACAATTACTTCTTACACATTATCATTGTGCCAACTAATGTACCTAATGAGAGCAAGAAGCCTATTGCTGCAATGATAAATCCAAACAATTTGTTATCTGATGTATTTGCACTGCACATTAATACCACTCCTGATGCCGTTATTGCTATACACAGCAATGTCCAACCAAGGTATTTAACCCTATCAAGGTTTGTCAATTTTACATTTCTCATGATACTGATTTTTGAGTTATTCCTCAGCAAGTGGAGGTTGTAGATTGATAATGTTATGCTCCTTTGCACACCCTGCCCTGCCAGCCTTTGATGTCTTCTTCCAGTGTTGTAAAGGATTTAAGGATATCGGCACAACAAGGTCTTGAAAAGAGCTAACGTTGTATGGGCCAGGGAAAGGTTATGTGATGTATATTACCCTGCCCTGAAAAAACTCACTTCAAATGATGAGGCAGGGGGATTTCATCATTGGAAAAGTTGGCGGAAGGGTTATTCATGGAATTTTGTGCATACGTAAACCTGACAAAATTTTTTCTAACGTTTCAGGCAGGGGGGGAGGTGAAAAATCTGGCAAGTTTGATCTCGAAATAGAAAGGCATTCAATTTTATAAAAATTTTTTTCAGGAAAAATCAAGTTTTACCCTGTGGAAAACATTACAAATAAAATAGCTATTTAAAGTGTTAGTTCCCTAAACTGATGCCCTTTCATTCCTTTAGTTAAACAAACTACTGTATAACCTGCATAGGCAATCTTACTTGTTAACAACATAATTTATCCTGCTACCTTATCATTCAAATTAACAGTATCCTTTATCTCAATTTTAAAAAAGTATATTCATCACTCCTCCTATTGAAGTACCTTAACCATCCCCTGAATCCTTTTATTTAAATTGTTGTTTAAGCCTCTTGCCCTATCTAATACATCCAACTGTATCCAGAAACCTGATTTTACATAGTGTGCATATTTCTAAAGCCCCTGTTTGCCTAATCCCTAAACAACTTAAAAGGAATGATACGTTGTTGATAGCACTGGTGTTTACACTAAAAGGAGTAGCCCCAAAAGTATTTTTACAATTGTTGGCAGAACCTAAAGGTTTCCCCCACACCCCCTTCCAAAATGTATATTAGTGTAATGTATTTCTATTGTTGTTGATTTCAACAATTGGGGATTTGGGTAAAAAATAGCCCTATCATTTGTTGATTTCAACAATTGGGTTAAAATCCATTTTAAGGGCGGAATTTGACGCTTTTACTTCCACTGGCATTCTCTTTGCTTTTGAAGCAAAAAAGGCTTTAAGGCGGATGGGAATACCCTGCTACCCTGCGATATTTACTATTTAGTAAGGGCATTACCTTTTTCAGGAACACAGAAGCATCAACCATCAATTCCACTGCTGCTTTTGGGATGTTCTCAGGGATTAGTTCATAAATGGTTACTTCATGTACATACCCTTCTTCCCTGTCATTATAAATTTTGAGGAACCCCATCGCAATAAATTCTTTCACAATTGTTTCCCTACGTGCCCTGCTAATACCAACTTCTTTAACGACATCTTTATCAAGGTAATAAAAAGGCTTCCCTGCATAAATGGACTTAAATATTAAAACTTCAAAAAATACCCTTACATCGCATTTCACATCTGGTTTATAGTTCGAAAATTTTTTAAAGTAAAGGCTATGAAGCGCACCTGCCCCTTCTTTTTCTATTTGCCCTAATTTCTTGTATGCGTTATTGACCTTACCTTTAAATATTAATTCATACCCGTAATTTAAAAAAACAAACTCCAAGGTTTTAACTTGCGGTATACCTGCTTTAACGCAATTGATAGCAAGCGTATAGATAAACTTATCCCAAGTCGCTTCCCCAAACCTCACTATCCTTTCAGTATATTCAACTGCCTTATCAAATCCCTCTTTATAAAGTCCGTTTAATTGTGCCTCTGTAACTATTGCCTTTTTTGTTTTGATACTTATTTGGAAAACATTGCTGGTTTCATTGTAATAAATATTGGGGTCGTAAGATAAGGGGCAAAGTGTAAATTCATCGGGTTTATTATTTGATACTTTTAAACCAAGGTGGTTTTCGTATGCTTCAACTACCTGTTTATACGCTGTTTTATGATGCCCATCCAAACAATCAGTTTTAATTAATACATTAATACCATTACCTAAACGGTTCTTGAAACAACAGTATGTTGTAAGTATTTTACTTATACTTTGAAAAATGCCATCAAATTCGTCATTCAAAATACCATCAAAACTTAATAAAACAAGTCCGGTATATATTAACAGGTTTTTCCTCTTGCCTGAAATGCTGATAATACCTGATGGTGCAAATGCTGTATTTTGATGCTTCCCAAGTTTAATAGCATTAACTACTTGATAAAATTCAACTGATGTTTCAACTGTATCTGGATTTTTAAAAATTGATATTTTCATAGTGCTAATTTTGTTTTTTGTAATTGTAAAAACCATAAGCCCAAATCCAAGGTTGGCAGGGCTTATAGGTGGTTTTTCAGTTGGGCATTAGGTTTTGGGACTTAAAATGAATAGGATATAGCGGGTACTCCCTGTATGCCCTTCAACAATCTTATATTTGTTGTAAGTACCCCAAGCCCTCAACCAGTTGGTAAAAGTCCTCTGGTTAAGCTGGAATTTGAACTCCGGGTATTCCTTTAAAAAATTCAGGTATAATACCTTCTTGTCAAGTTGTATATCAAGCCTGATGTGGTGGTTAGCAAATTCAATAAATTCTTCACAAGTGCTGTTCACCAGTTTAGTGTACCTGACATTGATAGGTTCAGGCTCAACTAACCCATTTTTGAGGAACAATTGTAAGCACCTCAACATCGTGTTATAGAATAGATTCCATTCATTTTTAGACCAATCGTCAAAGAAATTTTTACCGAACTTATCCCTTGGTGAATATTCAGCAGAATAGGTATCAGACACTTCAAATTCCCACATCCTGCGTTTAAAGGAATTGCTGTCGCCATTGATGGCATAATTGGTAGTTATTGCTACTTTAGGGGCTTTTTCATGGGGGATGAAAACATTGTTCTCATATTTCCTCCTCCTGTATAACCCAGTGGTCATCAATGCGAAGATTTGCTCAAAATCAAAATCCTTTTTTACATCGTCAAATAATATAACACCTGTATCAAGTTCAACTGATGATAACTCAAACCATTCACGCTGGTCATATTTCTTTCCATCAATAATTGCCAAATTCCTTATTTTGCCAACAGCATTCATAAGCAGTGTCTTCCCACTCCCCCCATTTGGCAGCCCATTAACAAACATGTCCATCAAAATGATTGCTTTGGTGGTTGTGCCATCCTTATATTTATGCAGGAGGTAGCCTATTGCTGATGACAAAGATTTTAAACGGATTAATGATTGCCCTTCATCTTTCACTCTTGTTAAATCCTTCAAGAATTGCATAAAGTTGCATAAATTTAATAGCTGGGTTGTACCTGTTAGTTTAAAGGCAAGGTTTATAATGCTACTTTCCCAGATATAACCATCAAAGTCTTCGTAGTTATGGATTGTAATAGCCCCTGTTGAAACCTCAACTAACCCGTTTGTGAAAAAGAAGTACCCGGCATCCCTTGTGTCTGATATAAAATACAAATTCAAGGTTGGCAATAGTTTCAGGTTCTTATCGCTAAAAAGTGATGTATTCCTGTGGAGTGAATCCAAAATTGCCCCACTCTCCCCACTTTCAGCAGTTACTTCAAGGATATGCCCTTTAGCCAATCCAAGCATGTAACTAACTGATACTTCTGAAACCAGGTTGTTTTCTGTTTTCACGATAAAAGGTTCTGAGTTTTTCTTCCTCTTTTCATCAGGGTAATAAAGTCCAATCCCTTTACTTGCAAGGAATTCATAAAGGAGGTGGGGGCTGATTTGCCCCTCGCCATTCCAAAAAACTATATATTCACCATTCTCAACATCAGTGCTGTTTGCATTACCTATCTGATTCATATTATGCCCCCTTTCTAATTGTCTCTCATGTGACTTTCAATGAACTCATTAAGGTCATCCAACCTGAAATAAATTTTAGCACCAATCTGAGAGAAAGGCAGCATTCCTTTATTGCGGTAGTTTTGTAAGGTCCTTGTACTTATTTTTAAGTACCTGCAAGTTTCAGACACATCCAACCATTTATCTTGTGGTTGATTAAGATTTGTACCGGGGAGCAAAGTGTACATGGTTAGAAACAGTTCCAATGCCTCTTTTAAAATGGGGTCACGGGTTGTTCTCAGCTTCTCTTCAATTTCCTGTAATTTATCTCTTTTCATAATCCAAAAAATTATTAAACTCCAAGTGACCAGAAGTTTTTGTTAGACTTAATTTTTGCCACTTGGCATGTTCTAATACAGGAAAGATGCCCGCCAAATCCTTAATTTACATGAGTATTCAAGCAAAAAACTGCAAAGAGGGGAATGAGTTGGCATACATGGAAAAACCTTAATTTTCATCTTTAAGGTTTTGACAGTATTAAGGATTTGACATGTTAAGGGTTGTAAAGATTATGTCTTGTTGAATTAGGATTTTTTGTCAGTTTGAAATTTGTTTTCAATTGATTGTAGTAGTTCTGTTTCAACAGGACTTAGGTGTTCCGTTTTTGCATTATTCTTATAAACGTACTTTATGTTTTTGATTGCCTTGCCATTTGGGTCAACAAATATGTATTCCAATTTACTTGCAAGTTGTGTATTCCCTGCCACTGGTGCAATTAGTTCTAACTTATTTATCAATAGGTCAAACACTCTTACCAAGGGTGGTTTTACGTGTTTGCCACTTTTTGTAAGAATCCATTTTATTTTTAATGGTTCTGTTAAAACCTCGCCACTAAAAGCCTTGTTGAACTTGTTTAAAGTATCTGTTTCCACTTTAATAGCAGCAGACTTTAAGCAGTCATATAAAAGAATTGTGTTCATCGGATTTTCATCCTTCCATTTAAACGCCAGAATATTCCCTTTTGGGGGCTTGTTGACATTTGGAGCTTCCTTAATGTTTTTGTGACTTTTCTTTTCAATGTTGCATGTTTTAGTTTCAATAATCACAGGTGATTCATTCTTCTCAAAATGACTTGGATAAGTTTTTAATAGAAAGGACGTGATTTTGTAAACTGACCCTATACATGAGCCATATTTAGTTGAAACTCGTGACTTGCTAACTATCTCTCTGATTTCATTTAAATCACCCAACACAGCATCCAAATAGAAATAAAAGCTCTTTCCTTCCCTTGACAATTCTTTTACTTGGCTCTTTATTATGTCAATTGATATTTTCACTTGCTCAGATAGTGTAGAGGCCAGAACATCTTTATAATAACCTATACTCAAAATCCATTCACCACTTTCAAAGATTCTCGTTTTTATATACTCCGCTTCCTTATTAATTTCTACAATTTCAATATCAGCTAATGAAAGGTTTGGGTCTTGATTTAAGAACTTATTCCTATGTGTATAAATTCCTTTCTGGAAGAAATCATAAAAAAATTGAAGTGGACTTTCTTTTGTAGAGTTCATTTGAAAAAGATGTGGTTGCTATTTCTCAAAATTAATTAGAAATCCTTAATTTTGTGCTAACGAGTTCATTTAAAAGAATATCAGTGAAGCCCATGAGGTGGAGCAAGTGGTGGACATGAAGACCACTGATTCTGTAACTGTTTGAAATGTTTATACTTACATGACAAGGTTAGAGAACTGGCGGGTCAACCAAGAAGAAGGAGTACATGGTCTGTGCTCCTTTTTTTATTATTTTACATCCTTTTATTGGCCTGTGGTGCAATTGGCAATACGTCTGACTCTGGATCAGAAGAGTCCAGGTTCCCTATTAATAAACCTGGATTACTAAACACTAATTTATCATTTAAAGCATTCACCTAAGTCTCCAAGCCATTTAATGCGCTGAGGTACAGGATAATACAGCCAATATCTGATTTTACTAAATGATTTTCAACACTTTATAGTTGAAACTGTGATGGATTATCCCTTTTTCTTTTGAAGAAAAACCCTTAAATTACAAAGTATAGTAATCCCTGATAAACTGGAGGTTAATAAAATGGATATAATTTCAAGGCCAACCAAAGAATTTTGGTATTTGGCTTTTACAAAAAAATTTTGGTAAAGCTAAAATTTCAATTATTGGCATCACATTTTAGTATATTTTTATTAAAACCCTGTTTTTGTTTTAATATGGACAATTAAAACATTACAAGAGATTTACATGGCAGAAGGTTAATTCTTGATATAAAAACTCTTTTCAGGTCAAAAATAACATGGTAAAAGATGCACATTTGAAAGAAACGATTTTCCAAGCTACCCTTGAATCTGTAGGAGATGGGATACTTATTGTTGGCAAACAAGGTAATGTCCTGCATGCAAACAACCAATTTGCCAAGATGTGGAAAATCCCTGAAGAACTGCTAAAAACCAATGATGACCAAAAATTATTGGATTATGTGCTTAGCCAATTATCTAACCCTGAATCATTCTTAACAAAGGTAAGGCAACTTTATAATAGCATGGAACAAGATCTGGATTACCTTGATTTTAAAGATGGAAGAACCTTTAACAGGACTTCAAGCCCATTGGTTATCAATGGTAAAATTGCAGGAAGGGTTTGGGTTTTTAGTGATATCACTAAACAAAAAGAATTAGACAAAAAACTACATAAGTACAGCCATCATCTTGAAGATTTAATAAAAAAAAGGACACAGGAACTTGAAACAAAAAATGCCGAATTAATAGCTAAAAATAAGGAGCTTGAAAAGTACAATGAATTATTTGTTGGGAGGGAATTCAGGATAAAAGAATTGAAAAAAGAATTAACAAATTTAAAATCAAAAATAAAGGAGGATGGTAAGAAGTAGGCAGGATTTATTCTTTGGTTTAAAAAAGAGGCTTAGTTTTTTTTATTGGATGCTGGTGGTTTTATGGACATTAATTATTATAAGTTCTTTAGTAGGATATATTTACATTGAAAACACCAACATAAGGAATTATGCCCTTATCCAGGCAAAGGCTTCTTTTCAGAAAGATGTTATTTACAGGTATTGGAATAGCATGCATGGGGGTGTTTATGCCCCTGTTACCGAAATTACCCAACCCAACCCCTACCTCAAGGTTGATGAGCGAGATATTGTCACGCCCAATGGCAAGTTACTTACATTAGTGAACCCAGCTTACATGACAAGGCAGGTACACGAACTACACAGAGATGAATTTGGCATTATTTCCCACATAACCAGTTTAAATCCTATCAGACCAGAAAATTATCCTAACAACTGGGAAAAAAATGCCTTGACCCTTTTAAGTCAAGGTAACCCAGAAGTATTTTCTGTGGAAACCATTGAAGGAGATGAATACCTCAATTTTATGAAACCATTGTTTGCTACTGAAAACTGCCTTAAATGCCATGGGGGACAAGGATACAAAACTGGGGATATAAGGGGTGGTATCAGGATTTCAGTACCATTGGCTGATTTCAAGCAAATAGCCAAAAAAAATACCACTAATATAATTTTATTACATGTAATCCTCTACTTTTTAGGTATTTCATTGGCCAGTTATGGAAATAGCAGGGTGCAATTTTTTGAGAAAAAAAGGCAACTGGCACAAGTTGAGTTGAATAATTATAAAGATAACCTTGAGGCTGAAGTAAAGAAAAGGACATAAGAATTGGAAGAGAAAAATGAAGAGTTGGAAAGGATGAATACCCTTTTTGTTGGAAGGGAATTCAGGATCAAAGAATTAAAAGAAAAGGTTTTAGAATTAGAAAAGAAAATTCAGGATAAATAAATAAAAAAAGATGGCCAAACGTAATATTAGTTTAAAAAAAGGGGTATCATATTCCCTGGCTTCAACACTTGCAATAACAATTATTTTATTTGCTCTGATATGGTTTATTCAGGAAAACCAATCCATGAAGAACCAAACCAAAGAACTAACCAAAAGGTACAATACAGAACAAAAAGAGTACCTAGTTGAAGAAGTTTCCAAAGCAATTGGTATCATAAATTCGATCAGAAGATTAAAACACGATGAAAGTGAAAGTGAAGTAAAAGAAGAGGTACTTACTATTTTAGCTGATATTCGTTTGAAATATGGCGGTTACTTGTTTATTAACCAATATGACGGCCAAGCACTCATTTTTGATGGGGAAAAAGTATCAGGGGAAAAAGACCTGACTAACCTTACTGACCCCAATGGGTTAAGGCTATTTGACATTGAAAAAGAAGCATATGATACACCAGGTGGTAAATTTATGGAATACTTGTTCAAAAAGATGGACTCACAAATTCCTGAACCAAAAATTTCGTACCTGAAAGGCTATCATGAGTGGGGATGGATTATAGGAGCCGGGATTTATAAACATGAACCAACACTGGATTTTCAATTGATGCAAGAGGGTTTTAGGACTTCTTCACAAAATGGGCTGATCCTTCTCATCTCAATAATTTCTGCTATGGCATTACTTAGTTTTTTACTGATTAGGAATATTAATAATAGGCTTCATAAACAGGTAAAACTGATCAATGGTTTTTTAAATACAGCAGCCTCAACAAATGACCTAATTGATATTGAATTATTGTACTATAATGAGCTTAAATCAATTGGTGAAAATTTAAATAAAATGATCTGTGAAAAACGTAAATGGTTTAAACAATACACTGAGAAGGACCAAGATATAAAATCTATATTTAGTGCAGCAAAAAATGTTGGCTTTATAATTACTGACCTTGAAGGGAAAAATTCCAAAATACTTGAGTTTAGCCCTGGCTCTGAAAATATTTTGGGGTTCAAAAAAGATGAAGTAATTGGAAAAGAAGTAAGTATAATCCATTTCCCTGGAGACGAGGAAAATTTTAAACGGATGCAAACCATTATTGCTTCAAAGAATAAAGGTTATGCAGGAGAAACCAAATTGATGAGAAAAGATGGAACTTCTTTAAATGTATTTTTTACGCTTCACCCCTTATTTAGGGAAGGGAGCTTGTCAGGCACTATTGGCGTGGTTATAGACATTTCCAAACGAAAAAAAGCTGAAGAAGAATTAAGGGCATTAAAAGAAAACCTTGAAGGAAAAATTGAAGAAAGGACACAAGAGTTAATTGATAAAAATAAAGAGCTAATGGGAAAAAACTCAAAGCTTGAAAAATTCAATGACCTTTTTGTGGGAAGGGAATTCAGGATTAAAGAATTGCGCACCAGAATAACCCAACTCGAAAAAATGATTGAACAATAATAGAGTAAAAGAAAATATTCAATTTGCAAAAAATTCATGCACGTTTAATGAGTGAAGAGGAAAATATTTATAAACAAATTTTTGAGCTTTCAAGAGACTGTGTGGTCATTTTAGATTTCAAAGCAACCATTAAAATGGCAAACAATAGGGCTTTTGAAACATATGGCTATACCAAAAAGGAAATGATTGGGATGAATGCCAAGAATTTGACCCACCCTAATTTCCACCCTGTTTTTGAAAAATTTTTTAAAGAGGTTAATTCATCTGGCTTTTCCAAAAGTGAAACCATTGAAGTAAAAAAAGATGGGACAATTTTTAATGCAGAAGTAGATGGTTCTTTAGTAACTTTCAATAATAAACCCCACTTAATGTCCATAATTCGTGACATCTCAGATAAAATTGAAGTTTATGAGAAATTAAAGCAAAGCGAGGAAAGGCACAAGTTGATTACTGAAAACTTGCATGATGCCATCTGGATACTCTCTCCTGATGAAAAAATTACTTATATCAGCCAATCTGTCTCTCAATTAAGAGGTTATACCCCTGAAGAAGTTATGAACCAAAAAATGGAAGAAATAGTATGTCCTTCATCATTACCTCTTGTTTATGGAATGATTGAAGAGTTTTACTCAGAACTGGCCAAAGGGAACAAAGTTGACCTAAAAGCTTTTCAAGTTGAACAACCTTGTAAAGATGGCTCCACTGTTTGGACCGAGGTAAATGTAAAACCAATCTTCGATGAGAACAATAATTTCATGTATTTCCTTGGAGTTAGCCGTGACATTGACTCCAGGATAAAATCAGAAGAAGAGAACAGGCAGTTAAAGGAGCGCCTGGAACTCCAAATAAACAGGATGCCAATTGGAATGATTGTTTGGGATAAGAACTTCAAAATCCAATCATGGAATCCTGCTGCTGAAGAAATCTTTGGGTACACAAAAGAGGAAATAATTGGAGTTCACCCTTTTGACTATTTGGTTCCTCAGGATATGCAGGATGAAATTAATTTAATTTGGGAAAGGTTGCTACAAGGTGACCAAACAGCACATAACATAAATGATAACCTTACAAAAAGTGGTGAATGTATTACTTGCCATTGGTCAAACACCCCACTTAAAGATGGTAATGGAAATATTATAGGTGCCTTATCAATGGTGCAAAATATTACTAACCAACAGTTGGTTGAGGCAGAGTTGCAAAACAACCGCGAAAACCTGGAGGAACTGGTCAAAAAAAGGACAAAAGAAATTGAGGACCAGTCAAAAAAACTCCATGATTCACAAATGGCACTTACTTTTCTCCTTGAAGATATAAATGAAACAAGGGCTGACCTGGAAGCAGCCAACAAAAAGCTAGACGCAGTGAACAAAGAATTGGAAGCCTTTTCATATTCAGTTTCTCATGATTTAAGGGCTCCTCTTAACCGCATGAATGGATTTAGCAATGCCCTGCTTGAGAATTATTCTTCTCAACTTGATGAAAAAGGAATTCATTACCTTAAAAGGATACGAGCTTCAAGCCAACATATGTCTGAACTGATTAATGATATATTGAACCTTTCAAAAATCAGCCGCAGGAAAATTATACCCAAAGAGATCAATATTTCGGAAATTGTAACCAATATATTAAAAGAACTAACAGAAAGTGACCCTTCCAGGAAAATAAATTTTTCAATAAAGAAAAACCTGCATGTTAAAGCCGATGAAACGCTGATGGAAATCTTTTTGCGTAATTTGCTTGAAAATGCCTGGAAGTTTTGCAGTAGGCAGGATGAAACAAAAATCGCATTAGACTCGAAAGCTGGCAAGGATGAAATCATTATTTTTATAAAAGATAATGGTGTTGGCTTTGATATGAAGTATTATGACCAATTATTCCAACCATTCAGAAGATTGCACCCTGAAAATGAGTTTACTGGGACAGGTATTGGATTAGCAACAGCACAAAGGATTATCAACAGGCACAAAGGCAGGATTTGGGCAGAAAGTGAAATTGGTGAGGGAACAACTTTTTTCTTTACAATTTAATGGTTAATTTGGACTAATTATGAAAGAAAACATTATTCATGTACTAATTATAGAAGATTCAGTTGATGATGCTGATTTAATCCTGTTTGAACTTGAAAAAGCAGGTTTTGACCCACACCATGTCCGTGTGGATAATTCAAAAACCCTTAAAATTGAGTTGAAAAAAGACTGGGATATTATCATTTCTGATTATGCCATGCATGGGTTCAATGGCCTGGAGGCATTAAAAATTGTGCGCTCAATTGATGCCAATATCCCTTTCATACTTGCTTCAGGAACCATTGGAGAAGAAGTTGCAGTTACAGCAATGCTTGCTGGTGCACAGGATTATATAATGAAAGATAAGCTTGCCCGTTTGGGACCTGCTGTTGAACGGGAATTAAAAGATTCAAAAATCAGGATAGAAAGGCAAAAAGCCATTCAGTCATTGGCTGAAAGTGAAGCACGCATTAAAAGTATATTTGTTTCTGTACCTATTGGGATTGGCACTATAAATGACCGCATTTTCCAGATTGTAAATGACAGGATGTGCGAGATGGTGGGTTATACAAAAGAAGAACTTATTGGTTCTAGTTCTTCAATACTGTATGAAGATAAAAAAGAATTTGAACGAGTTGGAAGAGTTAAATATGCAAGGATTGAAAAACATGGTATTGGTTCTGTAAAAACAAAATACAAAACCAAAGAAGGAAAGGTCATTGATGTGTTGGTTAGCTCCTCGCCTATTGACCCCAATGACCACTCTATAGGATATACTTTTACAGTACAGGATATAACAGAACAGGTTAAATCAGACAAAATCCAGAATGTATTATTAAATATCTCCAATGCAGTAAATATTTCTGAGAATATCGAGTCACTTGCTACCATAATTAAAGAGGAACTGGCCCAAATTATTGATACTACTAATTTTTATATTGCCATTTTCAATGAAACCAGGGATACCTTTACCCTACCATACTTTGTTGATGAAAAAGACCATTTTACTGAACTTCCTGTTGAGAAAACCTTATCAAAATATGCCATTGACCAAAATAGGCCCATGCTACTCAAAAATTCAGATATTATTGACCTAGTTAAAAAGGGGCATATCAAAAGGATAGCATCTCCTTCAAAATGCTGGTTGGGGGTACCTTTGAAAAAAGATGGTGAAGCCATTGGTGTTTTGGGTATTCAAAGTTATTCAGATGAAAATGCCTTGTCAGGCAAAGACCTGGGGATCATGGAAATTATATCAGAGCAAATCGCCACTTCCATTAAATTGATCCTTATGCAAAACAACCTGAAAGAAAGTGAACATCGTTTTAAAATACTGGCAAATGCTTCACAAGAAGCTGTATTTATTTCTGACAAAGGAATTTTTATAGAAATCAATGATAGGGCTTCAGAAATGTTTGGTTATTCTTATGATGAGCTAATTGGGATCTTTGGCACTGATATCATTGCCCCTGAATCAAGGGAATTGGTTAAAAACAATATGCTTTCAGGCTATAATAAACCTTATGAAGCTATAGCAATGCGCAAAGATGGGACAAAATTCCCGGCCATGTTCCATGGAAGGATGTTTGAATACAAGGGTAAAACTGTCAGGCTAACAACAGCCAGGGATTTAACCATTGAAAAACAAAAAGAAAAGGAAATTATTGAAGCCAAAAACAGGGCTGAAGAAAGTGAAAAATTGAAATCGGCTTTCCTGGCCAACATGAGCCATGAAATCAGGACCCCCATGAATGGGATTGTTGGGTTTTCAGAAATGTTTTTAACCCCTGGGCTTTCTGAAGAAAAAAGAGAAGAATTTGCACACATTGTTATTGATTGCTCAAAACAACTCCTTTCAATTGTTGATGATATATTGGATATTTCAAGGATAGAAACAGGCATTGTTGAAACTAAACTGGAAAAGGTTGTAGTTAATGACCTCATTAATGAGCTTAAAGCCTTTTTTGAACCCAAAAATGAGCACAACATTAAATTTACAAACCACTGCCAGCTTGATTCTTTGAATAGTACAATTTTTACAGATAAAACCAGGCTGAAGCAAATACTTAACAACTTACTATTCAATGCCTTTAAGTTTACAAAATCAGGAAGCATTGAATTTGGCTATTACATGAAAGATACTGAAATGGTATTTTTTGTAAAAGATACTGGCATAGGTATCCCTAAAGAGCAACATAACTTGATTTTTGAAAGGTTCAGGCAAGTTGAGTTAGAATTAAACAAAAACTATGGAGGTACAGGGCTGGGCTTGGCTATTTCAAAAAAACTGGTTGAAATACTTGGTGGGAAAATCTGGGTTGAATCAGAAAAGAACAAAGGCTCTAATTTTATGTTTTCCCTCCCTTATGAACCAGTTACAGTAGACGAAACAGAACCCAAAACTGAATTAACTGAAACAGAGATCATAAAAGGCAAAGGCAATATTACCATTCTTGTTGCTGAAGATGAGGATATGAATTTCTTATTTCTGAAAGAAATTATTGTAAAAGAGGGAATAACAATAATTAGGGCAAATGATGGTGTTGAAGCAGTTAACCTGTTTAAATCAAATCCCGATATTGACCTAATTCTCATGGATATAAAAATGCCTGAAATGAATGGTTTAGAAGCTACCCGCCAAATTAAAGAGATTAACCCATCAATGCCTATAATAGCACAAACAGCTTTTGCAATGACTGACGAAAAAGAGAATGCCTTAAAAGCAGGCTGTGATGATTATATCAGTAAACCCCTTAAAAAGGAGCTTTTATATAATGCCATAAATAATGCTTTAGAAAAGAACCAAACCTAACCTTCTTTTATAGGATTAACAGGTTCATTTTCAAGGTGGAAAAAACGTTGGGTTGGGTATGCAAAATGAATATCATGGTTTTCACTAAATTCACCCAAAATACGTTCCCATATGGCATGTTCAGAGCCACGCCTTTTTCTTGGGTCACTCAGGTAGCGAATGGTCAGTAAAACCCCATTTTCTTTTACTTTGGTATAAACCGTTGGGGTAAGGTGGGAATAAAATATCATAAAATTCTTGCTGGCTTCTTTGATTTTTTCCTCAGCTTCCTGCCCAAGGTGACCAGCCTCTTCTTTGGATATTTTTAATAAAATATTTTTAGCTTTTTCCCAGTTGCTTTCAAAAGTGATGATGACAGGTATCTCATTCCATATAAAAGAAAAACCTTTGCTGTAATTTGCTTGGGAATCAATAAAAACCTTCCCATTAGGGATATGGATGATCCTTCCTGTGCTTTGGTCTGCCTCAACCCAATTCCCTATCTCCAAAAGGGTAAACTGGAACAGCCTCACATCTATAACATCTCCTGAATGGTTTCCTATCTGTATCCTGTCTCCAACAGTAAAAGGTTTCCTGAAAAGGATAAACAGCCATCCTGCAAAATTAGTTAAAGGGTCTTTTAAGGCAATGGCAAGGCCTGCTGCCATTAGCCCCAAAAATGTACTGAACTTTTCAAATTCCTTGATCCAAATGGCACCTACCATCATAAGCCCAATGAATGGGAAAGTATAAGCTATTGAAGTTTTCCAGGTGTACCTTTTTTTTACATCCTCTGTTTGTTTCCACACAAGCCTTAATATCAAAAACCTGAGAACCCATAAAAAAAGCACTACAACTATTGAGATCAATATCTTGTATTGTACATCAAGTGGTATGCCTAGTTCATTTTCAATGAATGTTGTTATACCCATAATTTTCTTATTAAATGGTTACAGACAGAATGCCAAAATCCTTGTTAATATACAAAAAACCTGAATTTCAAAAAAGTCAGAAATTGCTCACAATGCCTTCTATCAGCTCTTCAACAGCTACTGCTAACGAGTCGCCAATCACTTCAGCTCCTTCAATTAATTGCTCAATGTCTTCATCCATCTCATTGTCAACATATTCATTAAGCTTTTCTTTTAAATTTTTAAATTCCCTTTCAATTTCTTTTTTTAACTCCCCTCCAAGTTTATCATGGTTTTTATAAGTATGGTATTTCAGGCTAAGTGCCCCTACCTTAAGCTGTTCTTTCAGGGTTAATTCTTCTTTAAATTTTTTATACCAGCTTTTACTGAATTTGTCAAACCTTTTATCAGCATATTCCCAGTCACTCTTTTTATAATTATGATGGTCTTCACCAACATTTTCTATAAAGTTGTTAAACTGCTTCAGGTAAGCATCCTTAGTTGCAGGGGCAAAACATGATGCAGTAAAAAGAAAAATGGTAAATACTCCAACATAAACAAGGGATTTCCTGTATGATTTTTTCAATTTAAAATTGTTCATTGCTTATAAATTTACATTATTTCCAGGGCCACATTACACAATCTTTTATTTCAGGGAATAGCACATAATCAGCTTTCCCTTTCATGGTTAATGTTTCTACATTGTATCCTTCCAGATGTTTTTTTGCTGTTTCCAGTGTTTTCCCTGAAACAGAGACATCATCAACCAGGAGGATTTTTTTACCTTTTAACCCTCCTTCCTGTACCCCTTTTAAAACCACAGGTTCTTGGTGGCGCGGGGTATTTTTTTCATCCCTGAAATTCAGGGTTATCACCTGCAGCTCACAATCCAGGTGGAAGGCTACCAGGCTGGCTGGCACAATCCCTCCTGTGCCTATCCCTATAACCAGGTCATATGCAGGAATCTCAGTTTTTTTTAACCTTTGTGTTATTTCTTTAAATGAAAATGGTACCATATTTTACTTGTTGAATATTGAATTAACTGAATAAAAAGTTTTAATTGAATTCAAGCACCTGCCCTGTTTTTAAGGGTGGTAGTGCCCACAATTTATAAAACTCTGTTTGGGCTTCAAAGCTTGTGCAATGTGAAGGGATTACCTTGCCCACACCTATAGATGATAGGTATTCAATGGTTTTTTTAGTCACCCCATTATTATTGCCCAGGTGCAAACCCCCAACAATAGCTTCTATTTTGATAATACCTGTAACCTCCCTAGCATAGTCAACAGTATTGCATATCCCTGCATGGGAACATCCTGCAATAATTACTAGCCCCTTACTTGTAACCACTGCCATGGCAGAGTCATCAAGTATAAAATCTTCTTCTCCCTGCCCATTTACAAATGGGGTTTCTTTTGATTCAAAATTATTATTCCTGGGGATTTCACCAAGGAAAGCCACATCTTCAGATAACCATAAAGGTTTTTGGCTGGCCTTTAAATCAAACCTATCCATGGCCTCATTTAATGAAAATGGGATGCCATTAGATGTGCCATCTTTCCTGAAATGCCCGTCAAAAACCCCAGGATGGCAAACAAGCTGCTGCCCTTTCAAAAATTTTAACCCTCCTGTGTGGTCATTATGGGCATGGCTAAGCACAATGGTTTTAATTTGCCCCAGGTCAATCCCAAGTATGTTAGCATTCCTGATAATAATATCAGATGGGCCAACATCAAATAGGAAAGTTATACCTGCTTCAACCAAAAAACTTAACCCATGTTCTGCCCCATACCACCTGCCTGCTATATTATCATTAAGTATTGTAATTTTCATCTGCCTTGTCATATTCAAATACAGGGATTTCCACAAAGAAAGTGGTGCCCACATTTAACTCAGTATCAAACCATATGCGCCCTTTGAAGTTCTCTACAATGCTTTTTACAATGGATAACCCTAGCCCCATACCACTTGACTTTGTAGTGAAACTTGGGCTAAACAGTTTACTCCTAAGCTCTTCAGCAATTCCTACCCCATTATCTGAAACTTCAATTAAAGCATAATGCCCTCTTTTCCTTAGCCTGAGCCTGACATCCCCTTTTATGCCTGGAGGTATGGCCTGGATACCATTTTTCACCAGGTTGATCACAGCCCTAGATAGCTGCTCCCTGTCAGCATTTACCACAACATTTTCTGCATCTGCATCAATTACCTGAAATGAGATGGATGCTTTATCATGGGTTTCAAATAAATCTATCACTTTCCTGATCTGGCCAGATAAATTGAAAACCTGGTTCCTGGCAGTAGGTATTTTAGCAAAATTTGAAAACTCTGTGGCAATTGCTGATAAATTCTCTATTTGCTCAATTAAGGTTTTTGTAACCCTTTCAAGGTATTCATTCTTCTCATCACCCTCACCAAAAGTGCGTTGCAAATGCTGGATATTGAGCTTCATTGGGGTTAAAGGATTTTTTATTTCATGGGCAATTTGTTTAGCCATTTCACGCCAGGCTGATTCCCTTTCTGAACGTGCAAGCAATTCAGCACTAGCTGATAGTTCATCAACTTTTTTGTTGTATTCTTTTGCCAATACCCCAATTTCATCATTCCCCCTGTAATTGATGGGCTCATTGCGTTTGCCTAGTTCTATTTTGCGTAAATTTTCCCTGATAAGGATCAGTGGCCTAGTGATCTGGTTTGAGATAAAGACTGCTGTAATAATGCTGGCTAAGAACAAAATCACATATAAATTGATAAATGCTACAATAAAAGTTGAAATTTCCTGGCTGTATTTATCCTGCCGCGTAAAGTATGGTAGGTTTATAAAGCCAAGGTAATTCCCCTTGTTATTTATAATGGGTTCATAAGCTGACAGGTATGATAAAGAACCTATTTGTTCAGGCTGGAAATAATTCACTTTATAATTATGGAACAATTCATAGTATGCCTGGGTATTTATCCTTGATGATATCAGCCCTTTGCTATACACCTCTTCACGTGAGGTTGCCATTAGGCTTCCATCAGTATCAAAAATATTAATATCAGTCCTGAAAATATTGGAGAGTTTTGCTAACTCCCTGTACATCCAGACACGTAAATCATCATCAACTATATCCTTGGTTTTTAGCCTCATGTCAATTTCTTCTGCTATTGACTTCATCTTCTCCTCCAGGTCTCCCTGGTGTTTGATCCTGTATTCTTCAACATTATAGAAAATGGTGCTTACTGCAACTACCAACAATGAAATAAATACAATAATAATGATGGATGCCTGTATTTTAAACCTCAGATCAAACTGGATACTTTTTTGCCTGATTGCCTGATTGCCAATAAACAATATTGATATACTCAGCAAGAAATAAAACACAAACAGGTATGGGAAAGAGATCAGGTAATCCAATAACCCAAAAACCTCCCTGCTAACAATCACATAATGCCCTTGCCCTGACCTGTATACCACATGCCTGTAATTATCCCACCTTCCAACAGTTTGCTCCTCATTACCAATATCATATGATTCAATAAAGTGGTTGTATAAAAATTCACCATGCTGGTTAACCAACCTACTATCATAATATTTAGCATAAGAAAAATTCTTATAACCTGCAGGTTTTTCCATTGACCTGTCTAATAATAGTTCAGGATATCCCAGCCCTTCAGAAGTAATGGTTGAAATAAGGTCAATAAAAATGGCTACCCCAAGAGAATCTGATGCCAAAGGATAGTGCAACTTCCCAAAATAAGAAATCCTTCCATTCATCCTATCCATGAAGTAGAAATTAGACCCTATTTGCTGTCCTTGCTCAACAATCATTTCTTCAAAAAATGGGAAACAATCAACTATTTCATTATCAGGCTCCAGCATGAGATCATCAGCTCCCTCACAGGTTGTAATTTGCAAATCATATTTACCAAAATAACCAGTGAAATATGTGTTGGTAATGTAATCCTCCAAATCAGCATAAGGAGGAACCAACAGTTTTGGGATCATAGGGTCAATACGGATTTTTTCCTGTGCATTGTATAAAAGGATTTCAGCAGCAAGGTCACGTTCAGCTACCAGGTTAACTGAAAGTAATTCCTGTGCCTCATTTTTCTTTTTAATTACAGTTGTATTGATAACCACCAATGAGTACAGGGTTATTATGGATATGAATATTATAAGGTAGCTTAAAGTAAATTTCTGCAAATACCTGCTTCCCATGAATCCCAGTAGTATCAATATACTTATGAAAGCTAAAAGGATAGGGATAGATACATGGGAAATAAACAGGATTTGCAAAAATGCCAATACTATTGATACACCTAACACATAAACAACTAATTGTTTCTTGTTAAAATATTTACATACTTCATCAACAACTTTAACTGTAATTGAAAACAGGCTTAACAAGAATAATGCAATGGACACAAAACCTACCACACTGTGGGCAGTAATATCATTTATCCTGTTCAATGAAAATGAAATGCTGGAGTTGTATACTAACACATAGATCAATTGGTCTACAATAATGAAAAGCATGCCACAAAAGAATAAAAACAACCCTGCTACAAAGCTTTTATAAGAACCTGCTTTCTTAAGTAAAGGCCTTATTTTTAAGTCAAAATTGAAGTTTAATGCCCAGAAAAAGAAAAACAAAGACAACAAAAAATAATCTCCCAGGGAAGGTAACCAAAGGTTGTAGGCAAAATATCCTGGTGAGAAATATTCTAAAGAATAAAAGACCCCAGGGATTTTCAAGATGATATGAAGCCAGTAAATCAGAAACAAAACAACAGCCAGGACAGACAGTTTATTTATTGGTTCATGTTTACTCCTTGTTACCTCGAAACGGAAATAGGCAAACAATAAAATCAAACCCAGCAAATAGAGTAAGCCAGGAATATATAATTGGGTGGTAGCACACAACACTTCCCCAACAGGTTTTACAGAGAATAAATAATCACCATAAAAGCTAATAATATCAATAGTGTGTTTTCCCTTGCTCTTTTCTAAAACATAATTTGCTGGTAAAATAAAGTCTTTATGGAATGTGTTCTCAAGGTATTTATTCTCATGAGGATAATTATTCTTCAAAAGAATTAACCCAATTATAATTTGCCCACTATGGGAAACCACATTTTTTAAATAATACCCATTATCCAATACCATTAGGCTGCTTCCACTTCCCACATCCTCCACATGTTCAGTGAAAGAAATTGACCTGTCAGACCAATATACCAACTGGTTATCTTTAAATATAAGAAAACCATATCCATGCTCCTGAAACATATCATTGTATGGCTGAAATGATTCCAGGTAGTTCCCATAAAACAAGGTATCATTCAGGGTTTCATTTATCTCTTCCATATGATATGCCAGTTCAGCTTCCTTTTCGCTCAACTCGCGCTGAAAATGCCTGACCAGCATCTTTTCAGGGTGTTTGTTTATCAACCCTTTTTCGAGCAATGCTGCCAACAGAAAACAAGCTAGTGCCAACAATAAGAAAAGGTATTTCTTTAAAAAGGTTTGCATGTCAAAACATTTTAATCATTATGGTAAGGTTCTCCTTTAATTATAGTGAATGCCCTGTAAAGCTGCTCAAGGAACAACAAACGTACCATTTGGTGTGAAAAGGTCATTTTTGATAGGGAAATTGCCTGCCCTGCCATTTTATACATTTCTTCTGAAAAACCATAAGCCCCTCCTATAATAAAAACCACCTCTTTTACCCCTGCTATACTTTTTTTTTCAATAAATGAAGCAAATTCCCTTGAACTAAAGTTTTTCCCTCGTTCATCAAGCAAAACAACTGTGGCGCCATTATTAATTTTGGAAGCCAGTAACTCCCCTTCTTTTTTTTTCTGTAACTCAACTGGGTAGTTTTTATGTTGCTTTTTATCAGGAATAATAACAAACTCAAAAGGAATATAATGTTTTAGCCTCTTTACAAACTCATTGATACCTTCCTTCAAATAGGCTGCATCAGTTTTACCTATGGCTAACAATGTTATCTTCATTCAACTGAAAAGTTTTTTTTATTTTATAAATTTACATTAAAAATAGCTTTTGCATAGTTTTTGTGAAGTTAATTGTGCGAAATTGAAAAGAACTTATAATGAACAAAATAGTAAAAATCATATTCATCTTTCTTTTTACAATATCAATTGGAGTTCCCAGTACTTTTGGACAAATACCTGATAACCTCATATTAAGTTTTAAATCAGGCAATACAAAAGTTTTATCTGGATATTTTAACCAAAATGTTGAATTGGTGATTGGTGAAAATGATAATGTGTACAGTAAAGCACAGGCCCAACAAATTGTTAGTAAATTTTTCAGGGAAGTACAACCAGAGGAGTTCTCTGTTATACACACAGGGGGAGAAAAATCAAAATATGTAATTGGGAATTTGCAAACGCAAAAAGGAATGTACAGGGTTTATTTTTTACTGAAACAGGCAAATAATAAACCATCTATCCATCAGTTGCGTATAGAGAAACAAGAATAGCCATATGGCCTCTTTTCTTTTTAAAAGGGTAAAAAACCTTGGTATCAGAATAGTGGAACATGCAAAAAAAGTATCTCTGCCTTTTTTTGATGGAGTCCCACTTTATGATGTATCCAAATTTTTCTGGGAAAGCATTGTTGATGGGGCACTAACTACTAGGGCTTCTGCCATAGCATTTAACTTTTTTGTGGCACTTTTCCCAGCAGTTATATTTTTATTTACCCTTATCCCTTACATTGAAATCCCTAATTTTCAGAATGAACTTTTTCTTGTAATTCAGGATATTGTTCCCACAGAATTATTTGATACCATTGAAGGAACCATCCATGAGATTATAAATAAACAAAAAGGGGGATGGCTCTCTATTGGTTTTTTTATGGCTTTAATATTTTCTACCAATGGAATAGCATCCATGATGAGTGCTTTTGATGCTACTATACATGATGTGAGCACCCATAATTGGATATCACAAAGGGTTACATCCATTGTGTTGCTCATTATTCTATCCATCCTTTTAACAGTTGCAATTGCTCTTTTAACTTTTGGGCAGAAGGCATTGGTTTACTTCAAAGATGAATTGGGCTGGATCAGTGGCAATTTTGACCTTTACTTACTTACTGTAAGCAAATGGGTAGTTATTATTGCCCTTTTCTTCTTTGCCTATTCTTTTTTATATTATATGGCACCTGCCAAAAAAACAAAATGGCGTTTTATTTCAGCAGGAGGCACTATGGCAACTGTCCTTTCTATTATAGCAATGAGTGGCTTCAATTATTACCTCATTAATTTTAACCAATACAACATATTATATGGTTCTATTGGAACATTATTGGCAGTACTACTGCTTATGTACATCATGTCTTTTATCCTCCTAATAGGCTTTGAGCTTAATGCCAGTATTTACCAAGCACATACAAAGAAAGAAGAATGAGAAGGAATGCATGAATGAGTTAATAACCGAATGCATTAGTAAACACTATTCATTTAAAGTGAACAGGTATAATAGATGAATGAAATTCATTTAAAATAGGCTATTTACTTGAAGTCAGAAGAAAAAATCAAAATCAACCAAAATAATCATTCAAGCATTATCTTATACAGGGTTTTCTAATGACCAATAGCTAGTGACTAATGACTGAAAACTATTACTTCTTTCCTTGTTTGAAAAGGATTTCTTTTTCCTGTTTGGTCAGGCTATCATACCCTGATTTGCTGATCTTTTCTAAAATCCTGTTTATTTCTTTTTGGTTTTGACTCTTTTGTTGGTTGTACTCATAATCATCTCTTGGGGGCTGCTTATGAGATACATATATTTTTTTCTTTGGCTTGAATATGTTTGCCAACCTATCAAAAAATTTCATAAAGCCACTGTTTATATCTTTGCCCTTCCCCAGCTGGTTAATAAAAAGGTACCCCCATAATGCCCCTCCAATGTGGGCAAGGTTTCCACCAGCATTGGTGGTTGAAATCCCAATGATGGAAAGAACCACATAAAATATAGCCACATATTTCATCTGAACCTTGCCTATAAAAAACAGATGGATAGCCTGGTTAGGTGCATACACTGCAAGTGCCACCAATATAGCAATCACTGATGCTGAAGCTCCCAGCAATACCCCATTAACCCCCATAAAAACAGGGAACAAGTTATAGGTTATGATGTATAATACCCCACCAGCAATGCCTCCCAATAAATAAAGCCCTAAAAGTTTGCGTTCATCAAAATAGGCTAACAACAACTTACCAAACCAATACAAGCCTAACAAGTTGAATAGGAAATGCATAAACCCTTCATGAAGGAACATATAAGTAATAAGTGTCCATGGTTTGGTTGCCAATATACCCAAATCACTTGGTAGCATAAACCAATAGAGGAGCGTGTAGGGTTTTGCCATCAAAAAAAATAGTGCCTGTGTGATTTTCACAAAAAGGAAAAACCCTAAATTCACATAGATCAGGCGTGTTAAAACTGACCCTTTTTTAAAAGAATATTTTATTTCCTCAATAATATCCATCCTAATAAAATGTATTCCTTGATTTGTTCCAGTATTTTATCAGGAAAAACCCAAATACCATTCCTCCCAAGTGGGCAAAGTGGGCCACATTACTTCCTGGCTGGGTAAACCCAAGGTATAATTCAATTAACCCATAACCTATTACAAAGTATTTTGCCCTGATTGGGATAGGTGGGAAAATAAGCATTAGTTGAGTATTGGGGAATAACATACCAAACGCAAGCAATACCCCAAAAACTGCCCCTGATGCACCAACAGTGGGTGTGTCTACATGGATAAGAAGTATTTGTTCCATTAACCTTTGCCCATCAGCAACATAAGTAGAATTAGTGGGGTCATTATACCAGTTATTAATAAAATCATATACCTGTGGTGTTGCCCTTGGGAGATACCTGTTAACAAACTTGTCTAATAATTCTGGGGCAGGTGTATTAATGTATGCATCAATGGCATTTTTCATGGATGCTATTTCAATGTGGCTTACAAAGGTATGCAAGGCAATTGCCCCAAGCCCAGTTACAAAATAATAAACCAGGAAACGTTTCCCTCCCCAAACACTTTCAAGCACACGCCCAAACATCCATAAAGCAAACATGTTAAAGAAAATATGGAAAATGCCTTGTGTGCTATGCATAAACATGTGGGTGACCAACTGGTGCAACATAAACTTGTCAGAAGATGGGTGATGCATCCCTAATAAGTTTGTAAGGTCAACATTGGCTGACCTTAATACCCATGCTGCTAACAAAACCAATACATTTATAATGATCAGGTTTTTAACAACAGGAGGGATTGTATTTAATACTGGCCTATAATTCATAATAACTAAATTTCAGTTTACTCTAACAATAGTTGGGCCAACTTCGTTCATCCCCAATATTGCGTCATATTGTCATTTAAAAAAACTTTTTTCGATAATATCCATTGGAATGATGGCCAACACAGGTTTCCCTTCAGGCGAAAAGTTGGGAGTATCACAAGCAAATAAATTATCAATCAGGTAGCTCATTTCCTCCTCTTTCAGTTCCATACCATAGCTTATTGCTGATGCCTTAGCCAAAGATATGGCTACATGTTCTTTAACTTTTTCTTTGGCATTAGCTGGAGAATTTTTGTATTCTTCAAGCAGTTTTTCAACCACAGCTTCAGGAGATGCATTATCCAACACGCCAGGTGTACCATTTATTACAAACTTATTTTCACCTGATTCGCGTATATCAAACCCCAGGCAGGTAAGGTCTTTGTTAATCTCGACCAGGATTGCAGAGTCAGCAGGGTTCAATTCAATGGTTTGAGGAAACAATTGCTGTTGGCTGGCTACTGCTTCTGATTGCAGCACTTGCATAAATTTTTCAAACAACACACGTTCCTGTGCCCTTTTTTGGTCAATCACCATAAGCCCTGATTTTACAGGGGTAATGATGTACTTATTTTTCACCTGCATCAAATTCCTTCCCTGGAAATCAACACCATTTCCTGTATATAAGCTTGCCTCTTCCTGCCTTATTGGTTCACCTTTCTCTTCTGGCTGGTTTTCAAACCCTTCATACAATTTTTCCCAATTATCAAGGTTTGGTTTTTCAGCACCTTCCATTGGTTTATAACCTCCAGTGTTAGCTTTTTTTTCCTGTTCAAAGGGGTTATAGGTAAAATCTACTTCTATTTTAGGTGGAGCAACTTCTTGCCCACTTACAGGGGCTATGGGTATTTCAACACTACCTTCCTGATCAAAATCAATGCTGGGAACCACATTATGTTTCCCTAATGACTCACGTATGGAAGCATGCACCAGCTGCCATATTGCCCTTTCATCTTCAAATTTAATTTCAGTTTTTGTAGGATGTATGTTGATATCAATGTTGGCAGGATTTATTTCAAAAAAAAGGAAATAGGTTGGGAATGTATCAGGAGGCAACAATTTTTCATATGCCTGCATCACTGCCCTGTGGAAATAGGGGTGTCTCATATACCTGCTATTCACAAAAAAGAACTGTTCCCCCATTGTCCTCCTGGCAAACTTTGGCAACCCTACAAACCCTGAAATGTTAATTATGCTGGTTTGGGTTTCAACAGGAACAATGTGCTGGCTGATTGATTTTCCAAAAACATTGATAATACGCTTGTAATGGTTTGATTTGGGAAGGTCATACAAAGCCAGGTTGTTATGATATAAGGTAATAGCCACTTGTGGGTTTGGCAATGCAACCCTTTGAATTTCATTAATAATGTGTTTTAGTTCAGTGCTGTTGGCTTTTAGGAATTTACGCCTGGCAGGGACATTAAAAAAGAGGTTCTTTACCTGAAAAACTGACCCATTGTTGCATCCAACAGGTTCCTGGACAACCAGATTTGAACCATTGATGTGAATGTAGGTTCCCACCTCATCTTCCGTCCTTTTTGTCCTTAGCTCTACATCTGCAATAGCAGCAATTGAAGCCAGGGCCTCTCCCCTAAACCCCATTGTCCTTATGGCAAAAAGGTCGTTTGCACTGTTTATTTTTGAAGTAGCATGGCGTTCAAATGCCATCCTGGCATCAGTGGGAGACATCCCACAGCCACTGTCACTAACCTGGATCAGGGTTTTCCCTGCATCTTTTATATGAACTTTAATTTCAGTGGCACCTGAATCCAATGCATTTTCAACCAATTCTTTAACCACTGAAGCAGGGCGTTGGATCACTTCTCCTGCGGCAATCTGGTTAGCTACAGAATCAGGCAGTAATTGGATTATGTCACTCATTAAAAAATAAAATCAGTGTAGAAAAATAAATAAACAATCAAAGACAAAATAATAATCAGGAATATCAAACGAGTGTTGGAACTCCTTCTGGCTTTTTCTGCTGATTTTGAATTGGACATCCCCCTCCTGAACTGGCCTTTTATGCTTGACTTAAAAGGCTTCCCATCATCATCTTTAATACCCATTTCTGCTTTTACCATCCTTTCCCTGGTTTTCACATGGTCTTTTTCTGCATCATAAAACCTGGGACGGAAATTGAACCTTTTTGCTCCTGGAATGTGAAAAAAATTGCCAATCATTGTCCTGCTTTTTTGAATTCTTTACAAAGATAACTTTTATTTGAGAGATTCTGTTGTACAGGTTGGTCACAAAAAACATACCAGTAAGGATAAGTAACCTGCAAAATTTGCCTTGTTACTTTTTCCTGAAATATACCTGAATGGGTACCCCTTCAAAATCAAAATTATCCCTCAATTTATTTTCAATGTAACGTTTATAGGACTCTTTAATGTATTGAGGCAGGTTGGCAAATAAAGCAAAACTTGGTGTCGGTGATGGCAATTGGGTTACATATTTTATTTTTATATACTTCCCTTTTACAGAAGGAGGAGGATAAGCCTCTACTGCCTCCAGGATAATATTATTCAGCTCAGAAGTTTTAATTTTCTTCTTCCTATTTTCATACACCCTAATAGCCTCATCAAGGGCTTTGCTTACGCGCTGTTTTGTCAAAGCAGAAATAAATAAAATTGGGACATCAGAAAATGGTGCAATCCTTTCCCTGATTTCATGCTCATAATTTTTGGTTGTATTTGTTTCCTTTTCAACAAGGTCCCACTTATTGACAAGCACAACAACTCCCTTTTTATTCCTGACTATCAGGTTAAAAATATTTACATCCTGGGCTTCAATCCCACGTGTTGCATCAACCAGTAATAAGCATACATCAGAATTTTCAATAGTGCGCACTGACCTTAGTACAGAATAGAACTCCAGGTCTTCATGCACTTTGCCTTTTTTGCGTAACCCTGCAGTGTCAACAATCATAAAATCATGCCCATATTTGTTGTAACGTGTATGGATAGAATCACGTGTTGTCCCTGCCACATCAGTAACAATGTTCCTTTGTTCTCCAATAAGGGTATTGATGAATGATGATTTCCCCACATTGGGCCTTCCAACCACTGACAAATAGGGCAACCCTTTTCCTTTATCATCTTCATCTTTGCGTGGCAGGTTGGCAACTACCTGGTCAAGTAGGTCTCCAGTACCACTTCCCGTCATGGATGATATGCAATAAATTTCGCCAAGGCCCAACCCATAAAATTCCTGGGCATCAATAATGCGTGAATTATTATCTACTTTATTTACAGCCACAAACACATCTTTTTCAGTCCTCCTAAGCATGGATGCAATGGCTTCATCCAGGTCAGTTATCCCAGATTCCACATCCACGACAAATAAAACTGAGTCAGCTTCATCAATTGCCAGTTGCACTTGCTTATTGATCTCAGCCTCAAAAACATCATCAGAATTAACTACATAGCCACCAGTATCAATAACAGAAAAGTCAATACCATTCCAAAGTGCTTTCCCATAATTCCTGTCACGTGTAACCCCTGCTGTTTCATCAACAATGGCACTCCTTGTTTCTGTAAGCCTGTTAAATAAAGTAGATTTACCCACATTGGGCCTTCCAACTATTGCTACTATCCTGCTACTCATTCTTCAATCCTTAATTTCTGAATAAACCACTATTAGCCCATATAACCAAATTTCTTTAACTGGTTGTCCTTATCCCTCCAGTCTTTAGCTACTTTTACATAAAGGTCAAGGAAAATTTTCTTGCTAAAAAACTCTTCAGCATCTTTCCTGGCTTCTGTGCCAACCCATTTTAATGATCTCCCCTGATGCCCTATGATGATCCCTTTCTGGCTGTCACGTGCCACATGGATAATTGCCCTGATCCTGAGGATATCCCTTTCATCTTTAAACTCCTCTACTTCAACTTCAACAGAATAAGGAACCTCTTTTTTGTAATTCAACAGTATTTTTTCACGAATGATCTCCTGCATAAAAAACCGCTCATTCAAATCAGTCAGGTCATCTTTAGGAAAGAATGCCTCACCTTCAGGAAGGAGTTCTAAGATGCGGTCAAATACAGGATTAATATTAAATTTTTCGGTTGCTGAAATTGGGAAAACAGTTGCTCCAGGGAATATTCCCGACCAATATTCAAAAAGTTCAGTAACCTTTTCCTGGTTTGAAAGGTCAATTTTATTGACCAGCACAATCACTGGTATATTTGATTTCCTGATCTTTGCAATATAATCCTTGTTTTTTGAAGGGTCTTCAACCACATCAGTAACATATAAAATGATATCAGCATCAATTAAAGCTGAATCAACAAACTTTAGCATTGATTCCTGAAGTTTGTAATTAGGTTTCAAAATCCCAGGGGTATCTGAATAAACGATCTGAAAATCATCCCCACTTACAATACCCTTGATCCTATGCCTGGTTGTTTGCATTTTTGATGTAATGATTGACAGTTTTTCCCCAACCAATGCATTCATAATGGTTGACTTACCTACATTAGGATTCCCCACTATATTTACAAAACCTGCTTTATGAGCCATATTCAATTCTCTAAGAATCAGCGCAAAGATAGAAAAATTATCCATGGTGAAAATATGCCTGAATCACTGGTTATCCTTAATGGTTTATAATTTTGATGTTGTCCCTATTTTTTATACCTTAAATGATCAAGATTGAACACAATTAACAATTTTAGCCATGAATACGCCACATTCCCTTGACCTTATAGCTATTAATGTTAGGGCTCATAAACTACTTAAATTATTAATGCAGGAAAATCCAACCCTGAAAAAGATAATGGTTGAGTCAAACAATGAAACTGAAGCCCTTGAAAGTGTAAAAAACTGGGTTTTACCTAAATTGAAACAAAATGATTTTGCTTATCAATATTACTTAGGCAAAGAATCCAATTATGAAACTTTTCAAAAAATAACCTGGCAGGATTATGCTTCCATAAGGATATTAGACTATGTAGACCATGCAGGCAGGGAATATGAAGACCTGAACCTAAGGGGGCAAATGGCTGTAAGCAACCCAATAAAAATGATTTGGCTGGCAGTTAACTTTGGGAAAGGTGGTGCCAGGCCAGGTTTTTTTGAAGACATGTTGCACTTATTCAGGCAATTCAAAGGTGCAGAAAAAAGGGACATCCCTTCTCCACAAGAGGTTACTGAATGGAAAAACAGGTTTCTGTCAGGATTAGATGAAAGGGTTATTAAACTACGTGAAAAAAACCGTGACAGGATTATTGATGTCTTGATCAAAAAAATTGATAACAAGGAAATTAAAACTTCCAAATACCTGTTTGAGGTTAAAGATGGGCAACTCCAAAAGAGGGAAAAAATGCTTAGGTGGTGGGATGAAGGTAATTTCCATTTGCGTTTTGCTATCAGGTCTCCCGAATTATTAAATGAAATGATGGATTACTCCCTGGATCCAGATACCATGAAAATTTTGCGTAAAGCAAGAAAAGCAGGCATCCCTTTTTTCATAAACCCATATTACCTCTCTTTACTGCATGTTACTATCCCTTCATTTGCAGCTGGAGCAGACCTTGCAATAAGAAATTATATCATCTACACCAAACAACTTGTTGGGGAATTTGGGAATATAGTTGCCTGGGAAAAAGAAGACAAAATTGAGCCAGGCAAACCTAATGCTGCAGGTTGGTTATTGCCTCCTTACAACAATATCCACAGGCGCTACCCTGAAGTTGCCATATTAATACCTGATACCATGGGAAGGGCTTGTGGGGGGCTTTGTGCAAGCTGTCAGCGCATGTACGATTTCCAAAGGGGAAACCTCAATTTCAACTTGGACAAGTTAAAACCTCAAGGCTCATGGGATGAAAAGCTCCAGGAATTAATGGCCTATTTTGAGAATGACACCCAACTGAGGGATATCCTCATTACAGGAGGTGATGGGCTTATGACCAGTGATAAAAACCTTGAAAAGATACTTAATTCAATTTATGGTATGGCATTCAGGAAAAAAGAGGCCAACAAAACTAGGGCTGATGGTAAAAAGTTTGCTGAAATTACTAGGGTTAGGATTGGCACGCGCTTACCAGTTTACCTGCCACAAAGGATTACCGAAAGCCTGGCTGAAATATTGAAACAGTTTAAAATAAAAGCATCCAAAATTGGAATAAAACAGTTTATCATCCAAACCCATTTTATCTCTCCAATGGAAATCACACCTGAAGCAAAAATTGGAGTAACAAGGTTGCTAAAAGCTGGTTGGGGAGTAACCAACCAAATGGTATTTACTACTGCTGCTTCACGCAGGGGGCACTCTGCAAAACTCAGGGAAACACTCAATGAAATAGGCATTTTACCATATTATACTTTCACTGTAAAAGGATATATGGAAAACAACTTCAATTTTGTCCCCAATGCCCGTTCTGTGCAAGAGCAACAAGAAGAAAAAATCTTGGGCAATATACCTGGGAACCTGCATAAAAAGGTTGAAGGGCTTACCAACAATCCAGAAAAAATAACTGAACAAATTAATGGGATCAGGAAGGAAATTGGGCAAAACTTCCTTTCCTTTGACAGGAATGTCCTCAACCTGCCTGGCGTGGGAAAGAGCATGACTTTCAGGGTCATAGGCATCACACGATATGGGCGCAGGATACTGGAGTTTGACCATGACATAAACAGGAACCATAGCCCCATTATAGAAAAAATGGGAAAGGTCATTATTATTGAATCAAAATCAATAAGTGAATATTTAACCCAGCTGGAAGAAATGGGAGAAGATATATCAGTATATAATGGTGTTTATGGGTATTCAATGGGGCAAACTGAACCAAGGTTAAGCTTATTTGAATACCCTGAATATGATTACCAGGTAACAAAAGAACTAACAAACCTTGAAATTATCTAAACTATAAGTGAGTACCTCGTTACTAATAACCTGAGCTCGATTTAAAATGTTAAGCTCAGAAATACAGAAATGTGAGGGAATTGTATTAAAAATATCGCAGGAATAGCCGGCTATTTTAGGTATTTTTGGTGCAAAGGTTGTGCATTTCTGTATTTTCCTTTGGATTTCCCTAATTTTTGCATAAATCACCCCATAATTTTTCGAATTATCCAGATAGTCCTTTAAAAACCTGGATCAATTTCTGCTAAAAATTAATTGAAACTGAGCAGATATTTTAAGTCGGACTCAGGTTAATAAAACCCCTTAATTCAATGGTAAACTTCTCATAGTACCACAATTGTAACTATTCAACACAAAAAGCGTCAGATGTATAAAGCTATGAGAATTAGAGCTATCACAAATTGGTATATTCTTTGATTCACATTAAAAAAGAGGTTGTTTATCGAAAAATATTGGTACTACAACCCATTTTTTAAAAAATTTACTGTGAAAATAATGCAAGTGCTAAGAAATCTTATAAAACTATCATTCAGAAAACTATGTTAAGTCTTAATAATGTCCACAAATCCTATATTACAGGATCGAACTCACTACATGTACTAAAAGGAATTAACCTGGATGTTAACCAGGGGGAGTTTGTTTCAATTATGGGCTCTTCTGGTTCAGGCAAATCAACCTTATTAAATATTTTAGGCATCCTTGATTCTTATGAGCAAGGAGAATACAAGCTTAATGGTACACTAGTTAAGGATATGAGTGAAAAAAAGGCCGCCAAATTCCGAAATGAGTTGGTGGGTTTTGTTTTTCAATCTTTCAACCTGATCTCGTTCAAAAATGCCATGGAAAATGTTGCACTTCCACTTTATTACAAAGGGGTGGGGAGGAAAAAACGTAACAAAATTGCCATGGAGTATCTTGAAAAACTGGGATTGGCTGAGTGGGCAGAACACATGCCTAATGAGTTATCAGGAGGGCAAAAACAGCGCGTTGCCATTGCCAGGTCTTTAATATCAAAACCCAAAATGATATTAGCTGATGAGCCTACTGGTGCACTTGATACCAGCACATCCTATGAGGTTATGGAAATATTGAAAGAGATTAATGCTGAAGGGATAACAGTAATTATTGTTACCCATGAGCATGACATTGCTGCCATGACCCAAAAAATTATCCGCCTGAAAGATGGGGTAATTTCAGAAATCATTAAAAATGGTGATTTGCAAAGTTTCAAACACCAGTATATGAAAGAATTGGAAACAGCTTAAACCACATACTATGTTTGATGTTGACAAGTGGCAAGAAATTCTTTCTACCATCAAAAAAAACAAAATGAGGACCTTCCTTACAGGATTTAGTGTAGCCTGGGGGATATTTATGCTGATGATCTTATTAGGTTCAGGGAATGGGCTTAGCCGTGGTGTTGCCGAGAATTTTAAGCAAGATGCTGTAAATGCTATGTGGATTTGGACGGGCGAAACCAGCATCCCTTACCAGGGGCTTAAAAAAGGGCGCCCTGTCCGTTTTACAAATTCAGACCGCGAATTAGTGAAAAATCTTGGAGGTGTTGATGCAGCTTCAGGAAGGTACTTTATGGGTAGCACCCAGTATTCTTTTGAAGGTGAATATGGGGAATATACAACCATCTCATGCCACCCTGACCTGAAAGATGTTGAACAACTAATTCTTGATGAAGGCAGGTTTATTAACCAGGTTGATATTGATAAAACCAGGAAAGTGGTTGTCCTTGGGAAAGATGTTTATGATGGCATTTTCAAGGAAAAAGAAGCTATTGGGGAATATGTAAAAATCAGCAATATACCATTCAGGGTAATTGGGATTTGCCGTGAACCAGGCTCAACAAGGAACAGAAGTGCCTGGATACCTGTTTCAACAGCCCAAAAAGTTTTTAATGGTTCAAACAGGTTACATAGTTTAGCTATTACCATTGATGGGCAAACCCTGGCTGAAAGCCAGCAGATTGAAGATAAGATTAAAAACTCCATAGCCCGGAAACACAGGTTTGACCCTAAAGATGATGATGCCCTGGGGATGTTCAACAAACTGGAAGCTTACCTGGAAACCATGAAAATTTTTCAGGCAATCACCATTTTTATTTGGATCATTGGGGTTGGAACCCTGATTGCAGGCATTGTTGGGGTTAGCAACATCATGCTAATAGTAGTTAAAGAACGTACAAAGGAAATTGGGATAAGGAAGGCTATTGGGGCAAGCCCTGCATCTGTAGTTGGGCTCATTTTACTTGAATCTATCCTTATCACAACCATTGCTGGCTATATAGGGCTTATCCTTGGCACAGGGCTCATGGAAGGGATAAACATTATTGTTGAACAATCCTATGAAGCTTCAATGGCTAGCAACCAGGGAAGAGGCGATTCGTTATTTAGGAACCCTACTGTTGACCTAAATATAGCCATTGCTTCAACTGTTCTGTTGATTGTAGCTGGGGCACTTGCAGGCTACATACCAGCTAAAAGGGCAGCCAGGATAAAACCAATAGTAGCATTAAGAGATGAATAACAATGAAAAGCCATCGTTAATCCTTCCATTGGAGGGAAAAAGAGAGGCAATAAATACCCCCTCTTTTGGAGGGCAATAAAAAAGAGGCTCATTATGTTTGATTTAGACCTATGGAAAGAAATACTAAGTGCCCTGAAAAAAAACAGGCTAAGAAGCTTTATGACAGCCTTTGGGGTATTCTGGGGTATATTTATGCTGATCATTATGTCTGGTGCAGGCAAAGCCCTAGAAAATGGGGTCATGGATGGGATCAGTTCTTTTGCATCTAACTCTGCATTTTTCTGGACTGACCGCACAAGTGTACCTTATAAAGGGTTCCAGAGAGGGCGCAGGTGGCTATATAACAACTCTGATATTGAAGTTTTTAAGTCAAAAGTAAAAGAACTGGAATATTTGTCCCCACGGTTATTTGGTCCAAGGGATTTTCAGGGAGAAAACACAATTAGAGGTGAAAAAACAGGTGCATTTAACATTTATGGCGACTACCCTGATTATTTCAAAATTGACCCCTGGGTTCCTGTAAAAGGAAGGTTAATGAATGAAATTGATGCTTTCCAGTCACGTAAGATCTGTATTATTGGCGAACGGGTTGAAGAGCTAATGTTTGAACCAGATGAAGGCCCCATTGGTCAATACCTCAAAATAAGTGGTGTTTATTTCCAGGTGGTTGGGGTGATGCATCCCACAACAAGGATAAACATTGGAGGTGGGCGTAAAGAAGAGACCATTATTGTCCCATTCACAACCATGCAAAGGGCTTTTAATTATGGTGACCAGATACACTTTTTCTCTTTAACCTCTGAAAAAGGCACACCTGTTAGCGTGGTAGAAGAAAAAATGAAAAAGATCATCAAAGAAAGGCATGATATAGCTCCTGATGACAACCAGGCAATCAGCTCATTTAATATTGAAACTGAATTTATAAAATATACAGGTTTATTTACTGGGATACAGGTGCTTACCTGGATTGTTGGAATTGGTACCCTGTTGGCAGGTGTTATTGGGGTAAGCAACATCATGTTGGTTATTATAAAAGAGCGCACCCAGGAAATTGGCATACAACGCGCAATTGGTGCAACCCCATACACCATTATCCTCCATATTGTTGCTGAGAGTGTATTCCTAACTGTCCTGGCTGGCTACATTGGGTTGGCACTGGGAGTTGGACTGCTTGAATTGTTAAATATGGCACTTGAAGCCAATGCAGGAAGTAATGATGATGTGTTTTTCAGGCGTCCTGAAATTAGCTTTACCATGGCAATGGCTGCCTTATCTGTCTTGGTAGTTTCAGGAGTAATTGCAGGGTTAATACCTGCAAGGAGGGCCATTAAAATAAAACCTATTGATGCACTTAGGGACGAGGGGATTTAAAAAGAAATAAAAACAGAAAACAATAAAAACTTAACAAAAATGAAAAAGGTTTTACGAATATTCTTAATTGTAGTGATCATAGGGTCATTTGCAGGGACAATTCTTTTCTTGTACCAAAAATCAAATAAAAACCCAGATGTTTTTGAAACAAAAACACCATTTATTTCCAATATAATAAACAAAACTGTGGCTACAGGCTCTGTAGTCCCACGCCAGGAAATTGAGATCAAACCCCAGGTTTCTGGGATTATTGATGAGATTTATATTGAAGCAGGTGATATGGTTGAAAAGAACCAGGTCATTGCACGCATAAAAATTATTCCAGACATGGTTAACCTTAATTCTGCTGAAACCAGGTTGAATAGGGCAAAGATCAATATGGAAGATGCAGAGATTGATTATGAAAGGCAGCAAAAGCTATTTGACAAGAATGTAGTTTCATATGAAGAATATAAAACTTCAAAAGTGAAATATGATTCTGCCAAAGAAGAATTAACTGCTGCTGAAAATAATCTGGAATTAATTAAAAATGGTGTAACAAAAAAAGCCAAAAGCGCTACTAATACACTTGTTCGTTCAACTATTACGGGAATGGTGCTTGATGTCCCCATAAAAGAGGGCAATTCAGTGATACAGGCAAATACATTCAATGATGGGACAACCATTGCATCAGTAGCTGACATGAATGATATGATTTTTGAAGGAAAGGTTGATGAAACAGAAGTTGGCAAAATTAAAGAAGGGATGGATATTGAGCTTGAAATAGGTGCCATTGAAAAAGAAAAATTTAGTGCACAGCTTGAATACATTGCCCCAAAGGGGGTGGAAGAAAATGGAGCCATACAGTTTGAAATAAAAGCAACTGTTGTGCTTAAAGAAGGGCAATTCATCAGGGCAGGATATAGTGCAAATGCCAACATTGAATTGGAAAGAAGGGATAGTGTGATGGTGATCTCTGAAGGGATGCTAAAATTTAAGGATGATACTTCTTTTGTTGAAGTTGAAACAGGCGAGGCTCAGGTATTTGAAAAAAGGACTGTTAAAACAGGGCTTTCTGATGGTATCAACATTGAAATAACTGAAGGCCTTTCAATGGAAGATAAGATCAAAGGAGAAAAAGTTGACCCTAAGAAATTAAAAGAAGAACAAAATAACAACGGGTAATGCTGTTGAATATAATTTGAGTAAATTAGCTTCTAAAATAAGAACCAGGGAATATTCCCTTCAACAAAAACAAATAGAAATGAGACAAAAGATAATTTTATTGTCAGCAATATTCTTTTTAAGTTTTGGTTTTAGCAAAGCACAAGAAGTTTGGTCTTTACAGAAATGTATTGATTATGCCCTTGAAAATAACATACAGATCAAGCAACAGGAAATCAGTACCAAATATCAGGAGAACCAGGCACAACAGGCAAAATTAAACAGGCTTCCAAACCTGAATGCTTCATTTAGCAATGGGTATAGTTTTGGCCGTTCACTCACCACACAAAATACATACGACAATGTAAACTCAACCAGTTTAAGTGGAGGGGTCAATTCAAACCTGACTGTATGGAATGGTTCTCAGCTTCAAAACACGATCAAGCAACGCGAACTGGACTTGCAAGCCAGCCTTGAAGACCTGCAAAAATCAAAAGATGATATTATGCTCTATATTGCAGCTGCTTTCCTGGAAATTTTATTTGCAGAAGAGTTGGCGCAAGTATCAAGTGCACAGCTTGAAGTTACCCAGCAACAAATAAACAGGACACTGCAATTGGTTGAAGCTGGAAGCCTGGCAAGGGGTGCACTCCTGGAAATAGAAGCACAGCTTGCTCGCGAAGAACTTCAACTGGTAACAGACCAAAACCGCCTTGAACTAGCTTATTTAGACCTTTACCAACTCCTTGAACTCCCCATGTCAGAAAGGTTTAAAATTGAAAAACCTGTGCTTCCTGAAATTAAAGCTGGCTCAGTATCCATCAATTCATTTGATATATTTAAAAATGCTGTTGTTTCCAGGCCCGAAATAAAAGGGGCACAATTAAGGGTTGAAAGTGCTAAATACCAGCTAAAAGTAGCTGAAGGTGCGCTTTACCCAAACTTATCATTAGGTGCCAACTATAACAATAATTATTTCAAAACTTTTGATAGCCCAATCCCACAGCAATCTTTTGGCGACCAGCTAAAAAACAATGGGCGATATGGTTTTGGTGTTTCACTAAACATACCCATATTCAACAAACTGCAGGCAAAAAACAATATCAGCAATACACAACTGCAAATAATGGATTATGAAAACCGCCTGCAAATCACAAAAAATACATTAAGGAAAGATATTGAACAAGCCTACACCAATGCACTGGCAGCATTAAAAAAGTTTGTTTCCACAGAAAAAGCAGTAAAATCAACTGAAGAAGCCTTTAGGTATATGGAAGAAAAATTCAATGTAGGCATGGTCAATTCTGTTGAATATAACCAGAGTAAAAATAACTTAGCAAGTGCCCAAAGCAATATGTTGCAAGCAAAATATGATTATATTTTCAGGACTAAGATACTTGATTTCTATAATGGTATCCCAATCGAGCTATAAATATGCAAAATATAATAATGTTATAAAAGCTAGCCTGGGTATTAAGTCCAGGCTTTTTTAGCGCCAAATAATTTTTAACCTTATATTTGCAACCAACAACTTAATTAAGCCTGGTAATAATTGTTTTGGACGAAAAGTATTTGATAGAGGGGTTAAAAAACAAAAACAGAGTCGTTTTTGATTTTGTGTTTCATTATTATTATTCAGGGTTATGTGCCTATGCTGAAAAAATAATTGGAGACACAAAAATTGTTGAAGACATTGTTCAAGACTTATTCGTTAAACTCTGGGTTAAGAATCAGGAAATCTCAATCAATTCTAACCTTAAAAGTTACCTGTTTAGTGCAGTAAAAAACAGGTCATTAGATTTGTTGAAACACGAAAAAATAAAGAAGAAGTCCCTTAAAGTTTTAAAAGATAAAGAAAAATCAAACCATTTTGAAGAGTTTTGGTTTGCTGAATCAGAATTAAGTAGAATTATCTATGAAAGCATAAAAAAACTTCCACCACGCTGTGGTGAAATTTTCAAGTTAAGCCGTTTTGAAGGAGTAAAAAATCAGCAAATAGCCGACCAGCTTGGAATATCAAAAAGAACAGTAGAGCTTCAAATAAGCAATGCATTAAAAGCTTTGCGTAAGGACTTAAAACCATATTTGCCAATTTTTTTACTGTCTATTTTATTCCCATAAATTTTTATCTGCAATATTTTTGGGTTCATAAAAACCACTGAAGAACCTTTTTTGATTAAAATTCATGTATTTATGTATATGTGTATTACCTTAAATAGTCGTCTTGTAAGCATAATTTAAAATAAATAAGTTTGGCAAGGCAAAATAAAAAAGAATTTAATAAAGAAATTGAATGCCTATTACCCCCTTATTTTCAAGGTATTTTACCTGAAGGTGATATAAAAAAAATAGAGCACTGGAAAAGCCTTTCTGTGGAAAATGAACAAATATTTACAAACTCCATGAAGGCATGGGAGGGGACAGAACATTTAAAGAGGATGTACAACTACAATGTTGCAAAAGCACTATCAAAAGTTAACATCAGGCTAAAAAAATCGGGCAAACAGAGGATGGCCTCTTTCCTCCAAAAAGCTGCTGCAATCTTAATTCTTCCTTTCATAATTTCTACATTATACCTTGGTATACAATCAAATACAGACCAAATCGCACAAGATATTTCATGGCACACCATAAAAACCCCTGTTGGGATCAGGTCTGAATACCTTCTTCCTGATGGTACAAAAGTCTACCTAAACTCAAAGTCAAGCCTGTCATATCCTACGAACTTTAGTGGGCAATCACGTAAGGTTGCTTTAAATGGCGAAGCCTATTTTGAAGTTGCGGAGAACAAAAACAATCCTTTTATCGTAAATACAGGAAAAATCCAAATTGAAGTTACAGGTACCACGTTTAAAGCTTCAAATTATCCTGAAGAAAAGTTAACTGAAATTGTACTGGTTTCAGGCAAAGTAAACCTATTCCAAGGTGAAGATTTTAAGCTTAACGAATCACTAAGTTCTTTGAATCCAGGAGAAAGGGCTTCCTATTATGAAGATGAAAATAAAATCTATGTTGATAAGGTTAACGTACAAAAATATATTTCATGGAAAGATGGGATACTGATGTTCAGGGATGATTCTATGAAAGAAATTGTCAGGAGGCTTAATCGTTGGTTCAATGTTGACATTCAACTAAAAGGTAGGGAACTAACTGATTATGTTTACACAGCTACTTTTGAAGATGAATCATTGAACCAAATACTGGAACTGTTAAAAATATCAGCTCCAATTGATTATTCAATTTCAAGAAGAGAAAAAAGGGCAGATAACACATTTAGTAAAATGGAAGTGGTGATAACACGATTATAATGAGATAAATGAAAAGGGAAGCATTGGTCTGCTTCCCTTCATCTTCTACCTTTTTCTTTTTTGGTCGAAAGAAAAAGGGATAATTAATAACTAAGTATTAATTCAAAAACAAAGTAAACTTATGAAAAAATTTTGTTGTATGAATTGGTCTGGAGCAAAAAAGCTATGGACCTCTAAAACATTTTTTAGTATGAGGTTAACAATTTATGCCCTACTACTTGCAACGATCCAGAGTTTAGCTGTAAACAGTTACTCTCAGGCGACGAAACTTAACTTAAATCTGGAGAATTCTTCAGTTAAGGAAGTTCTTGCCCAAATTGAGGATCAATCAGAGTTTTATTTTCTGTACAACAGTAAAATTATAGATGTTGACAGGAAGGTAAATATTAATCTTCGCGAGAAAAAAGTTGACGAAGTATTAAATCAACTTTTTGAAGATACTGAGGTGAATTACTCAATTATTGATCGGCAAATTGTCCTGTTTGAAAAGGATGAAATCTACTCAATTATTGGAGATGCAATGCAGCAACAAGAGGTTTCTGGTACAGTAACTGATGAAACCAATGCTCCCCTGCCGGGTGTAACTGTATTTGCAAAAGGAACAACACAGGGAACCATTACTGATGTTGACGGTAAATATTCCATAACTGTTCCAGCAGAAGCTACTACCCTTGTGTTCTCATTTATTGGGATGGTCACTCAAGAGGTAGAAATTGGCGGACAATCAGAAATTAATGTAACTATGGCACAAGATGTCATTGGCATTGAAGAAGTGGTTGCCATTGGTTATGGTGTAACTAAAAAAAGTGACTTAACTGGTTCAGTTGCGTCAGTTAAAGGCGATGATTTAGAAAACATTCCTGCTTCGCGTGTTGACCAAGCCTTACAAGGGCGAGCAGCAGGGGTACAGGTTACACAAACAAATGGAGCTCCAGGTTCAGGCAGTACCATTCGCATTCGTGGAGGTAACTCCATTCAAGGAAACAATGAACCTCTATTTGTAATTGATGGTTTTATTGTAGGAACTGGTTACAACCTGAACAACATTAATGTAAATGATATTGAATCTATTGAAATATTAAAGGATGCAACTGCAATATCAATTTATGGTACCAGGGGTGCAAATGGGGTGATACTCATAACAACCAAAAGTGGTTTAGATAGGACTCCTGGAGTACCTGTTGTTTCTGTTAATGCATACTCTGGTATGCAAGAACTTAAAAGCACCATTGATTTGGCAGATGGTCCTGAATTAGCATATTTAGCTAATCTTGATGCAGAAAACCGTGGAGCAGCATTACCTTTCCCTGATATGTCAAAGGTTCCTAATATTGATTGGATTGACGAGGTAACTGAAGTTGCCCCATTATACAATGTTGATGTTTCAATTAGTGGGCGCACTTCTGAAGGAAACCTGAATTATTATGTGTCTGGCAACTATTTTAACCAAGATGGTATCATCAAAAATTCAGGAATTGAAAAATATACGTTCCGTACAAACATGGACGTTAAATTTAATGACAAACTTTCGTTTGGTGTAAGGATGAATGTTACCCGCCAAAAGAAAGAAAATAACAAAGCAAACCTTTCACATCTATGGAGGGAAGGGTTAACTGCAAAAGCAATTTATAATGAGGATGGATCATTTACTGCGCGTAACCCTGTTACCGGGGGAACTCAGCCTAATGCTGTAGCTGACATCCAATTAAAAATTGACCATGAGTATGTAACCAACTTACTGGGTAGTGCATATTTCCAATATGAACCATTAAAAGGGTTGGTCATTAAAAGTACAATAGGACCTAAGCTTAACCACTATAAACGTAACAGGTATTGGCCTGGCATACTTCCTGACAGGTTGGAAACATTGGCCGGCGGAAGGGCAATAGTTAATGGTAACACTTCCATTGATGTGTTAAATGAAAACACTATTACTTATGCCAAACAAATTAATGAAAACCATAAATTTGATGTCCTTGCCGGATTTACCTGGCAAACCTATAAACAGGAAAGTTCACATGCAGAAGCATTGGGCTTTACAAATGATGTGGTTGAATTTAATAATTTGGGGCTAGGCGACCCTGCACGTAATATTGTCTCTTCAAATTATAGTAGCTTCCAATTAGTTTCCTGGCTAGGAAGGGCTAATTATAGTTTTAAAGAAAAATACCTTTTAACTTTAGTAGGAAGGGTTGATGGTTCTTCACGTTTTGCAGGTTCAAATAATGAGTATGCTTTCTTCCCTTCAGCTGCTGCTGCATGGAGATTAATTGAAGAACCTTGGATACGGGATCTTGGATTTTTTGATAACCTGAAATTGCGCGCCAGTTTTGGTATTTCAGGTAATCAAGCAATTGGGTCATATCGTACCCTTGCATTATTGGATCCGGAAAGTGCATTCTTTAATGAATTGGAACAACCTGGTGTAAGGAATGGCCGCCCTGCAAGCCCTGACTTAAGGTGGGAAACTACTGAACAGTTTGATGTTGGGCTGGAGTCTGCTTATTTAGGAGGGCGTCTGGCTGTTGAAGTTGATTATTATTATAAAAAGACAAAAGACCTTCTTTTGAACGTCCCTATTCCAACCCAAACCGGATTTAGTACTAAGCTGCAAAACTTAGGATCAGTCCAAAACCAGGGGATAGAAGTAATGATCAATACTATCAACCTTAAGAAAGGAGATTTCACCTGGGAAACTATGCTAACACTAGCCGGAAACCGAAGCAAAGTATTGGAAATAGGTGATGCAGAGTACATTAATGTAGTTGGTGCAACTAACCAGGGAGGTCCTGGAGCAAGGCTAATTGTTGGAGAATCATTACCTGCATTTGTTGGTGTTAAATACCTTGGCGTGTGGGATAGCCAGGAGGAAATTGATGCCTCCGGGATCCTAAACCAATTGGTTGGAGGTCCTCATTTCCATGATACTGATGGAGATAAAGTGATATCTGAAAATGACTTTGAAGTTATTGGTAGCCCTGAACCCGACTTTTATGGAGGGATAATGAATACATTTACTTATAAGAACTTCAAATTGGATATTTATTTTAATGGCTCTTATGGTAATGACTTGTATAATAGCTTGTCACACCAATCTTTCTTCTTCCGTGAAGGCTCTAATGCTTATGCTGAAGTAATGAACCACTGGACTCCTGATAACAAAGATTCTGATATTCCAATGCCAGGGACATCCCAATCATTAGCTAATATTAAAAGTAATACTAAGCTTATTGATGATGGTTCATATTTAAGGCTCAAGACAGTTAGGTTTACTTACAATGTACCAACCAATAAACTTAGTTGGATTAAAAAACTGGATGTTTACCTTTCGGGAACCAACCTTGCATTATTTGCTAAAAACAGGTTATTCGACCCTGAAGTTAGCCGTTATGGAAGCAACAGTACTCAAATAGGTTTTACCCAAGGTGAATACCCATATGCACGCACTCTTTCAATAGGGCTTAAAGCTGAGTTTTAGTGATAGTTGAATTGAATAATAAATGATCAAATTTAATAAGATGAAAAAAACAGTTTTTAAAATATTATCAGTCTTCTTTCTCTCACTAATGCTATTTGGATGTGAAGAGTTTTTAAAAGAAGAACCCAAAGCTTTATTATCACCAAATAACTTCTTTAATTCTGATGATGAAGCAAAAGCTTATATTAATGGGATCTATTCAACATATATGTTTAACAGTAGTTTATATAATGTTGTAGGGATATCAAAATTTTATGAGTTTGGAACTGACTTGATCAACCCTAACCGTTATGGAGGAGAAGGGAAAGATTTCTCAAAATACACCATTACTGAAGGAAATAACCCAACTCGTGGTACCTGGCAAAATTTGTACAGGGTAATCCAGGATTGTAATATAGTCCTTAACAGGATTGAAGAAAATGAGAATATTACGGCAGAAGGTTATAAACAAACCAGAGGAGAAGCCCTTTACTTACGTGCTCTTGCTTATTACCATGCTACCAACATTTGGGGAAATGTACCTTTTTATGTAGAAGACTTGCCCATTGAAGAGATCATGGTTTTAGGAAGGCATGACAAAGGTCAAATTCAACAGGCAATGGTTGCTGACCTGCAAGAAGCCCAAGGCTTGTTACCTGACAAGTACAGTACTAATGAAGATGGAAGGGCAACAAAATGGGTAGCTGCTACCTTAGAAGCTAAATTCCATATGGTAAGGGGTGATTGGCAAAATATGAAAAACAAATCTATTGAAATTATTAATAATTCATGGCATAAATTGTTGGACGATTATGGATCCATTTTTAACGATTATCCATTAAATGAATTTAATGATGAAATTATTTGGCAATTCAACTATGCTAAAGATGTTGCGCAACAAAGGCGCACAGATTTCTTTACTCCACGAATCCGGGATGAACCTAAAAAAACCAGTGACAGGAATGCTTTAAAAGGAGACCTGTCAGCTAGGAATGAAGCATTTACAGGATATGGGCTGGCAATTCCAACCCCAACTGTGGTTAACACTTTCCCTGAAGATGACTTGCGCAGGCCTTGGAACGTTACTACCACTTATCTTGGTTATGATCTAAAATGGCCTTATATACCTAAATTATGGAACCTTGACCAGTTAAACTCTCCAAGGTCAAACCATGGAGACAATACTATCGTGTTCAGGCTGGCAGATATTTATTTGATGGCTGCTGAAGCTGAAAATGAATTGAATGGCCCTGCTGGTGCATACCAATATATCAACAAGGTTCGTGAACGCGCTTTTGAGCCAGATAAGCCTCTGGCAGGGCTTTCTAAAGAAGAATTCCGCCTGGCAATCAGGGATGAGCGTGCATGGGAATTAATGGGAGAAGACCATCGCAGGATTGATTTGATACGCTGGGGCATATTGGTTGAAACAATACAAAATACTCAGTATAACCCTTCGTTCAAGGAGGCTGTAAATAATGTAAGGGCGCATCATGTATTGTTCCCTATCCCTATCCAAGAATTTGATTTAAATCCAGCATTGTTGGAATCTGACCCAACAAATAATGGATATAGATAGTTTAGTTATGTTTGAAACAGGAAACAGGCTTCGTTTGAAGCCTGTTTTTTTGTGCCCGGCTTTTTAATAAACTATTTGGTTGTTATACCATTTTTGATATAAATTTCCCCACTAAATAAACAGGTATAATGCCGATAAATATTTGAAAATCAATGAAGAACGCAGTGAATTTATTGAGTAATCTCAAATACAAATCGGTATTGCTTGTAATTGTTTTACTGATCATTCAGAAGAAGTGAATGAATTGTTAAAGCATCAAAAACATCATTATTTTTATTTGAAATTGGATAAATTTGGTGCTTTGCCTAAATCAGACTTAAAAATGAAATTAGTAACCTTATTATTCCTTTTGCTGGGATGTTATTTTTCAATGGCAAGCCCATTTTCAAAATCAAAAAATGATACAATTATTAATACACATAATAAAGATTTTGTAATTCATGTAAAAAAGGCTCAATCAAACTTCATTTTGGATGGGATCATAAATGAACCTGATTGGGAGAAAGCACAAAAAGCAACAAATTTTCACAGGGTACTGCCAACAGATACAGGATATGCACAACAACAATCAGAAGTTCTAATGGCTTTTGATGACAAAGCCATATTTATGGCTGTAACATTTTATGATACTATCCAGGGAAAACGCGTAATGGAATCATTCAGAAGAGATTTTAGTTTCCCAAACAATGATAATTTCCTTTCCTTCTTTGATACATTCCTTGACCAGACCAATGGTTTTTCTTTTGGTGTTTCTGCTTCAGGAGCCAAATGGGATGGGATCATGTATGATGGAAATAATATTTCTACGAATTGGGATTGCAAATGGGAATCGAAAACAAAACATTACCCTAATAGATGGGTGACGGAAATGCGCATCCCTTTCAAGTCCATAAGGTATCCTTCAGGAAGCCAACATTGGAATGCAAACTTCAGCAGGCTTGACCTAAAATCAGATGAAAAATCAGCTTGGGCACCAGTCCCAAGGCAGTTCCCAACTTCAACTTTGGCTTACACTGGAGTACTCAAATTTAATGAGCCCCTTCCAAAGTCAAAAATACAGTTTTCATTAATACCCTATGTTTTTGGAAGTTTTGTTAATGATTATGAAGCAGGTACAGGCAATGAATATCACAAAGATTTTGGTTTTGATGCAAAAATTGGCATATCCTCTTCTATGAATTTAGACTTAACCTACAATCCTGATTTTGCCCAAGTAGAAGTTGACCAGCAAGTAACCAATATTGATCGTTTTGAATTATTCTTCCCAGAAAAAAGGCAATTCTTCCTTGAGAACAGTGACCTGTTCACAGGGTTTGGCTTCCATACAATCACGCCATTTTTTTCAAGGCGCATTGGATTAGATGCACCTGTTTTGGGAGGAGCCAGGCTTAGTGGAAAATTGGGAAATGATTGGCGTATTGGTTTTATGAATATGACTACCAAAGAAACAACCGAACACTTGTCCAGGAATTTTACAGTTGTGTCATTACAGAAAAAAATATTTGCCCGGTCAAATGTTGGGCTTATTTTTGTCAATAAGGAATATTTGAACCAACCAAAAAACAGCAACCTCTTTAATCGCGTTGTTGGCTTTGACTATAACCTTGCCAGTAAAAATAATTTTTGGAATGGGAAATTCTTTTACCATAGGTCTTTCCAACCTAATAGCCCTGACAAACAATATGCAGAAGGTTTCTCAATACGTTACCATAGGAAAAATATACAATTTAGGCTGGCTCAAACATCTGTTGGAGAAAACTATAAAGCAGAAGCAGGTTTCATAAGGCGTACAGGATATAATTTTATTGGCCCAGAACTTACCTATTTATTTGTCCCTAACAGAAAGGTAGTAAGCCATGGAATAAACATTGAAAATGAGAACTATTTCAATACTGACCTTAATTTAATTGAACAGGAAAATTCAATTGCTTATGAATTTCAATTCAAAGACCGTTCTGAACTTTCATTTGGGGTAAATGATATTTTTATTGAGCTCCAACATGACTTTGACCCTACCCACCAAGGCAACCATTTTTTGCAACAGGGAAGCAGTTACAACTTTCAGCATGTTTTTGTAAATTATGAATCAACCAGAAAAACACTCTTTAACTGGGAGGCTAAGCTAGTATCAGGAGAATTTTATAATGGGGATATTAAAATTGTAGAAGGAACACTGGGTTACCGCTACCAACCATACATGAACCTAACCTTAAATTTTGCATACACTGATATGGATTTACCCAAACCTTTTGAAAGGACTAAATATTGGCTGATTGGCCCCAAGTTAGACCTTACATTTACAGATAAAATATTCCTATCCACTTTTGTACAATACAATGAGCAGGTTGACAATATGAACGTAAATATGAGGTTCCAGTGGCGTTATCAGCCAGTTTCTGACATCTTCCTTGTTTATACTGATAATTATTTCCCCAATAGCTGGAAATCAAGAAACAGGGCTATTGTGTTAAAGGTTACTTACTGGTTAAATTGAATACCTTACCAAAATGTTAAACTGCTCCCTGCGCCCAGGCTAAATTTTTGGCATTCAGAAAATCAACTATCTTTGCCGGCCTAAAAGTAAAATTTTAGTAACTTGTTAATTTAAATAGATATTTCACCTTTAAAAAAGAAAATCAAATGAAGGTATCAGTAATTGGAGCGGGGAATGTTGGAGCTACCTGTGCACAGGTAATCGCTGAAAAAAACATTGTGAATGAAGTTGTGCTAGTTGACATTAAAGAAGGTTTATCAGAAGGTAAAGCCCTTGATTTATGGCAAACAGCACCAGTAAACTACTATGATACCCGTGTAACCGGGTCTACAAACGACTATTCAAAAACAGAAGGCTCTGAAGTAGTTGTTATTACTTCTGGTGTACCAAGAAAACCAGGTATGAGCCGTGATGATTTAATTTCAATCAATGCCGGCATTGTAAAAAGTGTTACCGAAAATGTAATTAAATATTCGCCAAAAGCAAAGATTATAGTGGTGTCCAACCCATTGGATGTAATGACTTATGTAGCTCATGCAGTTGCTAAAGCGCCAAAAGAAAATGTTATGGGAATGGCAGGCATCCTTGATACTGCCCGTTACCGCGCATTCCTGGCTGAAGCTTTAGATGTTTCACCTCGTGACATCCAGGCTTTATTAATGGGTGGCCATGGCGACACTATGGTACCTCTTCCACGCTACACCACTGTTTCAGGTATTCCTGTTACTGAATTTATTGATGGTGAAAAACTGGATGCCATTGTAGAACGTACAAAAAAAGGTGGTGGCGAGTTAGTTGCCTTAATGGGAACTTCAGCATGGTATGCCCCTGGTTCTGCAGCTGCTCAAATGGTTGAAGCTATTGTAATGGACCAGAAAAGGATATTCCCTTGTTGTGTAAAAATGGAAGGTGAATTTGGCTTGAATGATGTATATGTTGGTGCCCCAGTTAAACTTGGGAAAAATGGTATAGAAGAAATCATTGAAGTGAAGCTAAATGATGATGAAAAAGAGCTGCTTGTTAAATCAGCTGGAGCAGTAAAATCAATCATGGATGTAGTGGACGGGATGGACATCCTGTAAAAAATATTTATAAATAAACGAGCGGGTAGTATAAATAATCATATACTGCCCGTTTTGTTTTTTGTACATTTACACCATGCTATACAATATTCCCATTGATATTATTGAATTAGAAGAAGACAATTACCACTTGATGGTTTCTTCTGTATTTCATGATAAAACAGTTGGTAGTTGGGTTATTGATACTGGTGCCTCAAAAACAGTTTTTGATAAATCATTATCTAAGCATTATAAAGAACTGGAATCTGATGGCTTGGAAGATATGCAATCAGCTGGGCTTGGGACTGAAACTATCGAAACCATTATTGGTGAAATCCCTTCTATAACCCTTAATAATTTCAAAATAAAAAAACTTAGGGTAGCATTAATTGACCTCACACACATTAATATCCTTTATGAGAAATACACTGATATAAAGATTTTTGGGTTGATTGGAAGTGATTTCCTGCATAAACATAATGCAGTAATTGATTATGCAAAAAAGGAGTTAGTCCTGTCAAAAGATTAGTATACACCCATTCCAACTTCTCTCTTGTCCTTCACGTATCAGGTAATTAATTTGCAAACCACATATAAAAAATGTTTTTCAAATATTGACCTATCCCCATAATCATTATATTTGCAGGCTACATTGTTTATTTGAATTGGGATCAAACAATACCATATCAAAAAAGGTGATCATCAGGTTGATGGTTTTTGCTGTTATTATAACTGGGGCAATTGTCTTTGATTTTTCTAGAGATGATACCCAAGAACCTGTTGGCACACAACAAGAACAAGAAGCAAGCAAATCTATATCTTTTGCTTATTACTTCAGCCCTTCTAAGCCTTTTAGTTTTCAAACAGAAAGCAAGGTAATTCCTAAAAGGTTTTCATCCCAAATTCAAAATAAACAATTAGAAAACCACCATAGTTTGAGGGCATACCACCTTTTTAAGGCTGAATCACTAGAAGATTATTCTCCCCTTATCACATTTCATTACTTGCAATTCAGGGGATGTATTTACATAAGCCCTGATGATGAATTTGCAGGATAATTGTTTTTGCAAAAACAATTCCATTTACATCTTTTTTGAGCAATTTTGCTCTAATAATCAATTAATTAAAATTAATAACATATGCAAAACAAAGGTGCAATTATCACATTTGCCATTTTATTGGCAGCTGTTTGCCTTTACCAGTTAAATTTTACATACCAATCTAAACAGGTAGAGAAAGATGCAATAGAGTATGCACAAGGAGACCCAACCCTTGAGTACAATTACCTTGACTCAATGAATGGTGAAGTGGTTTATAATTTCCTTGGGCTTAAAAAATTCACTTATAAAGAAGTTAAAGAACTTGAAATTAACTTGGGGCTTGACCTTAAAGGTGGGATGAATGCTACACTTGAGGTTTCAGTTATTGACCTGGTTAAAGCTTTATCAAACTACAGCAAGGATTCTACATTCAATGCTGCACTTAGCATGGCTAAAGAACTTCAGAAAAACAGCCAGGAAGACTTTGTTTCCCTTTTCGGGCAGGCATTTGAGACCATTGACCCAAATGCCCAATTAGCTGCTATTTTTAATACCATTGAACTAAAAGACAAGATCCAGTATAATTCTTCAAATACTGATGTATTAAAAGTTATCCAGGAAGAAACTGATGCAGCTATTGACAATGCATTTAAGATCATCAGCACTCGTATTGACCGTTTTGGGGTAGCACAGCCAAACATCCAGAAATTACAAACAAAAGAGCGTATCCTTGTTGAATTACCAGGAATTGATAACCCTGAAAGGGTAAGGAAACTATTACAAGGAACTGCCATGCTGGAGTTTTGGGAAACTTTTGACAATGCCGAGGTTTACCAATACATGCTCCTGGCAAATGAGAAAATCAAGGAGATGGAAACGTCTACTGTTGAAACAGAAGAGGTTGCTGAGGAAACAGAAGAAGCTACAATAGAAGAAGGTACAGAAGAACCTTCTTTACTTGATGAACTGGAAGCTGAAACAGCACAAGATTCAACTACCCCTACATTAGATAACCTTGAAAGCTTTAGGAAAGAGTACCCACTTTTTGCCGTACTTACCCCCTCAACTGACCAACAAGGACAACTGTTCCCGGGTCCTATTGTAGGAACTTCCCATTATAAAGATACTTCAAAAGTAAATAGTTACCTGAAGATGGAACAGATAAGAAGTATATTCCCAAGGAATATGATCTTCCGCTGGAAAGCTAAAGCTGAAGATGCTGGTGGCAACTATTTCCGTTTGATAGCATTAAAAATTACCACCCGTGATGGAAGGGCTCCTTTAACAGGTGATGTCATTGTTGATGCCAATCAAGATTATGACCAGTTTGGTTCTTCTCCTGAAGTATCAATGACAATGAATGGTGAAGGTGCCAAAACCTGGGCGCGCATGACAAAAGAAAATATTGGTAAATCAATTGCTATAGTTTTAGATGGCTATGTGAGGTCACACCCAAATGTTATCAATGAAATTACTGGAGGTCGTTCAAGTATCACTGGTCTTGAAAGTATTGAAGAAGCACAGGACCTTGCAAATATCCTGAAATCAGGTAAAATGCCAGCTCCAGCGAATATTATTGAAGAACATATTGTAGGTCCTTCTTTAGGACAGGAAGCCATTAATAAAGGGTTGGCTTCATTCCTGATTGCTTTTGCAATTGTATTGGTTTACATGTTTTTCTTTTATAGCAAAAAAGCTGGTTTAACAGCCAACTTTGCCCTGGTAGCCAATATGTTTTTCATTATTGGGGTATTAGCTTCAATTGGAGCTGTTTTAACACTTCCAGGTATTGCAGGTATTGTACTTACCATTGGTATGTCAGTTGATGCTAATGTGCTTATTTATGAGCGAGTACAGGAAGAATTGCGCGCAGGTAAAGGGTTGAGCCTGGCAATCTCAGATGGTTATAAAAATGCTTATTCTGCCATTATTGACGGCCAGGTAACTACCTTATTAACAGGTATTGTCCTTTATTTATTTGGGTCAGGGCCAATTAAAGGTTTTGCTACAACACTGATCATTGGTATTGCTACTTCATTGTTCAGTGCAATATTCCTGACACGCCTGATATTTGAATGGCAATTATCAAGGAAATCCAAAATAACCTTTACATCTAAAGCTACTGAAAACTGGCTGCGTGAAATGGGAATTAAGTTCCTTTCAAAACGTAAAACATTTTATGTTGTCTCAGCTATTGCCATATTAATTTCTATTGGTTCATTTTTCGTAAAAGGGCTGAATTATGGTATTGATTTCAGAGGTGGACGTACATATGTAGTCCGTTTTGATGAAGACATTAAAGTAGATGATGTAAGGGTTGCTCTTGAAGAAGTATATGGAGAGGCTCCTGAAGTAAAAATTTTTGGTGAAAATAACCAGGTAAGAATTACTACAGAATACAGGGTTGATGAATCAAGTGAAGATGTTGATAATGAAGTTGAAGCACTGATGCACCAAGGGCTTGTAAATGCCAACCTGCTGGATAGTGATGTTACTCTACAGGATTTCACTAAAAATTATCGCCAAAGTTCGCAAAAAGTAGGACCTACAATCTCTGATGATATTAAAAAAGATGCTATAATTTCTATTTTATTTGCATTGGTGATCATCTTCTTATATATCCTTGTCAGGTTTAGGAATTGGCAATATGGGCTGGGAGCTGTTGCTGCACTGGCACATGACTCATTGATTGTTTTAGGTATTTTCTCTGTTTTCTATGGAATCCTTCCATTCTCCCTGGAGATTGACCAGGCTTTTATTGCTGCAATCTTAACAGTAGTTGGTTACTCCATAAATGACACTGTGGTTGTATTTGACAGGATTAGGGAATACTTCAAGCTATATCCAAAACGCGAACGTGATGATAATGTTGACCTTGCACTAAATAGTACATTGCGCAGGACATTTAGTACATCACTTTCTACTTTTGTTGTACTTCTTGCTATCTTTATTTTTGGAGGTGCAACAATTCGTGGATTTACATTTGCATTGTTGGTTGGAGTTTTAGTGGGAACATATTCTTCCCTTTTTATTGCAACTCCAATTGCATTTGACACACAGAAAAGGGTGGCAAAAGCTATAGCAAAAAGGAAAAAATAACATAACTAAAATACGTAAGAATAGCTGGGATGAATTATCATTTCCAGCTATTTTTATTTCCTAAGGTCTATTCTTCTTATGCTTCTTTAACCATAATTTTGAATTTAATGAATATCTGCATGATTGATCATACAGATTTGTATATTTGCATAGTTTACAATCATTAATAAAACAAAATGTTTAACAGTGTTCTATTATTTGGCATAAGTGGTGGGGAAATTGTTTTAGTTATGATTCTTGCATTGCTATTTTTTGGGTCAAAAGCAATACCAGATATTGCTAAAACTTTGGGAAAAGGAATGCGCGAATTTAAAAAGGCCACTAATGAGATCAAAAGGGAAATTAATGACCATTCTTCAGGGCTGAAAGATGATATCAATGATATAAGCACAACCATTAAAAAAGATACTGACCAGATCAAAAACGGGATAAATGACCAATTAAAAGATTAATCAATCTTATTGCCATGTACATATTTATTTATTCACTTATCCTGTTGCTTTGCTTTATTTTCCTTGCGCGCATAGTAGACCTGTTTTTTATTTCTTCACTTGATAAAATTTCACGTGACCTGAAAATGTCGAGTGATGCAGCAGGAGCAACTTTAATGGCAGTTGGCTCAAGTGCACCTGAATTGTTTGTAGCCCTTTTTGCTGTGATCAAACCAGGTGACCATCAAGTAATTGGCATTGGGAGCATTGTAGGAAGTGCCCTGTTCAACATCCTGTTCATTGTAGGTGCAGCAGCCATGGTAAAACAGGCGACTCTTAACAAAATACCCATTTTGCGTGACCTGTTGTTCTATTTAATCTCAGTGGCATTGCTATTATGGGCTATTTGGAATGGGCATTTTAGCCTACTTAATGCAAGTGTTTTCCTAATAGTATATATAGCTTATGTGGTTGCTGTTATTTACTGGAAAAAATGGTTTCCTTATAAGGATTCAAAATTTGTGCAGGAAGAACAACCAGGGTGTAAAGAACCTGGTATTTTCAATGTTTTTGACAGGTTGCTTTGCTTTATATTCCCCTCTAAAAAAAAATATTACCTGGTATTTTTTATATCCATTATAATCATTGCTGCACTTAGCTGGGTACTGGTTGAAGCTGCTGTTGAAATCTCTGTTTTGCTGAATATACCAGAAGCCATTATTGCATTAACAGTGCTGGCCATTGGGACATCAATTCCAGACCTGATGTCATCAGTCATTGTAGCCAAACAAGGGCGTGGTGAAATGGCTGTGAGCAATGCAATAGGTTCAAATATTTTTGATATCCTGGTTGGGCTTGGATTTCCCTTCCTTATATATATCCTATTTGGTGGGGTTATTGATTCAGGGAAAAGTGACCTGATGACTTCCTCCCTTATCCTTTTTGCATCAGTCATTGTACTTTTCATTTTACTGGTATCCAGTAGGTGGAAGGTTGGAAAAGTAACAGGCCTGGTATTGTTATCATTATACCTGTTTTATGTAATTCGTGAAATTGTTATGTTATAAATTACCCAGTTTTTATAAGTATCTTACAAGCATGATAAAAGCCGAAAACATAAAAAAATCATTTGGAGACCTGGCTGTATTAAAAGGCATCAGCCTGGAAATACCTGCCGGGGAAATCCATTCTATTGTAGGAGCCAGTGGTGCAGGAAAAACAACTTTGCTGCAAATATTAGGAACCCTTAGCAGGCCTACCTCTGGGGAGATTTATTTCAATGATAAAAAAATTTCAGCTTTGCGCGAAAAAGAACTGGCCAGGTTCAGGAACAATGAAATTGGGTTTGTGTTCCAATTCCATCACCTACTTCCTGAATTTACTGCCCTCGAAAATGTTTGCATCCCTGCTTTTATTGCTAAACAACAAAAAGGGAAAGCAGAAAAACGAGCCAAAGAGCTGTTAGATTATTTAGGGCTTTCTGAACGTTTAGGGCATAAGCCATCAGAACTCTCAGGAGGAGAAAAACAAAGGGTAGCTGTAGCCAGGGCATTGGTAAATAAACCATCTGTTATTTTAGCTGATGAACCTTCAGGAAACCTGGATTCAAACAACAGGAAAGACCTGCATGAGCTACTGTTCCAACTAAAAGATGAATTTAAGCAGACCTTTGTGATTGTTACCCACGATGACCAGTTTGCAGAAGAATCTGATAGGATTATCCACATCAAAGATGGAAAGATCAATGGTAATGGTTAATAAGAAGCTAAAAAATTTCCTTGACCAAAAATCTGGCTTATACAACCAACCTGCCTTTATTGAAACTGACCCTATTCAAATACCCAAGCAATTTAAAAAGAAAGAAGATATTGAGACTTCAGGATTCCTGGCTGCTACCATTGCCTGGGGGCAAAGGCCTACCATCATTAAAAATACCAACAGGCTAATGGAGCTAATGGGTTGGAAACCTTATAGATTCATCCTGGATACTTCAGAAAAAGGGCTAAGGGTTTTTGATGGCTTTAAACACAGGACTTTTAATGCTGAAGATTGTAAGTTTTTTATGCTTTCACTGAAAAACATTTACCTTAACCATGGTGGGTTGGAGAAGGTATTTACTCAAGGGTTTAAAAAAGATGGTACAATCAAATCAGCATTGGCTTATTTCTATCAGGTATTTTTTGAAATTGAAGGGCTTCCACGCACCAGGAAACATGTTTCAAATGTTGTTGTTGGATCAGCAGCCAAAAGGTTAAATATGTATCTCAGATGGATGGTAAGGAAAGATAGACAGGGCATTGATTTTGGGTTGTGGAAAGAAATTCCAATGGCTAAACTTATGCTGCCCCTTGATGTACATACAGGTAACATATCCAGGAAACTGGGGATACTTACCAGGAAACAAAATGACTGGAAAGCTGTGGAAGAAGTAACTGCTGTTTTGAAAAAATTTGACCCATATGACCCTGTAAAATATGACTATGCCTTGTTTGGGCTAGGAGCATTTGAAAAATTCTGATTATGGTTTCCAATAACTATTTCAGGCTAAGACAATTTACCATAATCCAGGAAAGATCTGCTATGAAAGTTGGTACAGATTCTATCCTGTTGGGAGCCTGGGCAGAGCCTGGTACAGCAAAAAACATCCTGGATATTGGCAGTGGAACAGGCATCCTTTCCCTAATGATGGCTCAAAGGACAAATGCACAAATCACAGGGATTGAAATTGAAAGAAAAGCTTGTGAAGAAGCCCAATACAACATATCACAATCAAAATGGGCAAGCCAGGTTTCTGTAATAAACCAGCCTTTCCAGGAATTTGTTTCTAAGTGCAGCCAAGTTTTTGATTTTATTATCACCAACCCTCCATTTTTTAAAAATGCTTTACCTGCATCAACCAAACAAAGGGCTAAAGCAAGGTATCAGGCTTCTTTACCTTTTGATGATATAGCCAGGCGTTCTAAAAAGTTGATGAGCCCACATGGTAAATTGGCTTTGATCTTGCCTGTTGCTGAAGGAGAACAATTTATTGAACTTGCACTAAAACAGGGATTACACCTGATCAGGCTAACCAAAGTGAAGCCTAACCCAATCAAACCTCCACATAGATATTTAATGGAATTTTCAATAACAAAATATCCTTTGAAGGAAACACAACTCACTATTGAATATAAAGACCATCATAAGTATACTTCAGAATTTAAGGAATTGACCAAAGGTTTCTATCTTAATTTTTAACAATTGTTTTTTGTGCTATTTAACCCCAAGCTTCAGCTTGGGGATGAAAAATTATATTCCACTTATAACCAACTTTCCAGGGATTTTTTAATTTAATTAGACTAAAAAATCCCTGGAAAGTTATTGTACTAATTGTAGTGCTAATCCCCACACTAAAGTGTGTGGTAATAGATAATTATTTATCCTATACCAAAAAAAGGAAAGGGTTAAATATCTTATTCATCCTTGATGCAAAGTTGTCAATCTTACCATAGTCAAGGTTACTAACACTTTCATTAACTTTGGCAACCTTCCTCACAATCATTTTTTCAAAAAACTTCATCCTTTTAAAATCAAATGCTCCCCCAAAAAAAGCTTCATTTTTGGCAGCCTGGTGAAGTTCTTCAGGAAATGCATTTCTAAGTTGTTCCCTTGCCACATCCCCTTCATACATACAGCAAATAAACAAACCCAATTCTTTCTGTTTTAATTGTTCCAGGTTTTTTGCACAAAATTCTTTTACCCTTTTCTGTATCTGCCCTGCATGGATAGAGCCTCCTATAATTACCTGGTCATATAAGGCTAGGCTTGGGTTTCTGTCCTCTTTTAGGTTGATGAGGGTAGCTTCACCCCCAAGTTTTTCTTTTAACTCTAAAGCTACTTTTCCAGTGCAGCCATGCGTAGTTGAATAGGCTATTAATGTTTTCATGGTTTTGGTTTTTCCCATAAAATTATCCTGCCAATGTAAACTTCACTGTATTTTTTCGGTTAAATCTCTATTAAGGTCGGTAAACAAAGAACAAATAGCAGACTATTTTGTCTTTTATTTATATATTTGCACCCAAACTTTTGGAAGATGAGCTTTATAATGAATGAGAACATAACAATTGACACCAATTACTATAAATTGGAGGATGTAGTCCACTTGACACCTGAAACTTTTATTTTAAAGTTACCCAAAAGCCGTTTCCCATTTAGAGCAGGGCAACATATTACATTGGCTATAAAAGGAGATTACCAAAGCAGGGAATATTCCATATATAGTGGAGAAAATGACCCTTATTTTGAAGTATTGGTAAAAGAAGTTGAGGGTGGTTATTTTTCACCTAAATTAAAGACCCTTAAGAAAGGAGACCTGGTTGAGGTACATGGCCCATTTGGGAAGTTTGGGATTGAAGAAAAACACAAAGAAGGCAGAAAACATGTTTTTATTGCCAGTGGTACTGGTGTGGCTCCTTTCCATAGTATAGTCAGGTCATACCCTGGCCTTGATTATGAGTTGATACATGGTGTACGCTACCATAAAGAATCATATGGAAAAGAAAATTACAATAGTGAGTGTTATGTGCTGTGTACATCTCGTGACAATGAAGGGAATTTCTCGGGCAGGGTAACTGATTACCTTAAACAAGCCACTTTTGACAAAGACATTATTTTCTACCTATGTGGTAATAGTGATATGATCTTTGATTCTATGGAAATCCTTAAAGAAAAGGGTTTTGGCAGGGATGAGATCAACTGTGAAGTGTATTTCTGAAGATATATTGAGGGCTTCACTTAAAGTGAAACTATTAATCCACATTAAAGGTTACTTTGAATCTATTTTTTCCCCATAAGCCAGGTCACCAGCATCACCCAAGCCTGGGACAATATAAGATTTTGGTGTCATTTCAGCATCAACAGCACCTAGCCACAGTGTTACATTTTCAGCTTTAATAGCTTCCTTTACATAATCAACCCCTTGCTGGCTGGAAATAACAGAAACCAAATGCACATGTGAAGGTGTTCCTTTAGTAAAAAGAGCCTGGTAGCCTATCTCCATAGACAACCCAGAAGCCAGCATTGGGTCAGATAAAATAACCACTTTCCCATCTACTGATGGTGATGACATGTATTCAAACTCAATATCAAACCCTCCATTGTCATCATATTTCCTGAATGCAGAAATAAAACAGTTTTCAGCCCTATCAAAAATATTTAGCAAACCCTGATGTAGTGGAAGCCCAGCCCTTAGGATAGTAGCCAAAACAGGCTGTTGTTTTAACACAGGAACATTGGCTACACCCAATGGCGTTGTCACATCAGATTGCCTGAAAACAAGCTCTTTACTGATCTCATACCCAAAAAGCTGTCCTATCCTGTTCAGGTTTTGGCGGAACCTGAGTGGGTCTTTTTGTATTTCTATATCCCTGATCTCAGCAAGGTATTGGTCAACAATTGAATGATTATTCCCAATGATTTTAACTTCCATCCTTTTAAAATTTTTATGTAAACACTACATCCCCATCACCATCCTGTACTTTCAATTCCAAACCTGGTTGGGTAAAGGTACTGAACAACTCCTGCCCATATTTTTTCACTTTTAAAAAAGGGAAACTTCTCGAAATTAAAATAGCTGCAATATCCTGGTTATAAACAGTCATCACTTCTATTTTATTCTTAACACAAAAGTTTTTCAACCACCCAGCTACTCCTTTTTGATGGCGCGAAGATACATAAAAATAAAGGGTTTTTAAATGCCCTTCTTTTACTGAAAACATAAAAAATCCTTCAAAATTACCTTTATGGTAAACCTTCACAAAAGAATAGGTAAATGAACTAGCAAATGAAGAAAATTGGTAGGATTCTTTAAATGATTTATCAGTAGTTGAAACCCAGGGATAATCCAATATCCACCTGAGTTCTGCTTCCCCCCTTGAAAACAGGTAGCCCTGTTTTTTATACTCTATCCATTTTAAGCAGTCCTGGCAAGGTTTATCTGAAACCTCAAAAGTATAGCCTTCAGGTATGTGATAAGAATAAAACAGCAACCTGCTTTTTGTAAATATAGCCAACAAAAAATCAAGGACAGCCAATAAGGATTTGAATTTCTTTTGTGTATGAAGCAAACTTCCCAATTTTGGAAAAAGGTAACACCTGGCTCCCTGGTGATTATATCTGGATATAAACCTCTTTGTTTTCAATATCAGTTTTAAGCTTCTGGGGCATAATTGGTAAACATCAGCTTCCCTTCCCAATCATCAAAAGCTTCATTGAGTAATAATGTTGAAAACCCTTCTTTTCTGAAACCAGGATGTACCCATGCACCACTGCACCATCCAAACCTTATGGTTTTGCCTTGCTTTGTAATATGATCTCCAAACAATGTCCTGTAAGCTACCAACTTATCATCTACAAATCCCATGTAAAGCACATAATCATTGGGTTGGGCTCTTGGGTTTTTGATTTGGGAAGCTACCCTGAATGTGGTAATAGGCTTATTTTCAAAAGATTGAAATTGAGTACTATTGGCAAATTCCTCCAGTTCAGACAGCCTTATTTTTTTTATTTCCACAGTTATGAATGCTTAACAGTTTGTTGCCCAAAACATTTCCTTAGGTTAAAATAGGCCATCTCTTTTTTCAATACCTTCTCCAGGCTATCCCCACCTTCACATGCAAACCTCTGAAAGTGCCATGGATATTGGTCATATTTCAATCCAGCAGTCCCAAAGGTAATATCACAAAGTTGGTTTTCTTCAATTTTCTTAAAAACACCACCAGGCACCCCATTGTCAGTAAAAGGGAAAGCAAATGCCAGGATATCCTGCCCTAAGTTTTCTTTTACCCAGTTTACACTTTCAGCTACCTGCCTAAACTGCTCTTCCTCTTTTATTAGCCAGAATTCAGGATGATCAATGCTATGCGCCCCAATGGTAAAGCCATCTTCTTTTAATTGTTGTAATTGACTCAGGGTTAAATAGGGTTTATTTACTTCCAGGAATTTATCAAAATCAACCTGTAGAATTTCTGCCAATTTATAAATACCTTCATTATCATGGATTGTATTTTTCAATGATTTTATTTCCTGAAAGTTATCTTTTTGATCAAATTCTTCTTTAAAATCACAAGTTCTTTTTCCCAGCTCATCCAAAATAAGGCTGGCTTTGTATTTATGGAAAAGAGCCTTGTTGCCTACAAAACCTGTATTAACAAAAAAGGTGGCTGGTATCCCTTTCCTTTTTAGGATAGGGGCGATAATTTCAGCACATTCTTTCAGCCCATCATCAAAACTTAAGTGGAATACTTTTTTGTGCCCTACCCTATTTTTTAATTCCTGAAGAGTTATAGGTTGGTAATATTTCAGTATAAAATCAAGTTCCCGCTCAAATGTTTCCACATCCCTATAAGGGTAATTTTTCACATGGGGCAGGTTTTCATTGCTAACCACATGGTAAAATGGCAGGAAAACAGGATAACTCTTCTGGTAAAGCCTTCTAAATGAGCTTATGGCAGCTATGGTTCCTGAAAGGTGTAGTGCAGTATTCCTCATTATCTTTTAAACCAACAAAAGGGTAAAGGTAAGTTATTGTAATGAATATAGTAATATTTTTCTTCTAATGCCCCAAACCCTCTGTAAAACCTAGCTACCCCTTCAATTGTTGAGCCTTCAAAATCCAGTATCCTGCCCGACCCTGCATGCTCTTTCAGGAATGCCTCAACAATGGCATACATGGCTCTGTTTTGGCGTCCTTCTTCAGTAGAAAAAGCATTGAGGTAATACACCCTGTTGCCATCAGCCAGGAAAAAAGCTGCTGCACACAGATTGTTCACTGATGAATAGGCTGCATAAATAACCCCCTGCCCTGTTGAGATAGTGTTTTTCATAAGCCTGTTCAAAGCTTCCAACCCAACTTGAGAATCTCCTCCTTTCAGGTGCTGTTTTTTTATATCCAGGTAATCTTGTGCCCTTAACCCTTTTATAACTTCAACTTTCTCAGCAATAGCAACTTTTAGGTTCCTTTTTGTATGTTTTGAAAATTCTTGTAACAAGAACCTATAACCAGGCAATAAAGAAATAACCTGGTTGACTTTCTCTTTTACTGAAAATGTGGACAATAAGGCAGGGTCAGAATATGAATTAAAGTTATAATTAGCATACCTGGTATTTCTTTTAAAGATATCAATGAATTGTTTCTGCACATCAGCTCCAGGCATGGGGAAAATACCAAGCTGCTGGCAATAGAAAGGTTGGTAAATATATTTTATGCCAAGCTTCATTTTATAAGGAAGAGGCATTACATACTCATAATCGCCCATTACAATGGCATCCCAGTTTTCAGCTACCCCATCCAGGTACCATGAAAATGCATATACCCTCCTGTTAGGTGCTGATTCAATACAATGATCCCATTTTGGCAAATCCAGTTCTTTATATTTAACCAGCCTTATATTTTTTGTTTTATCCATTCTCCAGCTTCATCCCCAATTGGTTCATATATTCAAAAACTTCACGATAACCTTTCCACCTCCCCATGTCACTTACAGTCTCATTATGCCATAACCCAATGAAAGTACCTCCCACTTTTTTTATTTCTTCCATTAAACCCCTGATCTTTTCTTTGGCTTCAGCAGGGGTTAACCCCATATACTCCTTTAATGTAACATCCATTACTTGGAATGGGTGTATCCTTAGCTTTGTAGCTTTGTCCTTTTTTAAATCATAAAAATAGAAGGGTGTGCAAATTCCTGCCCTAAAGCCCACCCTGGAAGGGTAGCCCATGGTGTAATCATTCAAAATCCGATGTTTTATCAACCTATTATAAGTTTTAGGAAACCTCAGCCTTAAAAAATGTTGCCTGCTCATGCTGGTTTCCTTGCCTGTAATTTCTTCTAAACGTTTTTTCTCCTTGGCAATTTTATATGAACCACCTTTTTTTGAAGAAGCATAAGATGGATGGATACCTATTTCATATTTTTGGCTTATTGAGGCAATCAGGGCTTTTAGGTTTTTATTTTTGGTTGAAATATTTTTATCATATTTCCCAAAATCGCCCAGTAAAAAGAAAAACTTCACATTTTTTTCCATCCCCTTAAAAGCTTCATCCAAATATTGGTAGGTATCATATGGGTCCTGTTCCCCTTTAAACAAAACCCCAAACCTTTCTTTATTTATCTGGTGGTTCCTCCTGATAAAATGGCTTGCAGTGGCACCAACTTGCCTAAACAGCCCTTTATTCTTAAATGACCAGGCATTATCCACATCAATGGTTGAATAAAATTTAAATTCCTTTGCCGGGAATTCCACCTGAGGGTATTCTTTTGATACCTTCTCTGCAATCAGGTTTGCCCAGCTATTTACCACAGGTTTTTCAAGCAGGTTATTTTTAGATAGGATGCTCCACTTGCTATTGTACCTTTTGTATTTTGCTTTCCTTTTTTCAAGGTACTCCTCCAGCCTGGTAACCACAAAAAAGGAGGCAGCAAAAGGGTCAAATGGCAGAAAAGAATCTTTTGAAGTTTCAAAAAAGTATTTTTCCCCATTATGCCAAACACTGTTAAATTCAGGGTAATAAAGAGCCCTCCTGAATAGGAATTTATTGGCTTTCAGATACAACTCATCACCAAACTTCTCAAATGAATAATTAATTTTAGGAGAAGATGATTTCAGAAATTCAGCAGAATTAGAAGTAAAAGAAACCTTTACTCCTAAAATATCCTCAAAAATTAATTTAGAAATGTATTCTAGCCTTGGTGAGATCTCTTCAGAATAAATAAGTATCATACCATTATATTTGTAGTATCCCTGTTGTTCAGTTTAGTAACCCTTTATCATTGAAACTCAAATATTTATTCCCTGCAATAATGATGTGGTCAAGTACAGCTATATCCATTACCTTTCCTGCTTCAGCCAGCTTCATGGTTATCTGGTGGTCAGCTTCTGAAACAGATAAAGAGCCTGAAGGGTGGTTGTGGCAAAGTATAATTGAGCTTGCCAGTTTTTCAATTGCAGGTTTCAAGATCATACGCACGTCAATCACAGTGCCAGATACCCCTCCCTGGCTGATCATGATCTTGTCCAGGATTTTATTTCCCCTATTCAATAATATGATCCAAAATTCTTCATGGGGTATATCAGAAAGCAGTGGAAAAAATATTTCAGCTACATCCTTGCTTGTGGTTATTTTTTCATTCCTGAACACATCAGCCTCTTTCCTTCTCCTTCCCAATTCAAGGGCTGCCAGTATGTTCACAGCTTTAGCTTCCCCAATCCCATTGAATGACATTAGGTAATCATTCCCTTTTTTCCCTAACTCAGACAATTCATTATTAACTGATTTCAGTATCCTGCGCGAAAGTTCAACAGCAGTTTCTTCCAAGTTACCTGAACCTATTAATATGGCAACCAACTCAGCATCTGAAAGAGAGCGAGCCCCATTAGCTATCATTTTTTCCCGTGGGCGGTCTTCAACTGCCCATTCTTTTATATTTAGCTTTTTGTATTCAGCCACAAATATTCATTTGTGACTAATTTACTAAAATCTGTGAAATGAAGTACCTGATGAAATAGGAATAAAACAAAAAACCTCTTCAGTTGCCTGAAGAGGTTGGAAATATCTTCTTTTGTAGCTATTACAATTTACTAATCTGTGTAGCCAACTTAGATTTAAGGTTTGAGGCCTTGTTACTATGGATAATATTCCTTTTTGCCAATTTATCAATTAAAGAAACAACTTCAGGATACCTTTTAGCTGCAGCTTCTTTATCTTTCTCATTCCTAAGGTCCCTGATGGCATTACGAGTAGTCCTTGCATAATACTTGTTATGCACCCTTTTTTTCTCATCTTGCCTTATCCTTTTTAATGCTGACTTATGATGTGCCATTATTTTTTTCCTTCTTTTAAAAATTGTAGCCCGTAGGGGATTCGAACCCCTGCTACCAGGATGAAAACCTGGCGTCCTAACCCCTAGACGAACGGGCCTTCCTATTTAATTCCCATATTTTTGGGACTGCAAAAATAAATCATTTTTTATTGCCACCAAATTTTTTGAAGATTTTTTTCACTTCAATTGAAACTAAATTTTAAGCAGCATTTTTTTAATTTTTGCGCTGCAAATAAAATACCTTTTCATGAATTTTCAAAGCAGGGGCATAAAAAAAGCAAAAAGTTTTTTTATTGCTGGTTTTACCTCCATTTGACCACTGTCCCACGTTCCTTGTCAAGCATAAAATCAGGGATGGTTTCTTTTATTTCATTAAGCATAAGGTTGATCAGCTTGTGTTTTGCAAAATGCCTTGAGTAAGAGAGGCTTACCTCCCTAAGTGGTTTTATATTTGAAAATGAGATCACATTAGCCAACCTTTCTTTAGACATGCCATTTTTTGCTAATTCAGGTATTAGTGTGATCCCCCCTTCATTATCCACAATGTTCATCAATGTTTCCAATGAGCCTGCCTCAAAATAAAAAGGTAACTCACCGTTAGCTGTACCCAGGTAAGAACAAAGGTTTACCACCTGGTGCCTGAAGCAATGCCCATCACTTAAAAGCCAAATTTCAGGTATTGCAATATCTTCAACATGTATTTTTTCTTTTTGATGAAGTGGGTGGTTTTTGTTTGCATATATCAACATCTCTTCATAAAAGAGAGGCTTTTCATTGATTTTCTCCTCTTCAAGGGGTGTAACCAAAACCCCTACATCAATCAGGTCTTTGTGTAGCAGTTTTATGATGTTTTCAGTGGTTTGCTCTTCAACCTTGATAAGTATATTTGGGTATTTCCTTTTGTAGTGGCCTACAAATAAAGGCAACAAGTAAGGAGCTAATGTGGGTATGATCCCAATCCTGATCAATCCTGAAACCTGATTTTTATGTTCTTTTACAATGTTGGTTATTTCTTCTGATTGTTTTAAAACCACCCTAGCCTGTTCAATGATTCTTTGCCCAATATCAGTTGGGATAAGGGGCTGCTTGCTGCGGTCAAAAATGATGACCTCCATATCTTCTTCCAGCTTTTTGATTTGCATGGAAAGGGTTGGCTGTGTTATGAAGCAATGTTCTGCTGCTTTGCCAAAATGCCTGTAAGTATCAACAGCTACAATGTATTCAAGTTGTGTTAGTGTGACCATGGTTTTTAATTTTACCAATAAAAATAGAAAAAATCTATTGAAGGTTAAAACTAGGTCATTAAAATTAATGGAGATTTCTTATTAAAAATATATTTGACGCAACCATTCAAATGCAGCAACAGAAACTGCATGTGAAACATTTAGTGATTTGCAGCCTCCCAGCATTGGGATATATACTTTCAGGCTGCATTTATCCAGTGTTTCCTCAGGAATCCCTTTGTCCTCACTTCCCACTAACAAAACAGCCTTCTCTGGAAGTTTTGTAATAAAAATGTTGCTTGCCTCTTCAGCTGTTTCAACACCAACTATTGAAAACCCATCAGGGATAACTTCAATCCATTTTTCTTCATTTACCACTTCCCAGTCCATTTGGTCAAAGCTAAAACCTGCTGTTTTCTTTATTTCAGATGTCCTCTTTTTCATCCCATTATCCACAAAAAATACTTTTTGTGCCCCCACATTATGTGCTAACCTAATAACCTGCCCCACGTTTCCTGGTGTCTTCAATTTCCATGCAACTATAACCAGCTGAGCCTCCTTTTTTTCAAATTGTATATTCCTGAAGAAATCAACAGAATTTGTATTCATAATGGATATTGCCTTTAATAAACTTTCAAAAAATAGTACTTTTGTTTGAAAACAAAGAATTATGTGCAGGATAACTTATATAATCATTGTGTTGACAGTGCTGTTTGCTTCATGTGGCCCATCACAGGAAGACCTAGCAAGGGTAAAACTAAATAAAGCCAAACTATTGCTTGAGAACCAGGATACAACCAAGGCATTGTTGCATTTAGATTCTATCCCAAAAAGCTACCCAAAGGCCATGTATTCTATAAATGCTGCGAAAAACTTAAAAAATGAGGTTTATTTGGATTTGCTGCAAAGAAAAGAGGGTGAACTTGATTCTGTTAAAAACATAAAAGCAGGGTTGGAAAAGAATTTTGTAAAAGAAAAAACTGAATTTGACAGGTATACACAATACATCCATAAACGTCAAAATTTTGATAGGCGCTGGGATAAATCTTATATTAAGATTCACCTGGATGAAAGAGGAGAGCTATATTTATCAAGCAATTACCATGGTGAGAAATGGCTGAACCACACTGGTTTGAGAGTATATGATGGACCAGACCAAGCTAAAACTGAAAAAGTACCTTTGGATGATGTTAGCAACCACAGGAGTGATTTTATGGAAGCCAAGTGGGAAAAAGTAACTTATCATGGTGATAAAGGAAAAAATGTGATTGAATTTATTGCCAACAATACAAAACGCAGGCTGAAAGCTGTATTTCTAGGTAATAGATATCATTACATAATCCTGGAAGATTATGATAAAAGAGCTACTAAAGAAGCACTGGAATTATCTGGTGTAATAAAGCTTGAAAAAAAGCTTGAAAAAGAAATTGCAAGCATCCAAAAAGAGCTGGATTTATAAAGAATCCTAAAAAAGGGGTTGCACAAATTTTCAATAAAGAAAGGAGCTTTAAATTTTAAGTATGCCTTTCAGGGATTAAAAACCCTATTGAAAGAAGAGCCTAATTTTCTGATCCACCTGCTAGCTGTCCTGGTTGCTATAATTGCAGGAATCCTCCTAAAACTGCCTCCAATAGAATGGATTACCATAATTTTTGCCATTGGGTTGGTACTATCTCTTGATATCATCAATACATCTATTGAAAACCTGGCTGATTTTTACACATCAGAAAAAAAAGAAAAGATCAAAAAAAGAAAAGATTTAGCTGCAGCAGGTGTACTGCCTGGCGTATTCACAGCATTGACCATTGGGGTTATTGCATTTATTCCAAAAATCTTACAACTATTTAACTAAAGTATTTTATCAAGCTCTTCAGGAGGTTGCCCTAATACAGCTTTTCCATTGCTCTCTATAATTGGACGTTTCAGCAATTTGGGGTTGTCAACTATAATGTTGATCCACTCTTCATCTGAATAGGTTTTCCCCTTGTAATTATCTTTGTATACTTGTTCTTGTGTCCTGATAAATTTTGAAACAGGCATACCTGTTTTTTGGATGAGGTCTTTTAGCTCAGAAGCAGAAATTCCTTCATTCAAATAATTTTTAGTTTCAAACTCAACCCCTTTTTCTTCCAGGTATTTTAACCCTGCCCTGCTTTTGGCACATCTTGGGTTATGGTATATTTTCATTACGCTTGTATGTTTTGATTTAATGTAGTTATAATAATCTTCTTGAGCACGGAATTTTTCATTTACATTTTCACGATTATATGAATTTTTTTGCTCTGGATCCAGTATCCTTGCTTTTGTATTATCCTTCAGTTGCACCCTTAGCATCTCTTTTAATTCTTCCTTTATTTCAGGATCATAAATTGGGCAGGCAATTTCAATCCTCCTGTTCAGGTTTCTTCCCATCCAGTCAGCTGATGAAATAAATATTTTTTCATCTCCTCCATTGCCAAATAAAAATATGCGCGAATGTTCCAGGTATTTATCTACAATGCTAATGGCAGTAATATTTTTTAAATGTTCAGGCAGACCCACTTTAAGACCCATAATACCGCGCACAATTAACTTTATTTTCACCCCTGCAATGGCAGCTTCATTTACCTTTTTCATCATCCCTGTATCAATCAGGCTGTTCATTTTTAAGATCATATAAGCCCTTTTCCCTTCTTTAGCCCTTTTTATTTCATCATCAATCATATAAGTAAAGAAATTCCGCATGTGAAATGGGCTTACAATCAAATGGTTGTAGTCATACTGCCTGAAGTTTTGTTTGAAAAATGCAAAGACATTAGCCACTTCATCAGCCAGCCTTGGGTCAGATGTTAATAGCCCATCATCTGCATAAACATTAGCCGTCCCTTCATGGAAATTACCCGTGCCTATGTATGCATAATTTACAACCTTATCTTTTTCAGACCTTCTTATCAAAGCAATCTTGCTATGCACCTTTAAGCCTGGAATCCCATTGATCACCAATGCCCCTTCTTCCTGCAACTTTTGTGACCAATACATATTGGCTTCCTCATCAAACCTAGCTTGTAGTTCAATTACCACAGTAACCTTTTTGCCATTCCTCACAGCATTTAACAATGCATTAACCACCTTTGAATCATCAGCCACACGATAAATGGTAATGCCAATTTCTTTCACCTTGGGGTCGATAGCAGCTTCACGCAAAAGGTCAATCACATGCCCAAAAGTTTGATAGGGATAGTGAAGCATAATATCTTTTACCTTAATCTTCTTTAAAACACTTTCATAAGGAGGAAGGTCTTTATGGCGCACAGGTGCCAACTTCCTGTAATAATGCTCAGGTTTCCCAATGCTGGGGAAATCCATAAAATCCCTGTGGTTGTGATACCTACCTCCAGAAACTGTATTCTCTTCAGGGTCAAGCTTCATTTTCTTTACAATAAAATTGAACAAATCTTCAGGTATTTCATGGTCATATAATAATCTGACTGGCCTTCCAGTTTTCCTTTTTTTCAAACCTAGTTCCATCTTTTCCATGAAGCTTTTTGAGATATCATCATCAATATCCAGTTCAGCATCACGTGTCATTTTTATTGTGTAGGCTTCAAATTTGTCAAAATTGAAAATGTTGAATATATCTTTCAAACAAAATCTGATTACATCATCTAAAAGAATGACATACTGCTTATTATCCACAGTAGGGAGGACTACAAAACGTGAAGCTGATTTGCTTGGAACACGAACCAAAGCATAAGCATGTTTATCATGATTAGAGTTTTTCGAAAGTTTTACAGCCAGGTACACTGAACGATCCCTAAGGTAAGGGAACTTTGTTTGTTTAGTTAACATTATGGGTACCAGGTTGGGCAATGTTTTATCATGAAAAAACTTCTGCACATAACTTTGTTGAGATGGGCTTAGCGATTTTTCATCAATAATGAAAATATCTTCCTTAGCCAGCTCTGCCACAACCTCCCTGTATATCTGCTGCACCTTTGCCTGCTGGGTTCTCACAATTGCCCTGATTTCTTTGTGCAATTGCTTTGGGGTCAATTCACCCAATAGGTTTTCTTCATCACGCCCCAGGTCTACCATCCTCCTGACTGTTGCTACACGCACCCTAAAAAACTCATCCAGGTTATTTGAGAATATCCCAATAAACCTAAGCCTTTCTAGTAATGGAGTATTGGGATCTTCTGCCTCTTGAAGTACCCTTCCATTAAATGAAAGCCAGCTAATCTCCCTATTAATATATCTTTTCATATCTATCCCTTTCCACTTAAATGTAGTGTTATTAAAAATAACAAAAAATCCATATTTCAGGATACAGGATTATTAAATTTCAATTAGAAAAATTATTCAAGCTGGAATGTTAGCTCCCTCCAAATTCCATTAAATATGCTTTGATAAAGTCGTTGATCTCACCATCCAGGACAGCATTTACATTGCCTGACTCATGATTAGTCCTTAAATCTTTCACCATTTTATAGGGTTGCAATACATATGACCTGATCTGGGAACCCCATTCAATTTTTTTCTTTTGTGACTCAACCTCTTCTACTTTTTCCCTTCTTTTGCGCAATTCAAGCTCATATAATTGAGACTTTAAAATGCGTATAGCATTCTCTTTGTTGGCTAGCTGTGAGCGGCTTTCCGTGTTCTCAATAATAATACCAGTGGGAGCATGCCTGAGCCTTACCCCTGTCTCCACCTTGTTTACATTTTGCCCGCCAGCACCACCACTTCTAAAAGTATCCCAGGCAATATCTGCAGGGTTTACTTCAATCTCAATGGAATCATCAATTAATGGAGCAACATAGACTGAAGCAAAAGAGGTCATCCTTTTGTTCTGGGCATTAAAAGGAGACAACCTTACTAGCCTGTGAACACCATTTTCACTTTTCAAATTCCCATAGGCATATTCACCTTCAAACTCAAGGGTGCAGCTTTTAACCCCTACTTCATCCCCAGCTTGGAAATCCATCATTTTTAGTTTGAAGCTGTTCCTTTCACCCCAACGTGTATACATCCTCAAAAGCATGTCTGCCCAATCATTGCTTTCAGTGCCTCCTGCACCTGCATTAATTTTCATAACAGCTCCCAGGTGGTCTTCTTCATTCCTAAGCATGTTTTTGGCTTCCAATTCTTCAATCCAGCCCAGAGTTTCACTAAATGATTGATCCACCTCCTCTTCAGTTGCTTCCTCAGCTTCAAAAAATTCATATAATACCAGAAAATCTTCCAGGCTTTGGTCAACTTTTTTAAACCCATCTACCCAAACTTTGATTGAGCAAATTGTTTTCATCTGCTTTTCTGCTTCTTTAGGATTTTCCCAAAAAGCAGGGTCTTGGGTCTTTAGTTCTTCCTCCTGAAGTTGTAAGATTTTTGCATCATAGTCAAAGATGCCTCCTTAACGCATCCCGGCGTTCAATAAGGTTCTTAACCTGTTCTTTTAATACCATTTTATAGGTTTTTGGATTGGGCTGTAAAATTAAGAAGTTTTTTGGAATACATCAGTAAAGAAAGAATCAATAAAAAGATCGGTAATGTTGAAAATTATATACTCCTCTGTCCGTCATTTGACGAACATTTCCCCTAAATTTAGGGGAGAATTTTATTAACTTCACAATACAGAATTGATATGCCTATGGATATATTCTGGTTCAAAACCACGGTTTTGGGTAAACCTGATAACCTTGCCCATTTTATCAAATTTATTGGTGCTCTTTATGGTTTTGGCTTTGTCCTTCATGGTTTTTAGCAACAGCTTTACATACTTCTCTTCATCAATTTCTTCCATTCCTGCCTGTATGTATTTTTCTGAAACCCCTTTTTGCCTGAGGTAATAAGCAATTTTTACTTTACCCCATTTGTTTATCCTGAATTTTTCCCTGAAAAAAGCCTGTGCATACCTGGTATCATCAATGTAGTTTCCTTCTTTGAGCTTATCAACAATAGCTTCAGCCTCATACTTATCAAACCCCCAACTGATTAACTTTTTACGGATTTCAGGTGAACATTTTTCAACTTTGCTACATAGGTGGGCTGCTTTTGTGAAAGCTTCTTTTGAAGTAATTGGTTCCATACTTAATCAGGTTTATTGCAGGTAGTTAAATTTCAACTAAATGTACAAAAAATAGAGGTGTGATTCAAATATTTGATGTAAACTGCCAGGTTTGCACTTCTAATTTTTTTGTTAGAGATACTAAATAATAAAAGCCAGCATTGTTAACCAACAATACCAGCTTTTAGGATTTTCCCTTGAAATAATAGGTTTCAATATAGATGGAGTAATCTATAAATGGTTGCGTGAAACCCTAACTATTCTATTACTGCTTACTTATATGTAACTTCTTTTAAAAGCTTGGTTTAACCTTCTCTCCTGTAAAGAACTCTTTTAATTCTGATAAAGTTGTATCTGTCTTTTGTACATCTTTAACCATCTCTCCTTTTTCAAGGATCACAATGCGTTGGCATACATCAGTGATATTATCCAAAGTATGGCTGGAAATTAGAAAAGTAGATTGAAACTCTTCAGCATATTCCTTGATGATTTTCCTTAACTGAAATTGAGAAGATGGGTCAAGGTTAGCAAAAGGTTCATCCAACACAATTACTTCTGGAGCTCCCATTAAAGCACCAACTACCCCAACTTTTTTCTGGTTCCCTTTTGAAAAGTCCCTGATAAATTTCTTTTTCCCTAAAATCTCACCATTAAAGAACTCTTCATAACGTTTCAGGAATACCCCAATATCAGAGGCATTTAACCCTCTTAGCTCACCAATAAAAGCAAAATATTCATCTGAGGTCAGGTAGCCAATGGTAAAACTTTCATCAATATAGGCACCTGTCTGTTCTTTCCATTCTTCTGATTTGGCCACAGGTATCTCATTGATCAACACTTTACCTTTTGTAGCCCTGATCAGGTCAAGAATAAGTGAAAAGAAAGTGGTTTTTCCTGCCCCATTATTACCTACTAATCCAAATACTTCTGCTTTATGGATGGTAAGTTCAGGTAAGTCAAGCACTACTATGCCATTATATGATTTTTGTAAATTATTTGCTGTTATCATGGTTATGAATTTTTATAAGCAGTTATCATTTTATGTTTGCGTTTGAGGTATTTTTTTGAGAAATAATCAATTAAATATGGATGGAGGATAATCCCCAACAGCCCAATCCCACCAAAAATAAAGTAGGTAGCTGTTTTCCCAAAAAGCAATGAAAGTACCCCATAAATAGCAAGGGGTCCAAAAAGTATTGGGAAAGTAATCAGAAACTGGGTTGCCCCCATTCCCTGATAATTGAACATAGCCCTTTGTTCCAGGTCAATTGCTTTTAGGTTATTCAACCCCAAGGCAAAAATCACAAAACTGTTGACCCCAATATTGTAAAGCATCACTACAAAATGGACATATAGCACTTTGGGAGTAATGAACATATAGCCCAATGAAAGCAGGTAATAAACCACATTGGTTACTGCCATGAGGAAAAAGGCAGATTGCAATACTTGTTTCATTTTTACATTTTGAGACATCAGGAAAGGGTAATACCTGCTATGCCATGAAGGAAAGAACTGTCCATACATCATGCTAAAAATCCCAGTCATAAAAATACCACCTAATACCAGGATAAACTCAGGTGCTTCACCATCATAATCTCTATATATCAGTAACCCATAGAGTAAAAAGAGGATTGACATCAGGGCAGTAGACCTTGGGCGCTTGTTGCGGGTGATCATTTTCACTTCCAGTGAAAGCATTTTGCCATATTCCCCAATATTATTCAACCATGAAAAATCATACTTACTCTCTTTCTTTTTCTTGTTTCCCAACTCATCTAAGTAAAACCTATTCCATAAATAGCTTTTGTTAAGTTGGTAGAAAAGGAATATCAAAATAGGAAAAACCAATACAGTAGCCGGGTTTACAGCAATAAAATCAAACACTTGCCCAAAAAGCCCTGTGATATCTACAGTGCCAAAATAATCAATAAAATAAACCCCTGCTGCCACAGCCAAAAACCCATAAAAAAATGGGTTAGACTCATTGGTCTTCCACTTAATATAGATAGCAAGGAAATGGTTCACAAATACAAGAAAATATATGGATAGTACCCAGCAAAACAGGTTTACAGTTTCCAGTTCATAGATAGCTACTGTAAAAGTAAAAGGCAACAGTAAGAAAAGGGGAAGCACATTAAAAAAATGCATGAGTGATTTGTTGAGCATATACTTTGCAATCCTTTTCCTCTTTACAGGAAGAATTAAAAATGGCTGAAATCCAAAAGTGGGAAGGTTCTGCATCAATATCCTCAGCACCAATTCAAAACCAATATATATGAATATTAATGAGTTAAATGCTTCAATAGGAGGAATTCCAGGAAAGCCTTCAGCAATCATATTTTTCATGTTGAAACCAAAAAATGAGGCCACTGAAACCATGTAAATGGCAAGGAAAATAATGACCCCTTTGGCAGCCATATTTTTCATAAAGTATGATGACCTGGTTAGCTCTCTCCAAGCAAAGTAAGAAAAGTTTCTTTTCATATTAATTATTGAATAAATGAATTACTGGGTAGTTGAATTTTTAACATTGATTTTTGATTTATTTGTTGGCTGAATACCTAATTTATTACACATAAAAACATTTAAATGGTAAACTGAATAGACCCCCTCCCTTTCACCTGCCACAGGTGAAAATATCCCACTAAATCATAAGGGAAATTTTTTTACTCAAAAATGTTGGTTAGGATGCAGCTCTCTTTATACCTTTTTACATTCCCTTTGGTATCAAATATCTCCACCAAAATGATATAAGCTCCATAAGGCAATTTGCTTCCTGTTTCATCTTCCCCTTCCCAGTTTATTACACCTGAAGTACCCAGCAATTCATTTTTTGCCAATTGTGCCACTGTTCTTCCTGCTGAATCAAAAATCCAGATATTTGCTAGGTATCCTGGTTCATCAAGTTGGTAAATAATATCCAGCTGGTCATTATACCCATCATCATTAGGAGAAATGCTTTTGGGGGTAAATACAAATTCTTTTGTGGTCCCCTCTTCTTTATACTGGGAATTCTGGTATCCGGGGGTTGCATAACCCACATGCTCTGCTGCTGAATGCCATGAACCAGGTTTGTTTGTTTCAGAAGTAAAGGAAATCCTTTCCAATGAAATTCCTTCTGTATCATACAACAGGGGAGAATGCAGGTCATCAGTATAACTGAATTCATCAACAATTATAGTTGAGTCAGCCATTAAAACGACAACCCCTTCTTTATTTACATAAGAAGGGAATTTTAACATTTCCAAAAAGCAGGGCTGGCACACTGAATGGTAAAACTCCAGGATTTTAGAGCTGCTTTTGGTACAAACCAAATAGGTGTTAGGTTCAAAAATAAACTTCTCATCAGATAATGGAAAGACCTTTTCCAACTCACCTTTTTCATCCCTGCTTGCCAGGCTGATCCTATTTACAGGAATGTTTTTTTCAGAGTTATTATACAATTCAACAAAATCTTCCCCTTCAGGGTATGGGTCATATAGCACCTCATTAATCACCACATCTCCAGGGTAGATATTAACCCACTGGATGGTTGCAGAAGCATCTAACAGCAGGTTTCCACAATCATCTGAGATATCCTGAAAATCTAACTGATAAACCTTTCCTTCAACCAGGGTTGAGGCAAATTGTAAGATTACATTTTTTGATGTTATTGCCTCAACAGTTTCTGGACTACCCAGCCCATCAGAACCAGAATAATGTTGCTTGCTGAGGATAGCCTCCATATTCATAGGTTCTGAAAACAGCAATTCAACCTGGTTGTTTGAAATAGCCACAGCCCATAATAGGTAAGGACTTTCAGTATCAGGGTTGTCTCTTTTTACTGAATTTTCGGTTCCAGGAGTCCCTCCTGTAAGATGGGTTGAAGCCATCCAGTTAGCCTCTTGCCCACATTCCCTTTCAGGGTCAATGCGCTCAATAGACCAGCCTCCATTTTGCTTTTCAATATCATTATACCACTCTTTTGTATAGGTTATTTGGCTGATTACTTTCCCATTTATTTTAACCTGGACAGAATCGCCACCAGTTTTTAAGTTTGGGAAACTGGTTACAGCCAATGTTTTCCCATAATTACTGAATGCTTCAAAAGCCCCTGTTTTGCAAAGGATCAGGTATTCTCCTGGCAATAAAGTAACTTCTCCCAGTGGGCGTTCATTATCTCCCACCTGAAGTACTGCATTGGTCAATTGCAGAGGATAAGCAGCCCTACTGTATAATTCAACAAAATCTTCTTCAGGTAAACCAACCTGGGGTGAAGGGTCAGCCATAATTTCATTGATTACCAAATCATTGGACATCACAGGAGGGTAAAAAGAAAAATTGCATGAATCTGATCCAGCAGTATTCCCTTTAAGGTCTGTTATATTGGTAGCTGTAAGGGTCAACTCAAAAGATGTGACACCAGAAATTGTTAACTGGACTTTTTTATTGCTTCCCTGCACAATATCCACAGAAAGGATGCTTACATTCTCTCCTCCTGTTTCCTGAAGAGAAAAGTTTCCTGCATCCAATGTGTTTGTATTGATGGGCTCATTAAATTCAACTTCAATTAAATCTCCACTTATTACTTTCACATTGGAAATAAATGGAGGGGTATCATATGCTCTGATCACCACAGCATCTAACCACAACATGCCAGCCCTGGTTGAGGTATAGCCAAAGTGCAATCCCCAAAAATTGCTGCTAAAAGAAGAGGTGTCTTGCCCTGCAAAAGAATTGCTCCAATTACCATCATTTGCACTGTATTCCAGCCCCCATATCCCCTTTGCTGAACGTGAAACAACAATCTGCACTTGCATGTTTTCTTTCCAATCAAGAGTTGACTTTATAATTTCATGGGCTGCTTCCCCATCTTCCATCTTCCACAAAGAGAGGATATCACTAGTACCAGAAATATTGACCCCCACAGCATACCCATTCAGGGTTTCTGCATTGGTATCATCAGTTGCCAGGTAGAACCAGAATTTATTGGATGAAGATGGATCCCAATCACCATTTCTTAGTGTAAACTGCCATTCCAGCCCTTGCTCATTAAAATGGGCAGTAAAAGGATGGAAAACCACACTCTTGCCTGATACTCCTTCCAAATTATGCTTTAGTGAATGTGCATCAGCAATAGGTTCAGTATTTGAAACCATCCAATCTGCCTGAGGTGAATAGCTGTCTTTAAACCCTGATTCATAGTCATCAAAGAAGAGTAAATCAGAAGGAGGCAACACTGTTATGGTTATATAGGCAGGAGCCAGGTCATCAGTAGGGGTGCTCAGGGCAAAAGTATAGCTGCCTTCCTGGTTAAATGACAATCCATCCCATTGGCAAACCCCATTCACAACAGGAGCCTCCAGTGTGCCTGATAAAAAATCAACTTCCCCTTCCAGGTAAACTGTTCCTGAATAATTTATATCCCGTCTTCCTTCATCATCCACAATTTCCCCAGTAATATTGAAATCCTCATTTCTCCCAATCCTTGCAGGGGCTTTTACCACACTGATCTTTGTGCCAAATACCTGGATATCTTTCTCTCCTGAAACCACTATTTCATCCAAATACACTTTATCAGAAGCATAATTTGTACTGATTTTTACCACAATTTGTAATGAATCACCTACCAGCCCTGTTTGTTTTGCAACTGCACTTCCAAAGTTCCCTTCATTCATTCCATTTTCAGCAAATAGAACCTCTCCCCCATCATCAATTTTATAATAAGCTTTCAGGTATTTTGTTGTGGTATTGTTACCACTTCCTGTTTCAGCAACAGTAAATGAAACCTCCATATTTTTATAATCTTTAATGCTAATCCACTCAGACATCCATACAGCTTCAGCATTAATATCCCTGGCCTCAAAACGCCCGCCACTAGTTGAAACTGTTTTGAAATAGTCACTTTCACTCTCTAGGATTACATCTGTATATTGAATAGCCCATTGGGTAATTCCTTCCATATCTTCATGGATGGTTGTACCATCAGCATCACCCCAAACCCCTTTTTCTGGAACTGAAAAACTTTCTTTCCAGATTTCATCTGCCTTACTTTCAATGGAAAAGAAACAAACCAGGAATGTTAAGAATTTACAAATATTGCGCGTCATCATGTTAACGTTTTCAAGCAAAAAACTAATTTTGAACCAGTTTTACAGGCACATCCAATGGATTAATGCCTGAAGGATTAAAGATACATATTGAAATTAACTTGAAAAATTAAAAAACAATGAAAGTTGCAGTTGTAGGTGCAAGTGGAGCAGTTGGGCAAGAGTTTCTCCAGGTGCTTGAAGAAAGGAATTTCCCTTTAAATGAATTAGTGCTATTTGGTTCAGCAAGGAGTGCTGGTAAGGAATACACATTCAAGGGGAAAAAGCTTACAGTGAAGGAATTGCAGCACAATGATGATTTTAAAGATATTGACATTGCCCTGACTTCAGCAGGTGCCAGTATTTCAAAAGAATATGCTGAAACCATTACCAAACATGGGGCAATCATGGTTGATAACTCCAGTGCATTCAGGTATGATGATGATATCCCTTTAGTAGTTCCTGAAGTAAATGCTGAGGATACTAAAAACAGGCCCAGAAATATTATTGCCAACCCCAATTGTTCAACCATCCAAATGGTGGTAGCTTTGAAACCCATAGAGGAATTATCACATATCAAATCAATCCATGTGGCTACTTACCAGGCTGCCAGTGGAGCTGGAGCCAGTGGTTTGTATGAACTGGAAGAGCAACTACAGCAAGCTGCCAAAGGAGAAAAACCTGAAGTAGAAGCTTTCCAACACCAGTTGGTTATGAACCTGATCCCACACATTGATAAGTTTCAGGAAAATAACTACACAAAAGAAGAGATGAAAATGTTCTGGGAGACCCAAAAAATTATGCATACAGATGCATTGGTCAGTACAACTTGTGTAAGGGTCCCTGTTATGAGAGCACACTCAGAAGCTATTTGGGTTGAAACTGAAGAACCCCTGGAAGTGGCTGATGTAGTAAAAGCTTTTGAAAATGCTGAGGGGCTTACAGTAATTGACAACCCAGCTAAAAATGAATACCCAATGCCACTGTTTGTTGCAGGCAAAGATGATGTATATGTGGGTAGGATCAGGAAAGACCTGGCAAAACCTAATGGCATTACTTTCTGGTGTGTGGGTGACCAAATTAAAAAAGGTGCAGCACTGAATGCAGTTCAAATTGCTGAATACCTGATCAAAGAAGGAGAAGTTTAGAAAAATATAGCATAAAGGCCAACTTTAGTCAGGGTTTCATTTAAAATGAAACCCTGACTTTTTAGCGTTAATTGGTTAATGTAAATTACTTCTGTTTGACTATATTTAATAACCACCCTTAGCTCAATAAATCTATTGTTACAGTAAAATAATACCTTTGATTAAACAAACCTAAGCGATTTTATCTCAGGCAAATACTTTGGTCGAAAATTTTATTTCTTGCCTTTTTTCTGTAATATTGATAAAAACCAAAACTCGAAATAAAATGATTTCCCAGGGTGTAATTTCTTTAAAGTATTCTTCTGTTTTTCAATTATCCTGTTTATAGGGCAAGATATATTTGCAAGTGGTGAAGAAAAACTAATTCTCCTAAAAAAGGAATATAATGAGTGTAAAGATTTATTGCAGAAGTACAATTCTGAAACACATTTTTTAATAGGCGAAAACAATAAATTTAAACTTGTATCCCAGAAAAAATATTAGAACAGATTTTTGGGAAAATTGCGCTAGGTGAGTTAACAACTGAACAGGGTATGAATCAGGTTGAGTTGTATAAAACAAGTTCAAGATTAAACCAAGAGGCACTTCAAAACAAAATATTTAAGCTACAAAAAGAGATCAACCAACTGGAACAGCTTGGCAATTCAAAAACAAATAATCCTTTAGATTTAAATTCCAGCATTAATTGTGAGCAATACTCTCATTTGTCAAATGTTCAATTACAAAACATGATTAATTCCAAAACAAATTCTCTTAATAATAAAAATGAACAACTTGAAACATTAAATCAGCAAATTGAAGACACAAAGGAAGCCATTGATGACTGGAAAGGATTAGAGAACCAAGTATATGGAAACAAACCTGAGAATAAAAAATTAAAGGAACTGCAAGATAAGATAAACAGCATTGAAAAATCCTTATTAACTCTTCAAGACAAGAAAGCAGAGCTTTTAGCAAGGCAAAATATGATCCAGAATGCCGAAAATAAATACAAACAGATGAGTTCTGCTTATTTTAATATGAAAACTATTGAAGATGAGAAAAAAGAACTTGAAGATATGTATGTTACCCTAAATGCAAGGGTTAGACGTTTAATACAGGAAAAGGAAGAGCAAATTGCAAATTACAAAAACCAGGTTGACAGATTAATGCAAAATATCAGTCAGGAATCTGGTTGGACAATTCCAACAAACATACTTAACCCAAACTATCATAATCAGTGGTCTTGGAGATCTGAGGATTTACTGAAGTTTCTAGGAAAACAAAAAAAGGAAGCAGATCAACTTGATCTTGATATAGAAACTATAGAATCCAACCGTTCACAACTTTTCAATCTTAAAATCCAGCTGGCACAGGAACAAGCTAATTCAAAATTAAGTAATACAAATAGGGAAAATTCTATTGAGTCACAATTTATAAAAGAAGAAAAACTAAATCTTCAGAATTATGAAAAAACAAAAGTTAATTTAAATACAGAAATTAAACTATTGCAAAAAGAAATAAATGGATTACTGAATTGTTTGGCTGAGAGAAGTAATGTAAAAGAACCAACCAGTACACAAAAAAATTCTAAATACAAGTGGATTATGAAAGAGGGCTGGCCAAAAAAGAATCCACAAAATATTGCATTTTCACAAAAATGGAACGATTTCTACTATAATACCACAACCATTTCCTTTTCTTCAATTACGTCAAAACAATTTTGGGGAAATTCAACAGATGTATTTTATGACTGGAATTTTAATGTAACTATTGATGGAGATATACCAGATGTTCTTTATGCTAAAGATCCCTTTTCAATTTACATATCTGGCAAAGCATCTGGAGCTGTTCGTGCTCATGGTATAGGCATGACTGTGGGGGTAGTAGTCAAAGGTATTGACTTAACTCTTGACCCACCACCTAATTCAGGTGGGAAACATACCATTTTTATAGGAAACAATTCAAGAGGGAATTATACTGGAAGTGATCAGCAAACATATAATTTCAAAGTGCCCAAAAATCCTTCAGATGAATTGAAGCTCCAAATTTTTTTAGGAGGGGTTGGAGTAGCACTAGAATACATCTGGGTTAAGCAATAATTTTTAGATTCTTTGTTAATCAATTGTTTATTGATCTGTATTGGAATTCTATCTGGGCATGGAGATTCAATATTTCTCAAACTTTAAGTAGATAAATCCTAACAAAAAGAGAAGAATAAAAGAGGTTAAAAAACAAACATAAGCACAAATTCTACCTACCAAAGGAATTATTTTGCAAAACATGAAGCCATGTTTACTTTAAGTATTTTGAGTAGAGCTTTAGCCTTTGTCTTTTCCTATTTTCCTTGTACATTTGCAGCTTTAATTTTTGATTGTTTCAAACATGGAAATTCCTAGCAAATATTCCTCTGGGTCAGTTGAGGAAAAGTGGTATCAATACTGGATGGACAATAAGTTTTTCCATTCAGTTCCAAATGAAAAAGAACCTTATACCATTGTGATACCTCCACCTAATGTAACTGGGGTTTTACACATGGGGCATATGCTCAATAATACCATACAGGATATACTTGCCAGGAGGGCACGCATGAAGGGTAAAAATGCCTGCTGGGTACCCGGGACTGACCATGCCTCAATTGCCACTGAAGCCAAAGTGGTAAATAAATTAAAAGAAAAAGGGGTTGATAAATATGACCTTTCAAGGGAAGAATTTTTGGAGCATGCCTGGGAATGGACCCACCTGCATGGAGGGATCATCCTGGAGCAACTAAAAAAACTGGGAGCCTCTTGTGACTGGGACAGGAAAGCCTTCACCATGGATGAAGCCAGGAGTGAGTCTGTGATCAAAGTATTTGTTGACCTATATAAAAAAGGGTTGATATACAGGGGAGTCAGGATGGTAAATTGGGATCCATCAGCCAAAACTGCCCTTTCTGATGAAGAGGTAATTTATAGGGAAGTACAATCAAAATTATATTATCTGAAATACCAGGTTGAGGGGGAAGAAAATGAGTTTGTAACCATTGCAACCACTCGCCCTGAGACCATCCTGGGAGATACAGCAGTGTGTATAAACCCTGAAGATGAAAGGTTTAAGAACCTAAAGGGGAAAAGGGTACTAGTCCCATTGATCAAACGCTCTGTTCCCATTATTGAAGACAGCTATGTGGATATGGAATTTGGGACTGGCTGCCTTAAGATCACGCCTGCCCATGATATCAATGACTATGAAATTGGTATGAGGCATAACTTGGAATCTGTAGATATTTTCAATGATGATGGTACACTCAGTGAAAAAGCCCAAATTTATATTGGTGAAGACAGGTTTGCTGTACGTGAAAAAATTGTGGCTGACCTTGAAAAAGAGGGAACCCTGGCAAAAATTGAAGATTATACCAACAAGGTAGGTTTCTCTGAAAGGACAGATGAAGTAATTGAACCTAAATTATCAGCCCAGTGGTTCCTGAAAATGGAAGAGCTGGTAAAGCCTGCCCTTGAAAATGTGATGAATGATACCATCCAATTCCATCCTCCAAAATTTAAAAACATATACAAACATTGGATGGGCAACATCAAGGATTGGTGCATTAGCCGCCAATTATGGTGGGGACACCAGATACCTGTTTGGTACATAAGCCCCTCTCCAACCCTCACAAAAGGAGAGGGAGCTAAAAATTATGGGTATGTAGTTGCAGCAAGTGAAGAGGATGCCAGAAAACTGGCACTTGAAAAACACCCCTCCTTAGGAGGGGAAGGGGGAGGCTTTTCCCTTACACGGGATGATGATGTATTGGACACCTGGTTCTCAAGCTGGTTATGGCCTATTTCTGTTTTTGATGGTATCAGAAAACCTGATAATGAAGAGGTAAACTATTATTACCCAACCAGCGACCTGATCACTGCACCAGATATTATATTCTTCTGGGTGGCCAGAATGATCATTGCAGGATATGAATACAAAAATACATTCCCCTTCAAAAATGTCTATTTCACGGGAATGGTAAGGGATGCCCAAAGAAGAAAAATGTCAAAATCATTGGGTAATTCACCTGACCCACTGGACCTGATCAAAAAATATGGGGCTGATGGTGTTCGCGTAGGTATGTTATTGTGCTCCCCTGCTGGAGGTGACCTTTTATTTGATGAAAGCCTACCACAGCAAGGAAGTGGGTTTGCTACAAAAATATGGAACTCTTTCAGGCTGGTTAAAAACTGGGAAGTTGATGAAACCATTGAGCAACCTCTTCATTCAAAACTGGCTATTAATTGGTTCAGGAATAAACTAAACGAGGTAACTGCTACCCTGGATGACCATTTTGAAAAATTCAGGATATCTGATGCTTTGATGACTATTTATACCACTGTCAGGGATGAGTTTTCAGGTTGGTTGCTTGAAATAGTTAAGCCTGCATACCAGCAACCCATTGATGCCAATACTTATGCAGAATTGATTGAGTTGTTTGACCAGTTGTTAAGGCTGCTCCACCCATTTATGCCCTTTATTACTGAAGAAATCTGGCAATACATGAAAGAGAGGAAAGAAGGGGAGAGCATTATGGTTGAAAGGATTCCTGAAGCAAAAAAATTCGATAAAAAACTGCTTGCAGCTTTTGAAGATGTTAAAGAAGCCATTTCAGGAATAAGAAAGATTAGGCTTGAAAAGAATATTCCCAACAAAGAAGAACTGGAACTTTTCATTCAGATAGGGAATAAAGGCTATCATAAAGAATTTGAGAGTATCCTTTCAAAACTAGGAAACCTCACTAATATGGAAGAAGTAAAAGAAGAAGTTAAGGGTACTACATCTTTTAGGGTAAAATCAACCAATTTCTATATCCCACTTAGCAATTTAATTGACACAGAAGAAGAACTGAAAAAGCTGGAAGAAGAGTTAAAATATGCCAAAGGGTTCCTGAATTCAGTTAATAAAAAATTAAGCAATGAGCATTTTGTAAACAATGCCCCAGAGGCTGTTGTCAATAAAGAAAAAGCTAAAAAAGCTGATACTGAATCCAAAATAAAGGTACTAGAAGAGAGGATTGCAGGGTTGAAGTAAAACCCCACATATCCACTGTTAATAAGGGTTTTACTTGGAGTAAAGCCCTGACTAACTATCCTTCCCTTTCCTTAACCAAGGTTAAAATGCAGTTAAAAAATGTTACCAATTTGTGGCATACACTTTGAAAAACTATTTTTGAAAAGCTGATACTTTAACCATGAAGGCAATAAAAATCATATTCCTGGTTTTTTTGGGGAGTTTAACTACCTCTTTATATGCCCAATTTGAGGACGCTTATGATAGTGGCTTTGAAATTGACCCCATGCCTTTACGCCTAAAAGCCAGGATCATAAATTTAGCTGACAAGTTGCCTGTTCCTTATGCCCATGTGGTAAACCCCAGGACCCATGGTGGTACAACTACCAATATAGAAGGTTACTTCACCATAGATATGCTTAACATTGACAGCCTGAAAATCTCGGCAGTTGGGTTTGTTGATGAAACTGTGGGTATCCCTCCAACCCATAGGGAGGACAGTGTTTTAACCATTTTATTGCAACCTGTTGTTTTTCCCATTAATGAAGTTACTGTAACAGGAGAAAAACAAAAAGTAAACCTTGGAGGTGACCAATATGGAAAGCCCACAGATGTACCCACAGAATTGCGTGGTGATGCATTTAATAAGAAACCTCCTGTATTGGCAGCCCTATTTAACCCTGTTTCCTATTGGCAGTATTACCTCAGCAAAAAAGAGAAAAGGAAAAGGGCTGTAAGGCAAGCCGTGGCTCTTGAGAAAAACTGGGAATTGCATTCCCAAAACTACAACAAGGAAAAAGTGATGATGCTTACTGGCATGAATGAATCACAGGCAGATGAGTTTATGATATGGTTCAATAGCAAGCAAGTATTGGCTTACACATCAAGTGACTATGAAGTCAGGGCAACAATTAGGGAATATTTTGAAATTTATAAACGTGAAGGTAGGTTGAGGTAAATGTTACCCCTCTATCATCAGTAAGATAACTGATGACATCTCCCCTAAAACTTGGGGAGAAGGATAGGAAACAGATGAAGCATATCCTTCCAAATCATAAAAGTTCATAGAAGAAAACCTATGTTATAATTCCTTTATTTTGATATTCTTCCAGAGTACTTTGATGCCTCCACCTGAATGTATTTGCAAAGCTACTGAACCTTTGCCTTTGGCTATTTTCTCATCCTTAATGTCAACCATCTGAGCTCCATTCAACCAGGTTGTTACATGGCCACCCACAGCCTTTATTTTCATTTTATTCCATTCCCCCATTTTCAGGATATCTTCTTTTCCCTCAGGGATTTGAATAAGCCAACCCCTTCCATAAGATTCATAAATACCTCCTGTGCCATGCCCTGGGGGAGCCACTTCAACCTGCCAACCACTTACTTTTGTGCCTTCAAAAGTTGACCTGAAAAATACACCACTGTTCCCATCAGATTGTTGCTTAAACTCAAGGGTTAATTCAAAATCATCATAAAACTTTTCAGTTGAAAGATATCCATATTCTTTATCTGGTCCACTTTCACATATCAATAGCCCATCTTCAACATACCATTTTTCAGTACCATGGATTTGCCACCCTTTAAGGTTTTTCCCATTAAAAATAGATTTATACTCTTTCCCCTGAACAGAGAATGTAGACAATGTTGCACACAAAAAGATTGTCAAAAATATTTTAAAATGATTCATCAGTAATATAGGTTTAGGTTAATAATAGCTTTTTATGTTGGACAAAGGCTAACTCCCTAATTCTTTTTTCAATAATTTAACTGTATTGCTTAGCCTGGTTATCTCAGCATCTTTTTCTTTCATTTGGGCTTTTAATGCAGCTACTTCATCCTGGGATTTTTTTAATCTTCCTTCCAAAGCATTTGCTGATTCTTCTTGCCTTTGTTTTAAGCCTTCCATCACTTTTAGCTCATTCTTTGCTTCATTAAGGTCAAATTCTCCTTGCTCAATGGTAATGGTTTTTTCCTTTATATTATTTTCAAGGCGTGTGATCTCTGCCTGCATTGACTTTATCCGCCTGTCACGCTCAACCAGGGTATTGTTTAGCCTTCGTTTTTCAAATTCAAAAGCATAATTCTTTTCTTCCATGGTTTCACTTTTCTGGCTGATATTTGACCTTAAAATAAACACTTCTTTATTTAATGAATCAATGTATTGGTCTTTCACAGCATTGCTTCCTAAGAGTTCTGCTTTTAGTTTTTCATAATCAGCCAGGATTGTTTTTATGCGTTCTGCTTTTGCATTATTCTCTGTTGTTAATTCGCGCACTTTTTGTTCAGCATTTAACCTTCCCTTTTCCATTTCCAAATATTTTTTCTTGGCTACACAAGAGGAAAAGAAAATCACAAACCCAGTCAATAATATGGTAATTACGCTCCTATTCATTTGTTAAATCTATTTTGTTTTCAGAAAAATTATGAATTTTGTTATCCCTTGCCATATTGAAGTTGAACCAATTTCATAAAATTTCTATTAAGTTTTACAAAGATAAAAATAATACACTGCTATAATAACGTTATAAGAATAGTGGAATTGTATTTATTTGTAATTTTAGAAAATTCTAAGGAATAAAGATTTTTAGGTATGAAACAAATAATAGGACAGCAATCAAAGTGGAGTTTAATTTTATTGGTATTTGTTATTGGCAGTTTGGCAGCCAATGCCCAGGAAGGAAATGTAGCAGCTACCTTGGTTGGTAAAGTTGTAGATAATTCAGGCAACCCTGTTGCTTATACAAACATTGGGCTAGAAGGAACATATTATGGCACTGCCAGCAATGCTGAAGGTGAGTTTGAACTGAAAATCCCTGAAGAGTTCAAGGAGTATCAAATTTTCTTTTCTGCTGTTGGTTTTAAAAATAAAACCCTCCCAGTATCCCAGTTATTTGGAAAGGAGTTTGCCCTGGTAAGGCTTGAAGCCCAATCTTACAGTATTGATGATATTGATATTAATGCCCAATCAAAAGTGTTGTTGAGGATATTGAGAACTGCATCTGAAAATATCCATAAAAACTTCCAGGATGGCCTTTTTACTATGGTATGTGATTATTCATGGAAAAAAATTGCAGAAGGGAAATCAAAAAAACGTGATGCAACAGTTGAAATTACAGACAAAAATGGCTATGAGGCTCCATCAAAACTAGATGCTTACCAAAACAGGAATTACCGTTTTTCTAATGTCAAAAAGAACTTTGAAAGTTACAGCCTGTATGATGGTAATACAAACCTTGACGAGCTATTGAACCTTGATTTTGCCAGGTCTGCCTCTTCCATTTTAAACCCCAGCTTGCTAAATTCTTACATATTAAGCATGGAAGAAGAACCCACTTACAAAGGGGTTTCAACTTGGCTGGTTGGTTTTAAACAATTAGCCCCTACATTTGAAGGCACAGGTGATTTTTATGCCAATCAATTTGAAGGGAAAATATACATCAACAAAAATAATTATGCTGTGATGAGGATCGAGTGCTGGGTTTCTGCCCCAAAACAAAACCAATTGGGAAGGGGCTTGGCAATTAGTGCTGATAATAACAATTTTATCACTGATGTTGCTTATGATTTTTCTGTGAACTATAACAATAAAGGTGTAGAAGACCTATCCCTCAATAAAACCTACAAAAAGGATGGTGTTGAAATAAAGGAATCAACAAAACTGATTGTAAAATCTGCAATTGCTGAAAACAATACCATTACCTCACGTGATTATTTTGAGGGAAAATAAGAGGCTGTTTTGGAGCCGGCAAGCATAAAAAAGGCTGGAAAAACCAGCCTTAGAATTATTTTTAGGTTTACTTATTTCTTTTTATATAAATCTTCCTCTTTTACCACTTCCACCACAATGCTATCTTTTAAATTCCTGGTAATTGCATTATAAGGTGCCACCACTATTTCATTTCCAGATTCCAGCCCTTTTATTATTTCAATAAAATTATTATCCTGGATACCTGTTTCAACTTTAACTTTTTTTACCCTGGCATCATCTCCCAGAACAAATACAACTTCTTCTTTTTCTTCAGGTTCTTTTTTGTCTCTATCCCTATTTTCAGGCCCTTCTTCCTTATCTTTCTCTTCATTCACAAGCCTTGTTGTAACAGCCTGGATTGGAACTGAAATTACATTTTCCCGGGTTTCTGTTTGAATATCAACAGTTGCTGACATTCCTGGGCGAAATGGGTAAAAACTGTTTTCATTCTCATTGAACAAATCAGCATAAGAATTTTTAAGAAGCAAAACTTTTACATCAAAATTTGTGACCTGGTCAGTTGTTGCCCCTGTTGTATTTGCTGAATTAGCTATCTCAGTAACTATCCCTTTAAATTTCCTTTTAAGGTAAGCATCCACTTCAACCAAAGCAGTATCTCCTTTAGCTACTTTTACAATATCATTCTCATTCACCTCCACTTTTACCTCCATCAGGTCAAGGTTGGCAATCACCATCATCTCAGTACCGGCATACATATTGGTACCTACTACACGTTCTCCTTTTTCAACATTTAGGCGTGATATAGTTCCTGAAATTGGGGCATAAATTTTTGTTTTCGTCAATTGTTCTTGTGCTTCAGCTACTGAAGCCTCTGCACTTTTCACAGAAAACTGGGCTGCTTTTACTTCTGATTTAGCCACTTTGTATGAGGACTCAGCTGTTTCAAATTCAGATGCAGGTATGGTACCCTTTTCAAATAATTGCTTAGCCCTTTTAAAAGATAGCCCCCTTTCAATTTCTTGTGCTTCAGCCTGGGCAAGCCTTGCTTTAGCTGAATTTAATGTGGCCTCCATCCTGTTCAAAGCTGAAATATATACATCAGGTTTGATAATCACCAAAAGGTCTCCTTTGGTAACTTCATTCCCTTCTTCTACATATAATTCAATAATTTCTCCTGAAACATCAGGGCTTATTTTTACTTCAGTCTCAGGTTGTATTTTGCCATTGGCAGTAATTAACTCAGTAATAGTCTTACTTTCAACAACTTTTGTTGCAACTTTAACAGTAACTGAACTACCAAACCATCCAGCATTTTTACCAACTACCAGTAATATGATTGCTACAACTAATAGTACTATGGCATAAGGAAGTATTTTCTTTTGTTTCATCCTTTTGAAATTTTCAAGTACCCAAAAATTATTTAAAAATTTTAGAAAAGCTTGATCGCCCTTCATTCACATGTTAGCACATTTTTGATTTATATGTAAAACATACCCCAATAAAATTACAATATTTTTGAGATTGAATCTGTTAAATAATTATTTATTTAGAAATAAAGCTAAAAATACTTTCCCTGGTTTTTCCTAACACGTGATTATTTCAGCACCAACCTGGCAGTTTTCCTGCTTTTCTGTTCAATATATACTTTACGCCCTTTAATTTGTTTATCAACAACCTCATCAGTATAATACCTTATGGTAACCAATTCAAGCCCAGTATTGTATTTAACCTCATAGTTTTTTGACAGGTCTGCAATAATATCATCCAATCCAAATTCAGGATGGTCGATAACCAGGTTTAAGTCAATGGCTGATTGCTGGAACATGTTGACCCTGAACCTCACCCCTGGAAAATGGGTAAACACGTCCTGGATATCATCAATCCCCACAAAAGAGAAATCACTGGGAGAGAGGGTTATAAGCACCTGTTCCTGCTTGATAATATACACAGGCGTGAGTTCAAGTTTATAACCAACTGGATGGATCAAAGTACCTTCAGCTTCAGGATCAACAAATGATTTAACCCATAATGGAATATCCTTGTTTTGAAGAGGTTTGATGGTTTTGGGATGGATTACTTTGGCTCCAGAATGAGCCATTTCAATGGCTTCCCTGTATGACAATTCATTCAGTTTTTGGGTAGGTTGTATTAACTTGGGGTCAGCATTTAATACCCCAGGTACATCTTTCCAAATGGTAACATCTTTTGCATCAAGGGCATTTCCTAAAATAGCTGCTGTAAAATCTGACCCTTCCCTACCTAATGATGTGGGAACCCCTTCTTCTGTAGACCCAATAAAGCCTTGTGTAATGTAAAGGTTGGTACCTGAAAACGAGAATACTTCTTTAATTGATTTCTTGCTCAACTCCCAGTTTACATTGGCTGCCCTATGCAAATTATCTGTTTTTATACATTCTTTTACATCAACCCAATGGATGTTTTTCTTGATACTCAGAAAATATTCACTGATGATTGTAGTGGAAAACAATTCCCCAAAATAGATTATCTGGTCATATTCAAAATCATAATTTTCACCAGGTGATGAATTTGTTTTCTCCTCCAACTGGGAAAAAAGTTTGGCTACCCTCTCTGGGACACAACCTTCACCAAATAATTCTTCAATAATTGCCAGGTGGTAGTTTTTGAATTCATTAAATATATTTTGTTTCTTCTTTTTTTGGTTGAAAAAATAATTCCTTACTAGCTCTTCTAACAGGTTGGTTACTTTACCCATTGCTGAAACAACGATTACAATATTATCATTATATTGACCTATTATTTCAGCAACATTTTTGACAGCACTGGCACTTTTTACTGAGGCACCTCCAAATTTGAATATTTTCATTTTTGACCTTTAGATTTAATATGACAAAACTATAAAAAAGATCAGTTAAGCCTATAGTTTATAATCTATATTATGGAATTGAAAGTAATCTTTTTTGCAGTGTTTATAGGCTTAGGATAATAAGCTTATCTTTAATGGCAACATAAATGAAACCTAATTATATTCCATACCCTAAAATACAAATATACACAAAACACTAAACACAAATACAATTATATTGCGTATATTTGTACTTGTACTCCAATTTTACACAATAATGTATATTAAAAGAAAACAGGAAAAAGAGCTTAAAGCAATATTCAATGAATATCCTGTTATTACTTTAACAGGTCCACGCCAATCTGGAAAAACTACACTATTAAAAAACCTTTTCCCTGAAAAGAAATATGTAACCCTGGAAGACCCTAATACTAGGGACTATGTTAAAAACAACCCAATAAAATTCCTTCAAGATGGCGTGGATGGGATCATAATTGATGAGATACAGCATATTCCTGAATTGGTTTCTTATATGCAAGGCATTGTTGATAAGGCCAACAAGCCAGGAATGTACATTATTTCAGGAAGCCAACAGCTTGAACTTACACGCACAATTTCCCAATCACTGGCTGGAAGGACTGCTATTCAAAGGCTGTTGCCCTTTTCAATTGATGAAGCCTACAATTTAAAAGGAGAAGTACCTACCCATGAAATAATTTATCGTGGATTTTTTCCAAGGATTTTTGCATTTAACCAAAATCCCACAAAATTCTACTCCAACTATTTAGAAACATACATTAGGCGTGATTTGAATGAATTTATATCTATTAGAGATATAAACTTATTTCAGAAATTCCTGGGTTTATGTGCAGGTAGGATTGGGCAGTTATTTAATGCATCAGCCCTTTCAAATGAAGTTGGGGTAAGTGTTAAAACCATCCAATCATGGGTTTCAATCCTTGAAGCTTCCTATATTATTTATATGCTCAAACCATTTCATGCCAATATAAACAAGCGTTTTATAAAATCACCTAAAATCTATTTTTATGATGTTGGGTTAGCTGCCTTTCTTATGGGAATAAATGACCCTAAACAGCTTTCAATATCACCATACCTGGGCAGCCTGTTTGAGAATTTAGCTGTCATGGAAATTAAAAAATTCCTAGCCAATACAGGGAAACAGGATAACCTCTGTTTTTATCGTGATAGCCACCATAATGAAGTAGATATATTAACCCATAATGTATTTCAGTTTGATGCCATTGAAATAAAATCTTCTGAAACATTCAACACAACAACCTTTAAGGGGCTTGACCTGATTAAAAAGATACTTCCTGAGAAAGCAAAAAACACTTTATTGTGTTATGATGGTCCAATTGAAGGAGATTATAAAAAGTACCAGTTAGTCAATATAAGAAACCTTTATGTCCAATTGTACAGGTCATTTTAGTTTTTAGTGATGGTTTGACTTGGAGTCATACTGCCATTAATTATTGCACTAAGAATTTTCTATTTTTAAATATTTTTTTTGCCCAATAAATAAATGGGGTATCAGCAGCAGCCACTACCCATTTCAGGATATAGGTTGTTAGGAAAATCTCAATTAAAACAGGTGCCTCAAATACACCATAGAAGGCTATGGCCACAAAAACTGAACTGTCAATCAACTGGGATATCATGGTGCTCAGGTTGTTCCTGATCCATATTTGGTTTTCTTTTGTAAACCTTTTTTTCCAGAGATGGTATGCCCACACATCATGCCTTTGAGATAACAGGTAGGCAGCCAAACTGGCTACTGCAATCCTTGGCATCAGTTTAAATATGGTACTTAAAGCCTCATGTGTTGTTGCAGCAAAAGGGTCTCCATCAAATGGTTTGAAAAATAAGGCAAGGTTCATCAGCAAAGCCATTGATAGCAGGCTGAAAAAACCAATCCATACAGCTTTTTGAGCCTCCTTCTTGCCATAATTTTCAGAAAGGATATCTGTTACCAGAAATGAAGATGCATACACAATATTGCCAAGGGTAGCAACTACACCAAACAGTGTAATGGTTTGGATTACTTGAATGTTGGCTACAATTACTGATATGGGTATCCACATAATTAAACCCCATTTGCCAAAAAATTTGTATGCTAAAATGATCAGGGAAAAATTTGCCAGCAGCATAGCCAGCCATAAAAGTTCGTTTTGCATTTTTTTAATTTTTTGCAGCAGGGTGATGGAACCTGCCAAGTTTTACTTCTTAAAATCAGGGGGCAAATGTAAGCAATTATTTTAAAGCCTCTTTTATAAGACTGTTTAAATCAATGACTTTATATCAGCAATAATTTTATTAGCCAACTTTTCTGCCTCTTTCATTGATTTAGCTTCAGAATAAATCCTGATAATGGGTTCTGTATTGGATTTCCTTAGGTGCACCCACGATTCTGCAAAATCAATTTTCACCCCATCAATATTAGTAATTCGCTCATTTTTATACTTTTCTTTTACCTGTACCAGGATATGATCCACATCAATCTCAGGGGTCAGTTCAATTTTATTTTTTGAAATAAAATAATCTGGATAGGTTTTTCTTAGCTCTGAAGATTTTAATCCACTTTTTGCCAATAAGGTCAGGAAAAGAGCTACACCCACCAAAGCATCACGTCCATTGTGGGCTGCAGGGTATATCACCCCACCATTTCCTTCACCTCCAATTACAGCTTGTGTTTCCTTCATTTTGGCTACCACATTTACCTCTCCCACTGCAGCTGCAGAATAGTTTTGCCCATGTTTTTCAGTGATGTCCCTCAATGCCCTGCTTGATGAAAGGTTGGAAACAGTATTGCCAGGTGTGTGGGTTAATATATAATCAGCTACAGCTACTAATGTGTATTCTTCATTAAACATGCTGCCATCTTCATTAATTATGGCCAGCCTGTCAACATCTGGGTCAACTACAAAGCCAACATCCACTTTATTGCTCCTAATAATTTCAGATATTTCAACCAAATTCTCAGGCAATGGTTCTGGTGTATGGGCAAAATAACCAGTTGGCTCACAGTTAATTTCAACTACTTCAGCAACTCCCAAAGCTTTTAAAAGAGGGGGAATGGCAATACCTCCAACAGAGTTAACTGCATCAATGGCTACTTTAAAACCTGCATTTTTTATTGCCTCCACATCCACTAAATCCAGGTTTAAAACCTGCTCAATATGGATATTTGTATAGCCTTTTTTTAATACACTCCCCAGCTCATCTACTTCTGCAAAATTGAAATTTTCGGCTTCAGCAAGTTCAAGGATTTTAGCCCCTTCTTGAGCATTTAAAAATTCCCCATCATCATTCAACAGCTTCAGTGCATTCCATTGTTTAGGGTTGTGGCTAGCTGTCAGTATTATCCCACCATTAGCTTGTTCTTCTACCACTGCTATTTCAGTGGTTGGGGTTGTTGCCAAGCCTATGTCAACAACATCAATTCCCATCCCCACAAGTGCATTTATCACAAGTGAGCTTACCATTCCCCCTGAAATACGCGCATCCCTGCCTACTACAACTTTAAGCCTGTTCCCTGGTTTTACATTCTTTGCCCATTCAGCATATGCAGCTGCATATTTTACTACATCAACAGGTGACAACCCTTCTCCTGGCTTACCACCAATAGTCCCCCTTATTCCTGAAATAGATCTTATTAATGTCATAACTATTCTTTTACATGAAATGCAAATACTTCTGGATCATATCCTCAAACTCTGAATTTTCGCCATACAATACATAGTTTTTTGTAAGGTCTTTGTCATTAAAAGCCCTTTGCCTAAGTATTGTATGGTTAATTATTGTTTTTGTGAAAACACCCCCTTCTTCAAACACCTGCCTGGATTTTTCCAGATGCCCAGCAGCATCATTACAAGAGCCAGGAAGTTGATTATACGAAATATCTTCATCTTTTATTTTATAAAGGTTCTCAGGGCAATAAAACCCTTCAGATGCATCAGCTCCTTTATCATCCTTAAAACCATATAGTGCAGCAATAATTAATGATGCAGTAAACAATGCTATATCAGCTGATGAGTCTCCTCCTCTGTATTCAATTGTTTGGTTGTTTTCTGCCAACTGCTCCTTATCTCCAGTTTGGTTATCTCCTTCCTGTACAGAAGGTATCCTCACAATGGTTGACCTGTTTCCTTTTCCCCAGCATAAAAAACGTGGGGCATTTTGCCCTGGCATAATTCGCAAATAGGATACTGGTATTGTATTCCCAAATGCTGATATTGCAGGTGCCAGGTGTATGATCCCTGATATCATTTTTTTGGCAACATCAGTTAACTGCCCTTTTTCAACAAGTTGGTTTACCCCTTCTTTTTCAACCTCAAAATGAAAATGGAGGCCATTACCATCTTGTAGCAAAGTGATTTTTGGAATAAATGTTACAGTGGCTCCATGTTTAACCCCCAGCATCCTTAATATCCATTTTGAGATAATAAGCTGGTCAACTGCTTCAATTGCAGAAGTAACCTGGAACTCCAGTTCATGCTGTTCAAATGCCTTCCCATTTTTTATAAACCTGCCTCTCTCACTATGCCCAAACTTTATTTTACCTCCACACTGGGCAATAAGTTTTAACGCCTCAATCCTCAAATTTTCAAAAGTTGTGAAAGGCTCAGAACTCATGTAATGGTTATCAAAATAATCATGTGCATCTTCACTGGATTCAGAAAACACATAATATTCCAGTTCCAACATACATTTAAATTCCATCCCTGTTTGTTCAGTAAACCTTTCTATAGCCCGTTCAAGTATGCTTCCAGGAGCACTTTCAAGAGGGCTGCCATCAGCATTATGGAATGAACACAAAATATCCAGTGAGGGAACTTCAGAAAAAGGATTCAAAAAGGCTGTGTTAAAACGTGGTACTATAAAAATATCACTAGAATTCCTTTCCAGAAATGAAAAAATGCTACTCCCATTTACACGTTCACCATAGGTTAACAGGTTCTCAAGAACTGAATGGCCTGTAACCATACAGTTCAGGGTTTTTAATTTACCATCTTCAGCAACAAAACGCAGGTTGACCATCCTGACCTCATGATCTTCTATATAAAGGATAATGTCTTCTTTGGTAAATTCAGAAGCAGGTTTTTGAAGGTATTTGACAAGCAAATTCTGGTTAAATAGGACTTCTGACATACAGCTGCATTTTTCTTCCCCAAAAGTAATCAAGGTTCTTTGAATAAAAAACAGGATTTGAAAAATACCTACTTCTATTAAGAAGCTGCCAGGACTTTGAAAAATTTTGGTTATAGGATAATAGTTACACTATGTGAACATTCATGGTATAATTATCAGATGGCAAATTTTAAATACGTCCTATGGGCTTTGATGGTTTTCAATCAATTTCATTAAGCTCCTTCAAGGTCATTTTTAACCTGAATAAATAGTTTCCATAGAGCCTCCTGAAACCCCAACGAAAAAGTAAAAATAGCCCTCCTGCCATTAAAACCAGGAACATTACCCCAATGACCAGGGTAATTGCAATTTGGGTAGTGCCTAATTCAGATAGCTCCATCCCTTGCTCTTTTGCCTGGGTAATCAACCCAAACTGAAGCCCAAAGATGTAACTGACACTAACTGAAAGAAGGATTATGATCAATGCAAAAAAGAAAAGCCTTTCATATAATTTAAGGATGCTAATGATCCTTATGAGGGTATCCTTTAGGTTACAAATTACTGAGCACCTGTTTTTTACGCGAAAATAAGTAATAGCAAAATAGATGAAGGTAGTGATTATGAACAAGTTGCTAAGCAAATCCATAACAATAATCCAGGTAGGGATATCTAGCTCTACACCATTCACATTTTTAAAATTTGGATAAATCACAAAATAATCAATAATGATATAGAGAATCAAAGCCAGCAGCACGCCAAACCCAATTTTAACATTTCTGTCAATTCTTTCAATCAGGCTTTTTGTCCTTTTGCCAAGCATTTCCTTAATGGCATCCTCATCAAGTTGGATGGTATCCTTTGACGAGTATTTATCCCATGCTTTTTGTAAGTCTTCAATTTTCATTTACTCCACTATATTCATATAAGTTTTAAGCTTCTTCTTTATCCTGTTCATCTTTACCCTCACATAATTTTGGGTAATGCCAGTTATTTCAGCAATTTCTTCATATTTTTTGTTTTCAAGGAACAACAGGATAATTGATTTTTCAACACCTGTCAACCTGGCTATTGCCTTATGTAACAGCTTGATGTTATCTTCCAATCCTGAATGCAATGTATCATCTTCAACCTGGAAATTATCATACGTTAATTTATCCTGGTCTGGCCTTCTTTTCGCTTTTTTGAAAGAGGTTATTGCAGTATTCAAAGCTACCCTGTACATCCAGGTTGAGAATTTTGATTCCTGGCGAAATGATGGGAAAGACTTCCAGAGTTGTGCAACAATCTCCTGGAATAAATCTTGCCTATCTTCCTCAGAATCACAGTAAATACTGCAAACCTTATGGATGATACCTTGATTCTGTTTTATTATTTTTAAAAACTCTTTCTCCAAAGCGTAAATTATTAGTACGCGAAATGACCTAAAATTACATTAATTTTCAGCAAGTACCTACTTTGCCATTTTCAAAAAACCAACTTCCTTCTGGCTTAATATCCTCCATTTCCCCCTGGGTAAATTTTTCTTGGTCAAGCCTGCAAAATAGACCCTGTCCAACTTTCTGACATGGTAGCCGAAATGCTCAAAAATCCTTCTCACTATCCTGTTCTTCCCTGAATGGATTTCAATGCCCACTTCCAGTTTGTTATCAGGAGATATGTAACTAATAGCATCAGCAGCAATTGGGCCATCTTCCAGTTCAATTCCATTGGCAATGTCAACAATATGTTGTTTTGTTACAGATTTATCAAGGGTTACATGGTATATTTTTTTATGGCTATAGCTGGGATGTGTTAACCTTTTTGACAATTCCCCATCATTTGTAAAAAGCAACACCCCAGTAGTATTTCTATCTAACCTCCCCACTGGGTATATCCTTTCAGAACATGCATTTTTAACCAAATCCATAACAATTTTATCAGCATGTGGATCATCAGTAGTTGTTACATAGTTTTTAGGTTTATTCAGCAAGACATAAACTTTTTTTTCAGGATACAATGTCCTTCCATCAAATTTCACAATATCACCATCAACAACTTTTGTACCCAATTCAGTTACTGCTTTCCCATTAATGGTTACTACACCAGCCTTTATAAATTCATCAGCCTCCCTTCTTGAACAAACTCCTGAATTAGATATGTAACGATTTAGGCGAATGCCTTCACTGTTACCCTGGTTTGTTTTGGTTGGCCTTGTAGTTTTCCTTTTATCCTTGGTTTTAAATTTACTTTTCCTTCCTGTTTCCTTAAACTTAGGATTGTTTTCTCCTGGTTTTGAGCGTTTCCCCCTAATGCCTTTTTCATTAGCCCTGTTCCTACTTTTATTTTCACCTGTTTTTCCCTTATTATTTCTCATTTGCTTCAATTTATTGGGCAAAGGTCGCAAAAATTCTCATATATTTTTAGTGCCTGTAATTATTCAGAATCAAAAGGTTATTTCTTGGTTAAGTAATATACTTTCTTTCCAAATATTATATCCAGGGCTATTTTTTTACCATTTGTAAGTAAATGAAATAGAGGGCATAATGGGAAATATGCTAACCTGTTTGATTTGGTTGCTTTTTTTGTAATAGTACCAAGGGTTTCTCCTATTATAAACATTGTAGATAGAAAAATTCCAGATAGAGGATTTCCCATTTAATTTTCTTTCAATATTATAAGATATGCTTAGGTTGTGAAAGTTTGGCATCCGAAAATTATTTTCCTGGTTAATTAAACTTCTTTTGCTAAACCATTTTGCACTATATCTTGACCCTTCCATAAAGGGTAGTGGAATTGCCTGATACTCTTGTGTTGCAAGGGTAATATTATTCCCTGATGCAAAATTAAAAGTTGTTGATAGTGTAGTATTTATTTTTCTTCCTTTTTTACTTTTTGTCCCCAAAAATAGATTTGTATATACTGAAAGCTGATGCCTTCTGTCATAAGCATAAGGAAAAGTATTCCCAAAATTAATTTCATCAAATTGGCGAGTACTTCTTGATAAAGTATAGGAAATCCACCCAGTAAATATCCCTGATTTTTTTTCAGCCATAAATTCTATCCCACAGGTTTTCCCATTACCAGAAGTTATATAATCCTCCCAACTTTCACCTCTTTCTTTTAATGCTTCAATGCCCTGTTTGTATTTTATAAGGTTTTGTAAAGAGGAATAATAGATTTCTGTTGAAAATTGGATTTTTCCTGAGGGCTGATAAAATAACCCTGCTGAGTATAAATTAGAAGTGCCTGGCTTAATATTTTTCGTGGATGAAACCCATAGTTCTGTGGGGATGCCTAATGTCGTGTTTTGCAATTGATGCAAATATTGTTTCATCCTGGAGTAAGATATTTTCCCTGATAAATCATTTGAAATTAAATACCTCATGGATACCCTGGGCTGAAAACTAAAATATTTTCTTTTGTTTGCAGAAAAGAAACCTATCCTTGCCCCAATATTAGCTGTCAACTTTTCTGAAAAATCAAATTCCCCTTCAGCATAAACATTAGCAATTAAATTCTCAGTAAATATATCTTTATTTAGCTCAATGGAAGTGCTATCATCTTTTATAGAAATAATTTCAGGGCTAAACTTCTGCAGGGACAATTTATAACCAAACTTCATGTTTTTTGCAAAAGAAGGATACCAATCAAAGTCCCCTTTTGCAGAAATGTCATTCAGTTTATTATATCCTATGAAAGAGTTTTTACCATTATTTTCAAATTTAGTGCTGTATTCTTGCTTAAACTGGCTGTTATAGAATGAAAAGTTTGCAAATAAAGATGGGTTAAAGGCATGGTTCCATCTTAACACACTGGTTAAATTTTGCCAATTATAGCTAAACTTTAAGTAGTCATTAAAGTTTCCCTCCTTGTCTTCATGGATAAAAGCATCCTTTCCGGTATAGAAGCTTAAGTACAGCCTGTTGTTTTGGTTTATAATCCAATTGGCTTTTGCATTAATATCCCAGAATCCATAGGTGGTTAGTTGAGCCCCTTCAGAGTCATTTTGTCCTTCCAGCCTTTGGTAGCCTTGTAACAAAGCATCTAACCATGTCCTTCTGGCAGAAAGCATAAATGAAGCTTTGTCTTTTACAATAGGGCTCTCAAAAGTGTACCTGGCTGCTATTGGGCTAATAGAAAAAGTACCTGACTTCTTTTTTATGTTGCCTTCTTTCATACTGATATCCAGGACAGAACTTAACCTTCCACCAAAACGTGCAGGCAGCCCTCCTTTATACAATTTAGCCCCTTTTATTGCATCATTATTAAACAAAGACATAAAGCCCCACAAGTGGTTTACATTGTATACTGGCACACCATCCAGCAATATCAAGGTTTGGTCAGGATTACCTCCCCTTACACTGAACCCGGTGTTTCCTTCTTGTGCAAAAAATACCCCTGGTAACAGTTGGATGGCTTTTAAAACATCTGGTTCGCCAAGTGCAGCAGGTATTTTCCCTATATCTTTAGCACTTATTTGATGCATACTCATGGTAGGTGATAATAAAAAATCTTCTTTAGCAGAAGCTTTAACTTCCACTTCACCTATAACATTGTTTGCAAATAAGTAGATATTTATAATAGTATCCTTTTCAATATTGATAGTTATGGATTTTGCTTCATAACCTACAAATCTGGCAATAAGCTCTGTTGATTTGGCAGGAAGTATTAAACTAAAAAAACCATAATTATTACAACTGGCACCTTTTTGTTCTATAGCAGAATATATGGTAGCACCTGCCAACCTTTCTCCTGTTTCACCATCATTTATATAACCACTTACTATTACCTTGTTTTGGGCTAAACAGGTTCCAGAGATAATTAAAGTGATTAAAGTAAGAAGCAGTATTTGTTTTAACTTTTTCATTGCTTCCTACTTTTTTGAGAATGTTTTGGATATACTATTCATTGAGCCAAAAATACCAGTGCCTCCATAAATATTTGAATAAACAGGAAAGGGTGAATATGTATTTGGTGATTCTGTTACAAATATATCCATTTGCTCCAATAGGATACTTGACTTCATATATTTATCAAGATGTACATCAGTACTTAATAAGAAAACCTGATGAGGAAGGTTAATTCCTGCAGGTACAAAAACCACATCAACAGGTTTATTTTGGATTTCTTTATCAGTAAACCTTAAGTAATATTCATATTCAAAATTATATCCTCCATATTCAGATACCCTTTGGTTAAAATCATCAGCATATAAAAAATTTGAAAAGATAGCAAAAGCAATGTTGTATTGTTGGTCTTCTTCCCTGCCTTCTCTCCCATAGGCTGAAATCCAATAGTAATTAGTTGTATTTGGGTCATCTGTTAAGCTGACCATATAATTTTTTCCAACAAAATTGTATTTTGCAATTTGAATAGTGGCAAAAACTGGATCAGGAATATTGGTTTCAGCCCACACAGTTTTTCCTCCCACTTTTGCTTCAATTTTATACTTTTTCCCTGGCTCTGGTTTTATGGGGAGGATATAAGCACTACTATCCTGCCAAATAAATTCTCCAATGGTTACACCATCTTCTCGGAGGGATATTTCAGCATCTTTGATAGCAACAAAGGGTTTGTTCTCAGAGATTAGTTGTGATTTACTTAACCATGCTGTTACTGTATCCTGACCAGTGTTTAAAATACAGTTTAATACAATTTCTGGCTCTTCATCTTTAAGGTTTAACTGTACATCTTCAATACATCCATTTATTAGGATGAAAGTTAAAATGCTCATGGTTTTTATGGCTATTCTCAAGGACATTGTTTTGGCTTTATATGGCTTTGTTATTTTTTCAGTATTGGGATTTGGGCTTTTAATTGCAGGTAGTTATTTCTTTTTGCAAAGCCCATGGGGATTTCAAAATCATAAAAATCTAATTGTTTATTTAATCCATAGGAATACTCCAAAATTAGGTCAAGTTTATTTAAATTTAGCCCAATCCCAAGTTTAGCATTTGAAATAATCCTTTTGGTGTATTCTTCTTTTAAGATATCTATGGCCTTTTGGGTAATCATCCAGTCACCAAAATAACCTTTAAGTTTGTCAAAAGAAACAGGTTTGTCAAATGACCTTGCAACCTCAAAACCTGGATATACATACAATTTTTCCCCGAAATAGTACTTAAAACCAAATGACAAAGACAAATAATTAAAGGCTTCACCTTCTAAGTCTTTTATTACATCCTTTCTGGTTGGAGGATCCTCAGTGAAAGAAAAAACAGTTTCATGAAGGTATAGGTCACTGGTCAGGTTATAATAATTCAATTCAACTATTGGATGGATTTTTGTTTTCCAATGATACTCAAAGAAAATACCTGCTGACCAGCCAAAACCATTTTCCAATGAATTGTTGTATGTACCATGGAAAAAGGAAGCTTCTGGATAAAATCTGATTGCACCAGTAGTGATACCAATATTTAATTTTTTTTGTGCATAAACTGATGGGATAGCAATAAACAGGAAGAATACTAAAATGATTGTTTGTTTAAATGTTATCATGCTTTTAAAGGTCATTGTTTTGGTTTTAATCTTAAATGAACTACATATTTATGATTGGGACTTGTACTTTTAATTGTAGGTACTTATTCCTATGTGTAGAAGCAAACGGAACTGCAGGATCATAAACCAACCTTTGGTACTTTAAACCATAAGCATATTCCAATAAGACACTTATTTTCTTCAGGTCAATACCAACTCCCAGTGTAGCATTATAGGAAGTCTTATTTATATCAATTTTTTTATTTAGTGACCTTGCAATTTCAAATGATGGATAAACAAATAAACTTTTTCTGAGAAAATATTTAACACCTGCAGAAAGTGATAGTGTGCTAAAAGAAGTATTCTTAAAATCACCTACGATAGGCTTGGTTTGTCCACCATGGGGACCTGTTGGAAACTTCTCAAGATAAATGTCACTGTGCATGGAATAATAATTAAGTTCAACTATTTGAGAGAGCCTTGGTTTCCAGTTGTCCTGTATATATACTCCTGCTGACCATCCAAGCCCATTTTCCATGGAGTTGTTAGGACTTGACCCTAAATGTTGTACTTCTGGGTAAAATCTGACTGCTCCAGTAGTTAGTCCAAACTCATATTTTCTTTGAGCACTAATATTTATTGTACAGGTTACAATTAAAAATAAAAGGATGATTATTTTAATCTTAGTTTTCATGTTTTGTATAGTCGAGACATAGATTTGTTTTCGGCATGATTATTTACTCCAAACAGGAACCTGGATTTTGAATTGCATGTAACTGTTTTTTCGGGCAAATCCTAAGGGGGCTTCATAATCATAAAACTCCAGTTGATCATTAAGCCCATGAGCATATTCCAGGAGGAGTTTTATTTTATTTAGGTCGATCCCAATACCAATTTTGGCATAAGATACATATTGGTTTGTATGTTCATCAGTTAAAATAAATGGGTTGGTAACTCGCCAATCATCAAAATATTTCTCAATATCTTCAAATTTATCCTGTTTTTTACATGACCTGGCAACTTCAAAACCCGGATAAATGAACCACCTATCCCCTACATAATATTTAAAGCCTGCTGATAAGGAGAAGTAATTAAATTTTTCATTCTTTAAATCTTTAATGATGTATTCCCTATCCTGAGGATTTCCAGGTTGTCCTATTATATTATGTTGGAGGTATAAATCACTTCCCAGACTGGTAAAGCTAAACTCTAGTACAGGGTGCAATTTTAGCATCCAATGTTTTTCAATGAACATGCCTGCAGACCAACCAAGCCCATTGCTTAAAGAGTTGTTATGATTTTTGACAACAAAATCAGCTTCAGGGTAATACCTGTTAATGCCGCCAGTAAAACCTATATCTAGTTTTTTTTGTGCATTGCTTTGGTGTAAACTAACGCATAAGAAAAAGAAAATGAAGAATGTTTGAGTTTTTGTTTTCATGGTAAATAACAATATGGTTAAATTGGGATTACTGTTTATTTAAAGGCTTAAAATTAAAAAATATGGCTGGGATAAATACTTAGAAAAATTTAATTAATGTGAATTAAAATTAAAATGTAATTGAGTATTTCAGGGTAGGAAAGAAGGGAAAACCACTTTGTTGGAAAATAACAATGGGGCTTTTGTTGTGCTGGTTTTTATAATCATAATAATAGTATACAGGGTTTTGCCTGTTATAGATATTATAAATCCCAAGTGTCCATGTTCTGAGTATATTATTTCCCTTTTTGTTTTTCTTCTTTTTCCTCAAATTAACACCTATGTCTAATTTATGGTAATCACGCATTTTTAACCAATTTTTGCCTGGGTATATATAAGCTTCTCCTCTCATCTCAAAAGGCTCATTGCTGATTGTGCTTGAACTCCATCCATGAGGTATGATTGTTTGGTATACACCATGATGCAATGTTGTTGGGTATCCACTTCCATAAAGCCAAGTTGCTGAAACATCAATTTTTTCAGAGATGCTATGGCTTAATACAATAGAAATATCATGCTTCCTGTCATATTTAAAAACATATGGGATACCATTGTTGATATTCATAAACTGCCTGTCTGATTTTGAAAGGGTATAACTAAGCCATCCCTTACTTTTCCCAGTTTCTTTTTTTATAAACAATTCTATACCTTTGGATGTGCCTATTCCTTCTTTCTCAACATTTTCATCCCATGATTGGGTATTAACAAGGGGCACACCTCCTTTTACCTCAATAAGGTTTTTAAGCTTTTTATTATAGCCTTCAAGACTAATTATAATGCCTTGTTCTTTAATTTTTTTGCTAAAACCAACAGAAAGTTGCTTAGATTTTGCAGGAGCAATTTCAGGTGATGAAGGAAGCCATATGTCTGTAGGGAAAACACTTCCTGAATAGGTTAACATATGTACTGGTTGTACCATTTCTGAATACCCAAATTTTAAAACCCCTATTTTATTGGTATTTAAGCTAAACGAAATGCGTGGTTCTGCTGAGAAAAAGTTGGTGCCCTGGGTCTGGTAATTTGTTGCCCTGAACCCAATATTCAATTTCAGCCATGGGTTTGGGTTATAATCAGATTCTGCATAAACAAATGTATTTGTTGCATTGTCTTTATTGGATACACCAATCACTGTTTTGTTTGTTTCAATGTTTTCAATAGACTTATATCTAATTAATCCGGGATTAAACCAGTTATAAGATATCCCTCCTCCAAACCTGATAAGATTATTTTTAATATGCCAACTAAAATCAGTTTTAAAACCCAAATCATTTACCCCTGTAGAATATAAGTTATACCCCTCAGAATTATTTGACCTGTATCTTGTATTATTTTTATATCTGTACCTTGTATAGAAGAGGGTTATATCACTATATATTTTTGACGAATAAACATGGTGCCAACGACTTGTTGCAAGTATATTTCCCCAAATATATTTGGTGTTATTTTTTATCTTTTCACCTTTATTATTGTAGAAAAAACCCAGTCTGTCATCACCTCCATAAAAACTGAGGTATAACTTGTTTTTACTGTTTATATCATGGCTTATTTTTCCATATATATCATAAAAGTTATATCCCATTGAGGCATATTTTAGCCCAATTTTAGTAGAAGGCCTTAACAAAAAATCTACCCAAACCCTTCTTAGTGAAACAATAAAGGAAGTCCTGTCTTTTACAATGGGACCTTCCAATGTGAAATCTCCTGAAACAATGCCTACGCCATAACTTCCATGCAGTTTTTTTTTATTCCCTTCTTTTAAACGCAAATCAATAATAGATGAAAGCCTTCCTCCAAAACGTGAAGGAAAGCCTCCTTTGTAGAGTTTGATATTCTTTAAAATATCAGGATGGAAAACAGACACAAATCCTCCAAGGTGGTTTACATAATAGAGTGGTGTGCCATCAAGCATAAAAAGGTTCTGGTCAGGGCTTCCTCCTCTTACATAAAGCCCACTTCTGCCATCACTACCACCTTGTATCCCAGGCAATAGTTGCATGGCCTTTAATACATCATACTCTCCAAACATAGGCAGGTTTTTAACCATTTTAACAGGTATTTCCATTACTCCAACTTTAGTAATTTTATTCATTGGGTTATTGGCTTTTACTTCAACTTCACCTATACCCATGCCTGGAATTAGAAAAATAGTATGTTGGGTATTTTTTTGTGCTGAAATTTTTTCTTGGTGCAGTTTATAACCAACAAAACTTGCATTAACCTCAATGTTTTGTGTATTATAAACTTCAAGGCTATAAAACCCATGAACATCTGTAAAGACACCAATATTGGTGTTGGCCAACCATACATTAGCTCCAATGAGCGGTTCTCCTGTTTCTTTATCTTTTACAAAACCCCATAAGGTAAATTTTTCCTGGGCAGCTGGAAAATATACCTGAAAGATTAATAATGTAATTAGCAGGTACTTAGTCATTTTTCATAAAGATTGTTGTGTCAGGGTACATTTCATAAAGCTTAAAAGAATAGCCTGCAAAAATGCCTAGCCCATTTTCAATATTTGAAAACATAGGTAATGGTTCATAAACCTCCCAAAAATCATACTCTTTGGTATAATCATGGATAAGCCAGGTTTTTAAATACTTAAAGCAAGTAGGGGATAAGTTAAATAACCTAAAAAAATCGGGATAGGAGTAAAAGTTAAAATAAAATTGAAATCCCTGGGTATTGTACAAATTATTTTTGAACATTAAAAAATCTTCAAAATAGTATTCAGGAGCTTCAGTAGTAAGGGCAGGGTGGTCACTAAATATACCATATATCCATAGATGACTCCCATCTAGATCAATTAAAGGTTGGGTATTTTCGCCATAAATATCATCAATGCCCAGGTAGTAGTTTTTTTTTGTAACTGAAAAATTGATACAGCACCTAGAGTAAGGAACTTCCATTTCTTCCTGATACCCAAATTGCGACTTGGTAAAATAGGAATCTATATTGGGATTCCCTTTAGGAATACTATCACTGGCAATTAGTGCAGGATATCCCGGTATATTAACAGAAATTGTATACAAAACACCTGGTTCAGGCAACAGGGAGGTAGTACTATAAAAGCCATCTTCATTGTAAGGCAATTGGGTTACTTTGCCATTTTCATCTTTTATTTGCACCATGGCATTTGCAATGTTGGTATATGCTGTATCAGTAGGAGGTTTTGGCAAACTTAAATGTACTTTAAAAGGGATGTTATTGGTAAAGAGGCAATTAACCACAGGTTTATTTTTCAGCTCAGGCAAATCAACTTCTATAATTTTAAGGCAAGAGGTTAAACCTAAAAAGTATAAAAATAGAGAGGTTAAAGCTTTATATTTCATATCCTAGAATTTAATGCCTCCACCAAGCATAATCCTGTTTGTGTTTAACAGGCCAACACTGGTTGATAAATAAAATGTTTGGATTATGTTATATGTTAAATTTAATTTATAATAATTAACCCATTTTTGCAGATCTTTTTTGTCTGTATAAGATAGATGTATACCTCCTGTATTGTAACTTAAATAAGACACAATGTGAATACCAAACCTTGGCCATACATTGTGCTTTGTAAAATAATTTTTTAATGATATTAGAGATATTCCTACACGAATTCCAGGTAAATGTTCATTACTTACAAGTTTTCCTTTATCAAGCTCATGCGAGTCATGGTAATAGTCATAAAATAGGCCTGCAGAAAAGAAATCAATAAAACGATAACTAAGGCTGAACTCATTATTGAAAATTGGGAAAAATCCGCCCTGTGTTGTGGTAGCCATTACCATATTTTCAATTTGAAATTTTCTTTGGTTAAGTGATGGCTTATTTTGGCATAATCCATTTATTGAAATTTTCGTTAAAAGAATGATGACAAAAAAAATAGTTGTTCTTTTATTCATAATTTATTAAGATTGTTTAACTAATTACTTACCATGTTATATAAAATTGTGTTACCCCTAATATTGATTTTTCTCTTTTTATAAAGAGTATGCTTTCAAGTCATAAATTTATCAGAAAGATATTTAATACATATATTAGAGGTAACTCATTTGATTTAGCACCTATTAGCGTTACATTGTAAAACAAGTGTTTTATTTTCACTTAATCCATAATACTGGGGGGCAGACCAATTACTCCAAACCTCCCATTTGAAGTTTACGTTTATATCATAACAGTTTACCCTTCTTGTCCCATAAAATGGTCTCCAACTAATGCCATCTTGGCTACTATTTGTTATTTTGTAATCGCTTATCGTTCCACTTCTTTTGCTTTCCCTATGTCTATCATATTCATAGTTCCCATTCATTGAAATTTTAATTGTAAATAGTTGACCATGAATAATCATGCCAGCATGTTCAAAACTCTCGGTTTTTATTTTTGCAATAATTGATTTAAAGATTGCTGTAACTTGAAAATTAAGTTTAGATTTTACCTCTACTTTATATCCATAAGGTGCATTTTGCACAGGAGGAGGATAAGTATAGGATTGAATATTGAAATCATGTTTATTATCGTCATTTCTTTTGCATGCACCCTTAAGCCATGGCTCTACCTCTTCACCTCTTATAATGGCAAATGCCTCCTCTTCCCATGAAAATATTAAGTCAGATGACTCCGAAATATGATTCTTTAATTCGCAGTTTTCACTAAATTCTACCTCAAAAGCTAAGGTTTGTTTTGTAAGTGGATTTTCTCTAAATAAGTGCTTTCCAATAACAATTTCCATCTCAGGATTTAACATGGTTGTGTACAATTCATCAACAAAAAGAGAAGACTTCTCAACATTGTTTTCGAACTTTTTTCTAAAACTTTCAAATCCTATAAATTCCTCAAATGCAGGAAAATTCTCATCACCAAGATTGGCGAGGAAGTCAATGCATTTTTGGAAATCTTCCTCACTTTCAAATACAAGCCTGTTGTTTTCAACGGAAAAAACAATATTGTTCAGTTCTTGAAACATTGGGTCAGTAAATTTTTCTATTGCAATATCCTCAATTACAATTTCATCCTTTTGGCAGGCATTAAAAATTGCTAATACCATTGTTAATACCATTAATAATTTAATTTTTTTCATACTTTTACATTGTTTGTGGGCAAAGGGAGCTGTAACTCCCCTGCCCTGTTAATAAACATCTGTTGCAACCTGGTTCTTTTAAAGGGCTGGGTTGCTTTTTACCCTTGAAATATATTGTCCCCTCATTCAGAAATTTGACATTCACACAAGCCCAAATACATAAACTTATAGTTTACATAATCATAACTTCATTTGAACAAATCCTTCTTCTACCCTTTAAAAAAACCTGGAAAACGTTGGAGAGTTTATGCCAGGAGATAAACATCTTTCTTTTACCTAAACCAAAGGTAGATTATTTTATTGTAAAATAAAAAATTAGGGGGGGGGGGTAATTTTAAACAAAATTCCATCTTTTTACAGTAAGCTCATAAACTGCTTTTTCCTATTTTTAGTAATGTTTTAGAAATACCAAACACAAATAAACCAAGTTAAACTTAAAAAACAGGAAATATGCAATCACATGAAATTGACTATAAAATTATGGGGCATGATGTGCAGCTGGTTGAAATAGAGTTAGACCCTGCTGAAACAGTTATCGCTGAAGCTGGTGCCATGTTATATATGGAAGATGGCATTGAATATACTGCACGGATGGGAGATGGTTCAAACCCCAGGGCAGGCTTCTTTGACAAGTTGCTTTCTGCGGGATCCAGGCTAATTACTGGTGAATCATTGTTCCTCACCCATTTCACCAACCAGGGATGGGGTAAAAAGCATGTAGCCTTTTCTGCCCCTTACCCAGGCACTATCATCCCTCTTGACCTTCCAGCCCTTGGAGGATCAGTAATTGTGCAAAAAGATGCTTTCCTGTGTGCAGCAATGGGCATCAAAATATCCATCACTTTTAGCCGCAAATTGGGTGCTGGGTTTTTTGGGGGAGAAGGGTTTATCCTTCAAAAACTGCAAGGAGATGGAAGGGCATTTATCCATGCAGGAGGGACTGTAATTGAAAGGCAGCTGAATAATGAAACACTGAGGGTTGATACAGGTTGTATTGTTGGCTTTGAACCCACTGTTGAATATAGCATTGAACAAGCAGGTGGCTTGCGCTCAATGATATTTGGTGGTGAAGGTATCTTTCTGGCAACTTTGCGAGGAACTGGAAAAGTCTGGTTACAAAGTATGCCTATCAGGAAGTTGATTGCTGAACTTTCTCCAAGAGGTGGCAATACCAGGAAAGAATCAGGAGGTTTATTAAATAGCTTTTTAGAAGGATAAAAAAGCCTCCCCTAACCCCTCCAAAGGAGGGGAACATGAAAACTTTAATACTAATCCTGAAGGTATTGCTGGAAGTGCTTTTTAGTGAGGGCATGACTTGGAGTCATACTCTCACATTGTTAATGTTATCCTATTTCTGGTAGGCTTATACCTTTAATTTTCCTGTAAAGGTCAAGGGCAAATACATCTGTCATTCCTGAAACAAAATCAATAACAGGCTGGATTTGGCTATATAAAGAATCTTCCTGTACCCTAAATTGTGCAGGTAATAATGATAACAGTTTTTTGCTATATAGATCTTTGGGGTTAGTCAGGGCACCTATAAATTCTTCTAATAAGGTGCCAATAATTTTATATCCTGCTATTTCAATCTCAACTACTGACCTGTGTGCATAAATGGTTGAATAGGATATTTCTTTTACCCTCTCCATGGCCTTAGCTTCTGTTTTGCCAAGGTTTTTTATAAGGCTGCTTTCAAAATTTCCTTTTAAAATTTCATCTTTATTTTCCCAGAAAACTCCCATGCATTGTGCCACCAATTTCCCTATTACATTTGCCCTCAGGTAGCTTATTTGCTCATTGGGGTCAGTAACTTCCTTAAATGTTTTTTCAATCCTGCTTAATATCCTCTTTTCAACTGAAAAATCATAAAAGCCAAAAAACAACTCTTTTGCTTCTTCAAAAGATAAAATGCCCAGCTTAAATGCATCTTCCACATCCATAATTTGGTAGCATATATCATCAGCAGCCTCAACAAGGTAAACCAGTGGATGCCTGCATGCTTTTAATGGTGTTTCAGATAAAACAGGGATGGAAAACTCACCAGCAACTTGTTTAAATATTTCTTTTTCAGATTGGAAAAAACCAAATTTTTGCTTTGTTGCCAATGTTGATTCAAAGGGGTATTTAATAATTGAAGCTACTGTGGTATAGGTTAATGCAAAACCTCCTTTTCTTTTTCCTTCAAACTGGTGTGTTAGCATGCGCAAAGCATTGGCATTCCCATCAAAATGGGTAAAATCCTTCCATTTACCTTCTCCTTCTTTAATTAACCTTGATTCAAATTCCTTTCCTGCCCCTTTTGTGAAAAAGTTGGATATGGCTGCTTCTCCAGAATGCCCAAATGGAGGGTTTCCCAGGTCATGGGCAAGGCATGCTGCTGAAACCACTGAGCCAATTTCGTGTACCAGCTTATTGTTCTCAACCAACTTGTTATCTAATATTTTTTCAGAAAGCCTGCTACCCAATGACCTACCCACGCTAGCTACCTCCAAGCTATGTGTTAGCCTGTTATGCACAAAAACCTGCCCTGGCAATGGAAATACCTGGGTTTTATTTTGCATCCTCCTGAATGGTGATGAAAAAATTATGCGGTCATAATCACGCTGAAACTGTGACCTGTCTTTCAGGTTATGCTTCTCTGTCCTTTCTTCAAGCCCAATCCTTTTTGTTGATAATAGTTCATTCCATTCCATCTTAATAGGTATATGTTGAGAAGTGTTTTAATTCTTTAGCCAGTTTTTTTGATTGCCCACCTGTAATTGTGTCCAGCATTTTATGAAAAGCAGGGCTATGGTTTTTTATTTTGGTATGTACTAATTCATGCAATAAAATATAATCAATTAAGTGGAAAGGCAATTTCATCAAATGTAAATTCAAGCTAATTGTATTTTTTGAAGAGCAGCTCCCCCAATTGGTTTTATTATTCCTTATGGTTACCTTTTGATAACTAAACCCATGTTTCCCAGCCAATTGAGCCAGCTTCTGGGGTAAATACTCTTTTGCTTCTTTCCTGTAAATCTCTGTTATTAAAGTTGAAATATAATCCTGCCCATCACTGGTCACTGCCCCATTTTCAGATGGTGAAAACACTGTAAAAAAATTATTGCTTTTTGAATAATATGGCTTTTCATGGACAGAACCCACAATTTTTATGGTATGCTTCTTTGTATCATATGTTGAATTTATTTTGAATTTTGTTAAACCATGGCCAAACTTATTTTGTTGTTTTAATATCCAATTGGTATGTTCTCTGGCAAATTTCAAAGCATTTTCATAACTTGAATAATAGGGTAATGACACAAAAACTTGTTTGTCAGGTTTTACACGAAGTTTAAAATGTTTAGACCTCTTATTTTTTACCAGTGTGATTTTTCCTACCTTGGGTATATGAAAAGTTTTTTCAACCATATAAAAATAAAATCAAAGATATCAATTATGGCAAACAACCAAAAAATAGAAGTATTTGGGAACCTCACAAAAATTGAAAAAGTAATTCCAGTTAAAGACAACATAGTTTCAGGGATACAAGCCTTTGAATCATTAAATCCTTTCCCAGGTTATTACCATGAAAAGCCTGACAATATTTGCCCCTTTTATTTATACCTGGTATTAAATGACCCATGCCCATTGGAAAGGATACTCAGGGCAACCCAAAATATTGAGAAAGAAAACGGATGGCATTTTGATGCAGGGAAAGGCTATATGGAACTAGGAATCCAGGAATTACATGTTATTAGGTTAAGGCATGTCCCTAATTTTGGTTTGGTACAAGATATCATTGAAGCTTATGAAAAACAGAGGATTATTTTCCGCAAAAAAAGCAGGAAAACTGAACAGCAAACAGTTAGGGTAAAAATTGTTAAATTCCTCTCACTTGAAAAACTAGCTGACAATATTTATCTTGATTTAAAGGAAGAAAACCATGGCTACTTTAAACTGCCCAAATACATGGACAGGGATACTTTTGCTGAAGTAGCAAAAGCTGTGGAGTACAATTGGGAAGGGCATGAATTTGATGCTGCTGTTGGTTCATTTTATTTGGAAGGTGAACTGCATGAACTAATCAGGATTTATTCAAATAAACTTACAACTGAATACTTACAAGAAATCAGGGAATTGTATTTAAAGAAAATGAAATAGGAAATAGCCTATTGGGATACCTTGAGTTTGCCTCGAAAGTAAAAATCCTGTTTTATGAACTTACAAGTTGTAAACATAAAAAAATAGATAGCACGCTAATAATACAGATAATCACAGATAAAATCAGTGTAAATTTGTTCAACCTGTATTTTCTGTGTTCCATTGCTTTCAGTTTATTAATGAAATAATTTTCATCTTTTTTGAAACAACTTCTTTTTTATTCCCAACAAAGCTGTAATCTATTTGTTACCATACATAAACCTTTTTCACCATGTTAACAGGAAAAAACATTATTGGCCAATCTTACGGCCAAAAAGGGAAAGAAAAGTTTAGTGCATATGATCCTTCTTTAAATGCAAACATCAATGAACCAACTTTCTTTGATGCTACAAATGAAGAGGTTAACCAAGCTGCTAATCTTGCTGCCCAGGGTTTTGATTCTTACCGAAAATTGGGTAACCATAGGCGTGCTGAATTTCTTGAAGCTATTGCCAGCCAGATTGAAGCACTTGGAGGTGTGCTGATTTATCGTGCAATGCAGGAAACTGGGTTGCCACAAGCAAGGCTTGAAGGAGAACGAGAAAGGACAGTTGGGCAGCTAAGGCTTTTTGCCAATTACATTTCTGAAGGGTCTTATGTTGAAGCAAGGATTGATACATCTGATCCCAGCAGGAAACCCTTGCCTAGGCCTGATTTGAGGATGATGCAAGTAGCTATGGGGCCTGTGGTAGTTTTTGGTGCAAGTAATTTCCCATTAGCTTTTTCAGTTGCTGGAGGTGACACAGCTTCAGCCTTAGCAGCAGGCTGCCCAGTTATTGTAAAAGCACATCCGGCCCACCCTGGAACTTCTGAGCTGGTAGGTGATGCTATTAAAAAAGCTGCTGAAATGACAGGTATGCCTGAAGGTGTATTTTCTATGCTTCATGGCAAAAGCTATGAGGTTGGGGTTTTATTGGTGAAACACCCAGCAATAAAAGCAATTGCCTTTACAGGCTCATACACTGGTGGTAAAGCTTTATTTGATTTGGCTAATGTACGCCCTGAACCTATACCTGTTTATGCCGAGATGGGAAGTATTAACCCTGTTTTTATATTGCCTGATGCACTTAAAAACAATACAAAAAACATTGCTGCTGGGTTGGCTGGGTCAATAAGCCTTGGTGTAGGGCAATTTTGCACAAACCCTGGTTTAATTGTATCACTTAAAAATACTGATTCTGAGTTCTACATAAATGAACTAAAAAACACACTAGGCACACTAGCAGCAGCCCCAATGCTAACACCAACCATAAAAAATGCATATTTGAAAGGTGTGAATTCTTTTGAAGAAAAAGCACATGTGTCAAAACTAACTAAAACAGGGCAACCTGAAAATTCCAGCCTAGCTGTTCCAACCCTTTTTAAAACAGACATTCAAAGCTTTCTGGACGACCCTTCTTTATCTGAAGAGGTTTTTGGCCCTTCATCACTAATTACAGAAAGTACCAATAAAGAGGATATCTTCAGAGTGGCTGAATCCCTATCAGGGCACCTTACTGCTACCATCCATGCCACAGAAAAAGATTTAGAAGATTACTCAGAATTGGTAACCATCCTCGAGAAAAAAGTAGGCAGGATCATTTTTAATGGATACCCCACAGGTGTTGAGGTAACAAATTCTATGATGCATGGAGGTCCATTCCCTGCCTCAACCAATGGGCAATATACTTCAGTAGGGACCAATGCCATTAAAAGGTTTTTACGCCCTGTTAGTTACCAAAACTTTCCACAGCAAGCACTTCCAAAACAACTTCAAAATGATTACCATAAAATATGGCGCTTAATAGATGGAGAAATGAAAAAGTAGCTACCAGTTAAAAAGGTAAAATCCTCTTTTGGATTTTGATTGCATTTTCCGTAAATCAAATGCATTAAAAAAGCTACAACTTTCCAGTTGTAGCTTTTGTGGAGCTAACGGGAACAGAAACTATAAATTTCACAGGCTCCTAAAACATTGCAAAAAACTAAGCATAGCCCTTATAATCTCTTATATATAAAGATATACAGGAAAGGTTATAATTGAATAGGATTTAATCAAATTGAAATAAATTGTAATTTGGTTGACTAAATGTTGACTAATTTGTATATTTACACCTGTTCAAATCACTAAAGTTTATAGCAATAATGGCCACCATAAGTTACCTGCTACAGAGTCAAAATAACCCGGCCAATATCTATGTCCGCTTATCAATAAGCCGTAAAAATGTATTTAAAAGAAAAACAGGGTATATTATTGATCCTAAAAACTGGAGTAGAAAAACAAACCTCCCCATACCCAAAGATACAAACCTGAAAAACTTAAAAACAGATTTAAGCAATCTAAAAACGGAAATAGAAAAACGCTGTAATTCAGCTACTACAAATGGAATTGAAATATCTGGTAATTGGTTGCATGAACAAATAAATTCTATCACTGGCAAGCAGGACAAAACGGATAAAGACTTACTTACCAACTACGTTCAGCTTTATATTGACAATTTACCATATAAAGAATTCCCAAACGGTAAAAGAGGTGTTGCAATTGGAACTATTCAAAAATATACCACACTTAAAAACAAAATTGGAGCTTATCAGAAACATAAGAAAAAACACTTCTATGTTAAAAATGTAGATTTAAAATTCAGGAATGATTTTTTAAAATACCTCATTGAAAGAGATAAGTTGAACCCTAACTCTGCAGGCAGGTATATCCGATTTTTAAAAACAATATGTCTTGATGCGCAATTAAATGGGTATGAAGTAAGCAAGCAGCTAAAGCAAATCAAAGGTTTTACTGAAAAAGCTTCTAAAGTATTTTTGACCTTTGATGAACTATCCAAAATAGAGACAACAATTTATAAAAGGACAGCTCTTGAGAATGCAAAAGATTGGTTGATTATAGGATGTTATACTGGACAAAGGGTTTCCGACTTGCTAGCTTTCACATGCAACATCATTAAAGTAAGAAACGGGATAGAATTGATTGAGTTCACCCAAAAAAAGACAGGGAAAAGGGTTGCCATTCCCATACACCCCAAAATAAAGGGAATATTGGATAAACATAACGGGCAATTCCCAACCCAACTATCAGCACAAAAATTCAATAAACACCTGAAGGACCTTTGTAAAATTGCTGAAATAAATGAACCGACAGATGGAGCCAAAATGGATAAGGAAATTGGGCGGAAAATACAAGGGATATATCCAAAGTATGAATTAATTACCTCCCATGTGTGCCGCAGATCCTTTGCCAGTAATTTTTATGGAGAGATACCAACAGCACTTTTGATGAGTATTACAGCTCACAGTACAGAACAACAATTTTTAGAATACATTGGTAAAACCACAAATGATTTTGCATTGCAAATAGCTGAATACTGGAGTAAGCATCAACTAAGAGCCAATGATAAAACCCCCATGGCAGTTATTAAAAAGGCAAACTAGCAGGATAATTATTTAACTTCCATGTTGCAATATAATTCAACTTTTAATATCTTTGTATAGTGAAACGATTTAATGTAAAATATTTGCCTAGCGCAATTGAGTTCTTGGAAAGTATTGAACTAAAAGCAGCTGAAAAATTATTCTTCAATATTTCCAAATCACAAGAAATAAATGACCCACGGATATTCAAGAAATTAAAGAGCAGTAACATTTGGGAGTTTCGGGCAGAATATAATAGCAATGAGTATCGTTTATTTGCCTTTTGGGATAAGCAGCAAAACACTTTGGTAATTTGCACCCATGGAATTACAAAGAAAACACAGAAGACACCTAAAAGAGAGATTGATAAAGCAGAGCAGTTAAGAAAAAAATATTTAGGGCTATGAAAAAGGGAATGAAAACAATATCGCATAATGAGGTACTTGACCGATTTATTGGGGAGAAAGGGACAGAAGCAAGAATCAAATTTGAAAATGAATTAAAGGCTGATATACTTGCTTTCAAGTTTAAGGAATTACGGAAAAAGAAGCATTTAACTCAAAGCCAACTGGCTGAAAAATTGGGCATGGAAAAGGGTCAGATATCAAAGATTGAAAACGGTAAATTCAACCTAACCCTTGCAACTATTAATAAAATTGCGGCAGCATTGGGAGCAAAAGTTAATTTTGACCTACAACCAATTTAAAATCAATTCACTAACAACCCAATATGAATTCTAGTACTGAAGATATTTAATGGGAAAATCTAATTATACATATCTTGATCTCATCAATATTTTAAATGGAATGTATGATGATAAAAAAGTTCGGAATGGAGACTCAATTGATTGGTGCAGACTGGAATCTGAAGCTACAAATAGTGTTATTGATGAATTGTATCAACTGCATAATAATACCAGCAGAAGTGGTTTTCTGAATACAGTATTTAATCGATTATTCAATGATGGAAAAGATTATAATTTAGGCCTTGTCTCTAAAGGTATATCTGCATTTGATAACGAAACTGATTTCAATTATGTCAATAATTGCAAACTTACCCTTAATGGTTTAATAATGGAAGTCTCAGAAAATTGTTCCATTTATAAAAATCTTGATTTTACTAATATTGTAATGCGAAATATCAATTCTTACACTGATTCAACCCTTGATTTTCATTTTCATAAAAATAATGAAGTAATAAGTAGTGTTCAAGTTGAGTTTGCATTGTCAAACAATAAAGAAAGAGAAACAGATAAAAACTGGCACCCTGAAATTTTCAAGAAGGAAGATTATTTTAGGATTTTCATAAATTTTATTAAAGAGTCAGATGATAAAAAATATATTCGAGAATATAGTTTCATATATCGTGTAATGTCTTTTGAACAAGATGGTTTTATATATGACCATATTAAACCAGGAAATTATAAAACCTGGTTTGAAAATAATTTTTCTGATCTTGAATCCCCCACTGAAATAAAAACATATGATGTGTGTAAAACAAATGAAAGGCTTAATAGGTACCAAAGAATAAAAAAAGATGTACTTAACCCTAATTCCACCAATTAATAGTTTGTCGTAACAAAACTCCTATTCTGTCTGAATTTTAAGACGCATACCTCCCGATCTTGCATTTAAATATTAAATGTATTTAAAATGCAAAATGATAAATTACCTCAAAGGGCTGTGCAATTCATCCAGATTACCCCTGAACAATTGCAAGATGCTATTCTTTCAGGCGTGAAGGCAGAAATAAAGCAGCTTAAACAGGAATTTCAGCCCAAAGAGCCTGAAACCTTTATGACCAGGAATGAAGTAAAAAACCTGCTCAATGTTGACCTTTCAACTGTCCACAACTGGACCAAGAGAGGCAAACTCAAAGCATACGGTTTGGGCAATAGGGTTTATTATAAACGTAGTGAGGTTGAGGCTGCAATCCAACCTTTGAGTGTTTAATAATGGAATCTTCAATATGGCAATAGAGAAGGATGATATTGCCGAATTTAAAGGTATCTGGATACCAAGAGAGGTTTGGGAAATGAAAGATTTAAATCTTACAGAAAAGACTTTTTTAAGCATAATTATCTCATTTTCAGCGAATGGTCAAGAGTGTATTGCTTCAAATTCTTGGTTTGCGAAATTTTTCGGCATAACAAAAAAAAGAGCTTCAGTAATCCTAAACAACCTATCCCGAAAAAAGAGGATAGGTATCCATATAAAAAGGGATAGGGTATCCTCAGAAATATTGAGTAGGGTATGTATACCAATAGGGATAGGTATCCCTGAAAAAAAGGAAGTAATAAAAAAGGGTATAAAAAAGAACTATACTAAAGTAGATATTGAAGAAATTCAAAAAGCATTTTATGAAACACTAACCCCTTTCATTGAAGAATACGGAAATGAAATGGTTCAGAAGTTTTATGATTACTGGTCTGAGCCAAACAAATCTAATACTAAAATCAGGTGGCAGCTTGAAAGAACCTGGGACACTAAAAAAAGGTTACGGCGATGGAAGGACAATGAACTTAAATTTTCAAATCAGAAAAAGCCACATGATACTGGTCAAATTATGAAACCAAAGGATGAAGCTGAAAAGCAAAAAATAGTTGAGAATGCAGGATTTTGAAGGAAATATAGCACTTCGCCAGTCTGTAAATGTACTAAAAGACAATTTTGAGTTTAATACAAGGCAATTTCCATCCTTTAGCTTTGGAAATGCTGGATTATGCAAAAGAATACTTGAAAATGCAATTCTTTCCGTTGATCAAACTATTGAGGAATTTATTTGGATACCTGAGTATGAACAAGTTGTAGAATGGATGATAAACACAAAAGGCAAGGGGCTTTTTCTAACTGGTGATGTAGGTAGAGGAAAAACGGATATCATATTTCATGTCATACCCTTGATCTTCTACCATTTCAAAAAAAAGGTAGTAAAAACAGTGCTTGCTGAAGAACTAGGAGCTAAACTTCCACACTTAAAAACCAAGAAGTTTATTGCAGTTGATGAAATGGGATGTGAGCCGGTCCACAACGACTACGGATCTAAATTTGAGCCTATTAATAGGCTATTCAACTTAGCCGAAACGCAATCAAAAATACTCTTTGTATCAACAAACCTTGATAGTTCTCAGGTACTTGAACGGTATGGGGTCCGAACATTGGACAGAATAAGGCGACTGTGTAAAGTAATAAAGTTTTCGGGTGAAAGCATGCGGAAATAATGCACTTGGTACAATGGAAACGCAAGATAAAATATATGAATTGAACATTGAAATTGAAACTTTGATTGAAGAATCAAAAACAATTGTAACAGGAAGTTTTGATACAACTAGATTACGGAAAATCTGTGATTTGATTGATGAAAAGATAGACACAATTAACCTATTGGAAACGAATTGTAATTAAATAATTACCACTAAAAATTTAGACAGATATGAGCACGAATTTAAAATTGACACAAATCTCAGATGAACTAAGGAAAAAAAACATTCCCTTGATTCTTCTAAAAGGTATAACAGTAGATAGTGATACCGATATCAATACAGTAGTAAATGATTTAGAAGAAGATTATTTAAAAATAAAGGATGGCTTCAGAGGATGAAAAGTTACAGGAAGAATTCCAATCTGACCTTGAAAAATGGGCTGAATCTAAAACTGTATCATGATGAAAAAACAAATATCGTTCAACCAACAGGCATTTGAAAAATGCCAGAGTGAGTGGAAACTCTTAATTCCAAAATATCAGCAAATTGCTGATGAGCTAACCAGTTTGGGCATAGTTCCATCCAAAGAACTGGTACTTGACCAGGTAAATGGGGGATCAAAAGTCATTAAAGCATATGAGGCAACCCTTGACAAAGCGCCACTTGAAGTAAAAGTTAAGAATATACTCAAAGGTCAGTTGAGGGAAGATAATAAAGTTTCTTCAGGACAAATTGTAAGGATGGACCTGACTGAGTCTCACCACTTAGAGCAGAAGAATATAAATAATCCCAAGTACCATGATGATTTTACTCTATTAAATAAAGCCACTGATGAGCTAAAGCGTTTGTATAGTAGCCCTTTTTTACTCAACTTGCCTGGTGAAGCATTAGATGCCAGATATCTTTCTATTGAAAAGGGAAAAGTCTTTGTATCGGCCGAATCTTGGAAAATCATCAAAGAATCATATTTCACTGTTAATCTTGAAAATGAAAAGCAAGTTAAAGCTTATGAGCAAGCTTTGAAAGCCTGTGGCATCGTAAATGAAGTAATGCAGCAGTTTTGGGAGATAGAAGATAATGTTCTATTTGACGAGTTATTTATTTGTGATGAACAAGGATATCACCCAAATCCTGAGGTTTTTAAACTATTAAATTAAATGGATAATGAAAAATTTAAAGAAAGCTTATATAGTTGGAGTGAACCCTGATCATTCCTTTAAGCCAGGTGTTCCTGGAGAGATACTTGGATTTAACTTGTTTTCAAATCAAAGTGGTACAGTAAAAAAGAGGCCTACTTTTAAAGTATTATATCATGGCTCAGAAGAAGCCTTGATCACCCTAAACGAATTACAGCAGGGATATTATCAATTTTGCTCTTTTGATGACATCATTTCAGGGAATGTTCCAAAGATTGAAACTTCTTAATTTAAAATGTTACAACAACATGGCAGCTAGTCAAACAATCAAAGATTTTGCGAAATCCCTTTACTTATCTAGGGATAGCGAAGGTAAAAGACAGTATTCCTTGAGGGATATCACTAATGAAATCGAAAGGGAATATTCCAAAAAGATTACACATACTACAATTTCTCGTTGGTCCAAAGACGGTGATTGGGATATGCTGTTACAGCAGATAGTCCAGTTTGCTATTGCAAAAAATGCCCACAATGAGGATTTTACTGCGGAGGAGCAAATAATTGAAGCAAGAGCTAATGATCTAGCTGAAGTATATAAATATGGGGTTCAGCTAACCCAAATAGGTACCTCTGTAATTCAAAATAGCTTTAAAAATAATCCCCACAAAAACATCACCAACCGTGATGCCTTGGTAGCCATTAGGACAGGGGCAAATATTATGGTAAGATTAAATGATATTGCCGGCGGCAACGACAAAGAAAATAGTCCTGGCATTATTATGATGCCTGATAATGGTCGGGGAGAAATAAGTGAGGACACTAAGGAAAAAACCAAGGAATATTTAAGACAAAATGGTGTGCTTATGTATCCAAAGGATTGCGAACAAAAAATAGGATAAATGAGCTCTAAAAAATGGGATCCTGAACACTTCAGGAAAAAATTTATACAGGTTGCAGAATTGGATTGACATCAAAAATTATTACTTCTTTGTTGCATAGCTGATAAAAAACTAGCCTCCTTGGCAGATAGCTTTATCTTGTTCATAATTTTCCCTTTTATCCTCCTTATTTCTTGAAGCTCACCTCCAGAAAGCCTCTTAGGGTCGATTCTAAGGCTTATTATCTCCATAGATTTCTCTTTTATATCTATCAAATTTTGCCCTGGTGATTTTTAACTTACCCCCATCTTTAACCATTGGGAGGCTAGTATCACTTTCATATAATCTACGATGTAAAGTCATTCGGCTCCAATCCATTTCATTCATGACATCTTCAGCACTTAAAAGCTTATAGGGGTCAGAATATCCCTTATTCTGAAGTGTTTCAATCTTTTTAGTTAATTGATCCACTTTATTATTCAAGTGCTTAATTTCTTTTAAAATAACTTCAAATGGGTTTTCCATAGCTCATGCTTTTATGATTTGTAATAAAAATATTTTGAACCAAAAATTACTTTGCTTGGTGGACAACTTTTAAGTGTGTTTGATTTGGGGCTCCGGGTAAATGACGGTCAATGAATTCTCCATATGTTTTGTTTACATCTTTTAAATATTCTACCTGGTTGGTTAGGCTTTTAATTTGTTCATCCATTGTGCAGCTTTCAGGTCCATACTTTGGCTCTTTGAACTCAATTTTTCTTAACGCTTTGACCATGTGTTTTGCAATATGAAAATCCATGGACGCTGGTACCATACCAGAAATATTGATACCTTCCAGTGTTGCCTCTGATATTATTTGAGAACACCCAAAAACTAATCCCTCGATTGCATTAGCAAAAGCTTCAGGGGTATCTATGTCAAATAGATCATCCAGGTAAGCTAAGTCCAACGTTGAAATTCCAATTTTTATCGAATTCCCACAAATTGATAATTTAGTCTCTCCTCCTTGGAGATTTGTGTAAGTAATTTCTTGTGTTTCCATAATATTCTAGTTAAATCTAATTGGAGCTAAAAGATAAGGTTCTGCCAAACACTTGTTTTGACTTACCATTACAGTTATCAATATCATTAATGAGGACTAAGAGTTTACCTTCAATTACATCTAATTTCTCCAGTGCTTCCTCACCTGGTATTAAGCCTAAGTCAAAATTTCTTTTTATTTGCTTTGACTCATTTGCCAATGTTGTAGTTCTGAATTTAAATAGTTCAAAATCCATTGTGAATATTATTTATATAATTCGTTTCTAACAGAATAGTATTTCTCAAAAATCTCTTTTTGTGTTAAAAACGTACTTGCTTTTAGGTATTCAAGATATTTCTCTAAATACCATTTAATGCCATTTATTCTGATGTAATTTTGTTTTGCTATTTCAATTTGTCTATAATCCATTTTATTCGATGTGATATTATATGTTACTCAAAGATATATTATAAATCAATAAATTCAAAAATTTTTAACCGGAAAGTGATACTAAGAGTTACATTTAATTGATTTTATTGTTAATTTATTATCTTTATAGGATAACTTACAATATTACGTCATGACTCTAATTGTTAAAGAAATATGTAAAAAACAGAATATAAAATTAAAGGACCTTGCTGAAAAAATGGGAATAGCCAGAGAATCCCTCACGAGGGTTCTGGCTCCAAAAGGTAATCCAACCTTATCTACGCTTAAAAACATTTCAGAAGCATTAGGCGTAGAAGTTTGGGAATTATTTGCTAAATCAAATGAATCTACATTCGAGTTAAATGGCTTTATAGAATATAATGGGAATATATATAAGATACAATCTCGTCAGGACTTGGAACACCTTCTAAAACAACTTAAATAAAATCTTCTCTATAAACAATCCATAAAACTTGTCAGCATCTTAATATAATTTAGGTTACTACATTTAAAGCTTTTCTCATTTATATTCCGGGATATTTAGTAAGTGATTGATAACCAAATGTTGTTAATCACATTTGAATACTATAACTTTACATTTAAGATTTCGGGTAAGTTATACCACCTTCGCAAGAAGAAAGGAGCGGTCACTAACTTATCCGATTTTTTTGATACCTCATACACCAGTCCTATATGATCCCCAGGCCGCTAAAAATTCAAATGATTAAAGAAGCTTTTTGATAAATGGTTGGCTAAATGTTGGCTAATATCACTGTAAAATACTGTTAATCAAAGAAAACTGTGGAGCTAACGGGAGTCGAACCCGTGACCTCTTGACTGCCAGTCAAGCACTCTAGCCAACTGAGCTATAGCCCCCATTGGGTGGCAAATATAAAAATATTTTTTGTTCCTTACTGTGTGTTTTTGGTAAAGTTTTTGTTGTAACCCAGGTTGGGTTAAATTGATTATATCCTGAAATAAGGATTTTATGTATTAAAAATTAAAAACCTGTTGCTTTTGCAGATTATTTTTTATCTTTAAAGCCCAAATTTTGCAACGCTAAATTGAATTAAATAAACTAAAAATAACAAGTGATGGAAGTCAAAAAATCAAAGAAAGCAGACCTTGAAAGCAAAAGGAATATTTTCCTGATGTCTGGATTGGTTATAGCTCTTTTAATCACGCTTGTTGCATTTGAATGGACTACCAAACCTAAACAAAGTAGCTCTTTAGGTACTATTCAGGCTCAAGAGGTTGAAGAAGAAATTATCCCAATTACAAGGCAGGAAGAAGTAAAACCACCTCCACCGCCTCCACCACCAAAAGTTGTTGAGGTACTTAACATTGTTGATGATGATGTGGAGATTGAAGATGAGTTGGAAATTGAAGATACTGAGGCTGATGATGAAACCATCATTGATGTAGCTCCAATTATTGAGACTGCTGAAGAAGAAGAAGAGGAAGAAGCACAGGTATTCTACATTGTGGAAGAAATGCCCGAATTCCCTGGAGGAGAGTTAGCTCTAAGGAAATTTATTGGGAACTCAATAAGTTATCCTGTAATTGCACAGGAAAATGGTATCCAAGGAAAAGTTTATGTAACTTTTGTTGTTGATAAAGATGGAAGCATCTCTAATGCAACTATTGCCAGAGGTGTTGACCCATCACTTGACAAAGAAGCTCTGCGTGTGGTAAACAACTTACCTAAATGGAAACCTGGGAAGCAAAGAGGAAAACCTGTAAGGGTTTCTTACACTGTCCCTATTAACTTTGTGTTGCAGTAAAAATATAAAACCATATTTTTGTGCTCCTGGTTCATTAATGAGCCAGGAGTTTTTTTTGTTATTATATGATTGAAACATCACCAGATATTGAAAAAGCAATTATTGTTGGGTTGATCAACCACAACCAGGATGAAAAGCAGGCTAAAGAATATTTAGATGAACTTGAATTCCTGGCAGATACTGCTGGGGCTGAAGTGCTTAAGCATTTTGTGCAACGCCTTGACATTCCCAATCCTGCCACCTTTGTAGGATCAGGGAAGCTAGATGAAATCAATAATTTTATAAAGGTAGAAGAGATAGATACTGTTATTTTTGATGATGAACTTAGCCCTACCCAGCTTAGGAATATTGAAAAGGAACTGAATTGTAAAGTACTTGACCGCACAAATTTAATCCTGGATATATTTGCAAAAAGGGCAAAAACAGCCCATGCCAAAACACAGGTTGAGCTGGCACAATATCAATACCTATTGCCCAGGCTTACACGCATGTGGACCCACCTTGAAAGACAACGTGGGGGCATTGGCATGCGTGGACCTGGTGAAACACAAATTGAAACTGACCGAAGGATCATACTTGATAAAATATCAAGGTTAAAAGACCAGCTTAAAAAAATTGACAAACAAAAAGCAACCCAACGAAAAAACAGGGGCAAACTTACCAGGGTAGCATTGGTAGGGTATACCAATGTGGGAAAATCAACCATTATGAACCTGCTGAGCAAGTCAGATGTATTTGCTGAGAATAAACTGTTTGCTACCCTTGACACTACTGTAAGGAAAGTGGTAATTGAGAACCTTCCTTTTTTATTGGCTGACACTGTTGGTTTTATACGAAAATTACCCCATGGGTTGGTTGAGTCATTTAAATCAACCCTTGATGAGGTCAGGGAATCAGACATATTGATACATGTAGTAGATATTTCTCACCCGGGGTTTGAAGAGCAAATTGAAATCGTGAATAATACTTTAAAGGAAATTGATGCAGGAGATAAGCCTGTTGTTTACGTTTTTAATAAAATTGATGCTTTCACTTACGTGGAAAAGGACGAGGATGACCTTACCCCAAAAACAAAAGAAAACATTTCACTGGAAGAGTGGCAAAATTCATGGATGGCTAAAAACAATACCCCATCTTTATTTATTTCAGCTATTCAGAAAGAAAATATTGATGATTTTAAACGTGCCATTTATGGTAAAGTGATCAAAGTCCATTCAGCCAGGTTTCCTTATAATGATTACCTTTATAATTCTGATTGGTCCAAAGGTATCCAGTAAAACTAGAGTAACCTGAGCTCAATTTAAAATGTTAAGCTCAGGTTAGTACCTTCTTTTGCCCATCCAGTACTCCCTGAATTTGTCCTGGGCAACAATCCCAATTGGCCCTTCAACAATTCCTCCATCCCACCTCTCATCCCAAACTTTTATTTCTATGGTGTTTATTTGCCCTTGTTTTACTATACCTTCCGGTATGAAATAATTTCTGAATTCAAGGTGGTAATCTTCTCCAACCCTCTGGTCATATTTGCCAGTTGCCCCAACCAATTTCCCATTTATATATACCCTATCCACATCATCAATTCTACCAACCATAAAGACTAGCCTTTTTGATTTTAAGCCTTCAGGAATTTTAAAAGTATTTGAATATACAGCATATCCATCATAGTTATAAAAACCCTGGTTTTCCCATAATCCAGGCACATATATTGGTGTCCTTTTATTTATATCAACATTTTTCCCAGTATTAAAGAACCATTCTCCTGCAAGGTCAATATCCAATGGCAGGCTACCTTCTTTAAAAAGTATCTTTAGTTTTCCATTAACAATCCCACCAAACAATGTTGCATCATATACCCTGACTGCAATTGAATTTTCTTCCCCAAATTTTATTAACTGGCTTGGAATATGATATTTCCTATAAGTTTTATAACCAGTCTTATACCCAGGTGGGAATTTACCAGTTTGCCCTATTTTAACACCATTTATAAAAACCTCATCCACGTCATCAATAAAACCCAGTTCCAGTACAGATGTCCTTCCTTCAAAGTTTTTACTTGGTGTAACTTTTTTCCTATACCAGGCTATTCCATCATACTTCCTATACCCTTGGCTTTCCCAATTACCAGGTGCTTTAATTTCATCCCAACTTGAATCATCAAAATCAGGCGATGACCAGGAAGGGTTATCCCCAACTTTAAATTTCCATTTCCCATCTAAAATTACCTCAGAGTGGGTATCAATCACACCTGTTGCCAAATTTGCAAAAAGTGTAAATAAGGCTAATAAAATTATATGTTTATTAAAAAGTTTCATCCCTATGAATTTACTGATCCCATTGCATAAAATATTCAAGGATACTTCTAAAAAGGCTTTTTTTCTCACCTACCTTGTTATATCTTATAAATTCATTCCTATCCTCTTCTTTCATAATGCCTACAGGCCCTGAATAGATACCTCCTTCACCATATTTATCCAACACTTCAACAGATATAACATTATTCTTTTTTAAGGTACCTTCAGGAATTTCATATGACCTGTACCAACGATAAGCATCATTTATGTTCCTCTCATTATATACATCAAGGTCCTTTGTTGAACCTATATATTCACCATTGATGTATACTTTATCCAGCTCATCGATCATTCCCAATACCAAGTATAAATTTCTTGAAGGGAAGTTTTCGGGTAAAGTAAATTCTTTCCTATACCAGGCACGCCCATCATATCTTTGGTATCCTTGTGATTCCCACGTGGCAGGAACATAAAGTTCCTTAAAGCTGCTGTCATCAAATTGTGGTGAATGGATATTGTTATATTTACGTGTAGTAAATTTCCAATTCCCCCTTAGGTTATAAATCAATAAAGCATCTTCAGTATTACTGTATATACCTATTTTATCACCATTAATTATACCTCCAGGTTTTCCTTCATCATATACCCTGACAGCTATTACATTGCCTGTGGTTTTTAATAAATCCTTTGGGATAAAATATTGCCTTTCAACATTATAAGCTGTTTGGTAATTTGGAAAAAAACCACCAGACTGGCCTATCTTAATACCATTAATAAAAACCTCGTCAACATCATCAATGTAACCAAGGAACAAAACCAGTTCTTCACTGTCAGGTACAGTTTTCAGGTCAAATGATCTGCGATACCATGCAAACCCATTGTATCCCGGGTAAAACCTTTCCCATTCAGCAGGTACAGAAATTTTGTGCCAACCATCAGTATTTGCTGAAGGCTGTACCCATGCTGGATCATCACCAATTGAAAAAAGCCAGGTTCCTTTCAGCTCCACAACTTTTTTCCAATCAGAAGCCCTCAGCTCCCCTAAGCTGAAGGCTAAAATAATACAAATCCATATCCCAAATAACTTATTCTCCATCTCCTTGATTTTACCTAAAAGTATAAATTTGATACCTTAATTCACAGATTATGGCATATTATTTTGCTTTGAATTTTACATGTATATCCATCTGAAATGTTTTCCCGGCAAGAAGCTGTTTGGCTTTCACCTGGGTTGAAGAAAAAACATGCTTGGTGTATTGAGATGCATCATAATTCTTACTTTTTACTTCCAAAACTTTCACTTCACCATCTTCTTTTACCTTGAAAGTAACCGCCACTTTATCATTTAGTTTATAAATGTAGTTTTCATATAAGTAATTTCCCTTTTTAGGAAGGTCTTTTTCAAATACTTCAGTTATTGTTTGGTACAATTCCTGCTTTGCTAAAGCTGCTTCTCCTGAGGTTGCATTTGAAAAATTAGCTGTAAATAAAAATGTTACAACCAGGCCTGTCATCATAAATAGTTTAATTGTTTTCATGGTTTAAAATTTTTAATGTTAAATGTTTTTGTTTTACAGTCCAAAAGTAGGCCTGCCATTTAACTACAATGTCAAACTAATTTTACATGTGGCCATAAAATGTCATAAGATTGTCACAAAAACAGGGGTGAAATACCAATATGCATGATGAATATTATATGTAATAACCTAGAGAACAAGCTTATAGCCAATACCATGAACAGTAATAATATGCTGCTCTTCAGGAGTATCAACTTTTTGTCGCAACCTGAGGATAAAATTGTCAACTGTGCGCTGGGTGGGCTGGTAATCAAGTCCCCAAACATGGTCAAGCAAATTATATCTTGTTACTACCCCTCCATGGTTTTTATATAAATATTGGAGTATATCAAATTCTTTGTGGGATAGCTTAACAGGCCCTTCATTTGAATAGGCATCAAATTTTTCAAAGGAGACATTTAATTTGCCAATTTTTATATAGGCATCTGATGAAGGTTTATCTGATTGTGCAGAAGTCCTTCTGAGGATTGTTTTTATCCTTGCCACAAGTTCTCTTAAACTGAATGGTTTTGTTATGTAATCATCAGCTCCCAGTTCCAGCCCCCTCACTTTATCCATTTCATCCCCCCTGGCAGTAAGCATAATTATAGGCGTATCAATACCCTTCTTCCTGGCAGACTTGCAAATGTCAAAACCAGACCTGTCTGGTAGCATTACATCAAGCAAAGCCAGGCTATACTTATTTGTAATTAATTTTTTGTACCCTGTTTCCCCATTACTTGCAGTATCTACTTCATACCCCTCAAATTCAAGGTTGTCTTGCAGCCCAACCAACATTTCAGGCTCATCTTCAACTATCAGAATTTTTACCATTGCCTTTGTTTTTAGCTATTACAAATTTCAAACGGAAACAACTCCCTTCTCCAGGTTTACTTTTGACAGAAACAGCCCCTCCATGGCTTTTCATTATCTGCTTTACAATATTCAACCCTAGCCCTGATCCCTTCACTTTATTAGCCAGGTCTCCTTTTGTTACCCTGTAGAATTTATCAAAAATATGGTTCTTATCTTTTGCTGAAATACCAATCCCATTGTCTTCAACTTCAATAAAAACATTCTTTTTTTGAGTTATACATTTTACACTTACTTTTTTGCCAGATTCTTTCCCATATTTTATTGCATTATCCAACAAATTATTTATTGCCTCTGAAACCCCTTCCCTGTCAGCTTTTATCAGAATATTCCTCTCTAAAGGAGTATAAGAAACCTCAACCTGGTTTTCTTCAAAATGTGGTTTATATGAATGCAATATAGTTTCAATAAGCTCATTTACTGGCTCTGGAACCAGGCCAAAAAACTTCTTCCCCTTTTCTAATTTTGAAAAATTTAGGATGTTGTTTACAATAGCTGATAGTTTCACAGACTCTGCATGGATGGTACCAATGTACCTCTCATATTTTTCAGGCTTGGAAAGCCTTTTCAATTTTAATGTTTCAGCATACATGCTAATGAGTGCCAAAGGTGTCCTGATCTCATGAGACACATTGGATACAAAATCTGATTTTAATTCTGCCAACCTGATTTCTTTCCTGATGTTCCAGATCACAAAAACAGCCCCAATAAAAACAACAGCTACAAGCCCCCAAAGCATGCTCCTACCTTTTTTACTCCTTTCAGAAACTAAGCCATCAATTGTACCTGACAGCAACTTGATGCCCAGCTCATAGCCTGGGAAATACCATAAAGGTGTATGCTGGACTTCTGAAATATCAGGAGAATCAACTCCTGTGTTATAAACAATACTATTATCTATGGGACCAAAAACAACTATCTGAAACAATTCCTGTGATACCTGCTGGATTTCAGCACCAAGCCCTTGCTGGATGAAGTCTTCTGTGTTCACCACAATAAAACATAATACCTGGCTGCCCTGGTTTTTCATGATAAAATATAATCCTGTTTCTTTTCCTAAAGAAAGTATTTCAATTTTTTGGTAATCACTTTCCAGGAATTCAAGCAGGGCATCAACTTTTTCCTTATCCTCAATTATGCGCGTGTACAAAGTTCCCGGGTTTTGCCCATAAATGGCAAGGGATTCATTTTTCCCAGTTTCAATAAAACCTATTTGCCTGATTGATGGATTATTTTCCAAGACATTGCTTGCCACCTCTTGCATGGCATCACTGTTGCATTCAATAGGTAAGTCAAGGTTATTCACCCAATAGGATATGACATTTTCTGAATACTGGTTTACTGAAAATAGTATGGATTCAAGTTGTTTGGTAAATACCCTTTCAACCATTTGTTCATCCTCACTGAGTTTGGTTAGCTCATTTACCAGGAAAAACCCAATTGGAAGGGATATCACCACCAAAAGGACAATGCTTATTTTCAAAATGGTACTCCTCATACTTTCTCTAATCTGTATTTCACCCTACCCTGCTTGTATAAAGGTATTAATAATCTGAAAACAAAATAAAGTTCAGGTTTGTTAATTCCAGGCAAAAATTACCAAGGGGTTAAAAAAGAGAAGCTGTTTAACCTACTTTACCCCATCAGCATACCAATAATTGTGGCAGACATTAATGAAGCTAATGTCCCTGCAATAAGTGCAGGTACACCATATTTTGATAACAATACCCTCCTGCTTGGAGCCAATGACCCTATACCCCCAATCTGGATACCAATGGATGAAAAGTTGGCAAAACCACATAATATATAGGTAGCCATGATAATTGATTTTGTTTGTGTAAAAGCACCAGCAGTTTTTAAATCAGCCAGGCTAACATAACCAATAAATTCTGTAAGTATCAGTTTTTCACCAAGCAACCTGCCAACAAGGGTTATATCCTCAGGGCAAACACCAATAAGCCACATAAGTGGTGCAAAAGTATAGCCTAAAATAAATTGTAAAGACAAACCATCATATTGCCCATTGGTTGCTGATGCTATTAAATCATTTAACTGTGTCCAGTCCCCAACTTTCCCAACAATGTAGTTGAACATGGCAATAAAGGCAATAAATGCCAATAACATAGCCCCAACATTTACAGCCAGTTTAACTCCTTCACTTGTTCCATTTGTAATTGCATCAAGGGCATTACTCCCAATTTTATCTTTGCTAACTTCTATTTCTTTATCAATTTCTTCAGTAGGTGGCACCAACATTTTTGAGAAAATTATGGCTGCTGGAGCTGCCATAATAGAAGCTGCCAACAGGTGTTTGGCAAATTCAAGCCTGAGCTGTGGGTCATCCCCACCCAGCACAGCAATGTATGCAGCTAATACCCCTCCTGCCAGTGTAGCCATGCCTCCTGTCATTACCAGCAAAATTTCAGATTTACTCATCTTAGCCAAGTATGCTTTAATCAGTAATGGGGATTCTGTTTGCCCAAGGAATATATTCCCTGCAACTGAAAGTGATTCAGCACCAGATATCCTTAAAGCCTTAGTAAAAACCCAGGCTAATGCCCTTACAATAACCTGTATGATCCCATAATAAAACAACAGGCTTGTTAATGCTGAGAAAAAGATAATGGTGGGCAACACCTGAAAAAGGAATATATATCCATATGTTTCAGCATTCATCAGGTCGCCCAACAAAAATGTGCTACCCTCTTTAGTGAAATCAAGGACAAGGACAAATAGTTTCCCGAAAAATTCAAATATTTTGCGTACTATGGGAACATATAAAATGCCTGCAGCCAATGAGACCTGTATGGCCAACCCTCCAACAACTGTCTTCCAGGGAATATTTTTCCTGTTCTTACTTAATAAAAAACCTAAAAATATAAGGACAGCCATCCCTAACAAGCCTCTTAGCAAGGTTATTATGGAATAAGGTTGTTCCCTCTCTTTTGATATTAGAATTACTGAAGTGTCACTTTTTGATGTTACAGTGGTTTGGGTTGTTTCAATAGTTGTAATTGTATCAGCCTCTTGAGCAAAAATGCAGCTAACATTAAACAAAACAATTGCTGCTGCAATCAGGGTAATGAAAAATTTCATAGTTGGCGTTTATTTTCTATTTATTCTTATAATTGGCAAAAAACATTACATGCCTATATAAAATAAGCATCAACAAAATAGTAAAAAGTTACATGTTATTTGCCCCTTTTTGTCAGTTCATCCCTGATTATAGATGCTTTTTCGTAATCCTCATTTTGAATGGCTTCACCAAGCATCTCTTCCAATTCTGCAGCAGTATGTTTTTCATATACTGAATCCCTTGAAGTTCCAGCTGGTCCATCATCAACCATGCTGCCAACTGGAGTGTCTTCATCATCCACTTCCAAAACAATCCCTGCTTTGGTCAATATATCTTCTGTTGTATAAATAGGGCACCTAAAACGCAGTGCTAATGCAACAGCATCAGAAGTGCGCGAATCAATGCGAACTTCTTTGCCATTCATTTCACACAGAAGCTCAGAATAAAAAATACCTTCCTCAAGCTTATATATTGTTACTTCAACTAAAGCAATATCAAAAGCATTTGCAACATTTTTAAACAAATCATGGGTAAGGGGCCTGGGAGGTTTTAACCCTTCTAGCTGAATAGCAATTGCCTGAGCCTCAACAGGTCCAATGATAATGGGTATCCTTCTGTCTCCTTTATCTTCTGTTAAAACCAAGGCATAAGCCCCTGACTGCGTTTGACTCACTGAAAGACCCAATATATTCAACCTAATTTTTCGCATTCCTAAATTCTTTCAAGCCCAGTTTCTGTGAAAACAAATATAACAATGATTTTTGTTTATTACAGTATTATTCCCTGAATTGCTAAATTTATAAACTCCCTGGATTTTTACCAATGCAAATAACCCCGAAAGTTGACCCTATTTATATGGTGACAGAACATTTTCTATTGAATCCACATTGATTCCCTCACTTTTAAAACTATTATATTAACACCCTAAATCATTATATTTTAACCCTCATTTTAATTGGGTGAAAATTTAATAGCAAATATTTGCTAATCTTTTAAAAATAACTACTTTTGCAGTCCCAAAATTGATTTGTTTAGGCTTTAATAAGAGGGAACAAAATGTTTCCCGCCTGGCAAAGTAACTTAAAATTAAATTAGCATGTACGCGATTGTAGAAATTGCCGGGCAACAATTTAAAGTAGAAAAAGACAACAAAATCTATGTTCATCGTTTGGATGCAAAAGAAGGCGATGTTGTTGATTTTGAAAAAGTATTGTTGGTCGACAATGATGGAAAAGTGTCTGTTGGCACTCCTACTGTAAAAGGTGCTAAAGTATCTGTAAAAATACTTGAGCATGTAAAAGGTGACAAGGTATTGGTGTTCAAAAAGAAAAGACGTAAAGGTTACAAAAAACTTAATGGACACAGGCAGCAATTCACCCAGGTGCAAATTGATGCTATTGTTGGATAATTAAAAAATTAAACCATGGCTCATAAGAAAGGTGTAGGTAGTTCGAAAAACGGACGCGAATCAGAAAGTAAACGGCTAGGTGTAAAAATATATGGTGGCCAGTTTGCAAAAGCGGGCAATATTTTAGTCCGCCAAAGAGGTACACAGCATTATCCAGGTGAAAATGTAGGTATGGGAAAAGACCATACCCTATTTGCTCTTATTGATGGAACTGTTGCTTTCAGGAAAAAGAAAAAAAACAGGTCTTTTGTTTCTGTTGAACCAATAGCTGCTGTTGAAACTGCTGTTTTAGAAAAACCTAAAGCTGCAAAAGCAGAACCAGTAGTTGCAGAGGTAAAAGAAAAACCAGTTGCAAAGCCCGAAACTCCAAAAGCTGAAAAAGAAGTAAAAACAGAAGCTAAACCTAAAGCTGCTGTAAAAAAAACCACTTCAAAAGCTAAAACAGAGGAGGCTCCAAAAGCAACTGCAGTAAAGAAAACAACAGCTAAAAAAGCTGCTCCTAAAGCTGAGAAGGCTGAAAAAGAAGCTCCAAAGGCAAAAGCTGCAACAACTAAAAAACCAGCTGCAAAAAAGGCTGCTCCTAAAGCAGAAGCTAAACCTAAAGCCACTACAGCTAATAAAAAAGCTGCTCCTAAGGCAAAAAAAGAGGATAGCTCTGACAAAGAAGAAAAATAAAAAGAATTTAACAACTCTTTATATTAAATCTCCTTCTCTTTTGAGTTGGAGATTTTTTATTTTTTAAATTTGCCACAATTCATAAAATCCAACAAAATGCTGACGTTAAAATTTATTCAAGATAATCCTGAATTAGTGATCAAAAAGCTTTTGGTGAAGAATTTTGATGCAAAGGAAATTGTAGAAAACATTATTGCCCTTTACGAAAAGAAGAACAAAGCACAACAAAGTGCCGACCAGGCAAAAGCTGAAATGAATAAAATCTCAAAAGAGATTGGCATTTTGTTTAGGGAAGGGAAAAAAGAAGAGGCCAATAAAGCCAAGGATAGGACTTCTGAATTAAAAGAAACTATTAAACAGCTTGACCAGGAATTTGCTTCCAACGATGAAGAAGTAAATGAACTTCTAATTCAGTTGCCAAACCTGCCACATGAATCTGTCCCTAAAGGAAATTCTGAAGAAGACAACATAACAATAAAAACAGGTGGTGACAAAACCGGCCTTCCTGAGAATGCATTACCCCATTGGGAATTGGCTCAAAAATACAACCTTATTGATTTTGAACTTGGGGTAAAACTTACTGGTGCAGGTTTCCCTGTATACAGGGGCAAAGGTTCTCAGCTGCAAAGGGCTTTGATCAACTTTTTCCTTGACCAGGCCAGAGAAGCAGGATATGAAGAAATCCAACCACCTTTGGTTGTCAATGAAGACTCAGGATATGGTACTGGGCAATTGCCTGATAAAGAGGGGCAAATGTACCATATAACTGAAGACAACCTATACCTGATCCCAACTGCTGAAGTCCCTGTTACTAATATTTACAGGGATATAATCCTGGATGCCAATAGCCTCCCGTATAAAAACACTGCTTATAGTGCTTGCTTTAGGCGTGAGGCAGGCTCATATGGGAAAGATGTTAGAGGGCTGAACAGGCTACACCAATTTGACAAAGTAGAAATTGTGCAAATTGCACACCCTGTAAAATCATACCAAGTACTGAATGAAATGGTTAGTTATGTTGAAACCCTTGTGCAAAAACTGGGGCTGCCTTATCGTGTACTACAACTCTGTGGAGGGGACCTGAGTTTCACATCAGCATTAACATTTGATTTTGAAGTGTATTCAGCTGCACAAGAAAAATGGTTGGAAGTAAGTTCTGTTTCTAATTTTGAAGCATTTCAGGCAAACAGGTTGAAATTGCGTTTCCGCGAAGAAGGGGTTAAAAAACCACAACTGGCACATACCCTTAATGGGAGTGCTTTGGCCTTACCCAGGATTGTAGCAGCTTTGTTAGAAAACAACCAGGCTCCTGAGGGGATTAAAATACCTGAAGTGCTGGTTCCTTACTGTGGGTTTGATCTAATCAATTAGTACCTTTTCAAAATATTTGTTTCAGGTTTTGCCCATAATCCCTAAATTTATCTGCCTGAAGGAATATGGATGGATAATTTATTAGAAGATAAAGTTTACAATAGCATCCTTAAAAGGTCAGCAAAGGTTAGGCAATTTTGCAATTCAACAGAATTAGATATTAACCTTTCAGTCCATGAGATCAGGAGGTCTTTTAAAAGGATTAGGGCCAGGCTGAATTTATTTAAGGAATCATTTTTAAAGGAAAAATTGAAAAAGGAGGTTGTACTTATCCGTGATTTGGGAAGGACAATCTCTCCTGTCAGGGAAAGTTTTGTAAACCTTGAATGTTTCAATAAATTGTTTCAAGCTGAAGCACAAAAATCCAACCAGTGGTTTAAAAAATGCCAAAGGCGACTGAAGGAAAACAATGAGGCTATGGTTCAATCTATTATTATTGAGCAAAGCATTTTATCTGAAATCCATACTGAAATAATATCTTTTGAAAAACGCCTTCCTGCTTATTTTAAGAAGCCTGTTGGAAACTTATCCTTACTGAAAAGCATCCAACTATCTTATGGGAAATGTTATGATGCCTGCCGGGGAATTACAGAAGAAAAAAGCTCATCTGTTTTGCATGAACTCAGGATCAAGCTCAAAAACCTTTTGTACCAGCTTGAAGCAATAAAATTTACCAACCCCTATTTTTTTGGGGAAATTGCCAAAGCTTTAAATGCTGTTACTGAATTGTTTGGAGACGAACATGACCTGGATGTACTTAATAATTTTATCCACCAGCACTGCCATAAAGTTTCACCTGTTATTTCAGAAAAAATACAATATGAACAGGAAAGGCTAAAAAACCATATTTTCCCAGAGCTCACAAAATCATTTTCACTCCACCCAAAAGATTTTGAAAACAAATTAATACAGTTGACTACAAGTTACCTAGAAGATCACTGATTTAGTAAAGCCTGTTGAAATGGTTCTTCAGGTAGGTTTTTACTTCCTCCATATCCACTTCTTTTTTCAACTCTTGCTGTATGCTTGTAACTCCATAAGCAGCAAAGCCACAAGGGTTTATATAATTGAAGTACCTCAAGTCAGTATTCACATTCAATGCAAAACCATGCATAGTTATATACCTGCTCACACGCACCCCAATGGCACAAATTTTCCGTGCCCTCACTTTGTGCCCTGCATCAAGCCACACTCCAGTTGCTCCTTCTTTCCTTCCTCCTTCAAGCCCATATTCAGCAAGGGTAGCAATTATGGCATCTTCCATTTTTTCAATGTATTCACGCACCCCAATGTTATAGTTCTCAAGATCAATAATAGGGTAGCCAACAATTTGTCCTGGTCCATGGTAAGTAACATCTCCACCCCTGTTTATCTTATAATAAGTTGCATTAATTTTTTTCAGGAAATCTGCATGGATAAGCATGTTCTTTTCATCCCCACTTTTGCCAAGTGTATAAACATGAGGGTGTTCAACCAATAAAAAGTAATTTTTAGAAGAAGGGACTTTTGATGCTCTTTTGTCAGTAACTACCTCATTCAAAAGTTCTTCCTGGTAATCCCAGCATTCTTTATAATCCTTTTTCCCTAAATCAATGTAATTGAATGATGTCATAAAACTCGTAACTACTACTCAATATTAATAACTCGAAACTAATGATCAATTAAGCTTTCACATGCTCTTCAGCCCTGTATGAAGACCTTACCAATGGAGAGCTTTCAACAAATGAAAAGCCTTTTTTAAGCCCAATCTCTTTATATTCTTTAAACCTCTCAGGTGTAACATATTTTACTACAGGCATATGATGGGTAGTAGGTGCCAGGTATTGGCCAATAGTCATTACTTTACAACCTACTTCAATGAGGTCATCCATTGTTTGCAATATTTCCTCATGTGTTTCCCCCAACCCCAACATAATACCTGATTTTGCCACATAACCTGATTCAGCAATATACTTAACAACCTTAAGGCTTCTCCTGTATTTTGAAGCAAACCTTACAAATGGGGTCAGCCTTTCAACAGTTTCTAGGTTATGTGATATTACTTCAGGCTTAGCATCAATTACTTGCTGTATCAACTCTGTTTTCCCCCTGAAATCAGGAATCAATACTTCAATCTTGGTTTCTGGGTTAACCCTTTTTACTTCAGTGATGGTTTGCGCCCATATCCCTGCCCCCTGGTCATCAAGGTCATCCCTGTCAACAGAAGTGATCACACAGTGTTTCACCCCCATAATCCTAACTGATTCAGCCAGTTTTTCAGGCTCTTTCAAGTCTGGTGGTAAAGGCTTACCTGATTTTACAGCACAAAACTTACACCTCCTTGTACAAATATCCCCAAGGATCATAAAGGTAGCTGTCCCCCTGTTCCAACATTCCCCAATATTGGGGCAATTGCCACTTGTACATATGGTGTGCAACCCATGTTTTGCAACCAGGTTCTTTACTTTTGAATAACTTTCACCTTTGGGCAACTTCATCTTCATCCAACGAGGTAGCCTCTTCCTCCCATTCAACTCGTGAGCCATATCTCCAATTTTAATCCTACAAAAATAGCTATATAAGATTTAGAAATCATGTAAAACAACATAAATTGCTGCTTTCTCCTAAAACATATTGCTGCTTCAAATCCTTTCTTTAGTTAAGAGTATTATTTTTGTATCAATACACAGCAGGAATTAATGAAACATATATTATACATAATCACCTTTTCACTTTGTTTTTTGAATGGTTTTTCACAAACAAAAAAGAAGGAAACAACAGCACAACTGGCAAGCAAATTTTATAGCCAGAAAAAATATGATAAAGCTGCCCCCCTTTACAAGTCTTTGCATGCTACTTCAAAAAACAATTATTACTTTAAACTCTATTTTACCTGCCTTGTTCAATTGAAAGATTATGAAAAAGCAGAAAAGGAAATAAATACTGAAATCAGGAAAAATAAAAAACGCCCAGAATATTATGTGTACCTGGGCCATATTTTAGAATTACAGGACAGGCAGGAGGAGGCAGCCCAGAAATTTAAACATTCACTAAAAGTCATCTCAAACAATAAATCATCTTTTATATTAACTGCCAATGCATTTACCCAATGGGGGTATTATGACTTGGCCCAGCAAACATATTTAAAAGGCAGGGCTAATTTGAAGGGAGAAATGTTCTATTATGAATTAGCAAGAACCAATTACTATTTGCGAGATTATGAGCAAATGATGGCTGAATACCTCAATTACATCAAAGCTGATGAAAAAAAGCTTGACAGGGTACAAAGCAACCTGGCTGCTGCCTTGCGCCTTGATTTTAATAATGAGTTGAGGGATAAGTTTAAATTGATGGCACTAAAAAGGGTGCAGGCTGAACCCAATGTAATTGCATTTAATCGTTTGTTGATCTGGTTTTTTTTGCAGGAAGGGAAGTTTGCAAATGCCCTTAGGCAATCAATAGCACTTGACAAAAGAACAGGAAATGAAGCTGTCAAGATTTTAAGCCTTGCCAATATGGCTTTAAATAACCTCTCCTATAAAGATGCCCAAGATGCATATTCCTATTTATTAGGCAAGGGAGAAGGCACCCCTTTTTATGAACAAAGTTATTTGCTGAATTTAAAAGCCTCTTATTTATATTTTATTCAGGGAAAACATGAAAATCTGGATGAAGGGGAAGAACTGTCACAACAATTAAAATCAGGGCTTGAGTACCTTGGCAATTCACCACTTGCCTATGACCTGGCTATTGATTATGCTGACCTGTTAGCATTTTATTTGGATAGTGCACAAGATGCTATCATGTCTATTAATAAAGCCCTTAAAATACCAAGGTTAAGGCCACTGGAAAGGGACAAATTAAAAACAAAACTTGCTGATATTTATGTATATGCTGAAGACCCCTGGGAAGCAACACTTATTTATTCACAAGTGATTGATGCCAATAAAAAGAACACTTTGGGTGATGAAGTAAAATTAAAAAAAGCCAGGTTGGGATATTATTTGGGGAATTTTTCCTGGGCAAAAGCCCAACTTGATGTTTTAAAGGCCAGCACTTCAAAACTAACTGCTAATGATGCTTTTGAGCTATCCTTGTTTATTGGGGAAAATTCAGACCTCGATACTACTGATATTCCATTGCAAATGTTCTCAAAAGCCGACCTGCTGTTTTTCCAGAGAAAAGATTCATTGGCATATGCAACCATTGATTCCATTGCAGAACTATATCCATTCCATAGCCTTGTTGATGACATTTTGATGAGGAAAGCCAAAATCAATATCAGGAACAGGAATTACCAATTGGCTGCTGACCAGTTACAACAGATCCTGGATGACTTCTCTTATGAACTACTAGCTGACGATGCCTTGTTTATGCTGGCCAACATTTATGATTACAACTTTGGGGATGCAGAAAAAGCATTGGGGCTTTATAAGCAAATGATGGTCAACCACCCGGGAAGCATTTATGTGGTAGAGTCACGTCAACGTTTCAGGGTATTAAGAGGAGACAGTATTGAAGAAGATTCCCCGAAAGAGAATATTGAATATCAATTCTTTGAAGGTATTTAAACATTATGAAGCAAAAAAACAGGCCTGTCTTATTTGCCTTTTTAGCTGTTTTATGCTGGTCAACTGCCCCAACTGCTTTTAAGCTTGGGTTAAAAGAATATACCCCTGCCCAGTTAATTTTTATTGCATCAGGGACTTCAGTTATCATCCTGTTTTTCTTCCTTCTGATACAGGGAAAAATGAAGCTGGTGATGCAACAAAACAGCAAACAACTAGTCTCATCCATGTTGCTGGGTGCATTTAACCCATTCATTTATTACATCATCCTGTTCAAAGCTTATTCACTTTTACCTGCCCAGTTAGCCCAACCCATTAATATGATCTGGCCCATTATCCTTGCCTTGCTTTCTGTTCCAATGCTTAGGCAAAAAATTGGCTGGCAAAGTTTTGTAGCACTAGGCATTAGTTTTATAGGAGTCATTATTATTTCTTCTCAGGGAGGGATCAATGGTTTTCATAAAACAAGCCTTTTAGGGGTAGTGCTTGCCATAGTGTCTTCAGTTATTTGGTCACTTTATTGGATTTTGAATGTAAAAGACAACAGGGATGAAACCCTCAAACTATTTATGAACTTTGTTTTTGGGTTTGCCTTCCTATCCATTGCACTTACCTTTTTTTCAGGCTTTACATTCCAAATTGGAGAAGCATTATTTGCTGGTATTTACATTGGCTTCTTTGAAATTGGCATTACTTATATCCTTTGGCTTAAAGCCATGCAACTGAGCAAGAACAATGCTGTGATTGGCAACCTGGTATTCCTGGCTCCATTTATCTCCCTAATTTTTATCTATTTTATTTTGAAAGAAGAGATATTCATTACTACATTTATTGGGATTATTTTTATTGTTGGAGGGATATTGTTCCAACAAATTAAAAAAGGCAGAAAAGCTTAACATGCCAGATTCAAAGAATATAAAGATTTTAGGGATTGACCCTGGCACCAGTGTAACGGGTTATGGGCTTATTGAAATAAAGGATAAGAAACCTGTTATTTTAAGGACTGGGATTATACGCCCAGGAAAATTTGAAGACCACTATCAAAAACTTAAATACCTGCATGAAAGGGCACTGTACCTTATTGAGCAATCAAAGCCAGATGTAATGGCACTTGAAGCCCCATTTTATGGGAAAAATGTACAATCAATGTTAAAGCTGGGGCGTGCACAAGGAGTAATTATGGCAGCAGGCCTTTATTGCTCATTACCCATTTATGAATATGCCCCCCTCCTTGTGAAGAAGTCTATCACAGGCATGGGGCGTGCATCTAAAGAACAAGTGGCTTACTTCCTGAAACAGCTTTTCAACTTAAATGAAATCCCCAAAGAACTGGATGCCACTGATGCTATTGCAGTTGCTATTTGCCATTTTATCCAGCAAAACAAACCTACACAAACCAAAGAATACAAAAACTGGGAAGATTTTGTACACAAAAATCCTGGCAAAGTGAAAAAATAAGCATTTAACTTTTGGTAATTATATATAAAGTTACATAAATATTTTTGAATTTATGTAATTATCTTCTTATATTGCAACATGGTTGGCAAAAATTTCAATTCGATCATAGGG
>JANQHI010000047.1 GCA_028282705.1 Prolixibacteraceae bacterium | reverse complement strand
CTCATCATCTGGAGTAAGTGTCTCGTTCAGGATTGGAACACCCCCGTAAGTCTTAACCAACTTCCAATAGGTAAGTGCCCTTATAACCAAAGCCTGGCCCTTCATTGGATTCTTATCATCATCCTCAATAGTACCACTATCCACGCCCTCAAGAAATAGGTTGATCTCACGAATAGTTCCGTAATGGCTTGAATAGCTGCCATCTGAATTATCCAGAATACGCCCATACATAAAATTGTTCCTTCCTGAAGAATTGTCTGTGACATGTGAATCTTCAGGACTCCATCCCGAAGCTGAACGTGCGTACAACCTGTTTAGATTAGCCTTTGCTAATTCAGGGTCATTCCATACTACATCATTGGTAATGTTACCCAGATCGGTCTTGTCTAAAACTTCATCGCATTGTACAAGAAAAAAGGCTCCGAAAATCAGTAATATTATTTTAAATCTATTATTTGTCATGATATTTTTCTTTTTTGTTATAAAGTAAACTGAAGTCCTAAGCTATAGGTCCTGTTCAACGGAATACCTGAACCTGGTAGTTCCGGGTCATAGTCTTTAATTTTGCTGTATAAAAAGAATAAGTTTGCACCATTAAAAAATATTTTGGCATTATCTACACCAATTTTATTTAATAAGGATTGGGGCAAATTATAAGCAACATTGAGGTTTTTCAACCTGAGAAAACCGCCATCATTGAGCCATAGTTCTGAGTTTTGCAAAAGGTGGCTGTTTTTCGCCCAATAATTTACGACCCTTGGCATTGAACCATTTGGGTTGGTTACAGGGTCAAAAGCATCAGTCCAGCGTTTCCAGGAAGCTTCGGTTAAAACATCAAATGCAAAGCGTGCAGATGTTGGATCATATCTTTTATACCCATCTAAACCTTGCAAAAACATATCCAGGCTAAAGCTTTTGTAACTTAAACCCAGGCTAATTCCATAATTAATAGGTGCAACACCATGTTTATGGAGCAAAGTGACGTCATTACCATCCACAACCCCATCCGGTGTATTTCCTTCAGGGTCATCTGCGGTATTTCCCCTAACATCTACATAAAGTGGCATCCCTAGGTATGGGTTTTGATTAAAAACTTTGTAACCGGTTGCCAGTAATTGGTCTAATTGTGCCTGAGTCCTGATAAGCCCATTTACTTTATAACCAAAAACCCTATTTGTGTTCCGCCCTGTTTGAATCTGATAGTCCCTCAGGGCCTCATTTTCGTCTAACCTCTTCACTTCATTGGTAGAATAAGCAAAATTTAACCCAACGTCAAATTTCAGGTCACCAATGTTGTCTTTATAGTTTAACAAAACTTCAAACCCTTTTACGGTAATTTCGCCATAATTTTCCGGTGGTGCTGATGCACCTACTAAGACTGGCAAAACAGAATTCCTTCCCCCAAAAAGGTTAGTCCTGTCATTTTTATACAATTCAATGGTAGAGCTCAACCTTCTTTCGAGAAATTCCAAATCTAACGCTACGTTGTAACTATTGGTCCTGTCCCAGGTAAAGTTTACAGCAGGAAAACCCCTGTCCCGTATCACTGTGTTTGCAGTATTCCCGTCACCAAAGACAACGTTTGTTGACTGCTGGAATCCTTGCAAATACCTGAATGAAGGAAGGTCGCTATTGGGATCAAGGTCATCGTTCCCTGTGCGTCCGTAAGAAGCCCTTAATTTAAAGAAATTAACAAAACCATCGTTATTCCAGAAGTCTTCTTCACTTAATATCCACGCAGCTGATACCGATGGGAAAAAACCATATCGTTTTCCTTCCCTAAACTCGGTAGAGCCATCATATCTAAAAGTACCGTTCAAAAAATACTTTTCTTTGTATGAATAACCTAATGTTCCAATATAAGAGAGCCTTCCGGATTCAGCTGCATAACCAGTACTGAAAATGTCTGCATCGTCAGGAGAAGTGGCAAAAAGCTGCCTCACATCATTGGAAATAGGATTCCTCCTCCTGGCAAAAAGGTTTTCCCTTTCAAATTCAAATTGCTCATATATAAAAGATGCATTTACGGCATGATCCCCAAATACCCTGCTATAATCTGCCCTGGCATTAAATTGATAGGTATCGTCTTTATTATATGACCTAGAGAGTGAATGTCCGTTGGCTCCGCCAAATTGCCTTACCCTGGTTCCAATTACTTCATCCGTCAATTTAAAAGGATTATCAGGATCTGCCGCAAATTCATAAGCAATGGCAGGTGTCCTAAATATTTTATCATAATTAGTTACAGCACGTTTATTATACGTAGC
>JANQHI010000038.1 GCA_028282705.1 Prolixibacteraceae bacterium | reverse complement strand
TCCCTCTCTACGCGTAGAGAGGGAAAAGAGGGAGAGTCAAAAAGATTACTTTTGTTTCCATACTATCATTTTTTACAATTTAACTTTTGACAACTTTTTTGCTTTATCCAATGAAAAAGTAAAAGTAGTGCCAACATTCGATTCACTTTTCACATTAATTACCTGCCCATGGGCTTCAATAATATGCTTTACAATAGAGAGGCCAAGCCCTGTTCCCCCCTGTTCCCTTGAACGTGATTTATCTACCCTGAAAAACCGTTCAAAAATCCTTGGCAGATCCTTTTTGTCTATGCCAATACCATCATCTTTTACTTCAACTACTATTTTATCTTTACTATCAAGGAATGAAACACCTACAGTGCCCTTTCTTTTGCCATATTTGATGGCATTTAGCACTAAATTTGATAAAACTTCAATTATTTTCTTTTTGTCTGCATGCACCATTATAGGCCTGCTGGGTTTGTCCTCAATTTCCAGGTTGATCTTGAGTTCATTGGCCAGCATTTGCTCCAGCTCAAATACATCTTCAACTAGTTTGACAATATTAAAAGTTTCGAAACGCAATTTTAATTCACCTGATTCAAGCCTGGTGATGGATTCCAGGTCTTCAACAATAGAAATCATCCTATCAATGCTTTTTTCAGTGCGTTGCAAGTACAATTTATTGATATTAGGGTCTTCAATCCCTCCTTCTAGCAGGGTAAGGATATAACCCTGGATATTGAAAATAGGTGTTTTTAGTTCATGCGAAACATTGCCAACAAATTCTTTCCTGTATCTTTCAAGGTCTTTTAGGCGTTCCAGCTCTTTTATCTGTTTTTTTGTCCACTTTTCAACATCAATATCTTCATCTTCACTGAGCAGTGTTTTTTTCTTTTTAGTGGGTGGATTTTGGATGGTAACAGAAGCAGGGTAAAATTGTTTATTGTATGATTTCTTTAGTAGAAAGCTAACCACAAAATAAGTGATAATAGAGAGTAAGATAACTCCCATGAGCAAAGCCAACCATCCAATCTCAAAGAAGTGTTTAGTCAGTAAAAAAAACAATAAATCTGCTGTTAATAAAGATGTTATTATGGCTGAAAATTGTTTTGCTGTTAATGTTTTCATATCCTAGTCCATTCATGTTAAAACATGAGCCAAATTTATAACAAATTTTATATCAGATGTTTATTAACAGTAATTTCATACTTAGTTAATATTTAATTAATGTAATAAAGACCCTTAAAGCCTGTAAGTGGATTATATTTGGCAGGTTAATACAAATAAAAAATAATGGGGAATTTTTACTTAATTTTAGTTGTAGTACTTTTTGCATTAGCATTTTCTGACCTGATTGTGGGTGTCAGTAATGATGCTGTTAATTTTTTAAATTCTGCAATAGGCTCAAAGGCAGCTCCAAAATGGTTAATATTTCTTATTGCCAGCCTTGGAGTACTTGTTGGAGCAACATTTTCAAGTGGCATGATGGAGGTGGCCAGAAAAGGAATTTTTCATCCTGATATGTTTTTCTTTTCCGAGATCATGGTCATATTCCTTGCGGTAATGATTACAGATGTGATCTTGTTGGACATGTTTAACACTTTTGGGTTGCCTACTTCAACCACAGTTTCAATTGTTTTTGAATTGCTGGGATCAGCAGTAGCAGTGTCAATCATCAAGATCAAAAGCATGGGAGGGACCATGTTGGAATTGTCAAATTACATCAATTCAGACAAAGCCCTGGCAATTATCACTGGAATTTTATTGTCAGTTGTAATTGCATTCTCAGTAGGTGCTATTGTGCAATATATAGCCAGGCTGATATTTACTTTCCAGTACAAAGTGTCACTCAAATACTTTGGTTCCATGTTTGGAGGGGTTGCTATTGCAGCCATCACCTATTTTATCTTGATCAAAGGGATGAAAGGGTCTTCTTATGCTGAATTAACAGTGGAAAGTGGAGAAACACTAAAAGACTATGTGAAACATAATACAGTAACACTCTTATTTTTCAGTTTTATAGGATGGACAATAGTCATGGAAGTCCTGAAGAGCATCTTTAAGGTTGATATCTTGAAGGTTATTGTTTTGATAGGGACATTTGCTTTAGCCATGGCTTTTGCTGGAAATGATTTGGTTAACTTTATTGGGGTTCCAATAGCTGGATTTAAATCATTCCAGGCATGGAGTGCTTCAGGAGGAGTAGCTGCTGATGGATTTTCAATGGAAATGCTTTCAGGGAAAGTAGGTACTCCTGTTTATATGCTTCTGATCTCTGGTTTAGTGATGGTGGTTACACTGATCTTGTCTAAAAAAGCACAAGCTGTTACCCAAACTGAAGTAAATCTTGGGCGCCAATCAGAAGGGTCAGAAAGGTTTGGTTCTTCCATAGTTGCACGCTTGATGGTTAGAAGTGCACTAAAATTTAACAAAGGTTTGGTAAATGTAATGCCATCTGCTTTTTCAAGAGGTATTGATAGGAGGTTCAAGCAAGAGCCAGTAAGTAAAATAGAAGACCCCAAAAGGCCTGCATTTGATAAGATCAGGGCTGCTGTAAACCTTGTGGTAGCAAGTATCCTGATTTCAATAGGGACATCTCTAAAATTACCTTTATCAACCACGTATGTTACTTTTATGGTTGCCATGGGCACTTCTCTTTCTGATAGGGCATGGGATCGTGAAAGTGCAGTTTACAGGGTTTCAGGTGTTTTTGCTGTAATTGGAGGATGGTTCCTTACTGCATTCATTGCCTTTACAGTTTCTGCATTGATTGCATGGTTAATTACTGCAGGAGGTAAATTTATGGTGTTTGTATTCATTGCCTTGGCCATATTTATAGTGATGAGGACCCAGGTAATGTTTAAGAGACGTTCAGCTAAAAAAATGGAAGAAGAGGAAGAAACAGCCATTGAACAGACTCCTATTGAAAAAGTAATGGAAAAATCCACCAAGCAAGTGGTTTCTACAATCATTGCTTCTAACAAGATATTCTCAATTTGCATTAATGGATTCATCAAAGAAGACAGGAGCTATTTGCGTGAAGGGTTAGCATTGAAGGATGAATTGAATGTAAAATCCAAAAAGCTGAAAGCAAAAGTATTAAAAACACTAGCTAAATTTCAGGATGAGGTTGATTCTGGGCACTATTACGTGCAGGAAGTAGATTACCAAAGGGAAGTGGCACATTCACTGAATTTCTTGGTGCAACCATTATTTGAGCATTTTGATAATCAACACAAGCCTTTTATTCAGCCACAGGTGGAAAATTTACATGAGCTCACCAATAAAATTGATGAGATACTGAATTTTGCTTTACACCTGACCAAGGAAGGCAAGTTTGAAAAGCTTGAAGAATTAATCCAGAAGAGAGATACATTGGTTGATGATTTATCTAAACTTGAAAAAACACAGATTAAACGCATAAAAGCTGCTGAGGTCAATACCAGGAATTCACTCTTGTTTTTCAATATCATTAGTGAAACCAAGAATTTGTTAATGCATATGGTTAACTTATTGAAAGCTCATAGAGATTTTATCACAGAATCGATTAAGAGCAAGACAGAATAAGAACTCTAAATATTGAATAAAAAAGAGCCTGCTCATTCAATTAAAGCAGGCTCTTTTTGTTTTATATAATCATTAAATTTCCTACAAATCTTCAGTTAGCAAAGTCCAACCCTCAATCCAGTTATCTTCTCCAAATGCTCCTTTAAAATCAACAATCTGAAACCATGAAACAGGATAACCAAATAGATTTCCTTTTAATTTTTCTTTAGGAACAAAATTTAAATTTTGCCAGTCAATTTTTGGATTTTTTATTTCATTACCTGAAATATTAAAGCTATTTACCCAGGCATTTTTTTCTTCAATAGAATAAACCCCATTTAGCTCAAAAATGCTTTCTGCAGAAGAGTTGCCAACCTCAAAAAAGATGTTGTTTTTTACACCTAATCTTCCTTCTTGCCACTGGTTATAACTATCATTAGCTTTATCAGTTATTTGCAATGATATGCCACCTTTTTTATTGACCAGGAGGGAGTTGGCAAATATGCCTCCAGCATTGTTTTCAAACTTAGCTGCATGTCCAAGCCCAGCAGAACCATTTCCAATAATTGTTGCATTAAAGATGTTTGGAAGTGAATAGGGTAACCCATTAATTGGGTTTATACCACCTCCAGCTTCAACAAGATTATCTCCAAGGAAATCAGACTGGATACCCAGCCAAAACTGCCCATTACCAGACCACCCCAGGTCATAATCAAAGGCATCATCATCACAACCTGAAACAACAGCATGCTTGATGTTTACTGTGCCTCCAAATATTTCTATGCCATCATCTTCATTGGAAATTACTTCAACATAATCTATTTCAGTGCCACTTCCAACACCTCCAAGGGTAAGCCCATTTATTTCATTTCCTTCACCAATGTTAGTACCTCCATGCCTGATGGATACATATCTTAAAATTCCAGAGTTGTCATTTTCATCATTACCTCCATAAATCCCCCTGGGCTCTTCAACAGGTATCCCTTCAATGGACGCTTCTCCTCCCTCAATATTAATAGGTGCATTGCCCAGGATGATAAGCCCTCCCCATAAACCTCTGGCATCTTTTGTCACAGACCCCTCAAGATCATCTCCCTCAACAGTAAATATAATGGGCTTTTCTTTGGTCCCATTGGCTATGATCCTTCCTCCACGAGAAACAATTAAGGCACTGGCATTTTCAGCTTGCCCTGTTTTAAACCTGATTACTGTACCAGCTTCAATGGTCAATGTTTGCCCATCATTAACAAATACGAAGCCTTCCAATATGTATTCATGGTTTTTTGTCCAGGTAACACTTCCTGTACCTTGCCCATTATCACGGAAAGTATCAGTTTCGCCTTCCAGGAAATAATCACTTTTCCTACAGCCAAATACAGTTGTAACTAAAAAGAGGAATAGTATAATTTTATTTTTCATTGCTCAAAGTAATTACATTTTAACTTGAAGGTTCAGGAATATGTATGATTCTCCACCATCATTTGCAGCCCATGGTACCCAATCATGGTAATTCAGTGCAACCTTTATGTTTTTAATAGGGCTGTATTGAATACCTGCAACAAGTGCACTGCCATTTTTTGACAAGTTCCAGGGGTTTTCTTCACCTTCCAGAATATTTGATTCCAACTTGTCATACCTTGCAAATAGCTGGTATTTATTGGTTAGGTAATATTTGCCATAAACAGAGAATCCATATATATCATGGTTTTCACGCCAATCATGATTCCAGCGATAAACAAACTCTCCAGCAATGTTCCATTTTTTATCCTGTCTATATGATGTAAACAAAAGCAATGTAGATTCAGTCAGGTCATTTTTAGAAAAATCATAAAAAACATGTGAAGTAAAGTTTTTAGGTAACTTTATGGTTGATCCTATCCCGTATTTGAAAATATCATCAGTTTGAAGGCTGTTGTAACCTTCCCCATTGCTCATTGTAAAATCACAGCTAATATTTTTAGTAAATTGGTAGTGTATATTCATTCCCAGGTCGGCAGAAGAACCCAGCTTGTATTCATCAGCAAAAGTTTTCATCAGGTAGCGCCTCTCCCATATTTTTTCCTGGACTTTAAATTGCTTTAGGCTGATCAAACCAAATTCAATGGAGAGTTTATTCTCAGTGTATCTGAGGTAGGCATTTTTAAAATAAGCATACCTGCGCAACTTTGAATAAGGAGATAAGTCATTGGGGCTACCAATATCTACATTGATTTTTGCATAAAACTTCGGGCTGAAGTGGTATTCATATCCAATATAACCGCGTACCAACTCAAAAGCTGCATCATCTGATTCACCTATTCCCTGGTGAAAATTGGCGAAAATGGTAGCAAAGGGTTTTCCTTTTGGTTCAAATTCTTTGTCTTGTGAATGAACAAAGACAGGACAGATTAAAATCAAGAATAATGATAAAAAACGAGAATTCATTGAATTATATTAAATGTTTAAAACATCAGGTGCAAATATAAATTAATAAGATTTAATATAATAGTAATCATTATGTAACATTTACATGTTTATAAATATCTTATATTTAAGAAATTAAAATACTATTGCCGATATGCTTCAATGTTGTTATTTATATAACATCAATCCTTAATTCATTTAATAAAATCTTAATAATATTTTAGTAATTTATTTGAATATAATTATGCTTGAAAATAGCTGACAATTTTAAAACCAATCAGATTGAATTTAAAATACCATGGAAGAAAATAGTAAAATATTGATTGTTGATGATGAAAGGGATTTGTGTGAAATTCTACAATTCAATTTGGAAAGTGAAGGGTTTGATATAGATATAGCATATTCAGGAGAAGAGGCATTGAAAAAACCTTTGAGGAATTTTAACCTGATACTGCTTGATGTTATGATGGGAGGGATTTCTGGATACAAATTGGCCAACACCATCAGGAAAGAAATGAATCTGAACATCCCCATCATTTTTTTAACAGCTAAAGGTGATGAGAATGATATTTTAACAGGGTTCAATGTGGGAGGGGATGATTACATCTCAAAACCCTTTTCAATTAGAGAAGTAGTAGCCAGGATCAAAGTTATTTTAAAGAGAGGAGCAAAAACCAACCAGGATACTAATGCAATAGTTTTCAAAGATTTGAAAGTTGACTTAAAGAAAAAAACTATTCATATCTCAGGGGAAAATATTAACCTCACAAGGAAGGAATATGAAATTTTATCACTGCTATTAAAAAATATGGGGCAATATATTAGCCGTGATGAAATACTAAAACGCATCTGGCAAGATGATGTAATTGTGACTGAAAGGAATGTAGATGTAAACATTGCCCGTTTACGAAAAAAAATTGGGGAATATGGCTCACACATTAAAGGGAAATCGGGATATGGGTATTGTTTTCATTAGCAAATTAGTTTAAATAATCACACTGTGCTTAGAAATTCATTTAGGGGGCAAATATTCTTCTATTTCATAGTAGTATTCATCCTTTTTACTATTGCAATTCTAACTTTCCAGTATAACAGGGAAAAAAACTATAGGATAGCTCAACTTGAAAATACCCTTGACAATATCACAGAAATAACTTATGGATTTATTGAGCAAAACAAGCTGGTTGAGCAAAATAATACAAGCAGAATAAATGAATTGAGTGAAATTATACCACAAGATAATATCAGGATAACTTTAGTGAACAAACAAGGGATGGTTTTATATGATAGTTTTGTTGATGATTATCTTTTAATGGAAAACCACATTGACAGGCCTGAAATCCAAAAAGCCCTAGATGACCTTATAGGTTCAAATATTAGAAAGTCAACAACAACAAAACAGGAGTATTACTATTATGCCAAAAGGTATCCTGATTATTTTGTTAGGACTGCGATTATCTATAATGTGGAAGTTAAAAACTTTCTGAAAGCAGAAAGGGCATTTATATTTTTCATAGCTTCAGTTTTTACAGTAATTGGGGTTGTGCTTTTCTTTGTTACTGGAAGGCTTGGAGAAGTGATCACGAAATTAAAAGACTTTTCAATAAAAGCAGGTAAAAACGAACCCATTACAAGTGATAACCCTTTTCCTGACAATGAGCTGGGAGTGATAAGTAATCAGATCATTCAAATTTACAACAATTTGAAATCTACAAAGGATGATCTCACCATTGAAAAGGATAAGCTATTTAGCCACCTCAACGCCCTTAATGAAGGAATAGCATTTTTCTCACAAGAAAAAGAAATAACCTTGTCAAATAGCCACTTTATTCAGAACATTAACATCATTTCCAAAAAAGCAGTAAGTTCCTCAAACAAGATTTTTAATCTGAACGAATTCAAAGAGCTAAACAAATTTTTGAATAAATATTTAAAATCTGAAGTAGAAATTAATTCAGACCAACTCCCTCAAATTGAATACATTGTTTCTAAAAATGAAAAATATTTCAAAATCCAAAGTATTATTTTCTCAGATAAAAGCTTTGAGATAATGATCAATGATATTACCCGTTTTGAAAAGAGGAGGATATTGAAGCAACAATTAACTTCTAACATAGCCCATGAGTTAAAAACACCCCTTGCGGCAATAAGTGGATATCTTGAAACCATATTGGATAACTGGCCAATTCCTGAAGACAAGCAAAAATATTTTTTAGGCAAAGCCCTTACCCAATCTGAAAGGTTAGCAAGCTTGGTAAATGATGTGTCATTGTTGAACAACATTGAAGAATCAGGAGAGCTTTATGAATTTGGCACTGTTGACTTGAGGAAAATGGTATGGGAGGTATGTGAAAGTTTTGCTAATAAGTTGAATGAAAAAGGCATCAAACTTTCTGTTAAAGTGAAAGATGGAACTGTGGTGAGGGGGAATGAGTCTCTGCTTTTTTCTATTTTTCAAAACCTGATTGAAAATGCCTTTAAATATGGGGGGAAAGGCATAAAGATCACCATTAATAATTATCACCAGGATGATAATTACTATTACTTCTCATTCACAAATACAGGCACAAGCATACCTGAAGAACACCTAGCCAGGATTTTTGAAAGGTTTTACAGGATTGACCCTGGCAGGAGTAGGGAAGCAGGCGGTACTGGCCTTGGGCTGTCTATTGTGAAAAATGCTATCCAATTACATAAGGGTGAAATTTCAGCTAGGAATGTGCCATCTGGAGGCATTGAATTCCTGTTTTCATTATCTAAATATTAAGGAAAAGTTAACCCAACAATAAATCTTTAATTCTTCAATTATAAGGTCATATTTCCTTTGGTTTAAAACACAAACCTGCAAAATTATAAATCACATAAAATCAGCAAGTTATACATGTGAAATAAAAATTCAAAAAAGTTCAAAAAAGATTACAACTTCATTAAAGTAATGTAATATAAACTTAAATGGACTTTAATCAGGATGTAATAATATTGGAGTTGTTTAGCAGCAGGAAAAAGAATTGAATTTGGCTCGAATGGTCAAGTATTGGCAATTTATATTTATAACAAAAAATACAACTAAGATTAAACGGAAAATTATTTATCTATTATGAAAAAATTTAAATTATTATTTTTGATGTCGCTAATTTTAGGATTAGCAATTTTTATTTCATGTGAAGATGATGAAGTAATACCAGATGCACCAACAGTTGTAGCACCATCAGGAGCAAACAGTATTCAGGAAGGAAGTTCTGTTGATTTAACATTTAACATAACTGTCCCTGGAGGGTATAAAAGTGCAACAATTAACGCAAGTGGAGGTACAGCAACAATAACTAGCCAATTGACAGCAGAAGCAACTTCAGGAGAAGTAGTTGTATCTTTTACCGCTGGATCTACCGCAGGAGCAGCCTCTGTAACTTTAACTGTTACAGATTTAAACAATCTTTTGGATGATGCTACTGCTGTATTAACAGTTGAAGAAGAACCTACAGTATTTACTATTTCTTCTAACATTACAACTAATACAACTTGGAAAACGGGCAAAACTTACATTTTGGCTAGCCGCATTGCAGTTGTTGATGGTGTGACTTTAACTATAGAACCAGGTGTTGTGGTAAAAGGAGAGGCTGGGTCAGCAGCTAATGCTACAGCTTTACTCATTGCCCGTGGTGGAAGATTGATGGCTGAAGGGACTGCAAGTTCACCAATTATTTTTACATCAACAGCTGATCAAATCCAACCAGGATCAATTGCAAGTCCTAATATGGATCCAGCTCTTGATGGGTTATGGGGTGGTTTAATAATTCTTGGCAAAGCCCCTATTTCTCCAAAAGGAAGTGCAGAAGCTTTCCAAATTGAGGGTATTCCAACATCTGATCCAAATGGATTATATGGTGGTACAGTTGCTAATGATAACTCAGGTTCAATAAAATACATCTCAATACGTCATGGAGGTACCAACATTGGTGAAGGAAACGAGATTAATGGTTTAACTCTTGGTGGAGTTGGTTCTGGAACAACAATTGAAAATGTAGAAGTTATTGCAAACCAGGACGATGGAATTGAGTTTTTCGGTGGAACTGTTTCAGTGAAAAATGCACTTGTTTGGAACAATGGTGACGATGCACTTGATACTGACCAAGCTTATGCTGGTACTGTTGATAATTTTGTGATTATTAACCCAGGCGATAAAGCTTTCGAATTAGATGGACCTGAAGGTTCTTATACCAGCACTGGGCATACATTAACAAACGGAACAGTTTACATGGGATCCTGTGGTGGTGGATATGATGATGATGGTAGTACAGATGCTATTGTAACGAATGTTTACTTCACTGATTTTACTGAAGACACGGGTAAAGAAAACGATTACAATGAAAATGGATCTTTCATAAATTCAAATTTACAAATGGATGGAAGCTACACAGATGGTGATAACAATGTTGTTAACATTACTGTGGCTGAATATTTCGGAGACATGGATGGAAAAGTTGATGGAAGTGGAAATCCTGTTATGAGTATTGTAACTAATGCCACTGTAGGAGCCGACCTTACAAAGTTTTCAGATTGGACTTGGGCAGCTGTTGCAGGTAAATTGAATTAAAGCTAATAAATTATACTGAAATAAGAATAGAAACTCACAGGCTATAGGCTTGTGAGTTTTTATTATATAAAAATTGAATTAACATGCGAGTAACAAAAATTACAATTTTTATTTTCCTCCTGGCAATTTCTAACATCGTTTTCGGACAAAAAGGATTTATTAGAGGATCAGTTTTTGATGGTGCAACTGGAGAATTTTTACCCGGGGTAACAGTTTTTGTGGTTGGTACAACGATGGGCACAATTACAGATTTAGATGGAAAATTCAACTTAGAAATAAATCCAGGTATATATCAGTTACGGATTTCATTTATTTCATATGAGGCTTTAAATATTAATGATGTAGTGGTTGAAGCAGGAGAACCAACATTGCTTGAAAATTTAAAGCTTAGTGAAACAACCATTGAAATAGGCGAAGCAACAGTTGTAGCAAAATTTATTAGGAATACGGAAACTGCCATGCTAACTATGAAGAAGAAGTCTGTCAACCTTTTAGATGGAATCTCTTCAGCTGGATTAAAAAGGATAGGTGATTCCAATGCTGCTTCATCCATGAAAAGGGTTACTGGAGTTTCTGTTGAAGGAGGTAAATATGTATTTGTCCGTGGTTTAGGCGACAGGTATACAAAAACAATATTAAATGGTTTGGATATTCCAGGGCTTGACCCTGATCGGAATACAATCCAAATGGATATTTTCCCAACTAGTGTAGTTGATAATTTGGTAGTCAATAAATCATTTAGTGCAGACTTGCCAGCAGATTTTACAGGTGGAGTAATTAATATAAATATCAAAGATTTTCCTGATTCAAAAAAAGGGAATATTTCAATTTCGGCTGGTTATAATTCGTCCTCTCACTTTAAAAGTGATTTCCTGTCATATGAAGGTGGCAAGACTGATTGGCTAGGATTTGATGATGGAACCAGGGATATACCTGCAACAACCAATATACCTTTTTTTGCTGAAATCCTTGGTGATCCTAATGGTGCTGGAGGTGTGAGGTTCAAAGAAATACTGGGGTCTTTTAATCCAACTATGGCGGCTATTCAGCAGAACAGCCTGATTGATTTTGGGCTGGGCTTTTCATTTGGCAACCAGTTTGAGGCAGGTAAATATACAATGGGATATATCACATCTTTTTCGTACAAGAACAGCACGGATTTCTATCAAGAAGCGGAATACGGGCGATATGGATTATCCAGTGACCCAGATATTACAGAAATGGATGTAAGGGAATTTCAGCTTGGAGATTATGGTGTAAATAATGTCCTAATAAGTGGATTGGCTGGTTTTGCCATAAAAACGAAAAAATCTAAATATCGTATCAACTTTCTTCATCTACAAAATGGAGAAAAACAAGCAGGTATATTCGACTATGAAAAGTCGAACTTAGGGACAACTTTTGCTGGTTTCCAGCATAACCTTGAATACAGCCAGAGGGCTTTAAGTAATATACTTCTTGATGGAAAATACTCTGCATTTGACGCAGGATGGACTGTTGAGTGGAAATTATCGCCAACTGTCTCAAGTATAAATGATCCTGATATAAGATTCACCAGGTATGAAGATAGGAAAGGAAAATATTCAATTGGTACTGAAGTGGGATTCCCGGAACGTATATGGCGGGAACTCGATGAAATTAACCTTGCTGGCGTAGCTCACATTACCAAAGAATTTAAATTTAATAAAGAGAATGCCAAACTGAAATTTGGAGGGGCGTACACTTATAAAGAACGTGATTTTATTATTCGGAATTATGTTGTAAACATTCGAAATATTCCATTAACTGGCGACCCTGATGAAATTTTCAGGACTGAGAACTTATGGCCTTATCAAGGGAATATATCCCGGGGTACCACGTATGAAGCTCCATTTACTCCAGTCAATCCTAATCAGTTCAATTCAAACGTGAAATATGCAGCTGGTTATATTTCTCTAGAATTAAGCCCCTTTAAAAACTTAAAAGCAATTGCTGGATTAAGAGTTGAAAATTATACTCAATATTATACTGGCCAGGATCAATTGGGATACAATGTTCTGGATAATGACAAAGTGTTGGAAGACCTGGACTTTTTCCCAACTATCAATATGATTTATACATTGAATGAAAATCAAAACTTAAGGTTATCATATGCAAAAACGATTGCCCGTCCATCATTTAAAGAATTATCGTTCTCTGAAATATTTGACCCTGTATCTGGGCGTACTTTTATTGGGGGATTATTCAAAGATGAAGACAATATTTCAGGAATTGAATATTGGGATGGCAACCTTTCAAGTTCAGATATTCATAATTTTGATTTTAGGTGGGAGTTTTTTCATGGATATGGGCAAACAGTCTCTGCAAGCCTGTTCTATAAAAAGTTCAATAGGCCAATAGAATTGATCGAGTATGCAACACAAACAGGATCATACCAACCAAGGAATGTGGGGGATGGACAGGTATTTGGAGCTGAAATTGAAGTACGCCAGAGTTTAAATATAATTAGTGAGTCTTTACAAAACCTAACATTCAATATGAATTTTACTTACACAAAATCTCAAATTGAGTTAGGTAAGACAGAATTTGATTCGAGGACCCGAAATGCAAGGACAGGGCAGGTTATTGAAAAAACTCGTGATATGGCCGGACAGGCACCTTACATTATTAATGCTGGACTATCATTCAATGGCAGTGAGCAAGGATTTGGCAGACGATTGGATGCAGGCCTATATTATAATGTCCAAGGCTCAACCTTGCAATATGTTGGTTTGGTTGATCGCCCAGATGTTTATAGTGTCCCATTCCATAGTTTAAATTTTAATTCAAGTAAAAGTTTTGGTGTTGATAGCAAGTTTAGCATAGGGCTTAAAATCGATAATATTCTAAATGATAAAAAGGAATCTGTATATAAATCTTATAAAGCTAAAAACCAATTTTTTTCAAGGCTTAGCCCTGGAACAACTATTCAAGTTAAATTAGGTTATTCATTTTAAAGATTGATGAAATAGAATAATAAAAATTACTCTGTAACAAAGTTACTCGCATTGTTACAAACCTTGGCAGGATATGTAATATTCCTGTCAGGGTTTTTTAGAGTAATAGTTATAAAGAGAATGAAATAAATTGGATTATTTCAATTATGAAAGTAATTGAATAATATTTTCCTATTATTTGTAATAAGCTCTTCGATTTTTCGAAGGGCTTTTTCGTATTATTACTTAAATACCTTGTTCCACTGTAAATTTATTAGTTTATAATTTCTATTAACCTCAGTTCGATTTTAAAATAGGGCTAACTGTTCAGTGTCTTTAGTTTCATATTTTATTGCAGGCTTTTTAGGGAAAAAGCAATATGCTATAAGTCCTGAAACAAGGTTTGTAATAAAGTTTTCAAACGACCTGTGGCGTGAATGTTCAACAGAACAGATATTTTTAAGTTCATCATTAATTGTTTCAATTACAGAACGTTTCCTTAACATTATTTTGTCTTTCATTTCCATCAGCACATTTTTCATATTGTTTCTAATATGGGTGATCAAGTGTAACCCATCAATAAATAAAACTTCTGTAAGTTTTTGGGAAACATAGCCTTTGTCTGCATATAGTTTACCTTTTAATTTTTCAATAAACTTTTTGTTTTTCAAAGGCTCCCTATCGTCTGTATTACCAGGTGTTATCACAAAATTCAATATTTCACCCTTGTCATTAATTACAAAATGGAGCTTGAACCCAAAGAAATACCCCATAGTGGATTTTCCCCTCTGTGCAATACCATCAAAGACTTTATGCCTGGGTATCCTCTTGTTCTTGCAGGCACTTATAGGGGTAGAATCAATGAAGGATATGCCTGTGCAGTCCCCTAAACAGCATGCCTTTAAGAACAATGTCATGGGAAGGGCAACTGATTGCACCAGTTCAACAAACCTGTTATAAGAAACAGTTCTAGGAAATTCACCTGCAAGGTGTTGTTTTACAAAATATTGATAGAAATGTTTTAGGTTTTTGAAAGCCCCAAAATGAAACAATACTACTATTGTAATGACCTCACTTTTACTCATTTTAGGCTTTCTTTTGGGTTTGTTTCCCAAACTATGTTTTGAAATGGTTTTGTCAAATTCATGGCAGAATTCGTCAGCCAAATAGAAAATTTCTGTAATTTTATCTTCAGTTAATTGCATGGATTTTGTTTCTAATTAATTGTTTGTCAGGCTATTAAATTAACAAAATCCATTCTTTTGCCCAAATATTATCACATTAAATTCAAAGTCATCATGCTTAAAATCAGAAAGTTAAAAATCGAACTGAGGTTAGTAGTTTAGATATTGCAGTTAATTCAATTAGCGTATTTACATTCTTCCAAGCCTAAATTATGTAAATTTTCAGATGAGCCTATAATTTATAATCAATAAAAATAAGTTATAAGATGTTGATAACTAGGTGTTAAGATTCACTTCTAGTGTTTATTTATAGTAAATTTAATGTTAATTCAATGTTAACCATTGAACTTTTTTGTTAACTTTGCGTTAATAAAAGTAAAGATAAACAAATAAAGAAAGGAGGCTACCATGAAACGGTTAGTAGTGATTTTAGGAGTTATGTTTGCATTTGTAACCAGTGCACAAAATTTAACAGAAGTAAGTGGGGTTTACTATTCAGATTCTAATCCATATTCAGGTGAGTACATTGCATATTTTAATAATGGAAAAGTGAAGGTGGAGGGTAACCTTACCAATGGGGTCAAGAATGGACAGTTCAAAGTATACCATGAAAATGGTGCCCTGCATGAAATAAATACATATAAGAATAATGAAAAGCATGGAACCTGGGCAACTTTCAATGAGAAAGGAGTAAAGACTGCGGAAGCCAATTTCAAAAATGGGAAAAAGCATGGCAAGTGGACAATCTGGGATGACAATGGCAATATCTTATATGTAATGAATTACACAAATGGAGAAAAATCAGGTATTTGGAAAAAGTTTGATAGTGAAGGGGAATTAGTGAGTGAGAGAAAGTACTAAACCTGATTTAACAAAACTGTAACAATAGTTTAATTGACCTTTAACAACTCCAGGTTACTTTTACATTTTAAAGGAAACAAAGGATTATTTTAAAATGAAAAAGTTAATACTTGGAGTTTTTTTTGTGTTGGCAGTTGTGGTATTAACTGCGAAAGAGAAAAAAGAAGATTCAGCAGTTAAGGTTGAAAAACCAGTACCAGTAGCATTATCTGGAACTGTTGTTGATGAGAACACAGGTGAATTACTGACAGGTGTTGAAGTAAAAATTAAAAGTACTGGCAAAAAAACTTACACTGATTTTGACGGTAATTTTTCTTTTGAAAGTGTGAAGCCTGGGAAGCATGACCTTGTGGTAAAATTTATTTCTTATAATGAAGAAATTAAGTCTCACAAAGTTTCAGCAAAAAACAATACTGTAAAAATCCATTTGAAATTACAGGATTAGTTTTAGCTAACCCTACACATAACTTTCCCCTTTTTTGATCCTAACATCAGTTACAAGTTGGCGGATGTTTTGCTCGTCAGAACGTTTGCAAACCAGTAGCATATTATCAGATTCAACAACAATAAAACCATCAAGCCCATGCAGCACAGCTGTTTTTTCATCAGGAAGGTTTATAATACAATTTTGTAGATCATATTTAAGGATATTATTGCCAATAATTACATTCCCTTGGTCGTCCTTTTCTTTGCTTTCATATATTGAGCTCCACGTTTCCAGGTCGCTCCACCCAAAGTCAGCTGTAAGCACATACACATTGCTTGCCTTTTCCATCACGCCATAATCAATTGAAATTCCCTGGCACTCTGAATAAATCTTTTTGATAAAAGCTGCCTCATTTTCAGTGTTATACCTTTTTTTCCCTTTGTTGAATAATTCATACACATCAGTAAGGTAGGTTTCAAATGAAGCACTAATGGCAGGCATTGACCAGAGGAATATCCCTGAATTCCAAAAAAATTCGCCACTATCCATAAAAATTTGGGCCATTTTTAGGTCAGGCTTTTCAGTGAAGGTTTTAACCTTATATAAATTATCAAGGTTACCAAATGAAACCTTGTCTTTGATCTGTATGTAACCATAGGCTGTTTCTGGCCTGCTGGCTTTTATCCCTAGAGTGAGCAGGGCATTATTTTCTTCAACAAAAGTAAGCCCATTTTTTATTTGTTTAATAAATTCTTCTTCTTTTAAAATAACATGGTCTGAGGGTGCTACTATTAGGTTGGCTTTTGGGTTAATAAGTTTTATTTTATTCATTGCATATGCAATGCAAGGAGCTGTGTTCCTGCGCAATGGTTCCAAAAGTATCTGATGTTCTTCCAGTTCAGGTAGCTGTTCCATTGCAAGCTCTTTGTAGTCAACACTGGTTACTACATAAAAATTCTCATTGGGGATAATGCTTGAAAACCTGTCATAAGCTTGTTGGATAAGTGTCCTTCCTACCCCTAACATATCTAAGAATTGTTTGGGTTTTGCTTTGCGGCTTAAGGGCCAAAAACGGCTACCAATGCCACCTGCCATGATAACACAAAAGTTATTACTCATAAGATAGTTTTTACATTATCAAATATATTAAAAATAGGCTTAATGCCCCAATGATACAGCAATTGTTGATATGCTAAATAAACACGAAAAAGTTATTTTTATTTAATTTCCTTTGAAGGATTATAAAACCCAGATTAAAATTGTAATTTTATGTTTTAGGGAAATAAGTAAAGTGAGAAAGTTTTTCTTCCATATAGGACGTTATTTTCATATGCTTGGAAGGGTATTTGCAAGGCCTGAAAAGCATAAGTTGTACATTCGCCAATTATTTCATGAAATTGAAAACCTGGGGGTTAACTCAGTAGGTATTGTAGTTATTGTATCCCTGTTTATTGGGGGCATAATGACCATACAGTTTGCTTATAGCATGTCAAACCCACTTTACCCTAAAAATTTGATTGGGCTAGGAACAAGGGATACTTTGCTCCTTGAGTTTTCATCAACCATGATGGCACTGATCATGGCGGGCAAAATAGGGTCAAATATAACTTCTGAGATTGGTAGCATGAAAGTAACAGAGCAGATTGATTCACTGGAAATAATGGGGATCAATTCAGCAAGTTACCTTATACTACCTAAAGTTGTGGCTGTAGTATTGATGCTTCCTGTTTTGTATGTGTTGAGCGTGTTTTTTGGTTTAATAGGAGGGCTTGTTACTGGTCCAATTGTTGGAGTTATTTCAGTGAATGATTACCTTGAAGGGATTCGTTGGCTATTTGAACCCTATTATGCAACTTTTTCCCTAATTAAGTCTCTTTTTTTTGGGTTCCTGGTAGCTTCAGTGCCTGCTTACTTTGGGTATTATGTGCAAGGTGGGGCTCTTGAAGTGGGAAAAGCAAGCACCAAAGCTGTGGTGAACACCAATATTCTGATCCTGTTATTTGATTTAATACTTACACGTTTATTGTTAACATGATTGAGGTCAGGAACATATCAAAATCATTTGATGGGAACAAGGTTCTGAAAGAGATGTCTGTGGTTTTTGAAGAAGGGCAAACCAATCTGATAATTGGGCGCAGTGGCTCTGGAAAAACAGTATTGCTAAAATCAATTTTGGGGCTACATGAAGTGGATGAAGGAGCCATTTTTTATGATGGGCGCGATTTTACCAATATGAACGAAAAAACCCGAAAAAAACTCAGGCAGGAAATTGGGATGGTTTTCCAGGGTGGGGCTTTGTTTGATAGCCTGACAGTAGAACAGAATGTGCGTTTCCCTCTTGATATGTTCACAAGCCAAACTTCAAAAGAAAAAGAAAAAAGGGTGGATTTTTGCCTTGAACATGTGAACATAACCAATGCCAATAAATTATACCCTTCTGAAATTAGTGGGGGTATGCAAAAAAGGGTAGCCATTGCCAGGGGGATTGCCCTAAACCCTAAATACCTTTTTTGTGATGAACCCAATTCTGGACTTGACCCTGAAACTGCAACCTTAATTGACAGCCTTATCCAGGACCTTACCAAAGAATTTGGGATGACTACCATTATCAATACCCATGATATGAATTCTGTAATAGAAATTGGCGAGAAAATATTGTTTATCAGTAAAGGCGAAAAATGTTGGGAAGGGAATAAAGATGAAATCCTTAAAACTGATAACCAAACCTTGCAGGATTTTATTTTTGCCAATAAACTTTATGCCCAGTTTAAACAGAACCAATAATTATTTTTTAGGAGACAAAGTGATTAAAGGCACAAGCATTTCTTCCATGGAAACCCCTCCATGTTGGAAGGTATTTTTATAAAATGTAGCATAATAATTATAGTCATTTGGGTACACAAAGAAGTCATTATTATGGGCAAATACATAGGAGGTACTTACATTTCTTGCAGGAAGATAAATGCTTTTGGGGTCACGTACCTCAAAAACATGCTTTGATTTATAATTCAGGTTCCTGCCAAGTTTGTAACGCAAGTTGGTATTGGTTTCGCGGTCACCTATGATTTTTACAGGATTGTTCACTTTTATGGTGCCATGGTCAGTGGTGATTACTACTTTGATATCATTATCAGCCAGTGCTTTTAGTAATTCAAGCAATGAAGAATTATTAAACCAGCTCAAAGTTAATGACCTGTAAGCCCTTTCATCATTGGCCAGTTCCCTTATCATCTCCATTTCAGTGCGTGCGTGTGAGATCATATCTACAAAATTAAAAACCAGCACCGACAAGTCATGATCCAGGATATTATGGAAATTATCGGCCACTTTTTTGCCTGATTTTAAGCTTGAAACTTTGTCATAATAAGGTTTTTCCTTTCTTGAGTAACGTGCAAGCTGCTTTTCCAGCAGTTCTTTTTCATGTTGGTTTTTATGCCCTTCACTGTCATCATGCTCCCACAGGTTTGGATATAATTTTTCTATTTCTGAAGGCATTAACCCTGCAAACATTGAGTTACGGGCATACATGGTTGCAGTAGGCAGGATGCTATAATACAATTCTTCTTCATCAGTATTAAAAAGCTGGTTGATAACAGGGCTCAGTATTTTCCACTGGTCAAAACGCAAATTATCTATTAACAATACAAACACTTTATTTCCTTTGTCAAGGAGGGGAAATACTTTGTCTTTAAAAATATTGCATGAAAGCAATGGCTTCTGGCTTCCTTCAGGTTTAAGCCATTCTTGGTAATTATCTTTTACAAAACGAAAAAACGCTTTATTGGCATCATTCTTTTGCATGGTTAGCACCTGATCCATGGTTGAATCATCAGAGCTGCTTAGTTCCAATTCCCAATGCACCAATTTGCGGTAAATATCTTTCCAGTCATCATATGTCAACTGGTCATTTAACTTCATCCCAATTTGGGCAAACTCAGTTTGGTAGGCTGAAGTGGTTTGCTGTGTAACTAGCCTTTTTTGATCAATGTTCTTTTTTAATGAAAGTAATATTTGTTTTGGGTTAACTGGCTTTATAAGGTAATCAGCCATTTTTGAACCAATGGCTTCATCCATAATGTCTTCTTCTTCACTTTTTGTGATCATTACCACAGGAACATTAGAAGCATGGTTTTTAATTTCATTCAGTGTTTCAAGCCCTGACAAGCCTGGCATATTTTCGTCAAGGAATATAATATCAAAATGGTTATTTTTAACCATTTCAATAGCATCAGTCCCATTGTTGGCAGTGTCAACTTCATACCCTTTTTCCTGCAAGAAAATAATATGGGCCCTTAACAAATCTATCTCATCATCAGTCCAAAGTATTTTGATCTTTCTCATAAACCATTGTGTAAAAAAATGTCCTACAATTTAAAACAAATTTTGTACCCTAAAAGTATTTGATTAACAAACTTTAACCACTAACTACTACTTGCCAAGGTAAACCTGTTTGTAGAAGTCCATGTATTTGGTGATATTCTTCTCTTGTAAGAAGATTTCAAAGTTTTCTTCTGTGGTCAGGAAGTTCCTGTAAGTTGCTTTACCCAGTGGAATATATACAGAACGGTCACGGGTAATTTGCCTGAGGTACTGCATGGCCGTATCTTTGTCTTTCAACCCTGAAATCTTTATGATTGACCTGAAATCATCAAGGGTTTGTTCTGTGATTTGAAGCCCATCACTTGAATAGTTGGTAGTATTAAACTGCTCAATACCACTGATAAATAATTCATTATTTACACCTTCTGAAGGTATAACCAGCACAAAGAAATGTGGTTTCTCAATTTCAGTTTTATATGCCCCAGAGTATTCTTTTGCAGTAACCTCTTCTTGCTGCCCTACAGGATCATTGGTTATAATATTGGCTGCTGGTTGCACAGTTGCAGGAGCACCAGCTGGGGCTCTTTGGATGTAGCTCGTCCTGAAAAAGTTCATATATTCATCCACATTGCCTGATTCAATAAGTGCATCCAGGTTATCATTGGTGATCAGGAAATTCCTGTAACTAATTTGCTCTAGTTCATCAAATAAATCCCTGTTTGTAATAGCAGTCCTGAAGTAAGACATGCCTTCAGCAAAGCCAGGTATCCCTTTTACAACCATGAGTTGGTAATCTCCCGCCTTTTTTAGTTGCATAGCAAGGCTCCATACCCTGAATTCACGTTTATTAAATGTAGAAAACTTTGATAGGGTAGGCCTAAATGCATCTCCAGGGTTTTTCAATGCCAGGACAAAACATTGTATTGTATCAATGGCCGGGTTGTATATGCTGCTGCTTTTTCCTCCTCCAGCAACCATTACAAACGTCCCCTGTTCTTCAAGGGCTTCTTCCTGTTCCTCTACTTTGGCCATCATCTCTTCTGGAGAGACATCATCAAACTCTTCATCCTCAAAATTAGAACCTATAAAACGGCTATAATTTTTTACAAAATACCTGAGGTAGTCTGATAATGATTTGTCAGCAAGTATAGCCCTATAATTGGTTGATGAAGCCACAATATTAATGTATTCAATATCTTGTAATGATTGGAATACTTCAGCCTGGCGGATTATCGACCTGAAGTAGATCAGGCTTTGCTGTTTATTAGTCAAAGCTCTTACTACCAATAAACCTGTTTTAGCATCCAGGTTATCTGTTTCAATATCAAAGTCGAGCTTTGTGTAATGGTCAATGTTGTAATTGGCAATATCAAATTTCAGCCTGTTCACATCCACTTCTGCAGCACGCGGGAATGCAACTATGAAGTAATGGAGTAGGTCATCATCATATGCAAATTTACCCCCAAATTCATCATCTTCATTCCTGTTTCCAGATTGTAGTTCTTCATTTTGTATTTCATCATTTAAGTAACCAATTTCCACCAATTTTTGGTAGTCAGCCAAGGTGCTGTCTTCAATTAGAGAAAGGATATCCTTAACCAGGACTGAAGTTTCGTGTTTTGGGTATTGCCCCAAGTGGTTCCTCAACCCTGTTTCAAGCTGTTGCAAATTTGATTCAACCCCTAAAGCAACTGTCCTTAGGAAATCTATTTTAGGCATTATAATGCTGTCTGGTTCCAACTCCTTCATTTGTCCTGTCAGGGTAATTACCTGTGCATATTTCCCTGTTTTGTATTTACTGAAAGTATACTGGTACAGGCGGTTAAGGCTGTCTTTTTGTGCCTCCATATCAATGAAGAAATTGGGGTTTAGCAGGTATTTGGCATATTTGCTGTCAGGGAAATCCTGGATAATAAGGTTTCTGTAATGGTTTGATTGTGGCATATTTCCTGCCAATTCATTCAGATCATATAAATCAAAATAGGCTGATAGAGTATATACATTTCCTGGATACCTCCTGTTCAGTTCTTCAAATGATCCAATTGCACGTTCATAGTTGCTGAATTCTGATTTGAAAATTTTACCTGCATTGTAAAGGGCATCTTTGATCCTTTCATGTGAAAGAGCCATCAATGAATCATTCAAGGGAAGGTCTTGAGTATAGAACTCCCTTTTTAAAGGGTCTGTTTCCCTGACTTCTATTTGAGTTGAATCGATTAATTCTGCAAATTCATCCAATATGTCAGTTGAAGAAGAACTTTTATTTGCCCTCCTCCAATCATCTTCAAGCTTCCTCCTGCCCCAAAGCTGTTGGAATTGGTTTTTCCCATAGGTAACAGTTTGTGGGTTATAAAAATACCACCCGCCTCCTGTTCGTGTACTTCCTAGCCCAAACCTGTATTCATTGGCCCTGTAAAAACCTGTATTCCCTCCACCAATATTGTTGGCCATCTCCTGCTTCTTTATTTTTTCTTCTTCAGCAGCTATTAAATCATCAATTAATGAGTTCCTGTCTGCAGGATCCATCAAGGCAATTTTTTGTAAACTATCTTCTCTTTCAACCATCACCAGGTTATCAACCAAAAGTGTCAACCCATTATACCTTAAGGTAATATTTTCATGGTTAGGATAGTTCTCGTCAATAACAACCATGGCACTGTCATAGTAGGCTTGAGAGTTCCTGTATTCAAGCTGGTCAAAATAGATGTCAGCCAGGGTAATAGCAGATTGTGCTAACTGGAAATCATTTGAAACACTGGTTGATACTGATTTCCTGAAATTGTCAATGGCAGTTTCAGTATTACCTTCTTTATAAAAAATGTTGCCCAGGGCATAATAAATCTGGTCGCGGAAATCAACATTTTTTTCATTGCGCAACATCCTCCCAAGCTCTTTTTTCAGCTTCTCCATATCACCCTGCCCTGTAAAAACACCAGCAGCATTTATGCGTGCATTGAACTCCATTTTGTATGATGCATTCAGTTTGGTTACTTCACGGAATTTTGCTGATGAGTTGGCATAATCACCTATTTCCTGATACAGTTGTGCCTCAATAAATACCAACCTGGCTTTTTGTTTTTTCCAGAATGTTTTATTGACAGCAATATCCAGGTACTTGATTGCTTCCTGGTATTCATTTTGTTTGATATAATAATCAGCAATGGCAATAGCTAGGCTCCTTTCCAGTTTTTTGGGGAACATATTATCTCCCTGCAATGACTGGATCACTTCAGAAGCTTCCATGAAACGTTCCATTTCAGTGTAACTCCTGATCAGCCAAATAAATGCTTCATATTTAATTTCTTCTTCCGAAAATTTCCTGATAACATAAGAAAAGTTATTAATGGCCGAAATAAACTTGTCCTGATAGAAATAAGCCTTACCCATCAACAGGTAGCTGTCATCAATCCATTTATTAAACTCTTCTTTACTGGCAAACTCAATATATTTCCTACTCCTTTTTCCTCCTTTTCGTTTAGGTTTTTTAGTTATGGAGTGGACTTTTATCAGTTTTGAACACCTCAGTATTACATCTTCCATATCAGCATTGGCCATTTTTGCTGTAGAAGGGTCACTATCCTTATAAATAAGTAAAAGCCTGGTGTAATCATCCTCCACCATTTTATTGATCCTTGCCTCTCCAGACTTTAGGCTTTCCTTTGCATTGAAATAAATATTATAATGGGATGTCAGGTTATGGTAAGCACGTGATAACCTGGTGTTCTTTTTAGTAGAACAACCAGAAATAAAGCCCACCATTAAAAAAACCAATATTGTATGTAAAATCCTTTTATTCAAAAAACCCTTTTTAATAGCTTTAGGATAAACTCAAATTTTGAAATTATATTGTTTAAAGAATCCTTTAAAACATCCAATAAATAACCCTAGAAAGTAAGGATTAGTTAAGGAGTACAATGATACAAAACTTTGGGCTAATAAATAGGGCAGAATTTGTGATTTTATAAAAGTGTGGTATGTACTTATGAGATAAAAACAGGGAGATACATTGATACCTCCCTATATTTTTATATGACAATATATTATTTTCTTGTAATTTTCACCTTTTGTGTAGGAGCCTGCCTTATGTTCCTAAGATGCAACTGGTGGCTGATATTTTTTGCCAGTTCTGCAAAAGCTTCACCAGTTTGGTCATCACCAGATGCAACAGGGGTTCCATCATCTCCTCCTTCCCTGATGCCCTGTACAATTGGGATTTGCCCAAGCAACTTAAGACCCATTTGGTCAGCCAGTTTTTTGCCTCCTTCTTTACCAAAGATGTAATATTTGTTATCAGGCAGCTCTTCAGGTGTGAACCATGCCATGTTTTCAACTAAGCCTAAAACAGGCACATCAATTGACTGGCTCTGGAACATGCTTACAGCTTTTATAACATCAGCAAGTGCAACATCCTGGGGTGTAGTTACAATAACAGCAGCCGTTACTGGCACTGTTTGCACAAGGGTCAGGTGTATGTCGCTGGTTCCTGGAGGAAGGTCAATAAGCAGGTAATCCAGTTCACCCCACAGGCCATCAACAATCAGTTGTTTCAAGGCATTTGATGCCATAGGGCCACGCCAAACCAGGGCATTTTCGGGAGCTACAAAAAAACCAATGGATAAAAATTTCACGCCAAACTTCTCAACAGGATGTATCATGTCTTTGTTGTCAATCCTTTCAGCCATTGGGCGTTCGCCTTCAGCCCCAAACATTTTTGGGATAGATGGACCAAAGATATCTGCATCAATTAACCCAACTTTTGCTCCCTGTTTGGCTAAAGCCACAGCTGCATTTACAGCCACTGTTGATTTTCCAACACCACCTTTACCTGATGCAACTGCAATAATATTTTTTACATGGGGCAATATGGGGCGCTCCATATTATGCACATATTTAACTGAAATATTTCCCTTGATTTCAACTTCTGCACCTATATTTTTCTGAATGGCTTCTTCACACGTTTTAACCAGCAGTGGAATATTGGGATCATCAGATTTTTGGAATACCAGTGAAAAGCTTACTTTTTGCCCTGCAATCCTTATTTCCTGTACCATATCTAGTGATACAATATTTTCTTTTGACCCCGGGTAGCTGATACCACTTAAAGCATCAGTAACATTCTTGGGAACAATTAATTTTCTTGGAATATCATTCATTTGAAATCATTTTATAATTTACATATGTTCAAAAATAAAAAAATTATTTGAGCTCTTTCTGTGGATCCCAAAATACTTTTTCCAAATTTTGAATCTGCCCATTTTTAATAATAACACCTTCACTTTGTAAAAGTTCCTCCATGGCATTTGGTGTGTCAAAGTAATGCTTTCCTGTAAGCAGCCCATTCCTGTTAACTACCCTGTGAGCAGGTACATAATCTTTCTGTGTGCCAGAGGCATTCATTGCCCAACCCACCATCCTGGCTGCTCCTGGTGAACCAAGGTAGGTAGCAATTGCCCCATAGGAAGTCACTTTGCCAGGGGGGATCAAACGCACAACTTTATATACTTGTTTAAAAAAATCACTCATTATCAGGAATTTCTGATGCACTCCTACCAAAACTTCTGTAAGTATCTTTTTCAATTTCAATATCAGGTTCAGTAAGTTTACCGCCTTCAATCCTGAAAGAAATGTATTTAATGGTGATCCCTCTGCTTAACCACTGTTTTTCATAAAATGTTTTTATGCTGAGGATATCAGTTAATTGCCCCGAGTTGTATACATCTTCAATTTTAGTAATTACCTCCAGCTTATTTTCTTCAACCATAGCACAGGTATAGGTAAACTGGAAATTACTGTCAGTTTTTACGTGTATAATCCCATTGGGCTTAAGGAAATGCCTGTATTTGGATATAAAATTAGTAGCAGTGAGGCGTTTCCTTGTTTTTTTCATTTGTGGGTCAGGAAAAGTGAGCCATATTTCATCTACTTCATTTTCCCCAAAAAATTGGTCAATTATTTCAATGTTTGTCCTTAAAAAACCTGCATTTTTTAACCCTTGCTTCATAGATGATGTTGCGCCCTTCCAAATGCGGGCACCTTTTATGTCAATACCTAAGAAATTAATTTCAGGGAATTTTTTAGCAAGCTGGACTGTATATTCACCCTTGCCACAACCCAATTCAAGGATGATGGGATTGTCATTTTTGAAAAACTCTTTTGCCCAGTTCCCTTTTAAATAAAAGTCTGATTTTTTTACTTTACTATAAGTTGCCTGAACCACATGGCTATAGGTTTCAAGATCAGCAAATTTTAAAAGTTTCCCTTTTCCCACAACATTAATTATTCAACTTTTTCAACCCTTAGCCCAATATCTCTTATCCCCTCAAGCACTTGTTCCCTCATTCCTTGTTTTATCTGGAACTGGTATAATCCTGTATCAGGGAAAAATACATTCCTGCGATACATATATTGGATATCCCTGAATTTTCCATGGCCTTTCCCAAACCATTTTCCCAAAGGGTTTGCAAGGGTAAACTCAATGGTGTCTTTCATTGCTTCACTGTCTGGAGGAAGTATACATACAAATAACCAAAGGTTACTATATTCATAATCAACACTATTGCGGATATTGAAGTACAGGTTATGGTTAATGGTTGTGTCTGATATGTTAAAAGCAAATGTAACAGTAGAATCAACAGCCCATTTTAGCTCAGGTAATGATCTATAATCTTCAAATACCATTTTGCGGTCACAAGCAAAAAATGAAATGAGTGAAATGGCTACTATAAAATGTTTTAATTTACTTAACATTTCCCCCGGGTTTCCTGTTAGTTCCTTTTTTACTGTAACGCCTTTTTTTGCGTGGATGTTTTTTTCTTGGCTTGTCAAACCTGCTTAGGCTGTCTTGCCCAACCACATCCTGGAATTTATCTTTTGGTGTTTCAGGAAGGGAGGGCTCATCAGTTTGAAGCATTTCAGGTTTAATGCCTTTTTTATTGATCCTTTGAATTTTAGCCACATTCCCTATAGCTACTGGTACCTGGTTTGATGGTGCCTCATTGTCAAGGGCATACCAGTAAATACCATTAAAAATATCTGCTTTTTGGAAGACATAGATGCCTTTTTCTGTTTCAAGAGGGATATTGTTTGGAGGAAAATCTTTTTGGGCATCAACATAAGAATCTACTTCAAAATTCAGGCAGCATTTCAATTTGCCACATTGCCCTGCCAGCTTTTGGGGGTTTAAGGAAATTTCCTGGTAACGTGCAGCATTAGTTGAAACAGATACAAAGTTACAGACCCAGGTTGCACAACATAACTCTCTCCCGCATGGTCCAATACCTCCGATCCTTCCAGCTTCCTGGCGTGCACCAATCTGCTTCATTTCAACCCTTATGCGGAAATTTTCTGCCAATACTTTAATCAGTTGGCGGAAATCAACCCTGCCATCTGCTATGTAATAAAAAATGGCTTTGGTTTTGTCTCCCTGGTACTCAACATCACCAATTTTCATGTCAAGGTCAAGCTCAGCAGTAATTTGTCTTGAACGTATCATGGTTTGATGTTCAAGGGAGATTGCCTCCTTCCATTTATCAATGTCAACAGGTTTTGCCAAACGATAAATTTTCCTTAGTTCACCATTTACCAAGGTAACCTTATGTTTCTTCATTTGCTCCAAAACTAGGTCGCCTTTCAATGAAACTGTCCCAATGTCATGACCAGGGTTTGCTTCTACAGCAACCAAGTCGCCAACTTTTATTTTTAAATTATTGACATTACGATAATAATCTTTCCTGGTATTTTTAAACCTGACTTCAATAATCTCATCAGGGTTAGTTATGTTTTTAAGGTCTTGCAGCCAATCAGTTACCTGCAATTTTGAGCAGGTTCCTGTTTTTTTTGTGCAAATACCCCTGTTTATTGTATTTACTTCTTCCATGTTAGTAATCGCTTTACCATCTTCCTTTCAAATGTAAGTCTTTGTTCAGAATGAAAGGCCATGCAAAAATAAACAATAATACTGATTTGATAATGAATAACTTTCGTTAAAATCATTATGAATTAGAAGCCTGTGGTCAAATTTTACTTGCAAAAAGCATTGAATTTAAGGAAGAAGCTTATGGTAATTGAAGCTTTACTTCCTAATTAGTTTTGCCATTTTAAGGGCAATGTCAAGGAAAATTATCCTGGGGTTCCCATTCATTGAGATATGTTTAAATGCCAATTCAAATTCAGAAGACATTTGCATAATATTCCTTTCATTTACAAATGGTGAAAATTTTTGGCCCCAGCCTTTTTCTTCTTTATTCAGGTAAATAATTGAAGGTTGCTTTAAATTTAACACAAAATATTCCCTCAGTAGGCTTAGTGAGAAATTAAAAAATCCTTTTTGGCGTTCCCGGCCAATCCCAGATAACCCATCAGCCCATTGAATTAATTCAAGGGTATCTGGCTTATAGGCATAGCGCATAAGTTCCTGAAAACGTGTGAAAAAATAGAGGGCATTTTCATCAGGGTTTTGGTATTCCAGGGCTTTAATATAACTGCCATTTGCCAGGTGCACCACTTCTTCAACCATATCACTTTCCAGTCCTGCATTTGCTACCAATGCTTCACGCATTGAGTCCTTATCTATTCTTGGGATTTTTACCAATTGTGCCCTTGACCTGATGGTACTAATTATGTCCTCTTCATTTTCTGTTATCAGCAGGAATAATGTTTTGCTGGGGGGCTCTTCAATCATTTTCAGGAGTTTATTGGCACAGGCAATGTTCATTCTTTCAGGTAACCAGATGATCATGACCTTAAATTCTGATTCAAAAGATTTAAGGTTCAGCTTTTTCAGGACAGATGCGCTTTCAGCTTCATAGATCATCCCTTGTGCATTTTCCACATTAATATGGCTAAACCATTGGCTAAGTGTGAAATAAGGATTATTAAGGACAAGTTCCCTCCACTGTGCAATAAAATCATCTGATGTGGGTTTTTTAATTTTTCCTGATGAATAAACAGGGAAAACAAAATGTAAATCAGGATGTGACAGCTTTTTATATTTGTGGCATGATGGGCATACACCACATGAATCAGTTTCTCCCCTATCACGGCACGAGATATATTGGGCATATGCCAAAGCTAAAGCCAACTTACCTGTTCCTTCAGGTCCTGCAAATAACTGGGCATGGCTAACCCTTTCTTCTTTTACAGATTTTATTAACCTGGTTTTTATAACTTCTTGCCCAATTACATCTTTAAAAAACATCCCTGGTTTTTTGGTTTACTTGTCTTTTTATTGCAGTTCTAAAAAGTTTTCCAAATTTAATTTTAATTCTTTGAATAGGAAGGTTTCAGCAGTAAATATTACTAGTGCAGTTAAGGATTTGGGGATGAGAAATTGTATATCCTTGGTTTTAAAAAGGATGGTATTATCAATTTTTTAAATTCTTTTTTAATGTGATATGCAGAAGTTTGTGGCTGGTTTATTTTTATACCTTTGGATGAATTTTAGAAACTTATAAAATACTATAACATGCAGAATATTAGCACATATGATTTTTCAGGAAAGAAAGCATTAATTCGAGTAGATTTTAATGTGCCATTAAATGAAAACTTTGAAATTACTGATGATACACGCATGAGGGCAGCTTTGCCAACCATCAAAAAAGTAATTGAAAAGGGTGGTTCTCCTATTATTATGTCTCACCTTGGAAGGCCAAAAAATGGGCCAGAAGATAAGTTTTCATTGAAACCATTGGTAGCACATTTGTCTGAACTGTTGGGTGGTGCAACAGTAAAAATTGCCCCTGACTGTATTGGGGATGAAGTGAAAGCAATGGCAGGTGATGTACAACCTGGTGAAGTGCTTATTTTGGAAAACCTGAGGTTTTATAAAGAAGAAACCAAAGGTGATGAAGGTTTTGCAGCCAAGCTGGCCGAAAATGGCGACTGTTGGATCAATGATGCATTTGGTACTGCCCACAGGGCACATGCTTCAACTGCTGTAATTTCCAAATTCTTCCCAAATGATAAAATGTTTGGTTTCCTGATTGAAAGTGAAGTAGAAAGCCTTGACAAAGTGGTTAAAAGCCCCAAAAGGCCATTAACTGCGATTATGGGTGGGGCTAAAGTGTCTTCAAAAATTACCATTATTGAGAACCTGCTTGACAAAGTAGATAACCTTATTTTAGGTGGAGGCATGACCTACACTTTTGTAAAAGCCAATGGAGGCAATGTGGGTAACTCTATTTGTGAGGATGATTACCTTGAAACAGCAAAGAACATTGAGAAACTAGCAGCAGAAAAAGGTGTGAATTTGGTTATGGCTACTGATGTATTGGCTGCTGATGATTTTAGCCAAGATGCCAACACCCAGGTTGTTAATGCAGGCAATATCCCTGAAGGATGGGAAGGCTTGGATGCAGGCCCTGAAAGTATTGCCAAATTTAAGGAAGTACTTGAAAACTCAGGTACTATCCTTTGGAATGGCCCTGTTGGGGTATTTGAAATTGAAAAATTTGCAGAAGGCTCAAAAGCCATTGGTGATGCCATTGTTGAAGCTACTAAAAAGGGGGCATTCTCACTGGTTGGTGGAGGTGACTCTGTGGCTTGTGTCAATAAGTTTGGTATAGCTTCAGGTGTATCATATATCTCAACAGCTGGTGGTGCACTGCTTGAATACCTTGAAGGGAAAACCCTTCCTGGTGTAGCTGCTGTTAGGGGGGAATAAAAAACCAACCATTATATTTTTTCAAAGCCTGGGGCAATTGCTTCAGGTTTTTTTCGTTTTCATTGCTCAATGAGGTTTCAAAGAAAAATTCAAATAGTTATTTTTAAATAAAAAGCTATGTCAAACAAATTAGATAAAGTTGATAAAGTTTTTCCTGGTGTAAATTGCAGCCAAACTGTTTTTAGCATATTTGCACCAGAGTTAGGTATTAAGGAAAACACAGCATTGAAAATAGCCAGTGGGTTTGGTGGTGGCATGGCATGTGCTGAGACATGTGGTGCTGTTACTGGTGCATATATGGTTATTGGGCTAAAACATGGGCATGCTTCAAATGACCCTGATGAAAAAGCCAAAACTAAATTTCTCATCAAAAAGTTTAACCAGGAATTCAAAGGAATGCATGGTTCCCTGATCTGCAAAAAACTTACGGGCTTTGATATTTCAATTCCTGAGGAAGCAGAACAAGCAAGTGAGGCAGAGGTATTTACTAAAAAATGCCCTGAATTTATAAAAACAGCTTGCAGGATACTTGAAGATTCATTTTGAGTATAGCTTTTGCAGATAAAATGGGTGGGTGAGCAATGTTTTGTAAATCCAGTCGTTTATTTCAGTGAAACAATTTTACAATAGGATTTTAATTTGGTTAATAGTTAAACAGGAAACAGGAACATTATCAATCAGCGCCAGGGATGGTGCCTTTTAACAATCGCTTCCCTTGGAGCAATCCGCCCACAGAAATTTGTGGGCGGAATTTTTTTTACCCAATTGAATGCATAAAGCCTGGTGATTTCCTATGTTTGGTGAGCTGCTCAAACGCATAGGCTATTGCCAACAATGTTGGTTCACTCCAGGCTTTCCCAAAGAATGAAATACCCACAGGCAATGCATGTACAAAGCCCATGGGGACAGTAATATTAGGGTAGCCAGCCACTGCTGCTGGTGATGAACTCCCTCCTCCAAAGTGGTCTCCATTTACCCAGTCAATAGTCCAGGCAGGGCCATTGGTTGGGGCAAAAATTGCATCCAGCTTGTGTTTTTCTATTTCCTTATCAATGCCTTCCTTTTGGCTAAGCTTTTTTAATTCAGCCAATGCATCAATGTATTCTTTTGAATGCAATCCTCCTTTTTCTTGTGCTGCTTCAAAAATTTCCTGCCCAAACCAGGGCATTTCCTGTCCAGCATTTTTGGTATTAAATTCAATTAATCCTTCCAATGTTTTATGTTTTGCATTTGGGTGGCTTTGAAGGTATTTGTTAAGGCCTGCTTTAAATTCATATAACAACACCTGGTAGGAAGGCCTTCCCAATTTCCTGCTATTTTCAAATTCAAATTCAACAATTTCAGCCCCAGCCTGTTGCATTGCCTTGTAAGCATCCTTTATCAGTTTGTCTACTTCCTTGTGAAAACCGATCATATTGCTTGCAACCCCTATCCTTTTTCCTTTTAGCCCCTCTTTGTGGAGGAATTGGGTATAATCTGAAAACAGTTTTCCTTTTTCAACATGGGTTTCTGCATCATTACTGTCAAACCCTGCCAGTGCCCCAAGCAGTGTGGCAGCATCTTTTACTGTCCTTGCCATAGGCCCTGCTGTGTCTTGGCTATGGGCAATGGGGATAATCCCCCTCCTGCTCCACATACCCAACGTAGGTTTAATGCCAACAATGCCATTTACCCCTGATGGGCATACAATAGACCCATTGGTTTCAGTCCCAATGGCCAAGGTACATAGGTTTGCAGCAACAGCAGCCCCTGAGCCTGAGCTTGACCCACATGGGCTCCTATCCAAACAGTATGGGTTTCTTACCTGGCCTCCCCTGCCACTCCATCCACTGCTTGATTCTGTTGAGCGGAAATTTGCCCACTCACTCAGGTTGGTTTTTCCCAATAAAACGGCCCCAGCTTCCCTGAGTTTTTTTACAATGGGTGCATCTTCAGGGGCAATGTTGCCTTCCAGCCCCAAAGAGCCAGCTGTGGTTTGCATTTTGTCACCAGTGTCAATGTTATCTTTAATCATAACAGGTATCCCATGCAGTGGCCCTCTAATAGGCCCTTTACTCCTTTCTTTGTCCATTTGTTTTGCAATTGCTAGGGCATCAGGGTTTAATTCAATCACTGACTTTAGGTGCTTGTCAACCACAGATATCCTATCCAAATATTTTTGGCAAATACCTTCAGAAGTCATTTCACCTGTTTCCATTTTATCTTGCAGTTGGCTTATGGTAATTTCATTTAGTTCAAAAGAAGTAAGGTCAATGGTTTGTTCTTTTTTACCATTGGTAGCAGGCTGGCAAGCTGATAATGATGTGATGGCAACTGCTGAACTTCCAAGGGCAGAAGTTTTTAGAAAGGAACGTCTTTTCATGACTGGAGTATTAGAATTCTTTTTCAAGATATGGAAATGATTTCAGCAAATCAAAACCAAGTGAATTCATGTTTTATAATTCATGTTTTATAATTCATGTTTTATGAATTATTTTATTTATATTTGAACCATCTAGAAATGTTGTACTATGAATCCTTTTAGTTTGCAATACAATCCTGCATATTTTTGTGATAGGAAAGAAGAAATATCAAAACTTAAAGAGAACCTCCACAATGGTTTAAACACATTTGTCCATAGCCCAAGAAGACTGGGCAAAACTGCATTAATACACCATTTATTTTATTCCTTAAAGAAAGAGGCAAAGATAGATTGCATATATATTGATCTTTTTGCTACCCAAAACATGGCAGATTTAATTGCTCTGCTAGCACAGCAAATAGTTCAGGAATACCATAAAAAAAACATTTTAAAAGGCATTGCTGATGTTTTAAAAGGCATTAGCCCAACCATCTCATTTTCTTCTGATGGAACTCCTAAAATAAGTATTGATATGAAAGAACCTCAATACACACAAAGCTTGGGGGACTTGTTTGCTTATTTGGAAAAACAAAAAAGGATGGTTGTTGTTGCTTTTGATGAATTTCAAGAAATTGCAAGCTATCCTGAAAAAGCTGAGGCAACTTTAAGAACCTATGTCCAACAACTAAAAAATGTAAGGTTTATATATTCAGGCAGTTCAAGCCATCTTTTAAAGAATATGTTTTATAGTGCAAAAAGGCCATTCTATCAAAGCAGTGAAGTCCTTGTCCTAAACAAATTAGATAGGGAAACCTTTTCAAAGTTCATTTATGATTCTTTCAAAAAGAATAATGTCAATATCCATATGGATGCAATTGAATACATCATTGACTTTTCTGAAGGATATACCTACTATACTTTAATTTGTGCCAATCAATGCTTTTCAAAGGCACAAAACAACACCTTAGGAGCTCATGATGTAAGACAAATACTAAACGAATACATTGAAAGCAGAAAAGCAGATTATCAACAAGTGTATAGCCTGCTTCCTGTTAATCAGAGAAAGGTTGTGGTTGCTGTTTCAAAAGAGGGGGAAGTTGAGAAACCAACAGCTTTTGATTTTCTTTTAAAATATAACCTTCCTGTTGGTTCTTCAACATTGCTGGCTACTAACAAGCTTATTGACAAAGAAGTTTTGTACAACAACATGGGTAAAATTGTGACCTATGATATTTTTTTTAAACGATTTCTGCGAAAATATTATTAAAGTTGTTTCAATTTAGCTTTTGACAACTTCTTAAAAGGATTTACTTTTTGTTATACATCCCTTCATAATATTTTTGGTAATCACCAGAGGTTACATTTTCAAGCCAATTTGTATTGGCAAGGTACCAATCAATGGTTTTCTCAAGTCCTTCCTCAAATTGTAATGAAGGTTCCCAGCCCAATTCATCTTTAAGTTTTGAAGAATCAATGGCATACCTCAAATCATGGCCAGCCCTGTCTTTTACATAGGTTATAAGTTTCTCTGATTCACCCGTTTCCCTGCCCAGTTTTTTATCCATTTTCCTGCACATTAACCTGATGAGGTCAATGTTTGTCCATTCATTAAAACCCCCAATGTTGTAGGTTTCCCCTAGCTTACCTTTATTAAAAATTACGTCAATTGCATTGGCATGGTCATCTACCCACAGCCAGTCACGCACATTTTCACCTTTCCCATACACAGGAAGGGGCTTGTTGTTTTTAATGTTATTGATAAATAGGGGGATCAGCTTTTCAGGGAACTGGAATGACCCATAGTTGTTTGAGCAATTGGAGATAACAACTGGCAGCCCATAGGTATCATGGTAAGCCCTGACAAAATGGTCAGAACTGGCTTTGGCAGCAGAATAAGGGCTATGTGGGTCATAGGGGGTTTCTTCAGTGAAAAGCCCTTTTTCACCCAAAGAACCATATACTTCATCAGTAGAAATATGGTAAAACCTTTTTCCATCAAAACCATCTTTCCATATGTGTTTGGCTGCATTCAGTAAATTTACTGTCCCTACCACATTGGTCATTACAAATTCCAAGGGGTTTGATATTGACCTATCTACATGTGACTCAGCAGCAAGGTGGATAACCCCATCAAACTGGCAGGTTTCAAAAAGCTTTTGGATAAAACCAGAATCAACAATATCTCCTTTTATAAACTCATAGTTGGGCTTGCCTTCAATATCTTTTAAGTTTGCCAGGTTTCCTGCATAGGTAAGTTTATCCAGGTTAAGTATTTTATATTCAGGGTATTTGTTTACAAAAAGGCGCACAACATGTGAGCCAATAAAACCTGCCCCTCCTGTAATCAATAGTGTTTTCATGTGTATTTATTTAGGTTCTAGACTTTAAGTAATAAGACACAAGACTGAATTATATTTAATGAATGTGGCCTTACTATGTTAATATATTATTCCAAAAAATTTAAGAAAACTAATATACAATTTCTATATGACCTTACCTTTGATAAAGGGCAAAAAAAAAGCCCTTATTGTTAAGGGCCTCCTTTGCAATATGCTTTTTTAATTATTTTATCTCCCTGATATTCTTTTCCCAGTTCCAGGCTGTAAGGAGAGTTTCTTCCAGGCCTATTTCAGCTTTCCAGCCCAGCTCTTCATTGGCAAAGGTGGTATCAGCCCATATTTTTTCAATATCACCTGCACGCCTACCAACAATTTTGTAGTCCAGTTCAACACCAGTGGCTTTTTCAAAGCCCTTTACAATTTGCAATACTGAATACCCATTCCCTGTGCCCAGGTTAAAAATTTCATAATTCTTTTTATTCTTGCCCCTAAGTAGCCTGTCAATTGCAATTACATGTGCTTTTGCAAGGTCTACCACATTTATGTAGTCCCTTATAGCTGACCCATCAGGGGTATCATAATCATCACCAAAAACTTTTAGTTCCCCCCTGACCCTTGCTGCTGACTGGGTGATAAAGGGCACCAAATTTTGGGGGACACCAAGTGGCAACTCCCCAATAAGTGCTGATTTATGTGCCCCAATTGGGTTGAAGTAACGCAAGGCAATTCCATTTAGCTGTGGGTTAACCTTTATGGTGTCACTCATAATGTCTTCATTTACGCGCTTTGTATTGCCATATGGTGACTCAGCATCTTGCCTTGGGGTATTTTCTGTTACAGGAAGTACATCAGGTTGCCCATAAACAGTGCAAGAAGATGAAAACACAAGGTTAGGGATGTTGTATTTGATCTGGGCATCCAGGATGTTCATTACTGATACCAAGTTATTCCTGTAATAATGTAATGGGATATCTACTGATTCACCCACAGCTTTTGATGCAGCAAAATGGATAATTGCTTTTATGTCCTGGTTCTTGTTAAAAAAATCATTGGTCTTTTCAGCATCAGCCAAATTAAATTTTTCAAACCCAGGCTTAATACCTGTGATTTTTGTGATACTATCCAGCACTTCAATTCCTGAGTTTGAAAGGTCATCAACTATTACAACCTCATATCCTTTACTTTGCAATTCTACCACTGTGTGTGAACCAATGTAGCCAGTTCCACCAGTTACCAATATTTTTTTTGCCATATTTTAATGATTTTGTGTCAAAATTATAAAATTTAAATTGACAGTTAACCAGGCATCAAAAATTTTAAAAAATCAAGGTAAATTCTTAAAGCTTACATAACCATCTTTCATCAAAAGAATTAATGATTAATTTTGTGGTTATTGAAAACCTGTTGTTGTGAAACTAAGCCATTACATTAAAGAACTTTTATTTGAACATGAGTATGTGATTATCCCAGGATTTGGTGCTTTTGTATCCCATTACAAACCTGCATTTTATGATGAAGTGGCAGCCATATTCCACCCTCCTTCAAAAGAGGTTACATTTAGTGCACAGTTGAAGAATAATGATGGGCTGCTCATTAAATATGTTTCAGAAACAGAAGGGGTCACAGATTTTTCGGCAAGCAAAAAAATTGAAAAAGAGAGGGAAAGCATCCAATACAAGCTTGACAATGGGGAAAAAGTTGAAATTGTTGGGGTTGGAACTTTATATATTGACGAAAAAAAGCAGGTTTGTTTTAATTCAGCCCCAGAGGATAATTTACTAATTGACTCCTTTGGGTTAGAAGCAACCAGTTTAAGGGAAAATGAGGTGAAGGAAGAAGCCCGAAAAAAAGAAGTAGTTATTGCTGAGAAGCCAAGAAAAAAAAGGAAGCTGGCCTGGATGTGGTTGATTTTAATCCCTGTGGCTTTGATTGTTGTTTTTGTATACCTTAATTACATATACCCTCCTATTAATGGGGTTCCATCTGATACACCTAAGATAAAAGATGATATAACATACACAAAAAGTGAAACTATAATTACGGATTCTGCTAAAGCTGATTCTTTGGTTGCTGATACAACAATGAACCTACAGGACACTACCCCTCAACCTGTAGAAGAGGTAAAAGAGCCAGAAGCAGAGGAGGGACCATTTTATTATTTAATTGGAGGAGGTTTTAGCCAGCAAGAAAATGCAGATAAATATTTCAATGAATTGCAAAATGCAGGCTACCAGCCTGTTCAGCTTGGTAAAATAGGAAGGCTGTTTATGGTAGCCATAGGCAAGTACAACACTTTTCAGGAAGCCAAAAAAGTACAGTTGGAATTTCGTGAACGAGAACCAAATTCTGAAGTTTGGATCAAAAAGCAGGATAACTAATTGGTTTCAAAGAAAGCCTGCCTATATTCTTTTGGGGTTTTCCCAATGATCTTTTTAAACTGCCTGTTAAAATTTGAAAGGTTGTTAAAGCCTGAAATAAAGCCAATTTCTGAAATGGGGTTTTCCTTTTTTTTAAGATGTTCACAAGCTTTGTTTAACCTCAATTCATTTATAAAAGCTGAATAAGTTTTGCGTGTACGTTTTTTAAAGTACCTGCAAAATGAACTTTCAGACATATTGGCCACTTCTGCAATTTTTTTCAAGGGAATTGGGAGTGTAAGGTTATTCAGGCTGTATTGGTAAATTTTATTCAACCTTTCCCCATCAGATTCATTACTTACACTTAATTGCAAATTTGATAGTACTTGTTTGCCTCTTGCTTTTGCCAGCCTGTCAAATAGATTGATCAACCATGTAATCCTGCTAACTCCTTTTAAAACTGGGGCACCCATTATCATTTTTCCTATTGCCAGTTTATCTTTCCCTTTAATCACCAGCCCATTTTCAGCCTGCATAATAAGCTGCTTAAAATGTTTTGTTTCAGGCAGGTTCAAAAATGACTCTCCAAGTAAATTTTCATGTACAAAAATTGAAATACAATGGGCTTGCAACCTGGAACCTTTTATAAAATATTCAGGGTAGTTCCTAAAAACATGGGGTTGCCCTGACCCAATAACAAACAAATCTCCAGGCATAAAATTACCCACATAGTTTCCTACAATTAATGAGCCTTCACTTTTCAGTATATAGGTTATCTGTATTTCTTCATGTTGGTGCAAAGCATTATAAAAATAATGGCTATCATCTACCTGCACAGTAAATGATTCTCCTGCTGTTTTTGTTATCCTGAATGGTAGTACTTTCATAAGGGAAATCAATACTCATTTAACCTTAAATAACAACAGGATGATTAAAAAGATCAATTTAGTATTGCTTTTGGCAAAATTCCTATTATAAACCTGGGAGTTTCTTCTTTAAATTTGTTTAGAATAATTTTAAATAAGACAAGATGGGATCCAAGATTAAATGGCAGGGCATATACCCTGCTGTAACAACAAAATTTACTGACAGTGGGCAATTAGATTTCCAGGTTATTGGGAAAAATTTTAAAGCACAGGCTGATGCAGGTGTTAATGGGATTATACTAGGAGGTACTTTGGGAGAAGCCAGCACTTTAAGCAATAAAGAAAAAAGGGATCTTTTGAAGTATACAATTTCAAATTTCAGTGAATCAGTACCTGTTTTAATAAATGTAGCAGAACCAACTACTAAGGGTGCAATTACTGCTGCCCAGGAAGCTGAGAAAGAAGGAGCTGATGGGATTATGTTGTTACCTCCAATGAGGTATACTGCTGATGAAAGGGAAGCACTTACCTTTTTGGATAAAGTGGCTAAATCAACAAGCTTGCCCATCTTGCTTTATAATAATCCTGTTGATTATAAAATTGAGGTTACCATAAACATGTTTTATGAGCTGTTGAAGAATCCAAATGTCCAGGCAGTAAAGGAATCTACTCGTGATATTTCAAATGTGACCAGGCTAAGGAATGAGTTTGGAGAAAGGCTTAAAATATTGACTGGTGTTGACACATTGGGATTGGAGAGCCTACTGATGGGTGCTGATGGCTGGGTGGCAGGATTGGTTTGTGCTTTTCCAAAAGAAACTGTTGCTATTTACAAGCTGGTCAAAGCAGGAAGGGTTCAGGAAGCATTGCATATTTACAGATGGTTTCTACCCTTGTTGGAATTGGATGTTTCTACAAAGCTTGTTCAGAATATAAAACTGGCTGAGGTAGCTACAGGAATTGGGACAGAAAATGTGAGGGAGCCACGTTTGCCCCTTGTTGGTGAAGAAAGGGAAAAGGTATTGGCAATTATTGATGCCGCATTGGCTGTAAGGCCTAAGTTACCTGTAATCTAAAACACTGGTTATGCCACGCAAAATGTTTATGTGCATTGATGCCCATACTTGTGGAAACCCAGTAAGGGTTGTTGCAGGGGGTGCCCCTCCTTTGCATGGGGAAAGTATATTTAAAAAAAGGCTTCACTTCCTGGAGGAATATGACTGGATCAGAAAAGGGTTGATGTTTGAGCCAAGAGGGCATGATATGATGTCGGGGAGTATTTTATATCCTCCCTCAAGCCCTGAAAATGATGTAGCTGTTTTGTTTATTGAAACCAGCGGCTGCTTGCCAATGTGCGGGCATGGCACAATTGGAACTATTACTGTAGCCATTGAAGAAGGGCTGGTTGTTCCTAAAGTTCCAGGGCAATTAAAAATGGAGGCTCCTGCCGGGTTGATCCACATAACTTATCAGCAGGAAGATAAAAAAGTTAAATCAGTAAAACTGGTAAATGTACCTTCTTACCTGGCTGCAACTGGGCTTGAAATTGACTTTCCTTCTTTAGGGAAACTTGTTTTTGATGTAGCTTATGGAGGCAACTATTATGCTATCATTGAGCCTCAAAAGCACTATCCTGGCTTACAGGAAGTAAAGAGCAGCGAGATAGTTATGTGGAGCCCTCATGTTAGGAAACTGGTCAACCAACATTTTCAGTTTGAACACCCTGAAAACCCAAAAATAAATGGGGTAAGCCATATTATGTGGACTGGCAACCCACAGGATAAAAATGCAGATGGGAGGAATGCTGTTTTTTATGGAGACAGGGCAATTGACAGGTCTCCTTGTGGCACAGGCACTTCAGCAAGGATGGCACAGTTGTATTCAAAAGGGGAACTTCAAGTGGGTGATACCTATGTTCATGAAAGCATCATTGGCAGCAAGTTTATTGGAAGGGTTGAAGAAGAAACACAGGTTGGGAAATATAAAGCCATCATACCAAGCATTGAAGGCTGGGCAAGGATAACAGGATATAATAACATTATTATTGATGATGATGATGACCCATATGCTTATGGGTTTCAGTTAAAATAATCATAGAGCCAGTTTATTAATAAGATGGGCAAAAATGTTGCAATAATTGGAGGAGGGTTTATAGGCTTATGCTGTGCCTATTACTTGAATAAAGCTGGTCATCAGGTTACTGTTTTTGATAGGGGAGGCATGAACCAGGGTTGCTCATATGGGAATGCGGGATTGATTGTTCCCAGCCACATTATCCCATTGGCCAGCCCAGGAGTAATTTCCCAGGGGTTTAAATGGCTGTTAAGACCTTCAAGCCCTTTTGCTGTATACCCAACATTTTCAATGGATTTCTTGAAATGGGGTGTCAGGTTTACCAGGTCAGCCACCAGGAAGCATGTGGCAAAATCAATCCCTGCTCTTAAAGAAATAAGTACATTGAGTTTAAAGCTGCATCAGGAAATTGTGCAACAAAAAGAATTTGAGGCTGGTTTCAGGAATAGTGGGCTTCTAATGCTTTATAAAACTTCAAAAGCAGAGGAAGAAGAAAACCATATTGCAAGGCAGGCTAACCAGGCAGGAATTGAAGCACAAACCCTTTCAGCATCAGAAATTGAAAAGCTTGAACCCAACATCCAGGTGGATGTAAAAGGTGGGGTTTTTTATCCTGGTGATGCAAATATTTCACCTAATATATGGATGCAAGGAATACAAAACCTATTAAAAAACAAGGGAGTTAGGTTTTGTAAAAACTCAGAAGTTACAGGATTTACATATGTAAAGGGGTATGTTAAAAACATCCAAACAAAAACAAAGAATTATTCTTTTGATGAAATTGTCCTTACAGGAGGAGTTTGGTCAGGAAAAATTGCTCAATGGCTTGGATTGAAAATCTTGCTTCAACCAGGCAAAGGGTATGGCTTTTCATGGAAAGTAGAAAACAGCATACAAACACCTGCCATACTATCAGAAGCCAGGGTTGCTGTTACTCCATACAACAGTTATGTACGTTTTGGTGGAGCTATGGAAATAGGGGGTAACCCAGCAGTTATCAATTATAAAAAGGTGGAAGGTATGTTCCATTCCATTTTAAAATATTACCCGGGGCTTTCAATCAAACCACCACAAAAAGAAGAAATTTGGTGGGGTTTACGCCCACTATCTTTTGATGGGCTACCCTATTTAGGAAAACCAGGCAGGTACTCAAATTTAACCATTGCAACAGGGCATTCAATGCTCGGAATCTCATTGGGACCAGCTACAGGAAAATTGGTTGAAGAAATTATTTCAGGTAAAAAACAATCAATCAAACTATTGCCTTTTCATCCTGATAGGTAAGGAGGCATACTTCACAGATTTTAAAGATAAATTTTCTTTTACTTATTTAGATATTTTAATTTTGCCCTTTAATTTTAAACAGGAGGTTTTTAGTGAAGTGGAATTATAAAACAATCAAAAGTGTACATGCTGGTTCTTTCAAAGATGAATTGAGCCAATGTGTTAATGAGTTAGAAAATTTTATTAAGGACAAGAACACCTCTTTGACCATTGCCAGGTTAAATATTTTTATTGAAACCAATGGATTGGAAGATTTTATTTCAAGAAAAATGGAGGTTGAGGATGCTTTCAATTCCTTGTCGGAAGTGTCATTCATTTATGAGGTTTTGCCCCAAAAGCCTTTTGGAAGGAAGGTAGCAATGAAAGCTATGTATATGGTTCCTGGTGGCCATAAAGTAAGCCAACAGGCCTGGGAGAATGGAAACCTAAAAACTGCTAAATTAACCATTGGGGATTCTGCTGTTTTCCTTTCAACTATTTCTGCCTATTCAAGGAATATTGAAGATGATTCTACCTCTTGTTTTGAAGAAACAGAACAGTTTCTTAAAAACCATGGGATGTGTTTTGGAAATGTGGCAAGGCAATGGAATTTTATTGGGGGGATTGTTGAAGAAACCCATGAAGGTGAAGGAACTACCCAGAACTACCAGGAATTTAATGATGTAAGGTCCGCCTATTACAATAAGAGTAATTTTGAAAATGGCTATCCCTCAGCAACTGGGATTGGTATGGATATAGAAGGTGTAGCTGTACAAACTGTTACTTATGATAGCCGATCAATTATAACAATACCCATAAATAACCCTGATCAAAAACCTGCACACCAGTATTCAAAAGAAGTTTTGGTAGGTAGTACATGTTTATGCCAAAAAACCACCCCAAAATTTGAAAGGGCAAAAGCTGTTTTAACTGACAGAGCAGGGTGGATTTTTGTATCAGGAACAGCAGCAATTAAAGGGGAATTGCACCAGGAGGAACAAGGCATTGAAGCTCAAACTGCTGAGACATTAGAATTGATCAAAAACCTGGTTTCAGAGGGTAACCTGGAGAACCATTCCATCCAAATGAAAGGCAAACAATTAAAGCCAGAGACTTTTAGGGCATATGTAAAAAAGGAAGAGGATGCCCCGTATGTAGAAAATGCATGCAAGGCGTTTTTTGGCAATGTCCCTGGGTTAGTATTTATAGCAGATATCTGCAGGTGTGCTTTGCTGGTTGAAATAGAATGTGAGTACCAGTTAGTATAGTTAAGTTAGTGAGGGCTTGACTTGAAGTCAAACCCTCACTCTCTTAGCTCCAGGTCACCTCATTAATAACTTTACTACCCCAAACCTGTTTCTATTTACTACTTGCAACAAATAAACCCCTGGTTTTGTGCCTACCAGGTTTATTTCAGTTTTATAGGAATTTTTTATGGTAAATGATTGCACCTGGTTGCCTGCAATATCAAAAACCTTGCAGGTGTAATCATCCAAATTATTACCTACCTGTACATAGAATTTCCCTTCTGAAGGGTTTGGGTAAACTTTGATTTCCTTAAGCAGGCTGTTAGTTAAAGTGTTGTTTATAATGACTGAATCATAATAGCATTTATTATAATCAGGTGATTGGTATAGTTGGGTATCATCTTGATAGAAACATGTAAGGCTACTGTTTTGATAACATCCAGTATACAATGCACAAGATTTTCTAAATAAGCCATTTAAACTTCCAATGCCTTCAATGATTATTTCAGTATATCTAAAACCAGGGTCTTCTTTTTTGTAATTTGAAACAAAAAAAGCCTTATAAGTAGAATCATTTAATGTAATATCTTTAATTGAATCAATGTGTGTAACCAAAGGGATATGATCTCTGTAAAAAACAAATGTGTCCTTTTCTTGTAATGAAAAATCATACAACAGCATTTCAGGCTCTTGTACTGTCTTGTAGAAAATTTTCCCATCACCTTCTCTCATAAAGTTATCAATTTCCCAACTTTCATGGTTTTTACCTGTTGATGACCAGGCTATTTTATATGCCACTGAATTAAGAATGGTGTCACCTTCAACTTTTAACCAAGTGGTTTTTAAAGTGGGGTATAAATGGTCAGGAGAAAAAGACCCATCATATTCTATAATGCTCCATAAGTTATTTGTATTCAATAATGAAAGAGGAACTATTTGCTGAGCATAGGCATGAAAATGGCAACTGAGCAAGAAGAAAACAAACCATATTTTTCCTAAAAATTGAGGAATATAATAGAATTGGATCATGTTATTTTGTGCTTTCATTGGACTAACAGATTAATGGATAGTTGTATTTTTTCTGATAAAGATATAGAAGCTAATTGTCAAAACCAACATGAAGTTTTAACAAAGCTTTTATTTGATATTATTTTGGATGAACTCTTGAAAAAAATCTAGGGTAAAGATTTTGACTTATTCCTCCCTTTTGGGAAGATAGCTTTTCTGTTTGTGCAGGTAAACAAGGAGGTATCTAATAAAAAAAACAGCACCTAAAAGATGCTGTTCAATGCTGTTGACCATCATGGCTAGATGGTTTATATAATTGTTTCTAATTGGATGTAAAAGAACTGTCTCATGGCTTTGAAGCAGTTATTGTTTGTTTAACAAAACCTATGCCAAAACTAATCAAAGAAATTTTGAGATGAAAATTTCTATATCTAAGTTTAAAAGAATTTCACTTTTATAGTATTTAAATAAGTTTGATAGCTAGGTTATTAACGTGGTTGGGGTCACCCTAAACCCCATTTTGTTTCTTTTCCCAGATTAAAAGAAACCCTGTTTGCCACAGGCAGGGAAACAAAGAAAAATCCTGACAAAATTAACCTTAGCGTTTTTTCAAAGTTATTAATTAGCCTGATTTACGGAATTTTGTCTTGCTCGTATTTAGTTAACTCTCTGGATATTTTTTTAAGTTAGCCTGGGTATGCTATCTACTATAAGGTTAATAACATTAGAAACATTGGATTTGAATACTTCTAATACAGCTTCCCAGGTAACTGGCTCTTCATCAGTTTTCCAGCAATCATAGTCAGTGCTCATGGCAATGGCAGCATAAGGGATACCTGCTTCATTTGCTAACATGCACTCAGGTGCTGTTGACATGTTGATTACATCAGCACCCCAGGATTGGAACATAATTGATTCAGCCCTGGTTGAAAAACGTGGTCCTTCAATGGTAATAACTGTTCCTTTAGGATGGTATTTTAGCCCTAACTTTTTGGCAGTATTGGTAAGTGTTTCACGCATGTTTTTGTCAAAAGGTTCTGCCATTGGGGCATGGTTTAGGTTACCAGGTTTAAAAGAGTCGAAAAAAGTGTTTTTCCTGAAACGTGTAAAATCAATAAATTGGTCAAGGACAACCAGGTCGCCCCTTCCAATTTCCTCTTGCAAGCTGCCACATGCTGTTGTCGCCAATATGTGTGTACACCCCAGATTTTTTATAGCCTGGATATTTGCCTGGTTATTTACATGGGTAGGGGTAATGGTGTGTTGCCTTCCATGACGCGAAAGGATAGCCACTTCAACACCTTCTATTTCACCAATTTTGAAATCAGAACTGGGGCTGCCATATGGGGTTTGTGCTTCAACACTTTTGGCATTTTTTAAAATGGTTGGGTTCTCAAGGCCTGAGCCTCCTATAATTGCTATTTTAGGCATATATGGTTTATTTTGATTTACTTATTCTAATAAACTCCTCGTTCCCGATTTTCTCCCCTGAATTTCAAGGGAGATGTCAGTCAAAAGGCTGACAGAGGGGTGAAATAATGAAAATTCAATTTTCATTATTTTTTAAATTTCCCTCCTTTGGAGGAAGCTGGATAGGCTTTCTTTTCAGGGAACAATCCAAGGATACCTTCTTTGCAGGCTTGGCATATCCCTTTTTCAGTAATTAGCCCTGTTACCAACCTGGCAGGGGTTACATCAAACCCATAATTTATGGCATTGCTTTTTTCAGGAATCAGCCTTACTGATATTATTTCTTTGCCATCCCACCCTTCAATATGTGAGACCTCTTTAGCATCCCGTTTTTCAATTTCAATTTCAACCAACCCATCTTCAATTTCCCAATCAATGGAAGAAGAGGGTAAGGCCACATAAAATGGGATGTTATTATCATGTGCTGCCAAAGCTTTCAGGTAGGTGCCAATCTTATTGGCTACATCACCTTTAATGGTAGTTCTGTCACTACCAACAATTACAATGTCAACTTTGCCATGCTGCATAAGGTGTCCCCCTGTGTTGTCAGCAATAACTGTATGTGGCACTCCTTCCTGCCCCAGTTCATAAGCTGTAAGCCTTGCTCCCTGGTTCCTGGGGCGTGTTTCATCAACCCACACATGGACAGGGATGCCTTTTTGGTGGGCTTTATAAATGGGTGCTGTTGCTGTCCCCCAATCAATGCATGCCAGCCAGCCAGCATTGCAATGGGTCAGTATATTTACAGGTTCTTTTTTCTTGGCATAAATATCTTCAATGAGCTGAACCCCAAAATCGCCAATCAGGTTGCAGGATTGCTCTTCTTCATCTTTTAATTTGTTGGCTTCATTCAGGGCAAACCCAGTGGCTTCTTTTTGTGTGAGTCCAGAACATTTATTAACGACCCTGTCAACAGCAAAAGCCAGGTTTACAGCAGTTGGGCGTGCAGATTTCAGGTAATCAGCCATTTCAATTAAATGAGTATCAAAATCAGGCTTTTTTGAATTTAATATCCCCAGATATAGGCCATAGGCTGCAGTTACACCAATTAGTGGGGCTCCACGCACGGCCATGTTTTTTATGGCATAAAAAGCATCTTCAATAGCCTTTAACCTACTGGTTTTTAATTGAAAAGGTAGTTGCCTCTGGTCAATAATGATGGTTTCATCATAAGAATTATTTAACCAAATGGTTTGAAATTGTTTACCTTCAACCTTCATGGATATAAATTTAAATTTTTAATTTGCGCACATAAAAGTACACTTTTAAACGTAATTTATTTTCAACTTATAAGGATATTTGGGCATCATGGAGGTTGGGTTACATAACATTAAAAACATCATTTTTGACCTGGGAGGGGTTTTACTGGACCTGAATATGAAATCTTGTGTTAGGGCATTTTATTTGTTGGGCTTAAACCAACACATTATCAATGAAGAACAAATCTTTTCATACAAGTTTTTCAGTGAGTTTCAGAATGGGGAACTGACTGTTACTGAGTTTTATGATAAGATCAGGGAAGTATTAAACAATCCTGCCATTACTGACAAGGAAATAGCATCAGCCTGGAATCAGATGATTATTGACATTCCTACACAAAGGGTTGAGTTATTAAAAAAATTGAATGGCAAATACAATATTTACCTGTTCAGTAATACCAATGCCATCCATGCCAAAAAGTTTGAAGAGGATTTTTATACCATGCATGGGATAGAATTCAAATCAATGTTTAAAAAGGTCTATTATTCCCATGAGATTTTCAATTCAAAGCCACGCATAAGTTCTTATTTGAAAGTGTTGAAAGATGCCAGGGTTAATGCAAAAGAAACATTGTTTATTGATGACTTGGAGAAAAACATAAATGCTGCACGTGAAGCTGGCTTGCAGGCTTTTTGGCTTCAGCCCGGGATGGATATTACTGAAGTATTTGTGGGGGTTACTTAATAATTGTGATTTTCTTTATCCTGATGTCTTTTATTGGCCTGAAATCTTTATCTACCTTCACATTTGAGATAATATCAACCAGGTTCATCCCTGAAACAACTTCCCCAAAAACAGTATAAGAACCATCAATGTGGGGTGCACCACCAATTGTTTTGTAAACACGCCTTTGCTCTGCTGTGAATGCGTAACTATTGGCATCTTCAAGGTCATTTAATTCATTGTCAGAATACTTCCTCCCTGAAACAATATAAAACTGGGAACCATCAGAACGCCTCCTGGAGTTTTTTGTGTCAGGCTTCCTGGGTGAACCAATCATCCCCCTTTTGTGAAAATACTTAGGTACAATGTGGGCAGGGATAGTATAGCCCGGTCCTTTCCAGCCCACTACATCATATTTGGTGGCATACCTGGTATCAGCAGCACCTGATTGGATGCCAAATCCATGGATGACCCTGTGTATCAAAAGGCTGTCATAATAATGCTCTTTTACCAACTTGATAAAATTGTCTCTGTACTCAGCAGTTTCATTGAAAAGCCTGATCCTAATATTGCCCATGTCAGTTTCAATAAGCATCCCTTTTATTTTGCTGTTTTCTTCTGCTATTTTTTTATTGCTGGTTGTACGCAAACTTTCCAGGGTTTGGGCTTCAGGAAATTTTTTATTCAGCAGTTCTTCAATAAATTGTGCAGGTATTGCCAGGGCTTGCAATTCATAATTTACAGTTTCAGAAAAACCTATCCCAATAACTTTCCTGTTTGAAAGAAAAACAGGTGTGCCAAATGACCCTTTTGTGATCCTGTTTGTAATCCTGTAAAGCCTGGTGCCCTTTACATTGGAAAGGCTTAATACTTTCCCTGCCCTCAATGGGATTGTGTTTGATTGTGGCCTGGTGATGTAAAATGATTTGGCTGTATTGGGTGCTGGCTTGGTATATAGCTGGATAGGCTCCCTGGTTACTCCTTCTACTTCCAAGATAACCAGGTCATTGATCCTGTTCATAGCCACATAACCCTTGATGTTGAACTTTTGGGTTTCATTAAGGGGGGTTACAACTGCCCTGTTGGCTTTGCTTACCAGTGAAAATTTGGTAGCAACCAGGTTTTCTGCCACAAAAAACCCCTGCCCTGTTTCTAAAATCCTGTTGTTATCAAAAGTTTCAATTTTGACAATGGAAGGAACCACTTTTGCCCATTCAGTATTTTTATTTTGCGTGGTTTTGGCAGGTGGTTTTGTTTCTGCCTTTTTTTCTTTGGCAGGACTACCACAAGAATAAAATATAACAGCAAGCAATATGGGCAATATGGCTCTCATAGCAACTACTTTAATATCTTGACTGTAATTTTCACATCATTATAAGGCCTGTGGTTGGCATCTGTTTTTAAAGCTGCAATTTTATCAATTACTTCAAAACCAGAGATGCATTCACCAAAAATGGTATACTTGCCATCCAGGTCTGGGTAACCACCTATGGTAGTGTAGGCTTCCCTTTGTTCAGGTGAAAATTTCAATACCCCCTGGGCAAGGTTAAAATCAGTTTCAATGTTCTCTTTTACCCTGTTGGCTATGGCACGAAATTCTGCAACCCTTTTTTCTTCTTTTAGTTTTTTCAGTTCAGCCCTTACTTCATCATTCATATACCTTTTTATGATCCTGTTTTTAATGGGCCTGTTAACTGCAAGCTCCATGGTATCAATCTGCCCTGCCGTGAAGACATTTCCTTTAACAATATAAAACTGTGAAATATCAGATTGTTTAAAAGGGTTTTTTTCATCAGGTTGGCGTGGGGCACACAAAGCCCCTTTTTTATGGAAATAGTGGGGCAGTATTTCATCATCCACAGTTTTGTCAGGGTCACCATACCCAATCATTTTTCCAGGGGGTGCATTTTTTGAACTTTTTGACCCTCCCTGTATCAGGAAATCCTGGATTACCCTGTAAAAAAGGGTTCCATCATAATAACCTTCATAAGCCAGGTCAAGAAAGGCATCCCTGTGTTTTGGGGTATCATCATAAAGGCTGAATTTCATATCACCATAGTTGGTAGATATCAAAACAATGTTCCCCTGTGCTGTTGTATTGTGGTAAGCAACAATGAAAAAGATGAAAATTAATACCTTTTTTGCCCATGCAATCATTTCAATACTTCCACTTTTTTGATTAACATATTTTCTACAGGCCTGTCAAACTTGCCAGTTTCAACAGCAGCAATTTTATCAATTATATCAAGCCCTTCTACTACTTCCCCAAATACTGTGTAATTATCATCTAATGAGGGGTATCCACCAATTTCCCTGTAAACCTGTTTGTGCTCTTCAGGGATGTTTTTTTTAGGTGCTGCCCTGAAAAGTGAATCTGCAGTTTCCCTAATCTCTGCTGCTTTCATGTTAAATTCAGCCTGTTTGCCTTCACTTCTCAATTTATTTAATGCAGTTTGTTCTTTACTGATACATTGTTGGAAAATTGATTTTTTCAGCCTCCCATTCATTTTCATCAACAAAGTATCCATAGCCCCATCAGTTAAAGGTGCTCCCTGTACAATATAGAACTGTGAACCACTTGAGCGTTTTTCAGGATTTACCTGGTCACCCTGGCGAGCTGCTGATAGTGCTCCTTTTTTATGGAAAAACTGTTTATTGATTTCAGCTTCAATGGTATAGCCTGGACCTCCACTACCCAGCCTTTTGGCTGGTCCTGCATTTACAGAATTTGGGTCACCAGCCTGTATCATAAATCCTTTAATAACCCTATGGAAAAGGACTCCTTCATAAAACCCTTCATTAGCAAGTTTTATGAAATTGTCCCTATGGAGGGGTGTTTCATCATATAGTTCAACCACCATGTCGCCCATATTGGTGCTGATCAAAACCTTTTTCCTACCTTTTTCTTCAGCATTGCTGCATGAAAAGATCGTAACAGAAATCAGAAGAATCAAAATACTGGCTAATTTGTTCATTATATCCTCTTTAATAAAATTAAATTTCTAACAAATATAACAATCAAACCTTTTTATCATGCAATAGTTTATTCAGGCTTTCAACATATGTGGACAATAAACAGTAAATTAGAAGGTGAATAAATCATGGCACTATGGAATACCTTTCAGTAGATGAAAAAACAAAGCTTGAAAAACTAAAGTTAAAGCATACTGAAATAATTTATAATGCTATCAATAGTAACCGCGATTTTTTAGGGAAATGGCTTCCTTTTGTACCCCTAACCCAAAAAGTTGAAGATACCACAGGTTTTATTTGCAGTATTCAGGCTTCAAGCAGGGATGAGGTATTTGTGGTTTGGCATAAAAACCAATTTGCTGGTTTAATAGGTTATAAAGAAATAGACACAGTGAACCAAAAAGCAGAAATTGGGTATTGGTTATGTGAAAATATGCAAGGAAAAGGTATCATGACCAGTTGTGTGCATGAGTTGGTAGCTCATGGTTTCAATGAAAAGAAATTGAACAGGATACAAATAAAGACTGCTGAAGGCAACATAAAAAGTGCTAATATACCTAAAAGGATCAGCTTTCAGTTTGAAGGAATTGAAAGGCAAGGGGAGAGGCATGGTGCCCATTTCCTGAACCTGGAAATATACAGCTTATTAAAAGGGGATTTTGTTGCAACCAAGTAGGGAAATAGCTGTCTTTACATTACAAAATAATTAAAACACAATATCTTGAGGTTATTTTCTGTTAATTTAATGTGTACTATTTTTGAAATATTTTTATATTTGAATGAAATATTCACATGTTCAATTTTTAATTAAAGCAGGAAACAGGAAAGATAAATGCAAAAAATGAATATGGAAAATAAAACAATCAGAAGGAATCTTTACCGTGTTTTACGGAAAACTGGAGTTCAGAAAGAAGACATAAACCTGGAAGCCTACTATAAAGAAGACCTTAATTTTGATGCTATAGATTGGAAAATATTTACTTTTTATTTGGAGAATATTTTCAAAGTAACATTTAAGGATGAAGATTTAAACCAGCTGAGAAGTGTGAATGATACATTATCACTGGTAACGCAATATTATTTTGCAAACTAATCTATGAAAAATCTGCACATAAGGAACCTGTTCAGGTTCCTTATTTTTTTGGCAGGATTTTAATTTTTTCTTCAAACACCTCAATAATATCACCTTCCCTCAGTTTAGCCCTTTTTCTGGTTTCAATAGTACCATTCAGTCTTACCTCACCTTCACCAACCAGTATTTTTGCATGGCCTCCTGTTTCACTTATCCCAAGGGTTTTTAACAACTTTACCAATTCAATGTATTCACTTTTAAGCTGGAATTCTATCATTACAGATGTAGTTTTTTTGCAATTTCTTTAGGGATAGCATTTTTATGTACCATGATGGCAACTGTTTTCAACATCACATAATCCTCAGACATGTAGAGCATACCATCCAGCTTATTGCTTTTTGTACCCCATGAGTTTTTTGTATTGAAATATAGGCGCCCATTTTCATCCTTGGCCAAGCCCACTATATGCATCAGGTGGTCATCTGTGGTTTTCCTGTTCAGGAAGGTTTCTTGCCTAAGGTCCTGGTTAATAACACCAATAAATTTTGAAGGAAGGTCAGCCAACCCTTTTTTGTGTTCAAATGTTTTTTCACTGGTATCACCATCCCAGCAAACTGTAAACCCATTTTCAATAGAGTATTTCATTACTTCCATTAACTTGTCAATGGGTAAATTATAGTACATGCTGTTTGACCAGTTATCAGGTACTTCCAGGATAAATTTGGAGTAAAAAGGATGGTGTGAGTAGGAGGTTAATTCAATATAATCATCAGGGTTTATTTCAAGAAAGGAAGTGAAAGAACGGGCATCATACTTTTCTCCTTCCCATTTGAAATTTTTTGGGAAACGCCCAATGAAATTATTTATAACAGGTTGTATATCTGTGTCTTCATTATAACTGAAGTTTCTTTTTTTATTGGTTTTCTCTACTTCAGCTTTCAATGCTTTCATTAATGTTTTGTGAGAAAACCTCCCTTCTGTTTTTACCCCAGGGTATGATTTGTCAGTAACAATCCCTTTTTGCCTTATTACGTCAATTACATCATGGGCCTGGCCTCCCTGGCTGAAATTTGACTTGCCATGTAAATACATATAAAGCCTTGATTTATTAAGGTAAGCATGGCTTACAAAATACATTTCTGATAAGTCAAATTCGCCTTTCCCCATCCTAATCAACTCTGATTCCAGGAAGCTGGTAGTGGCAAAACTCCAACAAGTACCGGTGCTTCCCTGGCTTTTTACAGTAGTATGACTCAGGACAATTTCATCCTGGATATCTACCTTCCCAACTTTTTTACCAAAAGAGTTTTGTACCCCAAAAGCAAGTATCCCTGCTACAACTATTTTTAAAATCCTAACCATATTTTGATTTTTATAAATCCTTTAACTCTTCTTTTTGTTTTTTTGTCAACCCTTTAACAACCAACTCATATGATTCAACAACCCAGTTTTTGACTAGTTCTGTTTTTAATGTCCCATCAATTTTAACAGTATTCCAGTGTTTTTTATTCATGTGGTAGCCAGGCATAACCACAGGGTATTCTTCCCTTAGCTGGATGTTCTTTTCAGGGTCATTCTTCAGGTTAACCTCAAACTCACCCTCAAGGCCAGTTAGGCAAAACATTTTACCCATTACTTTGAATACCAGGGTTTCTTCATCAAATGGAAACCCTTCAGAAGTACCTTTTAATGATAGGCAAAAGTTCCTTAATTCTTCAATATTCATCAGCTGAAAATTTGGTATAAATTTATGGGAAAAGATGGAATTTCAAAATGATTACAATGTGGGATAGAAGGCATCTTTAAAATGTTCCAGCTCATGGCCTTCTTTCCAGAAAATAACAGTAACCACATCAAAACGTGTTTCACAATCCATTTCTTTTTCAAGGATGTATGCTTCAGCAGCATCAATAATATGCCTGATCTTCTGTTTTGTAACTGCTTCTGAAGGGTGCTCAAAACGTAAACCAGTAACTGATTTTACTTCAACAATTACCAACATATCCCCATCTTTGGCAATAATGTCAAGCTCTTTATGCCCAAAGTGCCAGTTCCTGGTTACAATTTTATATCCCAAGTTAGCCAGGTATAAAACAGCCAGGTCTTCTCCTTTTTTACCAATTTCCTGCTTGGTAGCCATTATTTCAGGGTTAAGTTAGAAACTTCAGCAGTAACTTCCAGTTTATATTTAGCACCAAGCAGAAGGGGTAGGTTTTCAGCATCATGCCCAGCAGGGAAACCAAACAGGACAGGGTAATTATATTCACCAACTGCTTCACTGATAATCTCCCAGGCAGTTTTCCCAAAAGGGGTTTTGTTATCCTGCATGCCAGTAAAACTTCCTATCACCAACCCTTTCAGTAATTTTAATTTACTACTTAATTTTAATTGGTGCATCAGGCGGTCAATTTTATATAGGTATTCATTTATATCTTCAATAAAAAGGATGCAGCCATCCATATCAATATCCAGGGAAGTACCCATTAAGCTTCCTATGATTGACAAGTTTCCTCCAACCAGTTTCCCTTCAGCTATGCCCATTTTGTTGAAAGGATTAGCCTTAACTGAAAAGGAAATTTTTTGGTTGGTTAGCACATTAAACAAAGCCAGCAGGTTTTGGGAAGGCTCTCCTGATTCCACTAAAAAGTAACGTGGCATTACACCATGGATGGAAACATACCCAAGGTTGTTTAGGTAACTGTGCAAAAGAGTAATATCACTGAATCCAACCAGCCATTTAGGGTGTTTTTTAAAAGTTGTAAAATCTAATTGTTCAACTATTTGCACAGCCCCATAGCCTCCACGCGAGCAAATAATAGCTGATGCTTCAGAGTCATCAAGTGCAGCTTGTAAGTCTTCAAGCCTTTGTTTTTTGGTACCTGCAAACTGGTAGTGCTGGTTAAAAATATGTTTACCTAGCCCAACTACATATCCTTGATTTTCAAGCCAATTTATTGCAGGCAGGATATGTTCTTCCTGGATTTTTCCGGCAGGGGAAACAACCCTTATCTTATCACCTTTTTTTATGGGAGGAGGAATGACCATAGCATAAAAGTAGGGAAGTACAACATAAAAACAAAATGATGTTTTCAGGAAGATATCAAGCTATAAAGTTCATCTACACTATCAACCATAAAGTCAGGGTTATACCCATGTAGTGCATCCTCTTTCCCAAAACCATAGGTTACTGCAATGGTTGACAATTCATTTTCCTGGCCACCAATAATGTCAAAACCTGTGTCGCCTACCATAACTATGTTTTTAGATGGTGCCAGTTATTGTGTTACCAGCAAGTCACTGACCAATATTGCTTTGTTTGATTTCTTTCCTAAATAGTCTGCACCTTTCAGGTGGCTTATATATTTATCAAATTCATGCTGTTTCAGGATTTTTTCAGCAAAAGTTTCCATTTTTGAGGTGGCAACATAAAGCTGTTTACCCATAAAATGGAGTTCTTCAAGCAACTCAGATATACCGGGGTAGGGGATGTTTTCTTTCCATCCATTTTGGTTATAATAATACCTGAAATGCTCAATGGCTAAGGCAGCATCTTTTTTAATAAAACCAAGCAATGACTGGAAACACCATTGGAATGGGGCCCCAATAAACTGGTCAGGCAACCCTCCTGGAAGAGGCTTTAGGTTTAATTGATTGTAAGCATAGCTTAATGATTTTTCAATGCCTCTTTTTGAGTTTATCAGAGTACCATCAAGGTCAAAAATAATGTGTGATAATGCATCCATATTTTTTTGGCGAAATTAGAAAATTATAGCCTTTTCCAACCATAATAAAATCAAAATAGCTTCCTACCCAATCAATAAATTTAAATTATCTTTGTAGCTTCAATTTAAACAACTCATACAGAATAAAAATGGTTGATTTTAAAAGGACTTTAATTACTACAGCACTTCCTTATGCCAATGGGCCTATCCATATTGGGCACCTTGCAGGGGTTTATGTACCTGCTGATATTTACGCACGTTACCTAAGGTTAAAAAATGAAGATGTGGTATTGATAGGTGGCTCTGATGAGCATGGTGTCCCAATTACTTTAAAGGCTAAAAATGAAGGCATTACCCCTCAGGATGTGGTTGATAAGTTCCATACCATTATAAAAGAATCATTCAAAAAGTTTGGGATTTCATTTGATGTATATTCACGCACAAGTGCAGATATCCACCATAAAACAGCTTCTGAATTCTTCAAAAAATTATATGATGAAGGGAAGTTTATGGAAAAAACTTCTGAACAATATTATGATGAGGAAAACAAGCAGTTTTTAGCAGACAGGTATATTACAGGGACTTGCCCAAAGTGTTCATTTGAAAAAGCATATGGCGACCAGTGTGAAAGCTGTGGGACCTCACTTAGCCCAACAGAATTGATTAACCCAACTTCAATGATCAGTGGGAATAAACCTGTGCTGAAAGAAACAAAACACTGGTACCTGCCACTTGACCAATATGAACCCTGGCTAAAAGAGTGGATACTGGAAGGGCATAAGGAGTGGAAAAGCAATGTGTATGGGCAATGCAAATCATGGATTGACAGTGGCTTAATGCCACGCGCAGTTACACGTGACCTGGATTGGGGTGTACCTGTTCCCATTGAAGAGGTAGATGGAAAAGTATTGTATGTGTGGTTTGATGCTCCCATTGGGTACATTTCAGCAACCAAAGAGCTAACCCCAGAGTGGGAAAAATATTGGAAAGACCCTGAAACAAGGATGTTGCACTTTATTGGGAAAGACAACATTGTGTTCCACTGCATCATTTTCCCAAGTATGCTGAAGGCAGAAGGGACTTATATACTTCCTGAAAATGTGCCTGCCAATGAGTTCCTAAACCTGGAGGGGGATAAAATATCCACTTCAAGGAATTGGGCTGTTTGGTTGCATGAATATTTGGAAGATTTTCCTGGGAAAGAGGATGTACTGAAATATGTGCTTACAGCCAATGCTCCTGAAACCAAAGACAATGATTTTACCTGGAAAGATTTCCAAACCAGGAACAACAATGAACTGGTAGCAGTACTGGGGAATTTTGTGAACAGAGCACTTGTCCTGACCAACAAGTATTATGGTGGTGAAGTTCCTGGCAGGGGTGAATTGACAGAAAATGATAAACAAACCCTGAAAGAGATAGGTGTATTAAAAACTGAGGTAGAAAAAAGCCTAGACAGTTTCAGGATTAGGGAGTCATTAAAAAATGCCATGGATTTGGCAAGGCTGGGTAACAAATACCTGGCTGATGAAGAGCCATGGAAAGTGGTTAAAACAGATGAAGAAAGAGTAAAAACCATTATGAATATTTGCCTCCAGGTAACTGCAAACCTGACTATTATCCTGGAACCTTTCCTTCCTTTTAGCATGGAAAAACTAAGGGGCTTCCTGAATATTGAAAAACAAGGATGGGATATATTGGGCAATGTAGATTTAATAGCAGTAGGGCATAAGGTAAACAAGCCTGAATTGTTATTTGAAAAAATTGAGGATAAGGTAATTGAAGATCAACTGCAAAAATTGCTGGATACCAAAAAAGCCAATGAGCTGGCTGGAGCCAAAGCTGCACCTGCAAAAGAAAACATCCTGTTTGATGATTTTGGCAAAATGGATATTCGAGTAGGTACTATTTGGGAAGCTGAAAAAGTGGCTAAAACCAAGAAACTATTGAAGCTTAAAATTGATACTGGAATTGACCAAAGAATAGTTGTTTCAGGTATTGCTGAATATTACCAGCCAGAAGATTTAGTAGGTAAGCAGGTATCCATATTGGTGAATCTGGAGCCCAAAAAACTAAGGGGGATTGAGTCACAAGGGATGATCCTTTGTGCAGAAAATGCTGATGGCAGCCTATCCATTGTGAGCCCTGATCAGGAAGTAAAACCTGGGTCTGAGGTGAGGTAAACCCTCACGTCTCCCAGTTCATACTTCATTGGAATCCACTCCCCCTAATTTTTAGGAGGGGAGAATTAAAGAGGGGGTATTCTGGATGTACATTGATTGATGAATTAAAAATACAAGTACTAACTCATGTTAGTGCTTTTCTGTAAGCTGCCTTGCTGTTTTTACAGGTAGGTGCTTACTCAACATATAGAAGCCACTTTTGTAAGCAAAGGTGGCTTTGTTGTGAAGCCTCCCATAGCCCCTCCAAAAGAGGGAAATTAAAAAATCTGCTCCCCTTTTTTGAAAGTGGGGGATTAGGTTTCAAACACCAATAATGTTGTTAAATCCCATAAATTTATTCACTTAACAAGGGCATGACTTTGGGCCATACCCTGGTTAAAGTTGATTTTTTACCAATTAAACTTAAAGGTTTGCTTTAAATCAGGATGTACGCTTAAAGGCACAGGGCTGATGCCAGCAACACTTTCAACCAGTTGTTTTTCTTCTTCTGTATATTCTTTAGCAGGAAAATTAAATTCCACAATTACCTCATCTACCCTTCTGGGGTCAGAAACCATAATTTTGGTTATTTCCATATCTGTTCCTTCAAGGTCAATGTTGTTGTCCCTGGCTTTTATCCCCATAATGGTGAGGATACAACTGCCAAGTGCAGTTGCCAGCAGGTCTGTTGGGGAAAAAAATTCCCCTTTTCCCTGGTTGTCACATGGGGCATCAGTTATTACCTTGTTTCCTGATTGTACATGGGTATTTTCAGTGCGTAAATCACCCAAATATTTTGTTGTAATAGTTGCCATAATTTTATTTTTAGAGTGATTCTAAATATACAAAAAAGAAAAAGCTTCCCTTTAATTGTGGGGACAAAAAAGGGCTTCGCCAAGCAAAGCCCTTAAACACTAATTCTTGCAATCTTTTTATTTCAACCCACTCCTTTCAAGCAGTGCATCAACAGTTGGTTCTTGCCCCCTGAATTTTTTATACAGCTCCATAGGGTGTTCAGTGCCCCCTTTTTCAAGGATGTTTTTTCTGAAAGAAGTTGCTACTTGTTTGTTGAACAGCCCTTTTTCTTTGAACAGGGCAAAGGCATCAGCATCCAATACTTCTGCCCACTTGTAGCCATAGTAACCTGCTGCATAACCACCTGCAAACAAATGTCCAAATTGGGTGCTCATACACACTTCATCAATGGTAGGGTATAGCTGTGTTTTTTTCCATGCTTTTTCATCAAAAGCTTTTACCTCACCAGCATAAGCTTCTGTAATGGTGTGCCATGCCATGTCTAAAAACCCAAAGCTAAGTTGGCGCAAACAGGCACTTCCTTCCATAAAATTTTCTGAAGCTTTGATTTTTTCCACCAATTCACAAGGAATGGCTTCCCCTGTTTTATAATGCCTGGCAAATTTATCAAGGAATTCTTTTTCCACAGCCCAGTTTTCCATGAGCTGGGATGGGAGTTCAACAAAGTCCCTGTACACATTTGTGCCTGAAAGGCTTTGGTAGGTAGAGTTTGCAAATATCCCATGGAGGGCATGGCCAAACTCATGCAGGAAGGTGTTTACCTCATCAAAAGTAAGCAGTGCAGGTTTGGTTTCAGTTGCCTGGGTAAAGTTCATTACAATGGAAATATGTGGGCGTGAATCCTTCCCATTTTCCTTCCATTGAGGCTTAAAGTCATTCATCCATGCACCACCCCTTTTCCCTTCCCTTGGGTGGAAATCAGCATACAAAACTGCCAGGAATGTACCATCAGCATCAAACACCTCATAGGGTTTAACTTCATTGTGGTAAACTTCAATTTCCTTGTTTAGTTTAAATGTAATGCCATAAAGTTCAGTTGCCAGGCCAAAAACCCCATCAATTACATTGTTTAACTCAAAATAGGGTTTTAGCATTTCATCATCCAGGTCAAACTTTTTTATTTTAAGCTTTTCAGAATAGTAGCTTGCATCCCAGGGCATAAGTTCACCTTCAAACCCCAATGAACCTGCAAACTTCTGCAACCCTTCTTTTTCTTGTTTTGCCACTTTAAAGGAGGCTTCATATAAATCTTCCAACAGTTTATATATCCCAGAAGGGCCCATGGCCATCCTTCTTTCAAGAATATATCCAGCATAGTTTTCAAAGCCTAAAATTTTTGCCAGTTCCAACCTCAGCCCCACTATTTTCTTTACATTCTGCTGGTTGTCAAAACCATTCCCTTTAAATGCCTTGGAACCATAAGCCATGAAAAGTTCTTTCCTTAACTCACGGTTATCAGCATATTTTAAAACAGGCAGATAGCTGGGCATGCTAATGTCAAACATCCAGCCTTCATGCCCTTTGTCTTTTGCTTTTGCAGCAGCAGCTTCCAGTGCCCCTTCTGGCAATCCTGAAAGTTTTTCCTTATCAGTAAGCAAGTATGAATAAGCATTGGTTTCTTTTAAAACATTGTTGCCAAACTCCAATGCCAGTTTTGATAATTCTGTGCTTATTTCCCTAAACTTTTCTTTGTCTTTTTCATTTAAATTTGCCCCTTTCCTTACAAAACCAATGTATGTGTTTTCCAGAAGGGTGTTTTCTTCCACTGATAGGCCTAGGCTGTTTTTTTTATCATAAACAGTTTTGACTTTTTTGAAAAGCCCTGGGTTTAGGTTAATATCGTTTTGAAATTCAGTGAGCATTGGAGAAACTTCCTGTGCAATTTTTTGGAGCCTATCATTTGTTTCAGCACTTAACACATTAAAAAATATGCCTGCAACCCTCCCCAAAAGCCTTCCTGATGTTTCTAAACCAACAATGGTATTTTCAAACGTTGGGGGTTCTGTATTTTTCACAATCCCTTCCACTTCTTTCCTTGCATTGTTCAAGGCTTTTTTAAAGGCTGGCATATAGTGCCCATTTTGAATTTGCCCCAAAGGGGCTGTTTCATGTATCCCTGTAAATTGCCTTAACAATGGATTTTCTTCTGCTCTGCCCATCCTTTTTTTGTCTAACTAAAATTATTTATAAGCCCTACACCAAACCAATGGTAAGTGGGTAAACTATTTCTTTTTTTTCTTTTCTACTGACCAACCAAACTTCCCAATAATATCCCCTAAACCAAAATAGTGGCCATGGCTATAAACCAAAGGCCTGGCTTTTGAAAAGCTAAATGCATTTTGCTCGTTTAAATAAGTATCATCAACAGATACCCCCACTACTTCTGAAACAAACATGTGGTGTACCCCAAGGTCAATTATTTCTTTTACTTTGCACTCAATATTAACTGGTGATTCTTCAATTATAGGTGCTTTAACATGTTTTGCAGGAGCTGGGGTAAGCCCCATTTCTTTCCATTTGTTGTATTTGCTTCCTGACCTGCAACCACACCAATCAGTTGCCCTGGCCAGTTTTTCAGTAGTAAGGTTAATTACAAATTCCCCAGTCCTTTTAATAATATCATATGAATGCCTTGATGGGCGCACAGAAATGTAACACATTGGGGGGTCACTACAAATGGTGCCTGTCCAGGCAATGGTTATAATGTTATGTTCTTTGGGTGTTTCCCCACAACTTACCATTACAGCAGGGAGGGGGTAAATAATGGTGCCAGGTTTCCAATAAGTTTTTGCCATAGGAAAGGTATTTATGAAAATTACTAGTTGGTAAAAATAGCAAATAAAGGGCAAGTAAAAATTTTTAACTTATTTTGGCTGGTGATATGGATAAAAAGGCAAAGATTTTAGCAGCATTTGTATTGGCCCTTTCCTGTTTGCCTTTTACTGGCTGTAAGGAAGAAGGGGACAATAACCCAATTATGCCTTATTTAATGGAACTGGAGGGGGCAAGCTTATTGAATATGGCACTGTTTGTGGGTGGTGTGGTGGCACATTAAAAATACAAATTGCTGAAAATGGGATAAATTACGAAAGAAATATCCCTTGTGTGTTGATGGTTGTGATGAATGGATAAAAATAAGCATGGACAATAAAAGCCATGAAATAAGGTATACCCCATCTGAGGGGATTGAAGGAATGGGAACCTTGCAGGGACTTTTTGGGGCAGAAATTGGAATTATTTGAGGGGGACTAAGCTCACCAGTTTAAATACAAGCAACTTCAATTATAAAGCACTTATGCCAATCCCAAAAATTAAAAATGACTTTGAAACAGAAGGGTTGTAATGATAGGATATCCCAACTGGCAGGATGATGGATTTTGTTATTTCCACTTGCCTTGAACATGAAATACCAGTGCTGACAATTGCAGCATTATTGGCATAATATCCTTTGTGGGGGCTTGCCCCAATATGCAATTCAAAATCAAAATCTTTTAAAGTAAAAGGATAACCTGCTTCCAAATAAGTAGAATAAAAAGGCTTTCCTGTTTCTTTATCCTTATCACCAAAAATAAAAGTGCCAGCCATTAATTTAACAGGGATTTCCCCTTTGCCATCATAATTAATTGCCAACTCAAAAGAATGGCGGTTTTCCCCTTCTTTAAACGCAAAATAATTGTTGTTTTGAAAAGGGATTGGGTTGTAATAATCAAAAAATATAAACTTGAAATTTTTGTAGGTATAAGATGGGATAAGGTCAATTTCAACATAACTTTCATTTAAAGTATGTGCAGCCCACACAGAAAAATTGAAGTTTCCATATGTATAGGAAAGGTTGGGTTCAATTGCAGGGGTATCACCCATTTGGGACCCCCTCCAATAGTGCCTGCTAAGGAGTTCAATATCAAAAGATAACTGTCCTATATCTTTCCCAAATGCCCTGGCTGAAATGAGTATCAATAATATGGCTAATATGTGCTTCATCCCAATAAAATTTCAGGGCGCAAACATATTGTTTTAAGTATACCTTAAAAAGGATTTTTATCAAGGATTTGGTGGATTAAAATATCATTTACAATGATGTACCATTTAATGCTCAGGGTCAGTCCAGTCATCATTTTCTTTGATGAGCTGTTCCAGTTCTTCCACAGCATTTTCGTAAGGGATATGCCTTTTTTTCAGGTTTTGCCCTTTGTAAAGGTTTACCTTACCATTGCCAACACCTACAAAGCCATAGTCAACATCACCCATTTCTCCAGGACCATTAACCACACAACCCATAACTCCAATTTTAAGGTGGTTTAAATGTTGGAAATGCTCTTTTACTTTTTTGGTAGTTTCATGCAGGTCAAATAATGTGCGCCCACAGCCAGGGCAAGAAATAAATTCTGTTTTGGTTACCCTCATCCTGCTTGCCTGCAAAATACCAAAGCTCAGGTCTTTTAATTCAGTAAATGTGATATTATTTCCTGAGTTAGACAGGCAAATCCCATCTCCGTAACCATCAATAAAAAGGCCACCATAATCAGCTGATGCTTTTATTTGAAGGTCTTCAAGGTTGCGTTCATGATATTTATGGTAAAGGATAACAGGAACCTTCCAAATATGGGTTTCAAGCATCATAAAGAATGCCCGCAACTCAGCAAATGGGTTTTTGTTGAAACTTTCAAGGATCAATACTGTTTTCCTGGTTTGTTTTAGTTTGAAAAGTATTTCAGGGTGCATATCCATAAAACGGTCAAATTCCATTTTATTGGTCCTGATAAATTTCATCCTTCCCCATCTTGTGCTTTCAAAAAGATAATCTTCTAATGATATAATTGGGTATTCTTCTCCATGTAAGTCCAGTATCCTGTTGTTTGATAGGAAATAATCAGGTATCAGTTTCCCACGGATTGGAAGCAGTTCATTCATTGACCTGTCTGCCAGGTCAGCAACCACAACAGGTTTCTGTTTCCCTCCCATGTTTAGCACAGGCCTGGTCGACCTCCTCTCATATTCAAATGGGTTAGTTTGTGCATGCAATGGGGCACTTATTAACTCATGGTTAAGGTAAGTTTTAAAATGGTCTAATAATTTCTTGGCAATAGGTATCTCTCTTTCAGGTTCTTCTGTAAGTGATACACGAATGGTATCTCCAATGCCATCAGCCAGTAATGCCCCAATCCCAACAGCAGACCTTATCCTGCCATCTTCACCTTCACCTGCTTCAGTTACTCCCAGATGCAATGGGTATTTCATATCCTCCAGGCGCATTTTGAAATTCAGTAGCCTGACAGTGTACACCATTATCCTGGTGTTGCTTGATTTGATAGAAATAACCACATCTTTGAAATCAACCTTTTTACAAATCCTCAGGAATTCCATAACAGATTCAACAATTCCAGCAGGCGTGTCACCATACCTGCTCATGATCCTGTCAGAAAGTGACCCCTGGTTTGCCCCAATCCTTAAAGCAGTTTTTGTGTTTTTTAAAAGTTGGACAAAAGGTGTAAAATGTTGTTCTATTTTTTCCAGCTCTTCTTTGTATTCTTCATCATTATACAATACATGCTTGAACTGGGCTCTTTTATCATAAAAATTCCCAGGGTTGATCCTGATCTTCCTGACATACTTTGCTGCAATCTCAGCCAGTTTGGGATTAAAATGGATGTCAGCAATCAGTGGAGTGTTATATCCCCTGGAAACAAGTTCTTTTTTTATGTTTTTTAAATTTTCAGCATCATGGATACCTTTAACAGTAACCCTCACATAATCTGCCCCGGCTTTAATGATCCTGACAAGTTGGTCAACTGTTGCTTCTGTGTCACGTGAGTCAGTATCAGTCATTGATTGGATGCGAATAGGATTGCTTCCCCCCATTGGCGTGTTACCAATATTTACTTCCCACGTATTCTGGCGCTCGTATTTGGTAAGGTCTTTAATATAATTGAAATTTAAGTCCTTCATACTCCAATCTGATTTATGGAACTGCAAATTTAACCCAAAGTACACAAAATAAAAAGAATAGATTATTTTTGTTTACGTTAATTGATTATGTCTATTAAAGTAGAAAATATAACTAAGCATTATGGAGAGCAGAAAGCACTGGATTCTATAAGCTTTTCTATTGGCAAAGGTGAGCTTGTAGGTTTTTTGGGGCCTAATGGAGCTGGCAAATCAACCATGATGAAAATTATTACAGGATACCTCCAGGCTTGCTCAGGGGAAGCTTATGTAAATGATGAGCTTGTAACCATTAAAAACACAGGCTTAAGGAAGTATATTGGCTATCTTCCAGAGCACAACCCATTGTACACAGACTTATACGTTAAAGAATACCTTGGTTTTGTAGCAAGCTTGTATAAGGTCAAAAACAGGAAGAAGCAGGTTGAAAATATCATTGGGTTAACAGGGCTTGTTAATGAACAGCATAAAAAAATAGGTGCTTTGTCAAAAGGGTACAAGCAAAGGGTTGGGCTTGCACAAGCTTTAATCCATGACCCATCAGTCTTGATATTGGATGAGCCTACCACTGGGCTTGACCCTAACCAACTGGAAGAGATCAGGAACTTAATAAAAAATATCAGCCAGGAAAAAACAGTTATCCTTTCTTCACATATCATGCAGGAAGTTGAGGCAGTTTGCTCAAGAGCCTTAATAATCAATAATGGGGTAGTTGTAATTGATGGTCCTGTTGATAAAATAAAAGAAAACAGCCTTCAGGAAAAACAACAAGTAATTGTTGAGTTTGATAAAAATCCTGATAAAAGGCAATTGGAAAATATTCCAGGCATTGGTAATGTTAATTTTTCTAATGGGAAATGGTTTTTTGAATCATTAAATGATAATGACATTCGCCCTGGGCTTTTCCATTTTGCTGTGAAAAACAACCTGGTAATATTGACCATGCAGCAAATGAAGCAAAGCCTTGAAAATGTATTTCAACAACTAACAAAATAAGGAATGCCACCTGAAGTTTCTGTTATCCTTCCTTTTTACAATGCAGAGGCAACATTAAAAAAGGCCATCCAAAGCATATTGGATCAGACTTTTTCTGATTTTGAAATGATATTGGTTGATAACAATTCAACTGACCAAAGTAGGATGATTGCTGAAAAATCAGCATCCTGGGATAAAAGGGTAAGAATCTTTCATGAAGAAAAACAAGGGGTTACATTTGCTATGGACAAGGGGCTTGAAAAAGCAAGAGGCAAATACATGGCCAGGATGGATGCTGATGATATTTCATTGCCCCAAAGGCTGGAAAAACAGGTTAACTATTTGAATAAATGCAAAGAAATAGGGTTAGTTGGAGCTTATGTTAATTATGTTTCTTCTTTAAAAAGATCAGATGGTTTTGAACGCTTTGTGGATTGGGTAAATTCATTTCATACTCCAGAAAGTATTTTTTTAAAAAGGTTTATTGAAATCCCTGTGATAAACCCCACCATCATGTTTAGGCGTGAAATGTATGAAAAGCATGGAGGATGCCTTGATGGGAATTTCCCTGAAGATTATGAAATGCAGTTAAGGTTTTTACAGGCAGGTGTGCAAATGAATAAAATCCCTGAGAAATTGTTGGATTGGCATGATTCACCCAAACGCCTTACCAGGACTGACGGGCGTTACTCTGATGACGCTTTCTTCAGGGTAAAGGCCAGGTATTTTAATTTATGGTCTGAAAAAAATAACCCATTCCATCCCGAAATATGGGTATGGGGGGCAGGCAGGAAAACAAGGCAACGTGCTGCTTACCTGGAAAAAGAAGGGCTCATTATAAAAGGTTTTTTTGATTTGGAAGATGATAAGACATCAGTAAAACCTTGCTTGGGGTATTTAAAAATACCCGTACCAGGGAAGTTGTTTATTGTATCAATGGTAGCAAAATATAATGCTCGCGAACAGATTGGGAAGTTCCTTTTTGATAAAGGTTATATTGAAGGGAAAGATTTTATGATGATGGCTTAAATTTGATCAGGAATATTTTTCTTAATTCTGCCATTACATAATGAAGACCCCTTTCTTATGTGAGTAATGTGGAAGGGACTGGTTTTTATTTTAGGGTAAAAGTTTCTTATGAAACCGAAAAAATAGGGGTAAACTTTTCGGGTTAAGTCGAAAAACCTACCTTTTAAAACAGTAATATTGAAAAAAATACTTCTGTTCTGGTTTTTGAGAATAGGTTGATTCCATAAAATCTGCTAGGTTAAAATAATTCTAAATAACTTTTTTATTCCTGAAAAGAATGCTACTTTTGCACCTGTTATGTGGACAGATTTGTGATTGATTGCAACCACTGAAAAAAATGCTAAAGCAATCGGGTTTTACATCCTTTCAATCACAATATTCCACAAATTTTAAAAATAACCTTTCCACTTGACGGTGGATTAAAAATTTGTGACAATGAGTTATTTATTTACAAGTGAATCTGTATCAGAGGGGCATCCTGATAAAGTTTCTGACCAAATTTCTGATGCCTTGTTAGACAACTTTATAGCCTTTGACCCTGATTCAAAAGTGGCCATTGAAACATTGGTTACCACAGGGCAGGTGGTAGTGGCAGGTGAGGTAAAATCAAAAACATATGTTGATGTACAGGAAGTTACACGTGAGGTGATCAATAAAATTGGTTACACCAAAGCTGAATATCGTTTTGATGGAGACTCTTGTGGGGTATTAGTGGCAATCCATGAACAAAGCCCTGATATCAACAGAGGAGTTGACAGGGAAGATAAAAATGATCAGGGAGCTGGTGACCAGGGAATGATGTTTGGTTATGCCAGCAAAGATACTGACAACTACATGCCATTATCTTTGGAATTATCCCATCGTTTGCTGATTGAGTTGGCTGAGATCAGGAGAGAAGAAAAAGAGATGACCTATTTGCGCCCTGATTCAAAATCGCAAGTTACCATTGAATATGCTGATGACAATACTCCTTTGAAGGTGCATACCATTGTAGTTTCAACCCAGCATGATGAGTTTGATGAGGATGAGCCTATGTTGGCAAAGATCAAAGAGGATGTGATCAATATCCTGGTTCCACGCTTAAAAGCAAAACTGCCTGAGAGAATTCAGGCTCTGTTTGGTGAGGATATTATCTATCATGTTAACCCAACTGGCAAATTTGTTATTGGGGGCCCGCATGGTGATACAGGATTGACAGGCAGGAAAATTATTGTGGATACTTATGGTGGCAGGGGAGCCCATGGAGGGGGTGCATTCTCAGGGAAAGACCCTTCAAAAGTTGACAGGTCAGCTGCATATGCTTCAAGACACATAGCTAAAAACCTGGTAGCTGCAGGAGTAGCTGATGAAGTGCTTGTCCAGTTGGCTTATGCTATTGGTGTGGCACAACCAGTGGGTGTTTATGTGGACACATATGGCAGGAAGAATGTTCCTTTATCTGATGGTGAAATTGCTGAAAAAATCCAAGAAATATTTGACTTGAGGCCTATAGCCATTGAAGAGAGGTTGAAACTAAGAAACCCAATATATCTTGAGTCAGCAGCTTATGGTCATATGGGAAGAACTCCAATGACAGTTAAAAAAACCTTTGATTCACCTTATTGGGGAAAAACTGAAAAAGAGGTAGAACTATTTACCTGGGAAAAACTGGATTTTGTTGATACAGTTAAAAAAGAATTTGGGTTGGTATAGGTTTATTAGAAAAGAATATCCTAAAAAAGATAGGGTTTGAACTTATTTCAAGCCCTTATTTTTTGCTTCAGCAAGAAAAATTTCAGCAATGCCCTTTATTATTTCTGATATGCCCCTGTACTCAAAACCTTGGATAGATGCTTTAACTTTACTTCCATTAAAATAATGTTTGGCATTTGAATTTGAAACAGCATCTTTTGTAATAAAAGGAGGTTTATTTGTAAACAACCTGCCCACAGATGCAACCCTCCAGGCTACCTCAAGCATAAAATCTGATAAATACTTACCTGGTTTTTTTACAGCCAGGGCATCAGCAATTGCATTAAACATGTCCTGGTAACTCCAGTTTTCAGCATTTAGCAAAAAACGTTGGTTTTTACACATTGGGAAATGTTGATCATCAGTTAATGTTAACATGGCTTGCACCACATCTTTCACATAAACATAGCCTGTAATACCTTTGGTGTAATAATTCAACCCATTGTAAACTGCCTTAAATAGTTTTGGGCTTCCCTGGTTCCAGTTCCCTGGGCCTAAAACAATGGATGGGTTTACAATTACAGCATCTATTCCTTCTTCAATACCTCTCCAAACCTCAGTTTCAGAAAAAAATTTACTTTCAGAATAACCTGAATTTTTCTTAGATGGTACCCATTTGGTTTCCTCAGTTATTGAAACCCCATTGGATGTGCGCCCAAGTGCTGCAATTGAGCTTACATGGCAGAATTTCCTTACCTTGTTTTCAATGGATGCATTTACCAGGTTGGCAGTCCCTTCCACATTTTCTGAAACCATTTTTTTTCTTTCCCTTGGGTCAAAAGAGACAATGGCAGCACAGTGGTAAACTGTATCAACCCCAGCTATAAGTTCCTGCATCCTAAAGTAATCAAGCATGTCTCCATCTACCCAGTTGATTTTGTCAAAGAGGTTTTTGGGCTGTGTTGAATAATAGGAGAATATTTTAAGGGTTTGCTGAATATTGCTTGAGCCACGTTTTAAGGCAACCACTTTTTTACCTGATTTTACCAATTCAAATAAAAGATGTGCCCCAATCAATCCAGTACTACCAGTTACAAAAATCATTTCAATGTAAATAAAGATGGGAGTAAAGATAGGCAATATATTTTGTGGCTTTTATTCAAGAAGATTATAAAATATTCTTATCAGGGTATGTCATGATTTCCATGGGGTTACAGCTTTGGCTCCAAACTCTTTTGCTGAAATTTTTTCAATATTGACTTTTAATATACCTACATTTTTCACTGCAGGGGCATTGAATTTAAATTCACGTTCACTGTATTGAGCCATTAAAATTTCAAGGCACCTCACTTTTTCATCATACCCTTCAACAAATTCCACTTTGCCCTCAACCAATACTGATTTTGATTTCACCCTGTAGCTGCATCCAACCTGCACATCCTGCCAAGCCAATTCTTCTCCAAGTGTCCAGTTGATACAAACATTGGGGTTGTTTTTTAATGTTTCCCACATCCTGCCTGTTTGGGCAGAGTGGAGGATCACAGTATCCTCATCAAGCCCAAAATTCATGGGTAAAACATAAGGTTTATTCCCATCTGCCATAGCAAGGAAACAGGTTTTGCATGCATTAATTACCTGGTCAATTTCTTCGCGGTTTTCAATAAAAAGTGTGCGCATAATTCAGTTAAATAAATGTCCTGTTCCCTAATTTATCTGAAAGGAATTTCTCTACCTTTTTAAGGTTGATATAGGTTGACTGGTGCTCAAAAACCTGTTCAAAATCTTCACTTTCTGAAGCTTTAGTGATCTCTGCTTCCAGGTTTTGGAGCATCTCTTTTACTTTCCAGAGTTTGTATTCATAAACTACCCTTGGGATCAGTAAATCCAGGATATCTTCCTCTTTTTCAGTGTAAGCCCCTGCTTTGGTCCAACGTTTGCTTTCCACAAATTTTTCAGACAACAAATCACTGGCAATGGCACTTAAGGCTGTATCAGGATGGTTCACAAAAAAAATTGATGGGTTAAAATCAGGGGCATCCAGGTGTTCTTTAAATTCATCAAAACATTTCCTGAAATCTATGTTTTTTGAAACCAGCCCGTCTCCTTCAATTTCCGAAATAACAAACTCACCCACCATAACAACTTCAATGCCTTCTCCTTCCTCTTTTTCAACTTCAAAAAGAGGTTGGTTGCCATATTTTAGCAAGTAACGCAACACCTCTTTTTCTTCCACTTTCAAGCCTTCATTTATTTCAGGTTTGGGAGTTGGTTGAGCGGCAGCTTTTTGAACAGGAGGTTTTACCCCTGATCTTCTAAAGGCCTGGTCTTTTTTGCTTTTATTTTTCCTTACCTCATCATAAAGGATCTTTTCATCTACTTTTAATAGCTTGCTGCATTCTTTAATGTACTCTGACCTTAATATAGTATCAGGGATAACAGATACTGAGCGTATTATTTCTGAGATCAACCTTGCTTTTGCAACAGGATCATTTTCAGCACTTTTCAGCAAAAGCTTTGTTTTAAACCGGATAAAGTCAGCTTCATTTTTTTTAATATAATCCAACAGTTCAGCACCAGTCCTTGAATGTGAAAAAGAATCAGGGTCTTCACCTTCAGGAAGGAGAAGGACTCTTACATTCATGCCCTCTTCCAACACCAGGTCAATCCCCCTAAGTGAAGCTTTTATGCCAGCTTCATCCCCATCATAAATAATGGTAATGTTAGGAGTAAAACGTTTGATCAACCTGATCTGGTCTGAGGTGAGGGCTGTACCTGAAGAAGCTACCACATTTTCAATGCCAGCCTGGTGGAATGCCAGCACATCTGTATACCCTTCAACCAAATAACACCTGTCAGTTTTGGTAAGCTCCCTTTTAGCCTGGAATATCCCATACAGCACCCTGCTTTTATGGTAAATTTCAGATTCAGGTGAATTCAGGTATTTGGCAGCTTTTTTATCATCTTTTAAAATCCTTCCACCAAAAGCAATCACCCTGCCTGCCAGGTTATGGATTGGGAACATAACCCTCCCCGAAAAACGGTCACGCAGCCAGTCATCACGTTTTATGGTAAGCCCTGTTTTTTCAAGGAAATCCAATTTATACCCTTCTTTTTGGGCAGCATCAGTGAAAATTGTTTTCCCATCAGGGCAGTAACCCAGGTCAAATTTTTTAATAATGTCATCCCTCAACTGGCGTTCACGAAAATAGCTTAACCCAATAGTCCTCCCTTCATTTTCATTCCATAAAAATTTAGTAAAATATTTTTGTGCAAAAGAAGAAACTATCATCATGCTCTCACGTTCATCTTTTTGTTGTTTTTCTTCTTCTGTTTCTTCTTTGTCAATAACTTCAATATTGTATTTTTTTGCCAGCCACTTCAATGCTTCAGGATAGGTGAGGTTTTCGTGTTCCATAATGAAATTCACTGAGTTACCGCCTTTTCCACACCCAAAACATTTAAATATGCCTTTGGCTGGGGAAACTGTAAATGATGGTGTTTTTTCATTATGGAAAGGGCATAGCCCCAGGTAATTAACACCCCTTTTCTTCAAATGAATAAAATCTGAAACCACATCAGTGATCTCTGCAGCTTCAATAATCCTTGCTATAGTCCCTTGGTCAATCATTGATACAAATGTAGGAAATTTGGGTTGAGATTATTCTTTAAAAATTGAATTATGATTTAGAATAAGATGTTCAATGGATTTTCATATTTTTATTCAGTGTAAAATGATGTAATGAAAAAACTGGTTGTATTATCGGGTTCAGGCATGAGCCAGGAAAGTGGGTTAAAGACTTTCAGGGATATGGGCGGGTTGTGGGAACAATATGATGTTACCCATGTAGCCAGCCCACAGGCATGGGGAACCAACCCTGAACTTGTTATGCGTTTTTATAATGAAAGGCGCAAAAAACTATGGGAGGCAAAACCCAATGCAGGGCATATTGGGATTGCTGAACTTGAAAATTATTTTGATGTACATATTATCACACAGAATGTTGATGACTTGCATGAACAGGCAGGTAACAAGAAAATATTGCACCTGCATGGTGAATTAAGGAAAGCCAGGAGTACTGTTGACCCAAACCTGGTTTATACTTTAAAACATTGGGAACTAAAAATGGGTGATTTATGTGAAAAAGGCAGCCAGCTTAGGCCACATATTGTATGGTTTGGGGAAGCAGTACCTGCAATTGAACAAGCTATACCCATTGTGAAAGATGCTGATATATTAGTGGTTATTGGTACATCACTGGTTGTATACCCAGCTGCTGGTTTAGTGAACTATGCCCAACAAAAAACCCCATTTTTTGTAATTGACCCCAAAAAACCTGATATGTATTTAAGCAATGTTGAGTTTATACAAAGCAAAGCAAGTGAAGGGATAAAGGAATTAAAGGAAAAACTTCAGAAATATATAGGATGAAACAATATTACCTGGCAATAATTTTTGTTGTAATTGCAATTGGCTCATATGGGCAGCGTTTTGAGGGAGGTTTGATAGGTGGTTTTAATGCTTCACAAGTTGATGGTGACCTGTATAATGGATACCACAAGCCTGGTGTAATATTAGGTGCTTATGTCCAAACTGATATTGCCCCTGCCATTTTTGCTTCAATGGAATTGAAATATTCCCAGAAGGGGGCAAGAAACCAATATGATGAAGATAAACCTGATGAACCAAAATACATTATGCGCCTGGGTTATATTGACATACCTGTATTAATGGGTTTCAGGACTAGTGACAGGGTTATGGTAATAGCTGGTGCTTCTGCTGGGTATTTGTTACATGGTAAAGAGTTTGATGAATATGGTGAATTCCAGGAACCTGATAGGAATGCATTTAAAGAGTTTGATGTACAAGCTTTTGCAGGGTTCCAGTTTGATTTGCTGGATAACCTGAAAATGGATTTAAGGCTGGCTTATTCAGTGTTACCAATAAGGGGGCTACCTGGCAGTACCAATTGGTATTGGAATGATAACCAGTTTAATAATGTGATTTCTTTGGCTCTATATTATCGCCTTGACCGCTAAATGCACCATCATAATCACCTTAAAACCAGCATGCTGGCTTAAGGATCAAAAAATATAGGCTTACATAAAATTTAACACCTATTGCTAATGGATATGAAATAATTATTATAATTTTAGTAAGTCCTTAGTGCCAGTAAAATGGATTTTTAAATAATAGGAATTACCATGATAGAATTTAACATTCAGTACCCTGAAACCAAAGCAATATTTGCCATTTTTAGTGCACTTATTAGCTATTATTGTTACCTCCATGTCATTTCCTTAAAAGTGGTAGAAAAGTATTTTAAAGGTTATTTTACAGAAGATAGTTACCAAATCAGGAAAATACTGTTTAATAAATTATCTGGCTTTCTATTTTTTGCTTTGTTACCAGGTTTAATCTTTTTTTCTGCCTGGCAAATACCAGGGCATTTTTATGGTATTGCATGGGGAGAAGTATTTGAAAACTGGTACTGGCTAATTGGGTTGCCTGCTTTGCTTATAACCATGAATTATTTTTCAGCCCAGAACCCTGATATGTATTTAAGGTATCCTCAAATGAGGCTTGCTGGCTGGAAAGCATCAACTTTTCTTCTGAGTGCTTCAGGGTGGACTACTTATTTAATTGGTTATGAATTCCTTTTTCGTGGAATACTCCTGTTTAGTTGTGTTGAGGCTTTTGGGGTATGGCCTGCAATTGCAATAAATGTAGCCATCTATTCAGCCATACACCTTACAAATGGTATGAAAGAAACATTAGGTGCTATACCTTTTGGGCTGGTAGCTTGTTGGTTTGTAGTAACAACTGGCTCATTGATCATACCAATAATCATGCATATTTCCCTTTCTGTTTCAACAGAGTTTTTTACTATCCAGAATAACCCTGAAATGAAATTTGTAAAAAACCCAAACAGATGAAGTATTTCCTTACAGGAGTAACAGGTTTTATTGGGCTGGAACTGGCAAAATTCCTGTTGCAAAAAGGGCATATAGTCCATGCTTTGGTGCGCTCACCAGGCAACCCAGCACTTCCCCAGAATCCCAACCTGGTAGTATTTAAAGGAGATGTTTCAGATGAAAAAGTTATTGCCAATGCCATGCAAGGATGTAGCTATGTTTTTCACCTGGCTGGATATACAAAACCATGGTCAAAAGACAAAAGCTTACCTTACAAAATTAATGTGGTGGGGACAAGGAATGTATTAAATGCAGCATTGAAAAATAAGGCAAAAAGGGTTGTGTTTACTTCAACAGCAGGTACATTAAAGCCATCTGATACTGATGAGGAAGTTGATGAAAACAGCCTTATCCCCTTGTTTTATTTAACTGATTATGAAAGGACAAAAAGAGAGGCAGAAGAGCTTTGTTTTTCATATATAACCAAAGGGCTTGACGTAGTTATTGTAAACCCATCCAGGGTTTATGGACCAGGGCAACTTAATAAAAGTAATAGCGTTACTATATTAATTAAAAAATACATTGCAGGGAAATGGAGGTTTATTCCTGGAAGTGGGAAGAATACAGGCAATTATGTGTACATTGATAACATTGTTGATGGGCACATCCTGGCTTTAGGAAAGGGTAAAAAGGGCGAGAGGTATATACTGGGGGGCGAAAATGTTTCATTCAATGAGTTATTTAAATTAATTCAGGATGTATCAGGTAAAAAATACAAGCTTATGCACCTTCCATTATGGTTAATGAAGGCAGTTTCTAAAATTATGCTAATCTTGGCAGAAGGCTTTGATATTGAACCTCTTATAACCCCAGCTTGGGTGAAACGCTATAACCAAAACAGGGTAATTACAAGTAAAAAGGCAATAGCCCAATTGGGGTACAAAATAACACCATTAGGTGCTGGAATTAAAAAATCTATTGATTGGCTTGAACCTGAAAAAACACCAAAATGAACCAAAACAAAAAGTACTGTTTAATCACTGGGGCAAGTTGTGGCATTGGTAAGGCAATAGCTGAAGAATGTGCCAAACAAAACATGAACCTTTTCCTGGTAGCATTACCTGATTCAGGGCTTGAAGAAATTGCTGTTGAACTGGCAAATAAAAACCAGGTTGATGTTAGGTGTTTTTCTATAAACCTTACTCAAACTGATGCTCCAAAACAAGTATATGACTTTGCGAAATCAAACAACCTAATTATTGATAAATTGGTCAATAATGCTGGGGTAGGAAGCTATGGCAAAATGGAAAAACAAAGCCCTCAGGAAATAGATGATATTATCATGCTCAATATTAGGGCAACCACATTGCTAACCTATTATTTTTTAAATGACCTGAAAAAACTTCCCAAAGCCCACATTTTGAATATCAGTAGTTTTGCAGCTTTTATACCATTTCCTAAAAAAAGTATTTATGCAGCCACAAAATCATACCTCCTGTTTTTCTCAAGGGCACTGAACACTGAACTTAAGGGGACTAATGTTACTGTAACATCAGTGCACCCTAATGGGGTAGGCACGAATTCAAGGATTAAAGAAACATTGAAACAAGCTTCAATGATTGCAAAAATTACCTCGCTTGAAGCTGATAAAGTGGCACAGTACTCAGTTGAAGGGATGATAAAAGGCAAGAAACTGATAGTCCCTGGTAGGGCTACCAAATTTTTTTATATCCTTGGGTCAATCATCCCTTATGGGCTGGTAGTTAAAATTGTTGGGTGGGCTTTCAGGAAAGTATAATTTTAACCTGAAGTACCTAATTTTAAATAGGGACATAAGGCATCCTGCAAATGGTTTTAATCTTTTCGGGTGCAATCCTCCTTGGGTCATTTAAATAGATTTCACGATATTTTCGGGCAGGTTTTAAATCATTGTTCTCAAGCTCATCCAGAAGCATTTTAACAGTGGGCCTGACTTCATTGTAAGGACCTACATGCAGGGTTTGTACTGCTTTCCCGTCTGAAATTTTTTCTAACCTGAGCTGGTCCAGGAATTTAACCTCTTTACCTTTTTTTATCAGTTCCTTATTTGCCATTTCAACCAATTCTGTTGAAATATAATCAGCCTGCATGATCATTAATGTCCAACACCAATCATCTGGTTTGTTGGCATCAAATTCAACATCATTTTTCATAAACCAGAATGTTTCAAGGGGAGGGACAACAAAATCAAAATACCCTGCTGGCTGTAACCCTGGCTCTTTAAGCATAAACTTTAAGGTGTAAGCAATCCCATAAAGTGTACCAATTTTATGCTGGAAATCCTGGTTGCCTTCAGGATGCCCTTCCCCGTCAATAGCCAGGTAGTTAAATTCAGGGACTTCAACATAGCTGATCTTATTAGCTGGTTGGCGGTACAGCTCCTTGTATTCTTTTTTAAAATCAATTTTTTGTGCCATTTGCTTGTTTGTTAATGATTTAAATAAACTTGGTTCCTGTTAATGAATAGGGACGTAAATTTCAGTTAATAACTTTTCAGGTTTTGTTTTATCAGGAGAGTTCAGGTATTTTTCAAAACTTTGGACATCCCTAAGCTCAATATTGTTTTCTGGTATCCATTTTCCAAAAATGTAATCATAGGTATCTGAAAAATTCTCATAAGCTCCTTTGTGTGTAAAAACAGCATATTTGCCACCAGGTATTTCCTTGAACCCAATTTCACCTTCAGGCTCAATATCTTTAGTGACTACAATGCATGCATCATATCGTAATTTTTCTGATTCTGTCACCTTTGGGTCATCATGGCTGATCCCAATAAATTCGGTTTTAAAACCAAAAAGGCGTCTTTTTTTGGCAAAATCACAAACCACTTCCCATGCTTTTGAGGCACTTTTGTGATAATCTCCAAGCATTTGTGAATAGATCACTTTTGTAGTTTTTACTTGTTTAATTTTAGGGGTAAGGTTTTTTAAACTTTCCATGGCTCTGAATAATATTTTTGAACTTTCTTTTCTTACCAGGCTTGAATTGTTTTGGCGGTATTCATTGGGAGAAACCCCAAAACGTTTTTTAAAAGCTTTGTTAAAAGATGATGGGCTTTCATAGCCCACTTTAAAAGCAATATCACTAATGCTAACTTCAGAAAAACGCAGTAAGCTGACAGCTGTTTCAAGCCTCAACCTTACAATGTAAGCACCTAATGACTCACCAAAATGTGCGCGCATGATCCTGTGGAAATGGTAGGTTGAGTAGTTGCCCACTGAAGCCAATGTTTGTAAGTCAAGGTTTTCTCCAAGGTGGTTGTTAATGAATTGAACCACCTTATTGATCCTTTCAACATGATATTTTTGAGTACTACTGCTTACATTCATAACCTGTATTGATTTTGAGTTCAAATTTATTCAATGCTTAAATAACCATCTTTTCCATTCTTGCTAATCTTTGGCATATGCTAAAGTTGCTATGCTGACCCTAGTATTTTTTATTTTTAATAATATACTTGCACATGCTTCCAAGGTTGAACCTGTGGTAACTACATCATCAACCAAAAGTATATGTTTCCCAATAAAAACTTCTGCATGACGAACATTAAAAATGGCTTCTACATTTTCCCATCTTTGAAAACGTGATTTACTGGTTTGGGTTGTTGTGTGTTTTTCACGCATAAGGTTTTCAGTAATTATTGGGATTTCCAATACTTTGCTGATCCCTTTGGCTATCCATTCACTCTGGTTATATCCCCTTTTTCTTAACTTTTTCTTGTGTAATGGGACTGGGACAATTAAATCAACGGGATCAAAAAAGCCTGAAGGTAAAACTTCTATACAAAACTGCCTGCCCATTTCAGTACCAGCTTCTTTTAATCCTTTATATTTTAAGAAATGGATTAAACGTTGATATTTACTTCCCTTTTTGAAAAAGAACCAGGCAGTTACTTTCTCAACCAGTGATTTTCCCCAAAACAACTGTTCAACTTCATTTTCGGGTTTTTCATGGAAATTTGTTCTCGGGATATCATGAAGGCATTTTAAGCAAAGGAAAATTTCTTGCGAAAAAAGCTTCTGCCCACAGGTAATACATAATGTTGGGATGAAAAGGCTCAGAAAGTCTGCGAAAAATTTTTTGAGAGCTACCATGGTATTTTTTATGGGTTTTTGCGACCTAAATTTACTTAATTTCTGATAACAAGGGCCATTTTTTGAAAAGAACTAGTTAACAATTCTTTAATGATGTAATAATCCTCAAATAAATTTTACTTAACATATGAAGGATACCTTTGGAAGGTGAAGTTGTTTTTTTGATTACTAAACAATTAAGCATATAAGATAACGAGTACAATTATTTTCCCATCATTCTATTTCCTTTATATTAAATTTGTTTCCTTAAGGTTACCGTAATAATTGGTAACCTTTTTTTGCCAATTTACATATTATAGCCCATCTTTTATAAGATATTTATTTAGTATATTTAGGACCTTTGATCTAAACCAGTTAAACTAAACGTGAGATGGTATTAAAAATCTTTTCGTGGATAAAAAATAGGATTTTCTTATTATTATTTATTGGTGGTGTATTGGGAATAGTTTTAACCCTTCTTTCCCACAAAGCTATTGAAGCAACCTCTACTGATGAGTTTTGTGAAGTGTGCCATGTGCACCCCCATGTTTTTGATTCATGGAAACTTTCTGTACATCATGATACAAAAAGTGGTGTGGTTGTCCATTGTGTTGAATGCCATTTGCCTCCAAAAGGGCAAGGCTACCTGAAGGAAAAAGCACGTTTGGGGTTTAAAGACATATATGGGTTTCTTTTTAAAGATTCAGCCAGCTTCAATTGGGAAGCAAAATCAACATTTGAAGAGGCTCAACATTTTGTATATAAAGAGTCATGTATCAATTGCCATGTAAACCTGTTTCCATTGACACTGAATAAAAAGGGGCAAGATGCACATTTATATTATACCCAAAATGAAGATGACTTACGTTGCATAAACTGCCACCTGGATGTAGGCCATTATGACCCCAATGCAATTCATGCCAGCAATGTTGATTTTGGAAAAACAAAAGAAAAAGACCTGGTTATTTTTAAGGAAGCAGCCAAAGTAGAGGCACATGAAAACTATACTGAAACTGTACCCAATACCACTGTTTCTTTTAATATGGTAGCTATTCCTGGAGGGGCATTTAAAATAGGAAGTCCTGAAGATGAAAAGTTTAGGAGGGAAGATGAGGGACCTGTAAAAGAAGTTACCATTAGCCCGTTTTTTATGGCTGAAATTGAAACAACCTGGGATAATTTCCTGGCATTTTATAGTGCAACCTCAGCAGAAGGGAGGTCAACAGACACAGAAGGAAGCAGGGTTGAAGGGCAGGTTGATGCCATTTCAGGGCCAACCCCCCCATATGGGCAACCTGACCAAAATTGGGGGTTAGGCAACAGGCCTGCCATAACCATGAGCTATCATGCAGCCGAAACATATTGCAAATGGCTTTCAGCAATGACAGGGAAGAATTACAGGCTTCCTACTGAGGCTGAATGGGAATATGCTTGTAGGGCAGGCACCAACACTGCATACTTTTTTGAAGGAGAGCCCAATAATTTTATGAAAAAAGGGATGCTAAAAAAATTATTTGGGAAAGAGAATACTACTATTAATGATTATGTTGTTTTTGAAGCCAACAGCCAGGGGAAAACCCAGGAGCCAGATATGGTTGAACCCAACCCATTTGGGTTGAAAAACATGCTGGGCAATGCAGCAGAATATTGCTCAGATTGGTATGCTCCTGGTGCATATGGGAAATTGAAAAATGGAATTAAAGACCCCAAAGGGCCTTTGCAGGGGGAAGAATATGTAACCAGGGGAGGTTCATTCAAAAGTACAGTTAAAGATGTAAGAAGTGCCGCACGCGACCAAACAAAAACAGATGCATGGTTAAAAACAGACCCACAAATGCCCAAAAGCAAATGGTGGCTCTCTGATTGTAATTTTGTGGGATTCAGGGTAGTATGTGATTTTAACGAAAATACAGGAATTAATAAATCAACTAAATAATTAAGTTATGGAAGAAAATAATTTGTCAAGAAGGAAGTTTATTGCTGGGGCAGCAGCAATAGGAGCAGTAGGAGCATTAGGTGTTAATGCATTGTCTTCTTGTTCTTCAAAAAAGGGTTCAGGTATAAAAGATATTGGAGATTTAAACTTGCCTCCACTATTAGACCAGGCACCAGATGGGAAACCATTAAAGGCTGGGTTAATTGGATGTGGCGGGCGTGGTACAGGAGCAGCCATGGATTTTTTACGTTCAGGTCCAAATGTGTCTGTTACAGCACTAGGAGATGTGTTTGATGACCGCCTCCAAAGTTGCAGGGGAAAAATAAAAGAACAATATGATAATGAAATAGCTGATGAAAATTGCTTTATAGGGTTTGATGCCTACCAAAAGGTAATTGATTCTGGGGTTGATGTGGTAATATTGGCAACACCCCCTAAGTTCAGGCCTGAACAATTTGAAGCAGCTGTGCAAGCCAGGAAGCATGTATTTATGGAAAAGCCCATAGCTGTTGACCCAGAAGGCATTCGTTCAGTAATGGCTTCAGCAAAAAAAGCAGATGCAATAGGCTTAAAGGTTGTGACAGGCACCCAGAGGCGGCACCAACGAGATTACATAGAGGTGTATAAGCAGGTAAAATCAGGTGTTATTGGGGAAATTGTTTCTGCAAATTGCTATTGGAATAGTGGTAAGTTATGGCACAGGAACCCCAGGGCTGAATGGTCTGAGATGGAATATATGATCCGTGATTGGGTTAATTGGTTATGGCTTTCGGGCGACCACATTGTTGAGCAACATGTGCATAATATTGATGTAATTAACTGGTTTACAGGATCACATCCTATGAAAGCTGTTGGCTTTGGTTCGCGCCAAAGAAGGATAACAGGAGACCAGTTTGATAATTTCAGCATTGATTTTGAATATGAAAATGGGATGCATGTCCACAGTATGTGCCGCCAAATAAATGGGTGTGTAAATAATGTTTCTGAAAGGGTACAGGGGACTGAAGGCTCATCAAATTGCAAGAATACCATATGGGATATGGAAGGAAAAGAGGTATTCAAATATGCCTATCCTTTAGATGAAGAAGGCAATGAAACACCAAATGTGAAAGTCAGTCCATATATTCAGGAGCATATTGACCTGGTTACCTGCATTAGGAAAAATATTCCTTTTAATGAAGCAGAAGAAATTGCTATTTCAAACTTGGTGGCCATTATGGGTAGGCAATCAGCTTACACAGGAAAAGAAGTTACTTTTGAAGAAATGATGAATTCTGACTTAATGATTGGCCCTAAAAAATATGTGATGGGTGATATTGAATATATACAAACTGCTAAAGTCCCAATAGCTGGTGAGGCTGCCAATGCTGATGAGCAGAGGAAATGATAATCAATCAATAAAAGATATATTGAGAAAGGTTGCCTGTATAGTTCAAGGTAACCTTTTTCATTTAAGCCAATCTTTAAATTTAAGTAACAATTTTGTTGGTTGAATTCATTACATTAGCTATCTATAATAGTCAAACCAGTCACCATGAAAATCTTAAAAAAAATATTCCGGGTCATACTTTTAATAGTTCTTATATGTACCCTATACCTGGGGGTTGTTATTTATTATGGGACAGCAAATGATTACCAGCCTGAGGATAAGGTTCAACTTGAAATTTTAGGGAATGGGAATAACCAGGTTTTGGAAAAGGATACATTCAATATCTTGAGTTGGAACATTGGATTTTGTGGGTTGGGTGCAGAAATGGACTTTTTTTATGATGGTGGGGAAATGGTACATCCAACTGATGAATTGGTAAAAAAATACACTGAAGGGGTTACTGGTTTCCTGAGTGCAAATGACAGCATTGATTTTATTATTTTACAAGAAGTAGATAAAAACTCAGCAAGGACAGGGAAACAAAATGAGATAGAAATAATTGCTGAAGTATTGCCAGGGCTTGCCTATACTTATGCTAATAATTACAATGTGAAATTTGTACCAGTTCCATTTACCAACCCACTGGGCAAGGTGCAGGCAGGGCAGATGAACCTTTCAAAAATACAGCCAATAGAATCAATCAGGTATGCTTTTCATTCATCATATGCATGGCCCAAAAGGCTGTTTATGCTTGACAGGTGTTTTATCCTTTCACGTTTCAACCTGGGAAATGGAAAGCAATTGGTGGTACTGAATACCCACAACTCTGCTTATGATGCAGGGGGAGAATTAAGGGACGCAGAAATGCCACTTATCAAAGAAATTATGCTGGATGAATATGAGAAAGGGAACTATATGGTAGCTGGGGGTGACTGGAACCAAAACCCTCCTGGGTTTAACCCTGGCTTGGTAGATAAAAAGTATAGTGTCAAAGTACAGGAAAAAATAAAAGAAGGTTTTTTCCCAAAGGGCTGGAACATTGTGTATGATAAATTTTTGCCAACCAACAGGGATATTGAAACACCTTTTGCTGAGGGGGAGACATTAACTACTATTATTGATTATTACATCCTTTCTCCTAATGTAGAAGCTCTTAAAGTAAATGTAATCCCACAGGATTTTACATTTTCTGACCATGAAGCTGTATTCCTGAAATTTGCTTTAAAATGAAAAACTTATAGTAGTTATTCGACCATAGACTCCATCACCAGTTTTACAAAATTCCCAATTTTTGAAGGGTTAAGCCATCGCGTAACAATCACAATTCCTTTAGCTTGGTCAACCACAATAAAATTTCCGCCAAAACCTGCTGCATAAAAAATATTTTCATCCAGGCCTTCCCACTTTCTGTTTCCTTTGTTCAGCCACCACATATAGCCATAACTTTCATTGGCTTCTGACGGCTGTGTAGCCATTTTTACCCACTTTTTAGAAATAAGCTGGTTGCCATCCCAATTACCATTGTTCATAAAAAGCAATCCAAAACGCGCATGGTCTTCAGTATTGATAAAAATTCCACCACCAGAATGCCCGCCACCACTCACTGATTGCATCTTTATCCCATCAATAGTTGTCCAGGAGCTATCATACCCATGCCACCTCCAGGTTGTGCTTGCCCCAATGGGGTCCATCACTTTTTCTTTTAAAACCATAGGTAATGGTTTGCGCCAAACTTGAAGCAGCGAATAAGCCAGCACATTCACCCTCGCATCATTGTATTCAAATACTTTTCCTGGCTCATTCAGTTCCCTGTTTTTCCAATCATCAATGCTTCCTTCACGTGGTGGGCGGTCAGCCCAGTCATACATGCCAAACAGGTTGCCACTCCAATCAGATGATTGGTTTAATAAATGATGCCAGGTTATTTTAGAATTTTGTTCTCCTTTAAAAGTGCCATCCCAAACATATTCAGAGACATGATTCTCAACACTTTCAATCAGCCTATTGTCCAAAGCTAACCCACATATTGTTGAAAGGTAACTTTTGGTTACACTAAATGTCATATCAACCCTTTTGGTATCACCCCAGTTGGCAACCAAAACACCATTTTTCAAAATCATCCCTGTGGGACCTCCACGCTTTTTGGTGGGACCAGCCAGCCTGTGAAAAGGCTCATGGCTGAATCCTTTTAGGATAGCTACCCTTAAATCCCTGGCTCCTTCATATTCATTGCCTTTGGCAAACTCTATGGCAGCATCCAGTTTTTCTGGGCTGAAACCTAATTTTTCAGGTGATTCAGATTTCCATTTTTCTCCCTTCTCAGGGAAGTAAATTTCTTGTGCTACAGATGGGTTAATAAGTAAAAATGCAACTAAAAGCACAAAAGGATGCAAGGGAATTCCTAACCAGTTTAAATTTTTCATTTCTTATTAGGTTTTTTAGAAAATTGATTTTGACTACCATTGAAACACTGGTAAAGATAAAAGATTGGTAAGACTAAATAAAATACTTTTAACGATTGCCCTAATTCTCCTGGAATTGAAAGGAATGATTATCTTTGTGCCTCAGAAAAAGTGCAAAAATGTTAGATAAAATTAAACAACTTCAGGAGGAATTATCCAATATTAAAGCATCAACAGTAGAGGAAGTTGATGAGTTAAGAATCAAATACATCAGCAAAAAGGGATTGGTGAGCCAGTTGTTTTCTGAGTTCAAAAATGTTCCTAATGAACAAAAGAAAGAAGTTGGGCAAGCTATCAATGTCCTGAAGAATTTTGCACAAGATAAGATCAATGAGTTGAGGGATAGATTCAACAATGGAACCCCAAAAGATGATGGGTTGGATTTAACTCGCCCGGGAGAATCAATGAAACCAGGCACAAGGCATCCATTATCAGTGGTCAGGAATGAGATCATTGATATTTTTGGGAGGTTGGGATTTACTGTTGCTGAAGGGCCTGAGATAGAAGATGACTGGCACGTTTTTTCAGCTTTGAATTTCCCTCCAGAACACCCAGCTCGTGATATGCAGGATACCTTTTTTATTGAAAAAGACCCTGATGTGTTGTTGCGCACACATACTTCAAGTGTGCAAATCAGGGTGATGGAGCGCACACAGCCACCTATCCGCTCAATATTCCCTGGAAGGGTTTTCAGGAATGAAGCCATTTCAGCCAGGTCACACTGTATTTTTCACCAGGTTGAGGGGTTGTATGTTGATGAAAATGTTTCGTTTGCCGACCTTAAACAAACCTTGCTTTACTTTGCAAAAGAGTTGTTTGGAGAGAAAACAAAGATCAGGCTAAGGCCATCATACTTCCCATTTACTGAGCCATCTGCTGAAATGGATGTAAGCTGTTCTATTTGTGGGGGAAAAGGATGCAATGTGTGTAAATATACTGGTTGGCTGGAAATTTTAGGCTGTGGCATGGTTGACCCAAATGTGCTGGAAAGTTGTAACATTGACAGTAGGAAATATACTGGTTTTGCATTTGGGATGGGTATTGAAAGGATCACAATGCTGAAGTATGGGATAAAAGATATCCGCCATTTTTTTGAAAATGATGTGCGTTTTTTAAAGCAATTTGAATCTGCAATATAAAATCAAAAAGATACTTTATTAACAGGAAGGTGTTCATTATTGGGCACCTTTTTTCTATTTCAAACACATAGATTTCAGTAATTTACAATTAAAAGCTGTTAATAAAAGCTTCTTTTACATTTAAGGCAGTATTAAATTTTGTGTACTGAACAGAAATAAAGGAGCTATAAAATTCGTTTTTGAATGAAAGGCAAAATAAATGATACATTTGCATGCCAAAAATAAAAAAAGGCATGTTTTTATTAATTTATCATGAATACAATGGAAACGAAAACAAATGAAAACCAGATTACCATTTCAACTTCAACAGAGCATGAAAGGTGGTCTTTACCTCTAAATGTGATCATATACTTGGCATTGGGAACCTTTGCAGGGATTGCATTTATCCTCGCCATTTTTATGGGAGCGAATTATTTTGTTAATTTGTAAAATTTTCAACTAGTATAAGGCAGCTGCCAAGATTGGCAGCTGCTTTTTTATGCTAAAATTTCCTCAATTGACTTCAATTCCCCTTCTTTAAAATGTAAGTTTGCCAATGTAGCTACATTGTCTTCAATTTGCCTGGCAGAGCTAGCTCCTATTAAAACTGAAGTGATCCTTTTATCTTTCAATACCCAGGCTAGTGCCATTTGGGCAAGTGATTGCCCCCTTTTTTTTGCCAATTCATTTAAAGCCACAACTTTCTTGTGTGCAGAATTAACATGTTCTTCTTTCAGGAAGATACCACGTGTTGCCCTTGAACCTTCAGGAATACCATCCAGGTATTTGTCAGTTAAAAGCCCCTGTGCTAAAGGGGAATATGGGATACAACCAATACCTTCTTCTTCCAACACATTCAGCAATCCATCTTCAATCCAACGCTCAAACATGGAATACCTGGGTTGGTGTATAAGGCAAGGTGTACCTAATTCTTTAAGGATTTTTGAAGCCTCCTGTGCCAAATCAGCAGGGTAGTTTGAAATACCAACATACAGTGTTTTTCCTGAGCGTACAGCTTGGTCAAGTGCCATCATGGTCTCTTCCAATGGGGTATTGTGGTCTGGCCTGTGTGAATAGAAAATATCTACATATTCCAATCCCATCTTTTTTAAGCTTTGGTCAAGGCTTGCCAATAAATATTTGCGGCTGCCCCATTCACCATAAGGACCATCCCACATAAGGTAGCCAGCTTTTGAAGATATAACCAGTTCATCCCTGTAAGTTTTAAAATCTGTTTTCAGGATTTTGCCAAAATTTTCTTCTGCTGAACCCGGAGGAGGGCCATAATTATTAGCTAAGTCAAAATGGGTAATGCCCAAATCAAATGCTTTATGAAGTATTTCCCTACTATTCTCAAAATTATCAATGCCTCCAAAGTTGTGCCATAACCCTAAAGATATGGCAGGAAGCTTTAACCCCCATTTCCCACACTTATTGTAGGGCATTGTTTTGTACCTGTTTTTATTTGCAATATAATCCATACCTATATTTTAGCTACCAAATGCCTGGTTAAAGAATTCTTTTAGTTGTTCAAATTCTTCTTTTTTATAATTGTAATCTGAAGAAAGAGAAATGATTTCAGGAAGGATGTTAAATAATTGCTCAAGGGCATCAGGTACTCCAGTTACCAAATGGTAAAAACTGGCACCATCTATTTCCCTGACCTTATCATTTTGGGGGCATTTTTCTCCTTTTTCTTTGTCAGAAGGAACAAATGCTTTGTTAAACCTTTCCGGGTTTTTAGGTATTATTGAAACATAGTAAGCAGTATAATCTTTGTATATACTGGTTTTTGGCATTACCAGATGTTCCAACGAATAGTAGAGATCAGATAGTTTCCCTCCAGAAATGGTGTTGTATTTGTTTTTGATTTCTGCAACTATTTTATGTTGTTTTGAAACCAGGTCAATCACATTTCCAGTCTTCATATTTTCCCAACCACTGCATGAACCAAGAATGTTCTGGTGAAATTCACCAATGTGGTTCTGTAAAGTTTTTTGGGCTTGCCTGGTTGATTCACTTTTCAACCATAAGTCAAGGCTTAATCCAAAACCTGACATTTCAAAAATGGCAGAAAAAGGGTCAATTACATTTTTACCAAATTTGGCAGAGGCTTTGTTTTGTGCTTCTTGAGCTTTTAGCAATAACCCTGAAATGATAGGAACCAATTTATCATCACTAATCCAACTTAAAAATGGCATTATTCAAAATTTGGGTTTACCCTAAAGGTACAGGTTTTCTTTTATTTAGCCTGTTTGCCCTTTCATTAATTTGACTTACCATTGATTACATTGAGGAATTTGACAATGGAATAGCCTATTTCCTTGGCCAGGTTAACAGGTACAGCATTACCAATTTGTTTGTATTGTTGTGATGTTGAACCTTGGAAATCCCAATCATCAGGGAAAGTTTGTATCCTGGCATATTCTCTAATAGTAAAAGGCCTGGTTTCTTCTGGATGGCATCTTTCAGTTTGTTTTTGAGCGGGACTACAGGTTAGAGTCAGGCTGGGTTCACTCCAACTCATGCGCCTGGCCATTCCTGTTTTTCCTCCACCTAAGAAAAAGCTTCCTCCCATATATTTTTTTTGAATATCAACAGGCAGGTTCCTCCAATACCCACCTTCAGGAACCAGTTCCATAACCTTTTTCTTTTTTTCAGGATATTTCTGCCCCGCAGAGGCTGGTACATCTGAGTCAAATAGTTCTCCTTTCTGGAGGGCATCTTTTAAGTTATATATCTTTTTATAGGGTTTTGGAAAACTAAACAAACTGCTATTTAAATCTTTTCTTATACCAACTATCAATACCCTTTCCCTTTTTTGAGGTACTTTGTAAAAAATAGCTTTTAACAATCTTGGTGGTAAAACATCATATCCAATTTCATTCAAAATGGAAACCATCCCTTCAATTGTCCTGCCTCCATCATGTTTTAACAACCCCCTTACATTTTCACCTATGCAGATAGGGGGCATTGTTTCTTTGACAACCCTTGCAAATTCATAAAAAAGTGTTCCCCTGGCATCTTTTAATCCCAGCTTTTTGCCAGCATAACTAAATGCCTGGCAAGGAAATCCTCCCGTAACAATATTTACTTTTCTTTTATAGGAAGAGAAAGAAATATTTTTAACATCATCTTCAATTACATTCCAAGAAGGCCTGTTTTTTCTAAGGGTCTCAGAAGCCCAATGGTCTATTTCATTTAAAGCCAAACATTTTATTCCTGCTTTTTCTAAACCAAGTGCTAATCCCCCAGCACCCGCAAATAGCTCAATAGCAAAATAATCTTTGGATGGTTTTACAAAATTTGAGTTTTCTTCCGTATTGAATAAGAAATCCAGCTCATCAAAGATTTTCAATTGGTCTTTATTATAAACCCTGTAATTGCTCATTGGCTTCCTTACTGCTTGAAGTTTGCCATTCCTGTCCCAGCGCCTCAAGGTTTCTTTACTAACTGATAATAGATCTGCTACTTCTGATAAAGAATAATATTCTTTCATATAACCATATTACACAAGATTACACATGGTTACAAAATAATGCCATTTTAAATAAAAACAAATTGTTTGTTATAGAATTTTATTAACACCAGGTATTTTTTTAAATAATGAAGCAATCAGAAAACACACAATCAAAGCAATAGGGGCAAGAGCTAAAAATTTTAAAAGCTGGTGAATTTGCCATTGAAGGAAAACTGCACTCAATGCAACAAGTACAGGGGTATGTATTACATATACACCATATGCACCTGCAGATAGGAGTTTAGCCAGTTTCCCTTGTATATTGAATTTCTTTTTGAAAACCCCAAACAACCCATAGATAAGAGAAAAGCCTACTAGTTGTTCCCAAATTGAGTAGGCAAAGCATTGCCAGGTAAACCCCCCCATAAAGGGCTCTATACCTTTTTCAGCACCTCCAAAATATGTGAAAAAAGGAAACACAATAAGGATTAAAATCTGGCCAAAAATAAACCAATGCCAACTTGTATTGCTGTTTAATGAATCAAACCAATTGTTTTGGTAGGCAACAACCCCCATGGCAAAAAGGAAAATATATTGCAAAAAATGTGGAAACTGAAAACCTGTAAAAGGCATTGACCAACCTACAGGCAGCCAAATCCTGATAATGTATTGCCCAAGACCTATTAGAAAAGCAAACAGAAGTATCTTCCCTGTCCCCGGAAATTTTATCTTGGCTTTTATTTTGAATAGCCTGATTAAAAGGAAAGCAAAAGTAAAGATGATCAATGCCTCAACAAACCACATGGGACCAAATCCAAACCCCCACCCATTTTTTAAGAATTCCCAAAAACTATGGTCGCTTCCTTCAATAAAATGGGCACGAATGTATACAGAAAATGGGGAGATAAGGAAATAGAAAATAACAGTGGGGATGCCCAGCCTAACCAACCTTTCTTTTGTAAACCTGGCAGTGCCCTTCCTGGTTAATGAGGGAATGATAAAGAATGCTGAAATAAAAAAGAACATACCCATAAAAAATGCCTGGTTAGTGGCAGTAAACATTGCCATAGGCAATATTAAAGGGAAACTTGCCTGAGATTCATTATAATACCAACTTCCTGGGGCACCATATGTAATTATTAGGTGGTGCAAAACCACTAATGCAATCAAGAAAATCCTGAGGTTGTCAATGTAAAATAAACGTGCTTTGGAACTATTCATTTCAATTTTTTAAACCTGGTAAATGATATCACATCCTTTTCAGATAAAGATACAGATTCTTTGCCATGAAATAAGAAACAAAAACATTTGATTGTTGGTTTTAGAAAATTATAACTATGATGTTTTAGCTATACCCTCAAGGGAAATGAAGGCATAGCTTATATAGAGTATGAATCCTTGGGTTATTCTCCAAATGGTTCAAAACCATGGGATGTATACAGTGGGTTATACTTGAGGCAATTTCCAGGGATCCCTGTAAGTTGGTGTCAGCAATTGGCTTGCTTCATTATCACCAATGAACTTATTGGCTTGTTGATCCCAGTATAACTTCCTGCCTGTTTTTAATGCTATATTCCCAAGGTGGGAGACCCTGGCAATATTGGCACCAATCCCAATTCCAGCATTCAGTTTCTTCTTTTTGTTTTTAATGCAAGAGATAAAGTTTTCCATATGGTTATCCAGCCCAATTCCTTCAGCCAGGGTAAGTTCAATCCTTTCCATTTTTGGATTTTCACCACCTTCAGGAATAACTTCCCAGCCAGCCCTGTCAACTACTAATGTACCATTTTCTCCTACAAAACCTACTCCATGTGACCTTCCATAGTAACCTGCATCAATGCCAATCCCGTGATCCCAGAGCATTGTAAAATCTTCAAAATCATACAGGGCTTGCATGGTATCTGGGGTTTCTGCTGCATCATCAGGGTATCCTAATTTACCTCCCATAGCCATTACAGATTTAGGTGCACTTACATTCATCCCAAACAATGCAAAGTCAATAAGGTGCACTCCCCAGTCAGTCATTAAACCACCAGCATAGTCCCAAAACCAACGAAACGTGAAATGAAAACGATTCATATTGAAAGGGCGTTTAGGTGCAGGGCCTAACCAAAAATCATAATCAACACCTTGTGGTGGGGTTGAATTTTCAATAACAGGGATTGATTTACACCAACCCTGGTATGACCATACCCTGACTGTCCTGATTTTCCCCAACAACCCTGAACGTACAAATTTCACTGCATCAAGCCAGTGTTTATGGCTGCGTTGCCATTGCCCAATCTGAACTACATTTCCATAACGTGCAACAGCTTTTTCCATAATGTTTACCTCTTCAATGGAGTTGGCAAGGGGTTTCTCACAATAAATACTTTTCCCTAATTGGGCAGCATTTACAAAAGGGATACAATGCCAATGGTCTGGTGTTCCAATGATCACCACATCAATGTCTTTATTTTCAAGCATTTTCCGAAAATCAGTATATCCCTGAGGCCTTACTTCTTGAATTTTTTCTGTTTCAGCAAGACGCATATCCAGCACATTTTGGTCAACATCACAAAGTGCTATACATTCTGTATTTTTTTGTTTTAAAAATGCTTTAAGGTTATCAAAGCCCATTCCTTTAACGCCAATTACCCCACATTTTAATTTTTCATTTGCCCCAATACAAGAGCTCATTGCAGTAGACATTCCTGTAGCCAATCCTACCCCAGCTGTAGCTACTGCAGTGTTTTTAATAAAACTCCTCCTGGTTGTCATTATTTTTTGTGTTAATTATTTATCTTTTTGCATGGCATCATCAAAGGCAATGTTGGAAGGTTTGAAATCAACCTGTTTAACAAAATTACAAGCCTCACTTGCCCCTGCTTCACGATCCATGCCACTGTCCTCCCATTCAACAGAAAGGGGCCCTGTGTAGCCTATATCATTTAATGCCCTGATGATGTTTTCAAAATCAATTTTTCCGCGCCCCAAGCTGCGGAAATTCCAGTAACGCCTGTTATCACCAAATTCCATATGCCCACCAAATACCCCAACACTTTTGGGTACATCACTCCAATAAGCATCTTTCATGTGTACATGGAAAATCCTGTCAGAGAACTCATAAATAAACCTTGTGTAATCAACATGTTGGTAACCTAAATGGCTGGGGTCAAAATTAAACCCAAAAGCAGGATGGTAATTTAATGCCTTTAGTGTAAGATGTGCAGTGTGTATATCAAAAGCAATCTCAGTTGGGTGTACCTCCAATGCAAATTTTACACCTAGTTTCTGGAATTCATCTAAAATAGGGATCCATTGTTCAGCAAATTGTTTATATCCTTCTTGTATCATTTCAGCAGGTACAGGAGGGAATGAATAGAGCAGATGCCAGATAGGGCTTCCTGTAAAACCAATAACAGTATTAAGCCCAAGCATTTTTGCTGCTTTTGCAGTTTTGACCATTTCTTTAGCAGCACGTTTGTTAACCCTTTGTGGATTGCCATCATCCCATATATAACCTGGGGCTATACCTTTATGCCTTTCATCAATATGGTCACTGACACATTGCCCAACCAGGTGGGTAGAAATAGCAAACAGTTTTAGCCCATGTTTATTGAGTAGTTTTTTCCTGTTATCACAATATTCCTGGTCAGCTTTATTAATCTCCATATGGTCGCCCCAACAACACAACTCTAACCCTTCATAACCAAATTCTTTGGCTTTTTTGCACAATGTTTCAATGGGTAGGTCTGCCCATTGGCCTGTAAATAATGTAACTGGCCTAGCCATGATTATTTTGTTTTATTAATTTTTAAATATGAATTACTTGGTTCTCTAAAAGAAAAATTGAATGGTCAGCTTTTAAATTCTACCCACTTTGTAGTATCATCATAACCTGCTTTAACGACAGTTTCAATGAACTGCATCCCACGAATACCATCTTCCACACCAGGGAAATCAAGCATTTCTTTTGTTGGGGTTATCCCATCTTTTTTTGCCATTATGGCCAGGGCAAAATTCCTGTAGATATTAGCAAAAGCTTCAAGGTAACCTTCAGGGTGTCCTCCAGGAACACGTGTATTATGGGTTGCTTCTGTACTATGCATATTGGTTCCCACACGATAAATTTGAGCAGGTTTATCCAGCCACCTTACTGTAAGTGTATTGGGTTCCATTTGTTGCCAATCTAGCCCTCCTTTGTCACCATAAACCCTGATCCTGATGGCATTCTCTTCTCCTGCTGCAACTTGTGTGGCTATTAATACCCCTTTTGCTCCATTATCAAACCTGAGCAATGCAGCTCCATCATCATCCAAAAGCCTGTTGGAGACAAATGCATTTAACTCTGCACAAAGTTCAGTAACCTTTAACCCTGTTATGTATTCAGCCAAGTGGTGTGCATGGGTGCCAATATCGCCCATACAGCCTGCTTTTCCTGATCGTTTTGGGTCAGTCCTCCATGAAGCTTGTGGGTTACCAGTATCTTCCAGTTTTGATGACAGCCAGCCTTGAGGATATTCAACAAATACCTTCCTGATTTTCCCAAAATCTCCATCAGCCACCATTTTTTTTGCATGTTTTACTGCAGGATATCCTGAATAAGTATGTGTCAGGGCAAAAGTCAGCCCAGTTTCATCAAGTTTTTCTTTTAGATTCAGGGCTTCTTCTAATGTGAAAGTAATAGGCTTATCAAGCACCACATGGAACCCATTATCCAAAGCCATAATTGCCGGGTCGAAATGTACGTGGTTAGGTGTTACAATAGTAACAAAATCCATCCTTTCCCCTTCAGGCAACTTTGCCTCTTTTTCAAACATTTCCTGGTAATTTTCATACACTCTTTCATCAGGAATAAAATATTGCTTGCCAGAAGTTTTTGAAATTTCAGGGTCTATGCTAAAGCAACCACAAACTAATTCAATATGGTTATCCATTAAAGCAGCCAGGCGGTGGATTGCACCAATAAATGCATCAGTCCCTCCACCTACCATTCCCATGCGAAGTTTTCTATTCATGATTTGTAGATTTAAGATGGTTTAAGCAAAGACCAAAAATAGTAACTCTTTCAATGAATCACAACAATGTTTTTATAATAGTACAATTGAGGGCATAAATGTTTTAATTAAACCCAAACTTTAGCCCAATATTTGTTAAATTTATCCCGAACGAACATAAACCAAATAACATGGAAAGAAGGAATTTTCTTAAAACAACTGCTATTGGGAGTGTTGCTTTTGCAGGGATGGCAAATGTAGCTTCAGCAACAGTAAATAGAAGCAATGATTCAAACACTGCAAAATTTAAATTGAAGTATGCCCCTCACCTGGGGATGTTTAAAGAAAATGCAGGGAGTGACCCGATTGATAATATTAAGTTTATTGCAGACCAGGGGTTCAGGGCTATTTTTGATAATGGGTTAATGAATAAACCTCCTGAATTGCAGGAAAAAATAGCTAATGAACTGGCGCGTTTGGGAATGGACATGGGGCCATTTGTTTTGTATGCTGATTTTAAAACCAAATCATTTGTAACCCAAGACACTGAAATAAAGGGTATGTTAAAGAAAAAAATGCTGGAGGGGCTTGAGGTACAAAAACGAACTGGAGCTAAAACAGCACTGGTTGTCCCAGGCCGTTTTGATGAGGGCATGGAATATGCTTACCAAATGGCCAACATAATTGATAACATGAGGATGAGTTGTGATATTGTTGGGAAAGCAGGGTTACAATTGGTGATGGAGCCTTTGAATGCTTGGACAAACCATCCCGGGCTAATCCTTACAAAAATGCCTGAAGCTTATTTGATTTGTGTTGGGGTTAACCACCCAAGTTGCAAAATAGTGAATGATATTTACCATCAGCAAATTACTGAAGGGAATATTATCCCAAATATTGATAAATGTTGGGATCATATAGGAGCATTCCACATTGGAGACAACCCAGGGAGGAAAGAACCTACCACAGGAGAGATCAATTATAAAAACATATTTAAGCATATCTATAGTAAAGGATATGATGGGGTTTTGTGTTGCGAGCATGGGAAAAGCAAGCCAGGCAAAGAAGGAGAATTGGCATTGATTAAAGCTTATAGAGAAGTTGATTCATTTGAAATTTAACAGGAAAATATCCAATAAACAAAGGGGTAGTTTAAACTGCCCCTTTGTAACTAATCTGAGTTGCACAAATCAGTTCAGGGGTAAACCCAAACGGGTTTGGTGTTTCATGTAATTGTATGTCCAAGAGTCAAATTAAATTTTGGTGTATCAGAACCAACCTTTAATTTTTCTTTTATGCAACTGTGCAACACAGCAATGCTTTTCAATGAAAGCATCTATTTTTTTGAAAAAGATTTACCAAATGTATAAGATAGATCGTTTTTCCAATTTCTTGAATTCCCTACAGTAATCGTACTGATCCCCTTAAAATTCATGACTAAAGTATAGCTTATGTGTTGATTGATCTGTTTCAATTTGTACAATCAATAATCATATTGTAAATTCGGCATGACTTTACATAAAATTTAAATTGGAAACAGGATAATTGGAAAGGATAATTGAAGGCCTTATTATCTATACTCCTATGTATGTAGCTTTCTTTTGGGCTATTGTACTTTTATCATCTTTTTCACAAAATAATAAGGCTAAGTTTTTTCTTGGCGTTAATATGTTTGTAGCTGTAATATTATATGCTTGCCATGCCCTTTTTTTCCATAAAGCATATCAAAGTTACCTTATCTTTGGGCCTATTTATACTTTTGCTTCTCTTTCCATTTTCCCTTTATATTATTGGTATATTAAACTATTGACCATTGAATCAGGATACAAGCTACACAACCTGAGGTTATTGTTGCCAGCTTTCCTGTTTGCTTTGTCTGAGGTGGTAATTTATCAAATAATGTCGCCAACTGAGCAGGTAAATTATATACAGGGGTTTATTCTTTTTTCAGCCTCTTTTTTTTCTTTGTATGAATCAAAAATCTCTTTTACAAGGAATCCAATAATACCAACGAAAAGAATTATTAGGGAGTATTTTATAAAGGATATCATTTAAGTCATACTTAAGGTTAAGAACATTATTATTAGAACCCACAGCAATAAGCCACATCCATATGATGTAGCCACCAATTTTAGAGATTGCCCAAACTTCACTTCTTCATTTTTTGCTTCGTTAAGGAATGGGACTAAAAGCCAGGCAAGGACAAAAAAGTAACCAACTTCAAATACATTTACTAAACTTAAAGGGTAAATAAATAATGCATCTATATCACTTTTATTTAATTTAATATCTCTAAAATGGATAATGGTTGAAATTGTAAATCGTCAAGGGTGGAAACTTCTTTAAAAAAAATTAGGGAAACTAACTTTAAAAATGCTGCTAAAACATAAACAAAGTCTGCTATTAAAGCTATTTTAAAGATTTTTCCAAATTCTAGTTTTTGATTTGAAAGAAATATACCAATATAAAGAAAAGAGGAAGCATAAAATACTCGAATAAATATAACAAAGGGTATTAAAGCATATCCTAGCCGATGCCATCTTTTAGTGAGTTCAAAAGTTTTTTCCATTCTCCCAAGAGCAATTTGATCAATGTATGTTTGATAAAATACTTTATCTGAGAAGAATAAAAAAAAGTAATAAAAGATATAAATACTATAAAACCAACATTGATAATAAATAGATTTAGCCATTTAGTTCTGAGGTTCATAGAATAAACCGATTACTTGTCTTTTAATTCCTTGATTTTTAAATAGTTATTCCTTCCAAGTGTTATGTAATATAATGGTTTAAGATATAGTAACAAGAAAGGAATTATAAAATACATGCTATGATAAATTGCTGAAAATATTATGCCTGCAAAAGCTAATGTAAGCTTCCCTAAAAACAGGACAGTTTAAAAGTAGACAAATAAACGTTAATTTTGAACTGTTAAAAGATGAAGAAGAAAAGATTTACACCACAA
>JANQHI010000045.1 GCA_028282705.1 Prolixibacteraceae bacterium | reverse complement strand
TGACACGAATAGCATTAGCTATTTAAGGAAAATTCAACGCAGTTTAGGCGAAAAAGACACTAAATCAAATAAATTGATAATTTTTAAACAGTCTCTTAGCCTGTTTAGCAACATTCCATCCCTTTTCAATAAACCAAAAAATCAATTGATTTAATTGGGAAACGAACATGTCAGAGGAAATTATTAATACAGATTTACCAAATCAGGAAGAGGCAAAAGAGCAGGTAACTTATTTGTCAGGGATGTACCGAGAATGGTTCATGGATTATGCATCATATGTGATCCTTGAACGTGCAGTCCCTTATATTAATGATGGGTTGAAGCCCGTACAAAGGCGCATTATGCATGCCATGCGCGAAATGGATGATGGCAGGTACAACAAGGTAGCCAACATCATTGGGCAAACTATGCAATACCACCCTCATGGTGATGCTTCTATTGGTGATGCCATTATACAGCTGGGGCAAAAAGAGTTGTTAATTGACAGCCAGGGTAACTGGGGGAACATCCTCACAGGAGATGGGGCTGCTGCACCCAGGTATATTGAAGCACGCCTGTCAAAATTTGCCCTTGAAGTATTGTTCAACCCTAAAACCACCAATTGGAAACTCTCTTATGATGGCAGGAAAAAAGAACCTGTAACTCTTCCTGTTAAGTTTCCTTTGTTGCTAACACAAGGAGTTGATGGTATTGCAGTGGGGCTGGCTTCAAAAATTTTCCCACACAATTTTATTGAACTGGTTGATGCTTCAATAGCCTACCTTAAAAATAAGGGCTTTGAGTTAGTGCCTGATTTCCCCACAGGGGGTACTGCTGATTTCAGCAAATACAATGATGGGCTAAGAGGAGGGCAGATTAAAGTAAGGGCTAAAATCGAAAAAAAAGATAACAAAACCCTGGTTATTACTGAAGTACCTTTTAGCAAAACCACAACTTCTCTTATCGAGTCCATCATCAAAGCCAATGACAGGGGCAAGATCAAGATCAAAAAAATTGATGATAATACAGCAGAAAATGTTGAAATATTGGTTCACCTGGCATCAGGTATTTCTTCTGATAAAACCATAGATGCCCTTTATGCATTTACTGATTGTGAAATATCCTTATCTCCCAACTGTTGCATTATTGAGGATGATAAACCCCAATTTGTAGGTGTTTCAGAAATCTTAAAAAGGTCTGCTGATAATACCCTTCAGCTCTTGAAACTGGAATTGGAGATCAGGAAAAGGGAGCTGGAAGAAGCTTGGCATTTTGCATCACTTGAAAAAATCTTTATTGAAGAAAGGATTTATAAGGATAAAAAGTTTGAAGATGCTGAAAGCATGGACCAAGCTGTGGCTCATATTGATAAGCGCCTTGACCCATGGAAACCAAAGCTGAAACGCGAAATTACACGTGATGATATCCTTAAGCTGATGGATATCAGGATGGCAAGGATACTGAAATTCAATACAGATAAGGCCAATGACCACCTGTTGAATATTGAAGATGAGATTGCTGAGGTTCAGAACAATATTGAAAACATTGTACCATTCACCATTAAGTGGTTTAGCCACCTGAAGAGCAAATATGGCAAAGGGCGTGAAAGGAAGACTGAAATAAGGAGCTTTGAAAATATTGTGGCTGCCAAGGTGGTTGTGAAAAATGAAAAACTCTATGTTGACAGGAAAGAAGGGTTTATGGGGACTGGACTCAGGAAAGATGAGTTTGTGTGTGACTGTTCTGATATAGATGATATTATTGTCTTCAGGAGGGATGGCACTTATTTTATAACCAAGGTTTCCGACAAGGCTTTTATTGGGAAATACCCACTCCATATTGCTGTATTCAAAAAGAGTGATAAAAGGACCATTTACAATGTGGTTTACCGTGACGGAAAAACAGGGTATTCCTACATGAAAAGGTTCTTTGTAACAGGGGTTACCAGAGACAAGGAATACAATGTTACCCAAGGACATAGAGGTTCAAGGGTAGTGTATTTTTCGGCCAACCCAAATGGTGAAGCAGAAGTACTTAAAGTAGTGCTGAAACCAAAACCCAGGATCAAAAAGCTGAATTTTGAAGTTGACCTCAGTGAACTGGCCATAAAAGGGCGCCAGTCTATGGGCAATATCCTTACCAAATATGAAGCCCATAAAATATCCCTGAAAGAAAAAGGGGTATCCACCCTGGGAGGTAGGAAAATCTGGTTTGATGAGGATGTGTTGCGACTAAATGCTGATAGCAGGGGCAAGTTTTTGGGAGAATTTTCAGGGGAAGATAGGATACTGGTACTCACAAAAAATGGTAATTATGAATTGTATAATTATGACCTTAGCAACCATTTTTCTGGGGATATCCTGGTGATTGAAAAATTTGACCCTAGGAAAGTCCTTTCAGTAGTTTATTTTGATGCTGAACAAAATTACTATTACCTGAAAAGGTTTGAGGTAGAGCCTGTACTGAATAAGCCCATACGTTTTATAGGTGAAAACCCTGATAATAAGTTGGTAAGCATTACCTGGGTGCGCTACCCACGTTTGGAGATTGAATTCAGTGGGAAACATAATGACCGTGAAAATGAGATCATTGAAGTGGCTGAGTTTATTTCAGTAAAATCATGGAAAGCTAAAGGGAAAAGGTTGTCAAATTATGAAGTTGGCAATATCAAAGAACTGGAACCTACCATAAAAGATGAATATGAAAATAATGGTCAGCAGGAAAAAGAAGAGCAAGGGCAATCTTCTGTTGATGATATCCCTTTTGAAATAAACAGGCCTGACGACACTGCAGACCAAATGTCTCTTTTTGATTAGATTGATTTAGGTTTGGAGATAGGAATACAGAGCTATATAATAATCTAAGGTATTGTCCATGAGTGTACTTGTCAAAATTCCGTCAGGCAGGCTATTGGGTTACATTGAAAAAACGCTAAGGTTATTTTTGACATGATTTTTCTTTGTTTCGTTTCTTTTCATCTAGGAAAAGAAATGAAATATGGTTTTACTGACCATAAAAAAGAAGTAGTAAAGTAGTTATTAGGTTTTGTAAAGACAGTAGATGTAAATTTATAATAATCTCATATTGAGATTTTAAGCTATGAGAATATTTCTGATTGGTTATATGGGATGTGGCAAATCAACCCTGGGAAGGAGGCTTGCAGCAGATATGGGTATCCAGTTTATTGATATGGATTCATATATTGAAGAGAGGAATTATAAAACTGTCCCTCAGATATTTGCAGAAGAAGGGGAGGCTGAGTTCCGCAAAAAAGAAAGGAAAGCCCTTGAAGAGCTTACTGAATTTACTGATGTGGTTATTGCAACTGGGGGAGGTGCTCCTTGCTTTTTTGATAACATGGAATTAATGAACCAATCAGGTGTAACAGTTTTTTTGAATATTGACCCAACCATATTGGCAGGGCGCCTGCTTAAATCAAAAACTGAAAGGCCATTGATAAAGGGCAAGTCCAGGGAAGAATTAATTGCTTTTATTCATGAGTCATTACAAAAGAGAAGCCCTTTTTATGAAAAGGCTGCCTTGCAAATCACCAAACCTGACGTAGAAACTGATACTGTAATAGAGCAACTAAAGCAAATAATGTAACTAATACTCATTCACCAAATCACCTAATTACATATTAACTTAACTGGCAACTTCCTTTACCTGCTTCATTATTGCCCTTTTGGTTTTAAAACCAACCATCCTTGCTACTTCTTTTCCATCCTGAAAAAGGATTAGGGTAGGAATGTTCCTGATTTGATATTGTGAAGCCAACTGTTTTTGGTATTCAACATTAACTTTCCCAACAGCAACCTGGTTTTTTTTATCTTCTGCAATATCATTTAATACTGGGATCATCATCTTGCAAGGATTGCACCAGGAAGCCCAAAAATCAACCAACATAAGCCCTTTCCTGGTGGCAAGCTTAAAGTTCTTTTTATCAAGAACTTTTATTTTGCTGCTCTTTTTAACATTTGCTGCCTTTTTTGTTGCATAAGCACCATAACCAAATAGTGCTAGCACAACAACAACAGCGATAAGTATGATTAGTAATGTAGTAGACATATGTTTATATGATTATTTTGGGCAAAGATGCAATTAAAACTTATTCCTGCAAAAGAAAAGGTGAAGATTAATTTAAATCTGTCAAATCCTGTTTTGGGTTTGATCCATAATTTAAATTTAGGCAAATACACCCTTATGTTAACTATTTCTTTCCAGTCTATCATGAAAATGTTAAGTAATTAATACTTAAAGCATCCAATGTAAACGATTTTTAAAATGAAGCATAAAAATTCACATATTTGCGGTAAATAAAAAGTCAATAAGGCATAACATGAAAGTATTGAAATTTGGAGGTACATCTGTAGGTTCTGTGGAGAATATGAATGCTGTGATGCAGCAAATTGCAGATGGGCATGAAAAAATAGTTGTACTATCAGCAATGGCTGGCACTACCAATAGTCTGGTAGAAATATGTAATTACATTGGTGTAAAAAACAAAGCAACTGCACTATTGCATATAGGAAGGCTTGAACAGAAATATAAAACTGTGGTCTCAGAACTGTATAAACAGGAAGATAATAAAAAGGCAGCTGCCTTGGTTCTTGAAAACAGTTTTGATGTAATCAAATCCTATGTGTCAGGACATTTCAACAAAGATGCTGAGAACACTATTTTGGCACAAGGTGAGTTGATCTCAACCAAGCTCTTTACTTTATTGATGAAAGAACATGGGCATAACACAACTTTGCTTCCAGCGCTTGATTTTATGCGCATTGACAGGGATAAAGTTGCGGACCAGTATGCCATTAAAAAGAATATAAAAGTTGTCTTTGATAAGTATCCAAAATCAACATATTACATTACCCAGGGGTTTATTTGTAAAAACCAAGCAGGAGAAATTGATAACCTGCAACGTGGTGGGAGCGACTACACAGCTTCATTAATTGGTGCAGCTATTAGGGCCGAGGAAATCCAAATCTGGACAGATATTGATGGGTTTCATAATAATGACCCACGATTTGTGGACAATACCCAAAAAATTGATTACCTCTCTTTTAATGAAGCTGCAGAGCTTGCTTATTTTGGGGCAAAAATATTGCATCCCCAAACTGTGATGCCTGCCAAGTCACAAAACATCCCTGTCAGGCTAAAAAATACCATGAACCCATCTGACCCAGGTACACTGATCACTTCTGAAAGTGATGGGAAAGGTATAAAAGCTGTTGCCGCAAAAGATGGTATTACAGCCATAAAAATCAGGTCAGGCAGGATGCTTATGGCCTATGGTTTCCTGAAGAATGTTTTTGAAGTATTTGAAGAATATACTACCCCCATTGATATGATCTCAACTTCAGAGGTAGCAGTTTCCTTGACCATTGATAATAATGATAACCTGGAGAAGATCATGGAGGAATTGAAGTTATTTGGCTCATTGGAAGTGGATAAAGACCAGTCAATTATCTGTATTGTAGGAGACATTATCAAAGAAGAAAAAGGGTTTGCTTCCAAGGTATTCAATGCACTGGATGACATCCCCATCAGGATGATCTCATATGGTGGTAGCAGGTATAACATTTCTGTGCTTGTCCCCACTGTACATAAGCAAAAAACTTTGCAGGCATTAAGCAATAATTTGCTGAACAACCAGGAATAATATGGTTTCACAGGAATATACCCAAAAGTTCAATGAACTTGAAACTCCCTTTTATTTTTATGACCTTGATTTGTTGAAAAGTACAATTGAGGTTGCTTTAAATGCAAGTTCAAAGTATGGATATATCCTGCATTTTGCATTGAAAGCCAACAACAATGATGCTGTGTTGGAAACCATTCGCGAGTTTGGCATAGGAGCAGACTGTGTAAGTGGGAATGAGGTCACCAAGTCAGTGAACATGGGGTTTCCTCCTGAAAAAATTGCTTTTGCAGGGGTAGGAAAAACTGACCAGGAGATTATCACAGGGCTTGAAAACAACATTTTTAGTTTTAACTGTGAGTCATTGCACGAAATTGAAGTGGTCAATGAAATTGCAGGGCAAATGAACAAGGTGGCTCCTGTGGCAATAAGGATAAACCCTGATATAGACCCCAAAACCCATAAGTTTATTTCTACTGGATTAAAAGATAGTAAGTTTGGGATCAATCACTGGGATTTTGATGAAGTTGCAGAAACAGTAAAATCTTTACCAAACATAAAGCTTACAGGAATACATTTTCACATTGGCAGCCAGATTACTGATATAAATGTATTTGAGCAGTTGAGCCTGAAAGTTAATTTTATCCAGGATTGGTTTGATAAAAATGGGTTTGCCCTTGAACATATAAATGTTGGGGGAGGCCTAGGTATAGATTACAGTGCTCCTGAAGAAAATTCTATCCCTGATTTTGAAGCCTACTTTGCTGCTTTCCATAATAACTTGAAATTGAAGCAAGGGCAGGAACTACATTTTGAGTTGGGTAGGTCACTTGTAGGGCAATGTGGCTATTTTATAACTAAGGTGCTTTACCTAAAAAAAGGGTTATCCACTGAATTCCTGATTGTTGATGGGGGGATGAATGACCTGTTGCGCCCAATGCTGTATCAGGCATCCCATAAAATTTCTTCACTTTCTTCAACTGGGAATGATAAAGTTTATGATGTAGTAGGCCCTGTTTGTGAGTCAACTGATGTATTTGCCAGAAAGGTTACCCTTCCTGAATCAAAACGTGGGGATTTGCTGGCTTTTCATTCAGCAGGAGCTTATTGTGAAGTAATGGCATCAACCTATAATATGCGTAGCCTGGTCACAGCCTATAATTCTAACTCCATTTTTGAAGAGTAGGGGTTAAAACCTTCACCTCAATATCCATATTTATTAAAATCAATTAACTTAAAAAGGAATTTTAAGGGTAGTAAGCCAATAGAAAAAGGGAAGCTCAACAGCCTCCCTTTAATTGTTAACCCCCAAACAAACAATATGCAGAATGCATATTGCATATCTAAATTAAGGAAAATAAATCTAAATAAAAAGAGTTTGCTACCATTTATTCTTTAAATACATTTGTATATGTAATGATTTTATGTGCATAATTCCTAGCAATTATAGCATAAGGTTAAAAATATTACAGGAATTACTAACTTTAAAAGGGGTAAAAATATATAATGAAACACCTTGGTGGGATTATTTTAGCAGGAGGGAAAAGTTCAAGGATGGGGAAGGACAAAGCATTTATATTTTTCAAAAATAAAATGCTGATCAAGTATAGCATAGATCTTGCACAAACTTTTTGTGGTTCTATTTTAATTAGTGCCAACAGTGGGGTATATAGCCAATTTGGATACCAGGTTGTAAAAGATGAAGTAATGGGTTGTGGCCCTATTGGAGGGATTTATTCTACTTTAAAACAATCAGAATCAAACTGGAACCTGGTGGTCAGTTGTGATATGCCACTGGTTTCTCAGGAACTGGTAGACCAGTTAATTTCAAACACTAGAGATTATGATTGTATTATCCCATTATATGATAGGTTTATTGAGCCACTGGTAGGGCTTTACCATAAATCTTGCTTAGGCAAAATGGAAAGTTTAGTGCAACAAGGGATTTATAAAATGAATTATTTAATTGATCAGCTGAACTGTAATAAAGTTGATGTTACTGGTTTGCTGGCAAAAAATCCTGACCTATTTTTGAATGTGAACACCCCAGGAGATATAAAAAGCTAGCCATGTTCACTAATATTTTGGAGGCGCTTCAAGTCAACAATTGCTATATCTTTCCCATAAATTTTTAGGATTTTATCCTTCCTGAATTCTGACAAAGTCCTGATCACATTTTCTGTGGTCATCCCAATATATTCAGCTATTTCCCTTCTTGAAATAGGAAGTTCAAAGCTAGTACATCCATAAATCCTCTTTGAAAAGTATAAAAGTACATGGGCAATCCTGCCTCTAAGGTGTTTCCTTTTAATATCCAGGTTTTCCTGGATAATAAAATCAGTAGCTGTGCTAAACCTACTCATCAAATCCATGGCAAACATGGCATTGCTTTGGGCAATCCTTTTAACATTGTCCAAATCCAGGATGCATGTAGTTGAATCCTCAATTGCTGTTACAGAATAATTATAAGTATCTGAGGAAAAAACACTGAACAAACTGACAAAATCAAAAGGTTTTGAAAAACTTAATATCTGGTCTTTCCCATCAGAAGCCATTTTTGATAATTTGACCAATCCATCTTTCAAATACATAAATTCCCTGATTGGTTCTCCTTCCTGCACAATGATATTTCCTTTTGAAAAATTCTTTTCAATTTTAATCTCGCAAATATCACTTAGTGTATCAAGTGTAACATGTGAAAAGAACAATGTTTTTAACTCACATTGCTCACAGCTACATTTTGTATTATCTGGTATCATGACCTTTGGCATGGATTACCCTCCTAAAATACCAAAAACTTATGATATTAATTACATTATGATAATTATCATAACAACTTTCTTCCAGGTTGCTGCATAAGCCTTTAATTTCGGGAAAGAGATCAGGAATATTTCAGGAATCAAATAAATAATACAATGAAACGCATTTTGATTTTAGGCGGAGGTACAGCAGGTACCATGATGGCGAATAAACTCAGGAAAGCCCTTGATAGGGATGACTGGGACATAACCATTGTTGACCAACATAAAACTCATTATTACCAACCGGGTTTTTTATTCATCCCATTTGGCATTTACAATAGGGATGATGTGGTAAAACCAAAATCTGATTTTTTCCCGGCTGGAGTAAATGTAGTTTATTCAGAAATTGATAAAATAGAAGCGGAAGAAAACAAAGTACTATTGGTTGATGGGAAAGTACTACATTATGATTACCTGATCATAGCTACAGGAACCAAAACATTCCCTGAAGAAACACCTGGGTTGAAAGATAAACTTTGGTATAGAGAGATTTTTGATTTTTATACTATTGAAGGGTCTGTGGCACTTCAAAAATATTTTAAATCATGGGAAGGGGGTAAGCTGGTGATGGCTATTACTGAACTGCCTTATAAATGCCCTGTTGCCCCAATTGAGTTTGTGTTCCTTGCTGATGCATTTTTCACTGAAAGGGGGATAAGAGATAAAGTGGACATAACTTATGTAACCCCTATGCCTGGGGCATTTACCAAACCAATAGCCTCAAAAATGCTTTCAGAATTGCTGAAAGAAAAGAACATCAATGTAGTACCTGATTTTTATATTGAAAGGATTGACAATGAAGAGAAGAAGGTTGTCTCATATGATGAGCAGGAAATCCCATTTAATGTCCTTACAATAGTCCCTGTGAACATGGGTGATGAAATGATTGAGAGAAGTGGGTTGGGTGATGATATGAACTTTGTACCTACTGATAAAGAGACCTTGCGCTCACAAGCATATGAAAATATTTTTGTGCTGGGTGATGCTTCCAATATACCCACTTCAAAAGCTGGGTCAGTAGCACACTTTGCAGCTGAAATACTTTTTGAAAACCTGATGAACATCATTGAAGGAAGGTCTATGATGGCAAAATTTGATGGGCATGCCAATTGCTACATTGAAACTGGGCATGGAAAAGGTGCTTTAATTGATTTCAACTATGATACTGAACCCCTTCTCGGAACATTCCCCCTTCCAGGGATTGGTCCATTTGGATTATTGAAAAATACCAAGATCAACCACTATGGGAAAGTGCTGTTCAGGTGGATATACTGGCATATATTATTGAAAGGTAAAGAATTACCTGTTGAGCCATTGATGACCATGGCTGGTAAAAAGAAAATGAATTAAACTGGTTATGGAAGAAAAACAATTACAAACACAGATTGCTGAGTTGAACCAGAAGGTTGACCTGCTCCTGGATTATGTAAATCAGCAAAGGTTAAAAACAAACCAGTTGGAAGACCTGGTGTCAGATCTTTCTATTGTAGGGAAAGATGTATATGACACTGCTGTTGAGGAGTTGGACAACAGGATGGTTGAACTGGATATTGACCAGATAAAAGGCCTTGGGTTGAGGGTATTGAGGAACATTGAAAACATCAACCAATTCCTTGAAACTTTTGAGAGCATTTCTGATTTTATGAAAGATGTATCACCCATTGCTAATGAAGTGATCATTGATTTTTCAAAGAAACTACATGAATATGACCAGAGAGGGTACTTTGAATTTTTCAGGGAAGTAGGTACCATTTTTGATAACATCATAACCCATTATTCCCCTGAAGATGTGAAAAACCTGGCTGACAATATTGTAACCATAATGGAAACCATCAGGTCTGCTACACAGCCTGAAATGATGTTAGCAATCAACAATGGGTTAAAGGTTTATGGAAGCATTGAAACTGAAAATGTCCCTGAATATTCATTCTGGAAAGTAATGAAAGAAATGAATAAACCTGAAATGAAAAGGGCTTTAGGGTTCTTTGTGACTTTTATGAAGAATTTATCAACTAAAAATTAATAATAAAACATAAAGTTATGGCAGAAAAAGTATTAGGCGGCAAAAGTGTTGAAGTAACAGATGAGGGGTATCTAACAAACATGGCAGACTGGAGTGAAGAAGTTGCTTCAGACCTGGCCAAAGAGTATGAAATTGTGCTTACGGAAAAGCATCTTGAGGTATTGAACTTTTTAAGAGAAAAGCAAGCTGCTGGTGAAACACTGACTATCAGAAAAGTAGGAAAATCAGGGATTGTTGATATAAAAGGGTTATATCAATTATTTCCTGGTGGCCCTCTTAAAATCTCTTCAAAGCTGGCAGGTATCCCTAAACCAACAAGTTGTGTTTAACCTAAAAAATCGACAAAATGAGTGATGTTAAAAATGAAAAGCCATTAAAAAAGGTTTGCATTATTTGTGCAAAAGGATCAATTGAAGATGTATATGCTACATTGGTAATGGGAAATGGAGCTGTAATGGAAGGCATTGAAGCCAAGCTGTTTTTTACTTTTTTTGGGTTAGATGCTATTACAAAGAAAACCATGAATAAGCTGCATACCAGCACAGTGGGAAACCCTGCAATGAGGATGCCAGGTGGGCTTCCATTCCCAACTTTATTAGGGGCATTGCCAGGAGTTGAAGCTGGTGTTTCAGCAATGATGAGGAGCCAGATGGAAAAATTGGATATCCCCCCAGTTGATGAATTCCTGGATATGATCACAGCAGGTGGTGGAGAGATTTATGCATGTAAGCTTGCTGTAGATATGTTCAAATTGGAAAAAGAAGATTTTAGTGAACATGTAAAAGATATCATAACCATAGGTGAATTTTATGCAATGGCAGGAGGGGAAGGAACCCAGATTATATTCACCTAACAAGGTTTGAGGTAGAAAGGTAGGAGGGAAATGAGCGTTACTGGCTTTATGCTGGTAACGCTTTTTCTTTTCATAAAATAGGAGCCAGATATTTTTAAAACTCTGCTATTCCTTTAGAAAAGTGTGCTTTATTTAAGATTGCAGAAGACCCGTTCTCTCTTAAAAGAACGGGTCTTTTCGTTAAAGATTGAACAATTTCAATTTATAACAATTCTAAATTCATATAACTTTATTATTTATATTCTCTCTAAATAGATATGTAATTGCCAGGAAATGTGGGATATGTGTAATAAGATTATCTCTATCATTTCAATCATATGATAAATATCTCACAAAACAAAGTCAAACATGTATATTTTTAGATACGTTTATATAGATAAATATATATGTTTGCAGCCTTAAAATTCTGATCATGGCAAAAACCAGGCGTGATTTTCTTAAAATATCCTCACTAAGTGTGGCAGGTATTGCAGCAGGGGGAGGGATATTGAAGTCAGCAGTCCCATCTTTTAAAGATACTCAATTGGGTAATTTTGGTCCATTGGATAACAAGAGGACACCAACCTATTGTGAAGTGTGTTTCTGGAAATGCGCTGGTTGGGTCTATAAAAATGATAAAGGAGAGGTCAAAAAGATCATTGGCAATGATGAAGACCCCAATTGCAATGGGCGTTTCTGCCCAAGGGGTACAGGCGGGGTAGGAATGTATCATGATAAAGACAGGCTAAAAAACCCATTGATCAGGGAGACAGGAAAAAATGGCAAACAAACTTTTCGTGAAGCTTCATGGGATGAGGCACTGGGTTTGGTTGCAAAAAAGTTACAGGAAATCAAAGAGGAACATGGTCCTGAATGTACAGCCCTCTTCACCCATGGTTCAGGAGGAAAATATTTTGGTGACCTTTTGAAAGCTTTTGGCTCTGCTAATATTGCAGCTCCATCTTATGCCCAATGCAGGGGACCCAGGGAAGTTGCATTTATAGCTACTTTTGGTGATGGATTAAATTCTCCAGAACCCACTGACATAAGGGATACAAGATGCCTGGTACTCATTGGCTCACACCTGGGAGAGAATATGCACAATGGGCAGGTTCAGGAAATGTCTGATGCAATTGATAATGGAGCTACCATTATTACTGTTGACCCCAGGTTCTCAACAGTAGCCAGCAAATCAAAACATTGGCTTCCCATAAAACCATCTACTGATATTGCCCTGTTGCTGGCATGGATACATGAAATTATCCACAATGAGTGGTATGATAAAAAATATGTAGAGCAATATACTTTTGGGTTTGATGAGCTAAAAGAATATGTCAAAAACTTCACTCCTGAGTGGGCTTATGGTATTACAACTATTGATCCCAATGTTATTAGGGAAACAGCCAGGGAAATGGCTAATGCAGCTCCTTCAGTGATTGTCCATCCAGGAAGGCATGTAACCTGGTATGGTGATGATACTCAACGCCTAAGGGCAGTGGCTATCCTTAATGCATTATTGGGTTCATGGGGAAGAAGAGGTGGCTTTTTTGTACCTGAAAAATTATCAGTCCCTAAATTTCCTCACCCACCATTCCCAAAACCAAAGAAAACCTGGAGAGAGGCAATGAATGGGAAATATAACCTGGCTGGTTTGGCACTGGCTTCTGGGGTATGTGATGCCACTATCCCTTCTCCTGAATTGGATTGCCATATCAGGGGTTGGATTGTGAATGGCACAAACCTCATTATGACATTGCCTGACCAGAAAAAAACCATTGAAGCTATTAATAACCTGGATTTGCTGGTAGTGGTTGATACCATGCCTATGGAGATCACTGGGTATGCTGATGTGGTGCTTCCTGAATGTACTTACCTTGAAAGGTATGATTCATTAAGGGTGGTGCAGGGGCGTGAGCCCAATGTAGCTTTAAGGATGCCCGCTACTGAACCAAAATACAATACCAAACCAGCCTACTGGATGGCAAAAGAGCTAAGCAAAAAGCTTGGGCTGGAAGAATATTTTGCCTGGAATACTATTGAAGAAATGTTGGATTGGCAATTAAAACAAATAGGCTCTTCATTGGGGGAAATGAAAAGGGTTGGTGTGAAAAAGATGCCACGTGAATATGGAGGGCTATATTTCCAGGAAGCAGAAGAAATTGAATTTAATACCAATACAGGGAAAATAGAATTGTACTCAACAGCTTTAGCTGAAGAAGGCTTTGACCCAATGCCTGTTTATACACCACATAAAGAACCTAATCCAGGCTATTATTACCTAAATTATGGGAGGGCTTCCATGCATACCTTTTCAAGGACATCAAATAATCCAAACCTGGTGGATCTGATGGAAGAAAACACAGTGTGGGTAAACCCCAAAGTTGCCAAAGAATGGGATTTGAAAAATGGGCAGCCTGTTTACCTGGAGAACCAGGATGGGGTAGTTTCTGAATTTCCTGTAAAGGTAAGGGTGACTGAAAGGGTAAGGTTTGATTCAGTCTATATTGTACATGGGTTTGGCCATGCCAATAAAAAACTCAGCAGGGCATATGGGAAGGGAGTCAGTGATTCACAATTGATAACCAGGGTGTTGGTTGACCCAATCATGGGAGGAACTGGCATGAGGGGGAATTTTGTCACATTCAGGTTTGAAAAAGAAAGTGAGGTGGGATCATGAGGTATGCAATGGCAATTGATACAAAAAAGTGTGTGGGGTGTGCTGATTGTGTAGTGGCTTGCCAAACTGAAAATGATGTGCCCATTGGTTATTGCAGGGACTGGATTGTGGAAGTAACAGATGGTACCTACCCTCAGTTGGAAATAGAAATCCGTTCAGAAAGGTGCAACCATTGTGAAAACTCACCTTGTGTTAGGTGCTGCCCAACTGGTGCCAGCCATTATGAAGATGGGGGTATTGTTACAGTTACCAAACATAAATGTATTGGTTGTGGGGCTTGTATAGTTAGTTGCCCCTATGATGCCAGGTATTCACACCCTGAAGGGTATGTTGATAAATGTACATTTTGTATGCACAGGATTAAAAAAGGTCAGCAACCTGCTTGTGTGGCAGTATGCCCAACCAAATGCATGTATTTTGGTGACCTGGATGACCCTAACAGTGAAGTTTCAAAAGTGTTGAAACAGAGGAAATTCAAAACCCTGATCCCTGAAGCTGGGACTAAACCTCATGTGTATTATTTGATATAAAAACAGCTATGAGAGAAGAGATTATTACATCGGGAAGGATGAATCCACATATTGACCCCTATCTGGAAATATGGCACTGGCATATTCCATTGTACCTTTTCCTTGGAGGGTTAGCTGCTGGTATCCTCTTTTTTGCAGGGCTTTATGTGATTTTGGGAAAAGAAAATAAATATTGTGGGGCTGTAAAACGCGCTCCCATTATTGTACCTTTCCTGTTGGTTATTGGGCTGGTTGCCCTGTTCCTTGACCTAAAACATAAGCTCTATTTCTGGCAGTTGTACACAACCATCAAAATCCAGTCGCCCATGTCATGGGGGGCATGGACACTTATGGCCATTACCCCATTATCTTTTGCATGGGCTGCTATGCACATCAGGGAGTTCTTTCCAAAATGGGATTGGAAGCTTCCTATTTTAAAAGAAATTGAGCGTTTCCTGCATCAAAATAAATTGGTGCTGGCATGGATAATGGTTATCCTGTCTGTTATCCTGGGGATATATACTGGGATCCTTTTCTCAGCTTTTAATGCACGCCCATTGTGGAATACTTCCATACTGGGACCATTGTTCCTTACATCAGGCTTATCTGCTGGGGCAGCCATAATTATCCTGTTTTCAAGGACTCATAAAGAGCGCAACAATTTTGCAAAAATTGATATATTACTCATCTCCATTGAGCTATTTATTATTGTCCATATGTTTATGGGTTTCCTGGCCAGTACTGAAGTGCAAATTGATGCTGCTAATATGTTCCTGGGAGGGCCATACACTGCTCCATTCTGGATTTTTGTGGTAATAATAGGAATGATATTGCCAGCCCTGCTTGAGGTATTGGAATTAAGAAAAATCAAAATCCCTGTGGTTTTACCAGTGGTATTAGTGCTATTTGGTAGCTTAATGTTGCGTTTTATAATTGCGTATGCAGGGCAGATGAGCAGGTGGTTATATTAGTTGAAATTGAATAAAAGATTATAAAATAGGATTATGTCAAAAAAGAATCAAAAACCTTATATGAACCCTTACCTGGGAGGGGTATTGCTGGGGTTGGTATTGGTGATAGCATTTTGGGTCTCAGGTAGGGGACTGGGATCAAGTGGTGCTGTAAAAAGTGCAGTTGTAGCAGGTGTTGAAACCATTGCTCCATCTCATGCTGAAAATGCTGCATTTTATAAACAATATAAAGAAACACACCCACAACCCCTTAAATCATGGTTGGTGTTTGAAATGCTGGGGGTTGTAGTAGGTGGCTTTTTATCTGGGGCTTTGGCAGGAAGGTTAAAGTTCAAGGTTGAAAAATCACCCAAGATCACTAATAAAACTAGGATAGTTTTTGCAGTAATAGGAGGTATTTTATTTGGTTTTGGTTCACAGCTTGGAAGGGGATGTACAAGTGGTTCTGCATTGACTGGTATGGCTGTACTTTCAGTAGGAGGGTTTGTATCAATGGCAGCCATATTTGGCACTGCATTTATGCTGGCTTATTTTGCACGCAAACTTTGGATATAGTGTATAGTATAATTCAATCATTCAATTTATTTAGTTAATTCAATTCATTCATATATGGGACCTTTAATTGTAAATGAGATAATATCAGAAAATACCAACCTGTTCCTGGCTTTTTTAATAGGCATTGGGTTTGGCTTTGTCCTTGAGTCCAATGGTTTTTCATCAAGCAGGAGGCTGGCAGGTATGTTTTATGGGTATGATACCACTGTATTAAAAGTATTTTTTACTGCTGCCATTGTTGGGGCAATTGGGCTGTTGTTTATGAGCCTTTTTGGCTGGATTGACCTCAGCTATATATATATAAACCCAACCTATTTGTGGTCATCCATTGGAGGTGGTGTAGTTATGGGGGCAGGTTTTATCCTTGGGGGATATTGTCCTGGTACTTCTGTGTGTGCTGCCTCTATTGGAAAACTGGATGCCCTTGCATTTATTGGGGGGATATTTATAGGAGTCTTTTTATTTACTGAAGGATACCCATTGCTGGAAGGGTTTTACAAAGCAAAATACCTGGGTTCTCCTCTATTAAATGAAGTGTTTAATCTTTCAAGAGGCATGTTGATCTTCCTGATCATATTGGCTGCACTTGCCATGTTCTGGGTAGGTGAATGGGCTGAAAAACGTTTTGCTCATGAAGATTATAAAATCAACCAAAAATAATCTTGAATCCAACAACTAAAATCTAATGAAATGAAACCAAGGTTAATATTGGCATATGTACTCATCCCCCTGGGGTTGATTATTGCAGCTGTTCCTGAAAACACAACTAAACCTTATAAACTGACAGCAGATGAATTACTGGAAGAGGTAAAAAGTGGCACACAGTTTATTTCTCCTGATGAAGTGGCTGCTATGGTGATCAGCAAAGACCCTTCTTTGCAACTAATTGATGTAAGAAGTGCTGCTGAGTTTGAAAAATTCAGTCTACCCAATACTATAAATATCCCATTGGTTGATATCCTAAACCCTGAATGGGAAGATTATATCCATCAGGATGTAAAGCTGAATGTATTTTACTCAAACAGCTCAAACAATGCCAACCAGGCATGGATGATTACACGCCAACTGGGCTATGAAAATAATTACGTCCTTCAGGGTGGATTAAACTTTTGGGTTAAAACCATTATGAACCCAAAGGAGCCTTCTGAATTAAGCCCCAATGAAGAGATAGCTAAGTATAATTTCAGGAAAGGAGCAGGCATGGCTTTAGGTGGGGCTGATGTTTCTACACAACCTGGTGCATCTGCTCCAGTTAAAAAGCCTGTCATCACCAAAAGGAAGAAGAAAAAGAAGGTACAAGGAGGTTGTTAGAAGTATGCTCCTCTAACTCTCCTATGGCGACGATTTAGAAAGCTTATAACAATATTAAAGGCTAAAGCCCTGTTTCTTTCACTTTCTTTAACGCCATGCTTTAGCTTAGGTATAGACATTGGCAGACTATCCAAGGCTTTAGCTCTTAATTTTACTATATTAACTGGAAAGTCAATCACCAAGCTTAGTGAATCCTTTGTGTTTTAGAGCCTTGGTGGCAAGATTAATTTTTGTAATTGCATAAAGCCGTTAGTTTATTAGATATTATTCCCCTTTTGGCATAATTTTTATACCAATTCCACTACCTTTAATTTTTTAATCTGAAATAAGAGGAAACTATGTCAAAAATATTGGTAATTGATGATGAAAGAAGCATAAGGAATACATTAAGGGATATTCTGGAATATGAAAAATATGAAGTAGAATTGGCTGAAGATGGCAATGCAGGGATTGATAAAGTGAGGAGTAGTGAATTTGATATTATCCTCTGTGATATTAAAATGCCTGGGCTGGATGGTATTGAAACACTTGAAAGAATCAACATCCTGGCTCCTGATACTCCTGTTGTAATGATCTCAGGGCATGGCAATATTGACACAGCTGTTGAATCCATTAAAAAAGGGGCATATGATTTTATTGAAAAACCATTGGATTTAAACAGGTTGCTGATTACCATCAGAAATGCAATGGATAAATCACAATTGGTTACTGAAACAAAAATCCTAAAGAAAAAGGTCAATAAGAAGTTTCAGATAATTGGTGAGTCCCCAGCTATCAAAACAGTTACAGGCATGGCAGATAAGGTAGCCCCTACTGATGCAAGGGTATTAATAACCGGAGCCAATGGGACAGGTAAAGAACTGGTAGCGCGTAGGATACATGACCAAAGCAGTAGGTCAACAGGCCCATTTGTGGAGGTAAACTGTGCAGCCATTCCATCTGAATTAATTGAGAGTGAGCTTTTTGGGCATGAGAAAGGGGCATTTACTTCAGCAGTAAAGCAAAGAAAAGGAAAATTTGAGCAAGCCAATGGAGGCACACTTTTCCTGGATGAAATAGGAGATATGAGCCTTTCTGCACAAGCAAAAGTACTAAGGGCTTTGCAGGAAAATATTATTACTAGGGTTGGAGGAGATAAGCAAATTAAAGTAGATGTAAGGGTAGTGGCTGCTACCAATAAGAACCTTTCTGACGAAATCCAAGAAAGTCATTTTAGGGAAGATTTGTACCATAGGCTGAGTGTAATATTAATACAGGTACCAACATTAAATGACAGGATTGAAGATATCCCATTATTGGCAGAACACTTCATCAAACAAATTTGTGATGAATATAGGATGCCAGTGAAATCAATTACAGAAACAGCTATTGTTGAATTACAAAAAATAAACTGGACAGGGAATATCAGGGAGTTCAGGAATGTAATTGAACGCCTGATTATCTTGTGTGATAGCAAAATTGATGAAAAAGATGTGGTTAGTTTTGCTGCTCCAATTCGTTAAGGGTGCTTGAATCAAAGAAAAAGGTAAAGGACAAGCTATTGATAAATCAAATAGGTGTTTTTTTTACCTTTCCTAAACATCTTTTAATATTTATTGTTACAACTAGATGAGCAAATTAAAGTTTGCTTATGCGTGTTTTTTTAAACCTCTGAAATAATGAGCTGATATTTTGTCGTGGCGTATTACATTTACTATCCTTAGGGATTGAAAATTTTAGAAGCTTGTTTTTCAGGGGTTTTTTATGTCCTTTATTCAAACTCTACTTTTAGCAAATAAAAAAGGAATGAAAGAAGGATATAAGTTACAATGAATAATTGGAGTGCAAATACTTTTAACCATATTAACAATGTGATACAAATAGAAAGGTACAAGTAGCGATACCAGTTATTTTTCCATCTTAAGTTTTTAAATTTTAATGAGAACATAGGAATCCCTGAAACCATCAATAAAGATGTTATCACAGCAATAAAAACAAGGTTTTTGGTAGTAAAGATCAGTTGAGTTAGTTCTGCATGGTCAGGTGAAAGAAGCATTAACCCAAATGATGCCCACAAAATGGCATTAGCAGGTGTGGGCAACCCTTTGAAATTGGCTGATTGTTCAGTGTCAATATTGAACTTGGCAAGGCGCAAAGCAGCAAAAATAGGAATTAAAAAAGCTGTACATAAAACAGCCCATTCATGCCATTTTCCTTCAATTTCGTGGAGGAGGTTATTTTCACCAAATAATGAAACTTCTAGCAAGGTGAACAGGATGGCTGCTGGTGCTACCCCAAATGAGACCATATCAGCTAATGAATCTAGTTGCTTGCCAATTTCAGAATAAGCTTTTAATAAACGTGCTGCAAAACCATCAAGGAAGTCAAGTATAGCAGCTAAAATGATAAATATACCTGCCAACCCAAGATGCCCATCAATGGCAAAAAAGGTCGCTGAAATACCACAAACAATACTGATTGATGTAATGGTATTGGGCAACCACCAGAATATATTTTTTGTTTCGGCCATAGTTAATTGAGTGTGGCTATAATTGTCTTTCCCCCATTTGTTTTTTCGCCAATTTTGACCTGAATGTTACAATTTTTGGGAAGGAATAAATCAACACGCGAACCAAAACGAATAAATCCAAGGTGTTGATCCTGTGTAACTTCTTCATTTTCTTTCTTGTAGGCAACTACCCTTCTGGCTACTACCCCTGCAATTTGTCGCATTAAAATTTTTGTTCCATCTTTCATTCTTATAACACTGGTACACCTTTCATTTTCTTCTGAAGACTTGGCTATGAAAGCAGGTAAAAACCTTCCATTCTTATGTTTCTGGTAGATGATCTTACCTGGCACTGGGACATGGTTAATATGTACATTTAAAGGAGACATAAAAATAGAGACCTGTACACGTTCTTCTTTAAAGTATTCCCTTTCAATGGTGGGTTCAATAGCAACCACTTTACCATCACAAACAGATAATACATTTTTATCATTGCATAACACTTTATAATTTGGATCCCTGAAAAACCAAACTACCAGGCCACATAAAAAAGCAACTCCTGCATACAAAAAGTAGCTGATCAGATAATTTCCTAAAAACCAATAAATAGCCAGTACTAATAGTGCCAATAATAATAAGGCAACAGGAATAACTTTTTTTCCTTCCTTATGGATCTTCATCTGTTAAAATTAGTGGTTAAAAATTTTAAGCCAGGCAAAGATAAAAGGAATAGCCAACAATAGGCTATCAAACCTGTCAATAAAACCACCATGCCCTGGTAAAATATTTCCAGAGTCTTTAATATCAAGGCTTCTTTTCAAAAGAGATTCAGCTAAATCACCAAAAGTACCAGCCACTATTACAATAAGGGAAATGACCATCCAGCTTACCATCTCAAGTGATTGGAAGAAAACTGAATTCAGGATACCCATAACCACTGCAAAAACACCTCCCCCAGTAACTCCTTCCCATGATTTTTTTGGGGATATACTTTCAAAAAGCCTGTGCTTGCCGAGCCAGCAACCAAATAAGTAAGCAAACGAATCATAAGCCCATATGATCAAAAATATACCTAACAATATCCAGGGGTAAAATAAATTATCAACAGGCATACCAGGGAACACAATAAAATTCAGCAAGCTAAAAGGTATAGCTATATATATAATACCTAAAATGGTGATGGAAATATTGATAAAAGGGTTTTCTTTTTTCCTGTATAATTCAACAATAAAAATAGAAGCTATTAGTGGAAAACTGAAAAATACTGTATGACCCCTGATAATTCCTATGGAATGAAGAAAAAACAGGGCAAAAACAAGTGTGCCAATTATCATTCCACTTACTTTTTGTGGGGTGTATATTTCAGATTTTACAAGGTTATAAAATTCATTTAAGGAAAGGGCCAAAAGGATGGCAAATACCGCCCCAAAAGCATATGGATTAAAAATAGTACCTACAATGAGAACTAATACAAATACAACTCCTGTTAGGGTGCGTTTTAAAAGGTCTGTCAATTTTTTAGGTTTTTAAGTAATTCAAGTGCTTTTTCTTCATCATGCTCTTTTACATAAACCTTTATTTCACCAAATTGGTAAGCAGAATCTTTTTGGTTGATAACCACTGATTTGATACCATTTTCTTTCAACAATGCTTCAGCAATAGCTACCTTGTGCTGTTCATTGGTCATGTATACTTCTTTCCAACCTTTTTCCATACAAACAAAATTAAGAATATATTTTATTTAGAAATAAATACATGCAACTCTTTTGGTCCATGCATTCCCATTATCAGGGTTTTTTCAATGTCTGCAGTCCTGCTTGGGCCGGTTATATTGGTTATCAATGATGGCAGGCTACTTCCATATTTTTCAGTAATATGGTTGTAGGCTTCATGCAGGTAGCCTACCAGTTGTTTCTCACTGGCAATTACAATGTGTACTGGGGGGTATACAAACAATTGCCTGCCCGATTCTTGTGCTGATGTTACCATCACTGACCCTAAATGTGCAACCAATGCCTCACATCCAGTAATGCCTGCTTCAATATCATTAGGGATAATTTCACATTCCTTAACAGGGACTTGGTAGTTTTTTAATGTTTCAATGAGGGCAGGTTCTTTACAATAGACATTAACCCAATTTTTGGTTACCAATTGTTTTAGCTGGCCATAAAGATACTGCTCATTTTCACATAAATGCACTTCCCCTCCAAGTGATTCTAACTTGGTTTTGAATTGTAAAGAAAGGTCGTTTCCTAATGGTGGATACAAAGAAGAGGAGAAATCTGGTTTTTCAGCTTCACTTTTTCCATATGGATGATCTTGAAGCTTTTTAAGTATTTCCCTTCTGGCTTGATCCATATCAGTCAAACTCATTTCTCAGTTTCTTTCTCTATCTGTTCATCTGAATTTACAGGAAGTTTCTTTTTATCCCTAATTTTTGCAGCAGCTTCTTCCTTTTCTTGTTTCTTTTTTTCGTCCCAAGGGCGTTTGCCAAAAATCTCTTCCAGGTTTTCACTGAAAATAACTTCCTTATCAAGTAGGAGTTGTGCCAGTTTTTTGTGCCCTTCAGAGTTTTCACGTAAGACTTTCAATGCCCTTTCATACTGGGAATCAATCAGGATTTTTACTTCCTCATCAATTAGTTCAGCAGTTTTTTCACTATAAGGTTTTGTGAAGTTGTAATCACTTCTTCCTGTTGAATCATAATAACTCACATTGCCAACCTTTTCACTCATCCCAAAAATACTGACCATGGCATAAGCTTGTTTGGTGATTTTTTCCAGGTCATTTTGTGCCCCAGAAGAAACCTTTCCAAAGGTTATCTCTTCTGCTGCCCTGCCTCCCAGTGCAGAACACATTTCATCCAGAAGTTGTTCTTTTGTGGTAATTGACCTTTCTTCAGGTAAATACCAGGCTGCCCCAAGAGCCTTGCCACGTGGCACAATGGTAACTTTTACCAATGGGTGGGCATGTTCAAGCAACCAGCTAATGGTAGCATGGCCTGCTTCATGGTATGCAATGGTTTTTTTCTCATCAAGAGAAATAATTTTATTCTTTTTCTCCAACCCACCAATGATCCTGTCAACAGCATCAAGGAAGTCTTGTTTCCCAACAGATTCCCTGTTTTTACGTGCAGCAATCAGGGCAGCTTCATTACATACATTGGCAATATCAGCTCCCGAGAAACCTGGTGTTTGTTTAGCCAGGAAATCAACTTTCACTTTGTTTGACAGCTTAATGGGTTTCAGGTGTACCTGGAAAATTTCTTCCCTTTCATTCAAGTCGGGAAGTTCAACATGGATTTGGCGGTCAAACCTGCCTGCTCGCATCAGTGCCCTGTCAAGTACATCAGCCCTGTTAGTAGCTGCTAAAATAATTACCCCACTATTGGTGTCAAACCCATCCATCTCAGTGAGTAACTGGTTCAGGGTATTTTCCCTTTCATCATTTGACCCAAAGTTGGGGTTTCTTCCCCTGGCGCGTCCGATGGCATCTATTTCATCAATGAATACAATACAAGGTGCTTTTTCTTTTGCCTGTTTAAACAGGTCCCTGACCCTTGATGCACCAACACCAACAAACATTTCCACAAAATCAGATCCTGACATGGAGAAAAAAGGAACATTGGCTTCTCCTGCCACAGCTTTTGCCAAAAGGGTTTTCCCTGTCCCTGGAGGGCCAACTAGTAAAGCTCCCTTTGGTATCTTTCCTCCAAGCTTGGTGTATTTTGCAGGGCTTTTCAGGAATTCTACAATTTCTTCTACTTCTTGTTTTGCTTCAGCAAGGCCTGCCACATCTTTGAAATTGGTACTTACCTTTGCATCTTTGTCAAATATTTTAGCCTGTGATTTCCCCACATTGAAAATCCCTGCAGCACCACCTCCTGACCCACGGCTCATGCGCCTGAAGATCCAGAACCACAGCAATATGATCAGGATAAAAGGGCCTATTGTCCATAAAATATCTCCCAGGTAATTCTTTTCGTCAACATATTCAAGGATAATTTCTTCTGATTGGCCTTGCTGGGCTTCAATAAGGTTTCTCTCAAATGTTTCAACTGATCCAATATTAAATACAAAGTGTGGCCCTGAATTAGAAGGTTTTGTGAATTTCCCCTGGAATTGAGCCTGGTATTTGTCAAGCCTGTCACTTTTTAAATAAATATTGGCTTTTTTATTGTTGATCACTACAATCTTGGCAACATCTTGGCTGGGGATCATGGTGGTTTTTACATTATTCCAGTTTGTTTCAACAGGTCCCCTGCTGCTGCTAAAAAAGAAATTGGCAGCAATAAAAACCAATGCTATAATACCATAAATCCAGTATGGGTTAAACTTTGGTTTCTTTCCATCATTACCTCCCAATCCCCCAAAAGGTGGTTTAAAATTAGGTTGATTGTTCTTATTATTCTTGTTATCTGTCATATTTCAATTCTAACTTGTTTCTTCAATATTAATTACTTCTGCATCTGCCCACAATGATTCCAGGTTATAAAACTTCCTGGCATTTTCCTGAAACACATGTACCATTATATCACCATAATCCAGTAAAATCCAAATGGCATTTCTATAACCATCTTTATGCCACACTTGTTCTCCTATTTGTTCTTTTACAGTTTCTTCTACTGATTGGGCAATGGCATCAGCGTGTGTATTTGATGTCCCATGGCAAATAATGAAATAATTACATTCTGAATGGTCAATTGTTGTCAGGTCTATTTTTTTTATCTCATTTCCTTTTAAACGTCTAATTCCTTCTAAAATGGCTTCAATTTTGTGTTTTTCCGTTTCCTGCTTTTTATTCATACATTAATTTTAGAAATACAAAGATAAACTTTTTGGTGCATTTCATTGGTTCATAGCTTTTTTTGGTTGAATAAAATTAATCCCTATTCATTGTTTTTTTATTTGCAAAAAATGGATTAAATTATTCAACCGTATTTTTGCAAAATAGTTTACATTAATTGATTAAAAAGAACTTTATGATTGGTAAAAAAGTAATTAGGTTGAATGAAGTTGATTCTACCAACAATTATGCCAAGGGATTGGTTATGCACAAAGAGGCAGAAGAGGGTACTGTCGTTTTGGCATACTCGCAAGTTATAGGGCGTGGATATGTAAAAAATAATTGGGAAAGTGAGGCAGGAAAGAACCTCACATTTAGTTTAGTTTTATGCCCGCAATTTGTCAAACCTGCCAATCAATTTGCTATTTCAATGGCTGTAGCTTTAGGAATTTATGATTTTATAAGCCCTTTGGTTGGGCAAGTAACCATTAAATGGCCCAATGATATATATGTGGGCAACAAAAAGGTTTGTGGGATGCTAATTGAAAATATGGTGCAAGGAGATATGATCTCGGAATCAATAATAGGAATTGGGCTAAACCTTAACCAGGAAGAGTTTTCCCCATCCATTCCTAACCCTGTTTCTTTGACACATTTTACAAAAATAGTTTATGATATTGAAAACTGCCTGATGCATCTTTGCTTTGCTATTGAGAAAAGGTATTTCTTATTAAAAGAAAAAGGGATAGGACCAACTTATGATGACTATGTTGGGCATTTATACAAGAAAGGTGAATGGGCTGGATACATTGCTAATGGGCACAAATTTAGGGGAAAGATTGTTGGTATTGACAGGATTGGAAGGCTGTTGGTTGAAAATGATAGTGGGGGAATATCAACTTTTAATTTTAAAGAAATAGAATACATAAATTAACTAATGCAGAAAGTATTTTTTCAATTATATGGCAGCCTTGAAAGTGTATCAGCTAATTGGTTAATGCCTTCACTTAGTTTTTTGCCTGCCATCATTTTTACCATCATACTCATTTCAGCATGCAGTGTCAGCCTCATTTTTGTTTGGTTTTCTCCATGAGGCAATAACTGTATCCAGAATGTAAAAGATAGGGGCAGGTTTCCTGTGCTTTCCATTTTAATGGTTGAGAAAGGTTCCCTTTTTATGATCCTGATCTCAGCAGCTCCCAGCCCTGAGATATTAAAACTGCATGTGTCACGATCTGATTGAAAATCACTGATTTTTACCTGAGGAACTTGCTCTGTAATTTTTTGCAGTAAGCTTTCATTTACATATTTAGAAAGGTTTTCAAAATTTGACAGGTAATTGAAAACTATTTCAGGTGTATGGTTAATGTATTTTACATCACTGACATATTTGCTAACGCCCATAATGTGAGGTATAAAAAATCCCACCTAAGTGGGATTTATATTTTGTTTTATAAATTCCTATTTCCCCCAGTTGGCAGGGTCTTCACGCCAATTCTTTAGGTTTTCGACTTCTTCATCAGTAACACTGCCTTCTTCAACAGCAATATCAATTAGGTTTTGGTATCTGCATAATGTTGTTAATTCAAGGTTGGCTTCTTTAAAGTTTTCCTTGGCTTGTGGGAAGTTGTAAGTAAAAATAGCAACCATTCCCAATACATTCCCCCCAAAATTATCAATAGCTTCAGCAGCTTTTAAACTACTTCCTCCTGTTGAAACCAGGTCCTCAATAACAACCACATTCTGGTTAGGTTTTAAATCACCTTCAACCAGGTTTTCCAGCCCGTGCCCTTTTGGTTTTGAGCGCACATAAATAAAGGGTAACCCCAGTGCTTCAGCTACTAAAACTCCATGTGCAATTGCTCCAGTGGCTACACCTGCAATTACCTCTACATTAGGGTATTTTTCTTTAATAACATTAATAAATTGGTCTCTTATGTAAGTCCTGGTTTCAGGGTAAGATAAAATTTTCCTGTTGTCACAATAAATTGGTGCTTTCCATCCTGATGCCCATGTAAAAGGGCTTGATGGTTGAATTTTTATTGTATTAATTTGTAATAGTTTTTTGGCTACTTCAATTTGAATTGATTCCATAGTATTAGTGTTTGTCAAAATTTGGAACAAATGTATAAAGTTTTTTTTAATGAGCGTATAATAAGAATCATGCCTAACAATAGGTTAGAGGGAAAAACAGCAGATTTACAGCTAGTTGGTACTGGTAGGGAAAATGAATTAACCAGATTAGTTAATCATTTCTTAAAAAGTGAGCAAAAAGAGTTAAACTTAGCAGCTGAAAATCCACAGAAAATATGGGAAAAGTTTAAAAAAAAATTCAAACTTATTAAAGCAGCTGGAGGGATTGTCCAACAAAATGGGCAGTATCTTTTTATATTCAGGAGAGGGAAATGGGATTTGCCCAAAGGCAAAATTGATAAAAGTGAAACTAAAAGGCAGGCAGCTATCAGGGAGGTTGAAGAAGAATGTGGGATCAAAGGCCTTGAAATTAAAAGGAAGTTACAGAATACATGGCATATTTACCAATCAGGCTATGCAGATACAAAAGGAGAGTGGGTGCTTAAAAAAACATCCTGGTTTGAAATGAAATATAGGGGTAATATGCAGCCTATCCCTCAGTTAGAAGAAGATATTACAGAAGCCAGGTGGCTTGCCTCCAATGAAATAGGGATAGTTATGGGTAACACCTACCCAAACCTTAAAGAATTGATATATAATTTTATTGGCTCCTCATTTGTTTGATTTGCTCACTTTGGAGTAGCCTCCCAAATTGGTGTTCAAAGCCATCAAGGGGAGGTTTGGCTGGAGCCAGGACAACTTCATGTTTGCCATTAAAAAGGTAGCAGGTAGGAAATAACCTTACATTGTACTTATCACTATAAACCTGTTTTTCATCAAAAAGTATGGTTCCAGGTATTTTGTGTTCATTCAAATACCCCCATATTTTTTCTGTTTTCTTGTTTTCAATAATAATAAAAATATCCAGTTTTTGATTGTATTTCTTAGCAATAACTGGTAAGTATTTCAGGTGTTCACGGCAAATTTGCAGTTCCATATCTGCAAACAAAATGTATTTGTGGTTATCCCCTTCATTGGTGCATAAAGTATTCCTGTTAAAATCTTCTAAACATATTTCGGTAGCTACAGTGCCAGGTGCCAGGAATAAAAGTTTAGTTTTTATAGATTTTGCAAATTCTTGTATTTCAATGCTTTTGTTTTTGCTAAATACCTCATTATCCAACATTTTCAATATGGCTCTTTTTGAAAACCTACTAGAATAATAGGCATCATAAAGAAGTTTTAAAATGATAAAATCATCCATTCTTTCAGTAAGCCCATATTTATTTTTGACAAGCTTTTTCAGGAAAGCAAGGTTGCCTTTGCCCACCTCCATACTCACTTCTTTTCCCTTGACTGAATTGGCCTCAAAAACCAGTTTGTTGGTAAAAGCCCTGTCAACCAGGTCAATAAATGCAGGGTTGTTGAATGAAAAAGAGCCAGGGTTAAATCCATGCAATATGTTATCCTGGTTTTTCCTTAATACCTCAACTTCCAGGATTTTTAGTTTGAACAGGGCAAAATTCTTGAAAAAAGGGGTTAAATATTCCTTAAACTCACCCTTAAGGGTGTTGGCTACACTGTCAAGCATAGCATTGGATTGCCTGAAATAAAGTTGGTTAAAGTATTTATCAGTAAGGAAGTTAAACCTGTTTTCAAAGCTGGAACATAATGTGTTAATTTCATCATCACTGCCAGGTTCAACCTTCATCCACAATTTCACAGGCTTAAAGAAGGGGTTCTTTTTTTCTGCATATGTTTTTCCCTTTAAAGGAGGCAGTTTTATTTTAATGTTTTTTGATGGTTCAACTACCAGGATGGTTGTATACACATCAAAATCAGCATAACAAACAACAACCTTTTTTAAATCAACCTCTTTTGAAAAATGGCCTGTATGGTCAATTTCAATTGTGAATAATTCTACCCCTTTTTTGGTTATTGGGTCAGAATAGGTATAAAAACTTATACTTCTGCTAGCATAATCAGGCTCAAACCCAGTAATTGTTGAAGCAAGAATTGAAATTGGGCAGCAAAACAGCAAAAAGAAAATGTGTTTCAATTTAGGAGGCATGTATTTTACTCTGTTTTAAATTCATCAAAATCTAACCCATCAGGTAAAAATTTGCTGGCATCCCCACCATGTTGGATAATGTCACGCACAATGGTTGATTTTACAGGTGTATGTTCTGGAGTTGTTAATAGGAAAATAGATTCAATGCCAGGGTACATTTGTTTATTGACCTGGGCAATGGCACGTTCATATTCAAAATCAGATGAAGTCCTGATACCCCTTAAAATATATTGGGCATTTACTTTTTTACAGAAATCAACAGTAAGCCCTTCAAATGATTCAACCTCAATATTTTTATCATCCTTAAAAACCTGGTTTATCCATTTTACCCTTTTTTCTAAAGGGAAGAAAGGTTTTTTGTTTGAATTGTATCCAATCATGATCACAATTTTATCAAACATGGGCATTGCCCTTCTTACAATTGATTCATGCCCTATTGTGAAAGGGTCAAATGAACCAGGGAATATTGCTACTCTTTCCATGTTGTCCTTTTCTTTTTTTAATCTCTGTGCTGAATCCATTTCTTTAACGTGCCCTTATCAAATTTAGTTTATGGCTTTTACTTTATTGGCATTAACAAATAAAATATTACCCAAATCACTGTAACCATCAGTGAACTCTTTGGTATCAGTAAGCATTTCATATCTGAACCCAATCAGTGTGAGGTCAGCATCTTCAGAGTATTTACAAATTACTTCTTTCCTATTTTCATTCTCAAAGGGGACCATGGTTACATTAGTAGGGCTAATAGGAAGCCTGCCAGTTTTTATGAGGTTTAATAATTGCTTTTCTCTTTCATCCATTGACTCAGGAGGGTAGAGGGCAAATATTTTGATATAACCTTTCTTCCAGTCTGGATGGCCAAGGATTATGTAGCCCAACAATATCATCAGGTTGGCATTCCTGTAATCATCAGGCCTGATCCAAATATGGATTTCTTTTTTATACCCAAAGCTTTTGTATGATGTGTTTAGGATACAGATATCAAAGCCAGCTGAATCTACAATGTCATAGTTAGAAACAATTTCTTTCAGGTTGCCTGGGTCAGTCCTTGAGTATTCAAATAAAATCAGGTTATTCCCTTTTCCTGAAATTCCTGAAAGCTGTACAACCTGTGCAATGGCAGAAGTGTAAGAGGGTGATATAATGGTATCAAGATAAACCCTATTCCTACTTCCATGTGAAAGGTGTATCAGCCTGTCTAATACCTCTTTTGATTGGGCAGTGGTTTCTTGGTTCAGGTATCCTTTAATAAAATGGATATAGGTACCAAATCCATATTTAAAGGAAATCCACCTCATAATATCAAAGGCTGACCTGCGCTTAAAAGTATCATGTGAAATGCATACCCCAAATGGCCTCCAACTTGATTCTTTTTCATCCCTGTCAGCGCGTTGCAAAACTATTTGTAATTGCCTGTTCAGTTGGAACATAACCCCGCGCAATAGCTTGTTCAACCCATGCCTTTCTTGTTGTTTGGTTTGGTTGATCATGTAGTAGATCAGAGCCATAATGGTCAGTGAGATAGCTGCATAAGGAGCATTCATTTTAAACATCAACCAAAAAGAAAATAGTGTACCAATCAATGATACCCACCAGTTTGATTTAAATGTTGGGCGGTAAGCAGGGTCTGCTGCAAAATGCTCAAGGAATGAAATCAGGCAGATAGCAGCATATGTCACCATAAAGAACATGGATATGATCTGGGCCACAAAATTAATATCACCCATAAATACAAATACAAAGGCAACGATAATGGTAATAACAGAACCATTAACTGGTTCATTATCTTTCTTTTTCCCTTTGGCAAACCAGTTATTAATTGATTTTTGAGGGAATATTTCATCAAAGCCAATTGCTTGCAGGGTGCGTGGGGCTACCATAATTGAACCCAGTGCAGAGCTTAATGAAGCAGCAGCCAGCCCAATAGGGATAATAGGTCCCCAAAGGGCTATTTTACCCATGATCAATTGGTCATTCACAAGGTCTTCAGGAGAAGCAGAAACAGTGAATTTATAGGCTATGGCTATATAAATGATCATTCCAACAGTGGTAGCCCAAAGGGTTCCACGAGGGATTGATTTTTTTGGGTCTTTCAAATCTCCTGATAATCCAAGCCCTGCTGCCAATCCAGTGAATGCAGGGAAAATTATGGTGAATACAAAAAAGAAGTTATAGTGTTCAGGAACATGGGCATGGAAATTGATCTCAGCAGGTTTGATGGAAGATTCTCCCATAAAAAATAAGGCTAATGAAGCAGCTAGCAGGGCTACTACCACATACAAGGCTTTCATCCCAATATTAGCCCCTTTGGTGAGGATTAGCATAGATAAAATGACCATAGTGGGTACTGAAACCCACCTCCTGTCTGGGATAACAAAACCATAGGTTCCTTTAACCCATTCAATAACAGGCTCAAAAGCTTCACCAAAAGCGATCACATAAAATGCTACACTAATTGCCTGGGATAGGAAAAGTGCAATACCAATTGCCCCTCCAACATTTAACCCAAATGACCTGGAGATAATGTAATAAGCCCCTCCTCCCTGCACACGTTGGTTAGTAGCAATCTCTGCTACTGCAAATGCTGTGGGGATGGTGACCACATGGCCTAAAATGATAATTCCAATGACACCATAGAACCCTACCTGGCCTACTGCCCAGCCAAACCTCAAAAATAAAATTGCACCCAGGATTGTGGATAATGCAGTTAAAAAAACAGGCATTGTCCCAAAGGTGGCATTAGTGTTGACAAGTGATTTTGCCATAACTGATCTTTTTCCCAAAGTTAAAAGTTCAATCTAAAAATAAAAAAAATGGGTTGTTAATTATCTATTGGCATTATCATAATTGTATGGTATTAATCATTATTTTTGATGCTTATATTCTCAAATTGCTAAAGATTTTTCATAATGAAAAGAATACTGGTAACAGGAGGGGCAGGTTTTATTGGGTCACATTTATGTGAACGTTTGCTTGCTGATGGGCATGAAGTAATTTGCCTTGATAATTTTTTTACTGGCTCAAAACAAAAGGTTGTCCATTTGATTGATAACCCCTATTTTGAGCTGGTCAGGCATGATGTAACTATGCCCTATTATATTGAGGTAGATGAGATTTATAACCTGGCTTGCCCTGCTTCACCAGTCCATTACCAGCATAACCCCATAAAAACCATAAAGACTTCAGTAATGGGGGCAATTAATGTGTTGGGGATTGCCAAAAGGGTTAAAGCCAAAATCCTTCAGGCTTCAACCAGTGAGGTATATGGAGACCCATTAGTACACCCCCAGGTTGAAGGTTATTGGGGGAATGTAAACCCCATTGGTGACAGGTCATGTTATGATGAGGGGAAACGTTGTGCTGAATCATTGTTTGTGAATTACCATTTGAAAAACAATGTGAAAGCTAAAATAATCAGGATATTTAATACCTATGGCCCCAGGATGGAGCCTGATGATGGGAGGGTAGTTTCCAATTTTATTGTACAAGCTTTGAAAGGAGAGAATTTAACCATTTATGGGGATGGCAACCAGACTAGAAGCTTTCAATTTGTGAGTGACTTGGTTGAAGGTATGGTAAGGATGATGGGTACTGGAGATGATTTTATTGGACCTGTAAACCTTGGTAACCCTGGGGAATTTTCCATGTTGGAGCTGGCGAATATGATTATTAAGCTTACTGGAACAAAATCAGAAATTGTACATTTACCACTGCCTAAAGATGACCCTATAAGGAGGAAGCCTGATATTTCATTGGCACAGGAAAAGCTAGGTGGCTGGAATCCAAGTGTGCAGCTGGAAGAAGGGCTAAAAGAAACCATTACATACTTTCAGGGGATATTGGCAGAGAAAAATAATGATTGAACATAGATAACACTGATCATAAAGATTCTCACAAATTTAGTTAGTACATATCTGTTAAATCTGTGTCATCAGTGTTCTATTAAATAATAGAATAATTTTATATTGAATTTTAAGATGATGGAAAAATTACTTTCAATAATAATACCTGCTTATAATGAGGAGAATACGATTACTTCCATTTTAGATAAAGTGGAGGAAGTTGAGCTTAATTATGGCTATAAAAAAGAGGTAATTATTGTAAATGATTTTAGCACTGATAAAACAGTGGAGGTTGTTGAGCAATATATGAAAGATAATCCTGGTTATAACATCCAGTTTTACCATCAACCTAAAAATATGGGAAAAGGAGCTGCCCTGCACAGAGGTATTAAGGAGGCTAAAGGTGAGTTGCTGGTTATTCAGGATGCAGACCTGGAATATGACCCTCAGGAGTACAATGATTTATTAAAACCATTTGCCAAAGGGTTTGCTGATGTAGTATATGGTTCCAGGTTTATGGGGGGCAATCCTCACAGGATATTATTTTTCTGGCATTCACTTGGAAACAAATTTCTTACTTTTATTTCAAACATGTTTACCAACCTAAACCTCACTGATATGGAGACATGTTATAAAATGTTCAGGACAGAAATGATCCAAAGCCTCAACCTGAAAGAGCCCAGGTTTGGTTTTGAGCCTGAGGTAACTGCAAAAATTTCCAGGATACCCAATGTGAGGATTTATGAAATTGGGATTTCATATTATGGGCGCACCTATGAAGAAGGGAAAAAAATAGGCTGGAAAGATGGCATGAGGGCTATTTATTGTATATTAAAGTATAATGTTTTTGTATCAAGAAAAACGTTTTTCAAATAGAGGGGCTTTTTTATGTTAAAACAACTTTACAGGTTTCTTTCACCCAAATTCCAAAACCTGTTTTCTGAATATAAAACAGACTTTAAGCCACGTTATGGGCATGGGGAACCAGCCCATAAAGAGTTGCTGAAAATAATTGATGCTGAAAGGAGCAAATATAAGGAAATACTAAAGGAAGCACTTTTTTATAAAGATTTTATTCAGCAAATAAAAAAGGCTGAGGAAACAAACAATGAAACCCTACCAACATGGAATAATGGTTTTTTACCAGGCCTTGATATTATTGGGATATATACCATGCTTACCAAGTATAAGCCAGCCAAGTATGTGGAGATTGGCTCTGGCAATTCAACCAAGGTAGCCTATAAAGCCATAAAGGAACAATGCCTAAAAACAGAAATTATTTCTATTGACCCAATGCCAAGGGCAGAGATTGATAAACTGGCTGACAAAATAATTAGGCAACCTTTTGAGGATGTTGATTTTTCATTCCTTGATGAACTTCAAGAAAATGATATCCTGTTTGTGGATAATTCACACAGGATTTTACCCAATTCTGATGCTATGGCCTTCTTTATGGAAGTATTTCCCAAGCTAAAAAAGGGTGTGATTGTGCAAATACATGATGTTTACCTGCCCTATGATTATCCCCAGTTTATGTGTGACAGGTTCTATTCTGAACAATATGGGCTAGCCATGTATATATTGGCAAACCCTGAAAAATATAAACCTCTACTGCCCAATTATTTTATTTCAGAAGACCAGGAATTGGCTAACATAATTGCTCCTGTGTGGGAACATAAGAACCTGGTTGACGTGGAAAGGCATGGAGGTTCATTTTGGATTAAAATCGAAAAATAATATTTAATAATATTTAGGCTGGTTTTTATCAATTTAAACTTTATAATAATGATGTTCAAAGGTTTAGATGAAAAGTATAGGAAGCATTTAAAGTGGTTTATCATTGTTTTTTGTATCCTTGGATTTATAGCAAATGATATATACAGGAATGTGCAGAATACTACTGCTGAAAAAACATTGATGAGGAATGATTCAGAAGGGTATTACCAGTATTTACCCCATTTTTTTATTATGGATTGGGATAAGATGGATAGGATGCACTGGGCTAAACAATATGGGAATGGAAAAACCCTGAATGTTTATACCAGTGGTGTGGCTATTATGCAAATCCCATTTTTTCTTACAGCACATGCCTTTAGTTACTTTTTTGGGTTGGAAATGACAGGCTACACACCTGTCTATTTTACTTTTGTATTTTTTGCATCCCTTTTTTATGCCCTGTTAGGTTTGCTTTTTATTTACAGGTTCCTTAGGCGTTTTTTTTTCCACAATACTGCTTTTTGGGTAATGGCATTAACTTTTTTTGCAACTAACTTATTTTATTATACAACTATCATTCCTGGAGTTTCACATGCCTATTCATTTTGTGCAATTGCGTTGTTTATTTATTTGGTTCCCAGGTTCTATGATAAACCAAACCTGAAGAACCTTATTTATTTATCATTTCCACTGGCATTGGCTACACTGATCAGGCCCACCAGCATTTGTATTGCATTTTTCCTGTTCTTGTATGGGGTATATGGCTGGGCAGACTTAAAAGAAAGGGTATTTTTTTGGTTTAAGAAATGGCCATACCTGTTGGTTATGCTCCTGATAGGTTTCCTTATGTTTGTACCCCAAATGCTATATTGGCATACTGTTACAGGAAAATACATTATATACTCATACCAGCATGAGGGTTTTAGTAACATAAGGTCACCAGAGGTAACCACAGTATTATTTGGTGCAAGGAATGGTTGGTTTCTTTATACCCCACTTATGATCTTTTCTACAATTAGTTTATTTTACCTGGTATATAAGCGCCAGTTCAGTTCATGGGCAATCTTGTTGGTTATGGTATTTATAGTATACATTAATGGAAGCTGGTGGCTACCAACCTTTAGTGCATCAGCAGGTTATAGGACCTTGATTGAATACCTGCCTTTTATGGCTATCCCTTTGGGGTGGTTTTTTGAAAAAGTTTATACTGAAAAAGCAAGGGCTTTAAGGTGGGGCTTAACTACCATCCTGGTACTTTTTGTGGTGTATAATATCCTGTTCTCTTACAAATATAATTCAGGTGTTTGGTGGAATATGGAATGGGAGTGGGGTAACTTCCTTAGGCTGATCAAATTTTAATTGAGGGTTAAAGGATAATTATTAAATAAGCCAAACCCATCTTTTGTTTTTATATATATTGAAGAATTTTTAGGCCTAACAAGGATATCATCCACTGATATGTATTCTCCTTTGATATGGAGTTGTAATTTATATCCAGGTTTTAATTCAAAGGTTTCTGATACCCTTACCCAATGGTTATACACATCATGGGTTTCCCTGGTATTTAACCTTTTCTCCATGGCTTCCTCTCCTTTTTCATTGGTCACTTTTAAATCAGCTTTGGGCATATCAAATTTCCTACTATCCACATACAGCCAAAATGACAATTCATAAGTACCTGCATTCCAAGAGTCATTTATAGTTTTATTCAACAACTCAATGCTTCCTTTTTTCTGGTATTTTGTCCCATTTCCAGTAAAGGCTATATCTGTATTATTTTCTTCAAAATCAACATATAATACTGAGGACTGGCTAACGGAATCAGTGGATACCTTCCCTTTACCCATCAAGTTACCTATTTGGGTTGAAGCTTCTTCTATCCATTGGTTATGGCTATCATGGAAAACTTGCAAAGGAAGCCTTGATAGGGTAATGTATTTATCTTCCCAGAATACTTCTGCTTGTGATTGCAGCCAGGCTTCATGGGTATTCATTTTTTCTTTGGTACATACCAGCAGCAGTGGTTTTTCATTCATATCATCCAGCCTGGTTTTATGTATAGCTGGGTGTGCCAGCATTTGAATGCTGCTTAGTGCATAAGTAAATGAAAGCCTAGGTGAAAAACTTTGTACCAAAGGCAAGCCTGTGTGGTATGAGCATTTCATGGCATCTTTAAAAGCATTCAACCCTTTTTCAAACAGCAATTTGTCTCCACATGTATTGGCATAAGGTAGGAAAAATATAGCTTGAAACTCATCTGAGTCAACACCTGCCTGCTTGAACCTGCCTAGGTATTCATCATCAAATGATTCAAGCTTATCATTTTTATTAAGTAACTTGCTTGTGCTCCTCCTTATGTTTGTGCCAGCATCAATTGCCCAATAGCCAATTACAAATACCAGGATGATTATACCCAACAAGGGCATCCCTTTTTGTTTTAACACCCTGTAAAGCCTGTAAAAGAAAAAGGCTGTATATACAGTAAAAATATAATAAAAGATCCAGGTAAACCTTCCTAATCCCCTGAACTGCCCAATGGGAGGTATAATGTCAAGGATAAAACCAAAACCATATTTAAATGGGATGCACATGGCAAATAACAAAATAAGGATGGAGGCAAAAAAGTAGGAGTGGATTTTTCTTTCAGGTTTGAAAACCCTCCAACTAATCTTTTTCTTTGAGAGAAGGTTATAAAACCCTGTAATAAAAATAGAAACTGCCAAAATAGATGCAGGCAAGCCTACATAAGCCCTGCCTTCCCACTGGAAATTCATATTAATATGTTGCCCAAGCAATGATTTCAATTCTGAAGTAAATGGGAGGAAAACACTGAAAAAGTTGGCATGGTAAACATAAAACCCATAAGGGTTGTTGGGCCTGTCAGTAACCCAGTCAGTGAGTGATACAAGCCCTTTTACAATCAGCAATGGCAATATAGCCAATATCAGTAATTGTAATCCTTCTTTCCAGTACCCAGCCAGGTTTTTACGTGAATCCCAACTATCAACTGCCAATACCCCCAATAAGAAAATGGAGAAGAAAGCAGCATAATAAGCACTGGTGAATCCTCCTATAAGCCCTTCAATTACAAGTAATGAAGCCCATAATAACCTTCTTTCCCCCTTTTTCCATTGTATCAGAAAATACCAAAACATAGGCAGGAAAAAGGCATAGGTCATTTCAAAGTGCCCTTGTATCCTGTCAAACTGGGGAGACAAAAGTAGGAGTATTATGGACAAGATGCCTGCATACCACCTGGGAAGCGTGTAGTGCCTCAATATCAAAAACAAGAAAGGTACTGCAAGCAATAATGAAAGGATCATGCTCAGGTTCAGGATGGCAACCCCATAGTTTGCCACTGGGTAAATATTTTTATCAATAAATTTTATTACCTGTAAATACAATGGGTGTGAATTAATGTATTGCAGATGGTCTCCATAGGGGTAGTTTATCCCATCATGCTTTATCCCACTATCATATTTTAGGTAATAAGAGAAGTTGAAATAACTTTTTACTGCATCTCCAGAAGTAGAATACAAATAGCTATTGGGGTTTTGTATTACAGGCTTAAAAATGAAAAATAAGATAACAACAGCAACGAGTGTTGTATTGGATATAGCAATGGAGTTTTTTTTCATATCTGGAGCATTTATTCAGCCTACAATTTTATGATTTTTAGTTGATATTACCCTTACTTGCAAGTAATTTATTTTCTTTCCTGTAAATATTTTCAAGGATATTTGGGATAAACCCTTCAAAAGCTGCAATAATAAAAATATCAGGTTTTTCATCCAGTACTTTTTTAGCATGAAGTTTAAATTCCCAACTATCAAATAAAAATAGGTTATACAAAAATATTTCAGGCAAAAATAGGAAAATCTGTTTATTCTCTTTCATATGTGGGGATGAAAGAATTGTAAATATTTAACATCCAATGCTAAGGAGTTTTAAACAATTGTTTTAAATTCGCTCAATATTGATTTACCAGACTCAGAGTAAAAATAGAGTTGGGTGAAAACTCAAATAATAAAACCAAACAATAAAAAAATGTCAAAGGTTATTACATTCCTCAAAACAGTACTTCCAGAAATAATAATTGTATTCATTTTTGTTGCCCTTACCCAAAATTTTGTTGGTAAAACTATAACAGGAGATGGGGTAGGCTATTATGATTATTTGCCTTCCATTTTTATCCATCATGATATATCAAGGAAAGATTTTACAGAAGGACAAAAGGATGTATTCAACACCAGGGTAGAAAATTTTGGTTTTTATTTGGATTATGAAGGGCAGAGGGTAAACAGGTATTCTTATGGTACTGCATTGTTGCAAAGCCCTTTCTTTTTTGGTACTATACTGTTAGCTGGTTTGGATGGAACCATGAATGACGGGCATCAGGAGCCTTTCCATGTGGCTATTTTTATTGCAGCCCTGTTTTATGTATTTCTTACATTGTTCCTTTTAAAATTTATTCTTAAAGAATATGGCATTAAAGGGTTTCCTGTGGTTTTTGTGCAAGTTTTAATGGTTTTTGCAACATCATTAACACAATATGCAACTTCCAATGCAGCATTTAGCCATGTTTATTCTCTTTTTGCTATTACTGCATTTATATTTTTTGCTAAAAGGTTCTTTGTTAACAGGAGCTCAGGTAATTTTCTGTTGGCTGTCCTTTCACTTGGGGTAATAACTGTAATAAGGCCAGTAAACTTAATGGTATTTTTATTTATCCCATTTATTGCTGGTTCCTGGGAGTCTTTAAAAGAAGGGGTACTGTCAATAATTAAGAAACCATTGGTTTTAGTATCTGGAATTGCATTGTTTGCTATAATTATTTTTATCCAACTATTTTTGTGGTATCTGCAAACAGGGTATTTCTTTTTATATTCCTACCAGGGTGAAGGTTTTAATTTCTTGGATCCAGAATTCTTTAAAATTTTGTTTAGTTATAAAAAAGGGCTTTTTGTTTATACTCCTATAGTACTACTTTGCCTGCCTGCCGTTGGGTACTTCTTTTACAAAAAAAAATATTATATGGCTACTACATGGTTGGCATTTTTTGTTGTTCTTACTTATGTGCTTTCATCATGGTGGTGCTGGTACTATGCAGGAAGCTATGGGTTAAGGGCTTATATTGATTATTACCCTGTTTTTTTCATATTGATTGCTATGTTTATTGCCCAGGTAAATAGGTGGGCTAAAATGGCAATCATAGCTTTTTCCATATTGACAATCCCATTAAACTTAATCCAGACCTACCAATATAAAGTGTATATTTTACATCAAACAAGCATGAATAAAGATGCTTATTGGAAAATATTTTTGCGTACTGATGAAAGGTTAAGAGGGATATTTTATAAGAAAAAATTTGATTACAAGGCTTTTGATGTTGTTTATGAGAAATTGTTGGAAGATAAGCCTTTAAAGGCAGGTTCTTTTGAAGTCCTCTGGGCTGAGGATTGCTCTAAACTTCCTGACCTAAATGAGGTTGATTTTATAAAAGTCTCTTTTAACAATCCATTTTTGTACAAAGATAAAATTAGGATAGCCTTGACAATTGATGATAAAAACAAGGAAAATAAATTCTACCACAGAGTATGGCATTTGCACTATGCACATGAAGAGTTTGGAAAACCTCAGTTAGGAACCTATGATTATGTTTTACCTAAAATAGATAATATAGAAGGACAAATCATTAATTTGATTATACAAACCATTGACACTGAGTTTGACCTGAAAGATTTTAAATTAGAATTCCTTACTAAAAAACAATATTAAATAGCATAAACTCACAAATTAGCCCTTTTTATAAATGACATTAATGTTTATATCATCTATATAAACATGGTGTTTTGACCTGTTGTAGAAATATACTCGTAAGTGTTGTGCATTTGAAACATATTCAGGTAAATAAATTTTGTATAAGATATTTTCCCATTGATTTATATGATTGGCATAATCAGCACAAAAAACTGAATGCCAAAATTTCTTCCCATTTGGGTTGGTGGCTTCAATAATAAGCCTTGTAGTATGGTTTGAATAGATTTGGTAATAGTTGCAGGAAACTTCCAGGGCAAATAACTTTCCTTCCTGATTTTCTATTGGGTTTAAATTAAAAATGCTTCCAGTGCTGCTTTGCCTTTCTATTTTTATGGATTTTTTACCATTACATGGGTTCTCTATTACAACACTTTTTTGGTTCCAATGGGATTTTTCTTCTTCCAGCCCATTAAAAAAAGACATTGTTGTGAGCGAGTCACTTCTGAAACTTTCAGCAAGTTCAGATTTAAGCAGGATATCTTTATTTAAAGGATTTTTGAAAAGGGTATCTATTTTTACTAATTTGTTTACTTTACCAGCTTGTATTTTGAATTCAGAAATAAGTGCTTTGGTATGGCGCCCTGGAGTTGAGAAGAGGTAAAATATGTTTCCTGCTTTAAAAACCTCATCAGTATTTACATCCTTTGTACGAAAATGTTTAAGAGGGCGGCCATTTCCTTCAAAAGTCAATACATTAGAATATTGCTCTAAATAGTATTTTGTGAAATCATTTTTATCGGCTACATAACTTATGCCCCACAAAAGGCCATTGATTTTTGATAAGCCTGAAATCCAGGCAGGTTCAAGAAGTAGGTAGTCATTTGGTTGCATCTGGTTTTCAAAGAAATCGAGTGTTTTATTCCTTGCTTCTAGTTTATGTTTGGTTGTTTTGCTGTGTTGATTTGTATCTGCCAGAGAAAATGCAATCATAAGAACAAGTAATATGAATCCTACCCAAAGTTTTAGTTTACTTTTCTTTTGATTAAAGTGGATATCCCAGATCAAAAAGAATACTATTCCAGATAAAGATAAAACTGGGATTAGGTAATAATTCTTAAAATGTTTGGAGACCATAATTGCTTCTATCACTGAAGCTAAAATAAAACCTACAAGGAACAATGTTTTTTTTCTATTGGTACTAATTATTGCCTTAGATAAAACTGAAATAAGGATAATCACCAGTGTTAAAAGAAATAGAATAGCAAAGGCTTCATTTAATTGGAATATTTTTTTCAAATTTACCACCATCTTTCCCCAATTCAAAAATTCTTGCTCTCCATGTCCATATGTACCGCCATGGCTGATGAGCCTTACAAGAAACCTTTTTACATTATCAAATTTAGAAATGATAGGCAAAAAAGACAAAAATGAAGAGGCAGTAAAAGTTCCAGCATATATTAACCAGTTTTTTATGGGTGCAACGATAAATAGTGGCAAAATAGCAAGGGCAATAAAATTAAATTTGGTTATGAATCCAATACCTAGTATGATACCCGAATAAATGACATACCTTTTTGTGTTTAAAGAATTAAATAAATAAAGGATGGTGTAAACTGCAAAAATAAAAGCAAGTAATGGCAACAGCCTGTCAGCACTATACCTTATTTGCATAGTTAAGCACACAGGAGAAAGGAGTAAGCTGCTTTGCAATGCAATACTTGCTAATACATGGTTTGTTGCTTTAAGAACTTTAAGCCCACCCCAAATAAGGATGGAGGCTGTTAAAAGTATAAAAAGGTAAGAGGAAGCCTGGATATAAAAATCTGGGCGGCTTATCACATCCTCAATAATGGGTGAGTTTCCAAAAAACAAGTGGGTTAAACGGACAAATATTCCTGTTAAAATAAGGAAAGGTGTTCCAGGAAGGTCTGTATAACCAATATTATCAAACTGGAGTATGGAAACATTCAACCCATTTAGGAGGCATAAATATTCTGGGTCAATCCTTGTAACAGATGCTGGACTATCAATAATGTTTATAATGAAAAACAGTATGGCAATCAGTATTGGGAAAAAGACGGTTACTATTACCTTACTACTGAATTTCATATTTTTCATTTATGTTAATTTAGGATTATTCGAAAATAGCATATTTTGCTAAACTCCATTTAGCAAGCCTAAATTGAAAAGACGTTTTTAGCACACCTAAACCATAAATGCTACTGTTTTTGATGCTAATGCTGGAAGCATCGTCAAAGTATTTGGTAGGGCAGGTTATTTCAGCTATTTCATATCCAGCAAACCAAATCTGGGAGAGCATTTGGTTGTCAAATACAAAGTTGTTAGAATTGGCATTGTAGTTGACACGCTCCAAAACTTCTTTAGAAAATGCCCTATAGCCTGTGTGGTACTCTGAAAGCTTTGCATTCATCAGGATATTCTGGATAAATGTGAGCCCCCTGTTGGATACATACTTTATAAAAGGCATACCTCCTTTTAAAGCTCCTTTGCCTAAAATGCGTGACCCCAGGACAACATGATAAAGCCCTCCTGCAATCAGGTTGCTCATAGCAGGGATTAACTTTGGGGTGTATTGGTAGTCGGGATGAAGCATAATAACCACATCGGCACCAAGCTCCAGAGCTTTATTATAACATGATTTCTGGTTACCTCCATATCCCTTATTTTGCTCATGCACCACAATGTGCTGGATACCTAAATCTTTTGCAACTTCCACTGTATTGTCCCTGCTTTTATCATCAACCAAGATTACATCATCAACAATAGAAAAATCTATTTCATTATAAGTTATCTCAAGTGTTTTGGCAGCATTGTATGCAGGTAGTACTACAACTATTTTCTTATTATTAAGCATTCAATCTGATTTTTGCGCTAAAATAAAAAATATATTGGTAGGGAAAAGCAGAAAATTTATTAAACTGGCAAACTACTAATTTACAATAGGCTGTTAATCATAATTCAATAAATTATTCAAGCTCGCAATGCTTAATATGAACAAATATTGGCATAAGATAAAAGAAAAATATTATGGGAATTATTGCAGTTAAACTGAATTCCTTTTAAATTGCCGCCCAATTTCATAAATTTTTTAATTAGCAAGTAATTTTTCAACAAGTTGATGCAATGAAGAATATAATCTTGACTATAACAATAGCATTACTCCCTGTTTTTTCAATGGGGCAGGTAGATAGCTTACAGCATGAGATTTTGAATTATGATGATAAGAAACAAGAAATTATTTCGAATGGAAGAAGGCTTTTGCTGGACAGTTTTTTGGAGGATGATTTTGAAAAAGTGGAGGAAGTAAAAAATTACCTGGTTGGTGAAGTTGAAAATGAGGATTATGCAGTTTTTTACCCTGCTGAATACTGGTTTATCCTCTACTGGACAGGTGAATATCAGGAATTATTGAAAAGCATTAACCAGTTTGATTCAGTGACAGTTATTTCATTCCAGTATAAAATCAAGCCTGACAATGACTTGCTATACAATAAGCTGTTGGTAAAAACTAGCCAAATGAAAGATTTCCTCATTTCCCAGCTTCAGAAATCAATGGTTGCTGAGGTAGATAAGGATTTCCTTATTATGAACCTCAGTTATTTGTTGGCAGGTAAAAATGACCCTGATATCACCCAGGACATGTTGAATGATATGGCAGATGAGTTTTTGGGCAACCATCCTAATAGTGAATATGAAGATTATACAAGGAAGAACATCAGGTTTAGGCAAGTAGCTTCAAAATGGGGTTTTGGGTTTGAATTTTTCAGTGGTTATGGGATTTTCACTGATAAGTTATCAGAGGAATATAAAAACAATATCCCCATTGGGGTGGCATTTGATATTTGCTACAAAGATTTTACCCTTTTTTTAAGGGACTATATTGGGTTTAGTAAAAACAACAATGATTGGGATTATGGAACAGGGGTTTGGGAGGAAGGCTCACAGGTGAGGATATTCCTTCCAGAAGCTTCATTGGGGTATACATTGTTTGAAAACAACCATTTAAAAATTACACCTTTTGCAGGTGTAGCTACCACAAACATTGGTCCTACTGAATTTGATAAGGATGAAGAGCCTGATCTGGAAAAAGTTGAGCTTGATTTTACAGGTACATACACCATGGGCCTTAACCTGGATATTAAACTAGGGCGTTCAAAAATACCTATGGTAAGCTATAACAAGCCTGAAGATTCCTATTGGTTTTTGCGTTTGAGGTACTCATATAACAACATGGGTTTTGATAAAAAATATGACGGTTTCAATGGGAATATGCACTACCTGACCATTGGGATAGGTGGCTTGGGAAGAGCAATTAAACGTGACTATTAGGAACAGTTGTAGCCAAAAATCAATAGAATAAAATGTGCTAACTTGTTGATAATGCTTTCCTAGCTGGCATATAATCTATCAAATCTAAGAAATTTCTTAATTTGAATCAATATCCAGGTTTTCTTCAACTCCTGTTGAAACAATTCCAGTTTTAACATAACCTGATTGTTGGTTGTTAAAAGGGAAAAATAATAAAGCTATTCTCAGTGAAATAAGAACCGGGCATCATACAACCCTGTGAAACTAAATATTAATTGTATTTATTTATTTCAATGGAATTATTTTTAAGTTTCTTACCTCATAAGGAACATTCCAGCACATGAACCCAATTGTAGAAATAAACTCAAGTGGATTAATTGGGTCTTGCCATTGCAATGTAATATTTTGCCCTGGTACATTACCTCTTCCAATTTGAACCAATCCATTATTAACACTCAACCAATAGCTTGCCCACACATTGGGTTGAACCATAGCATTAATATTCTCATTTGCCCTGACCCTTACATGCCCATGGTGTGGGTTTTGCCTGAATTTTCTGATAACAGTTTGTGTATTGCCCCACCCACCAATAACAGCTTCATACATGGCACTTTTATTATCTGCTTCTTCAGCAAAACAGAGAATTAGGTCAGTAGTTCCCTTGGCATCAAAAGTAACAGCAGTGTTCCCTGATATTTTTGTGTTTTTAGGATATTCCCAGGAATATACTCCACTACTTTTTTGAACAGTAAAAGCATCATTCATTACAATTGGTTCCCAATTCTTTGTTAGTTTGCTTTCCTGGCGTGCAGGTTGTGAGCTACTATATATTTGAACATTTCTAAATTTAATTGGGGCATTCCAGCTTGAGAATCCTATTTTATTTATAGAAGTTAAAGGATTTGGGTCTTGCCATTCCAGCATGGCGTTTTGGCCAATAACTTTACCTCTGCCATACATTACCAATCCATCTTTAACACTAGCCCAATAAGTAATCCATTGGTTGCCTGCAATGACTGCTCTTGGGGTTTGGCTGGCTTCAACTTGTACATGCCCATGTAAAGGATTTTGAGCACCTTTTCTAATAATTGATTTTGTGTTATGAAATGCTCCAATCACTATCTCATATAAAGCATTCCTATCTGTTATGTTTTCTGCAAAACATATGATCAAATCTGCAGTAGTAAGAGCCTCAAAAACAACAGCCCCTTCACCTGGGATGGAAATATTCTGGGTGTGTTCCCAGGCATACCTCCCTCCTTTATTGGTAATATCAAAAGAATTAATTTTTTCAACTTTTGTATTTTGTACAGAGGTTGTTGCTGGTTTTTCATTAAAGCTTGCATTGTTTTGGATTCCATTTATAATCAACTGTGGGTGTTTGTCAGGATCTTCATGTTCTTTTGCATAAAAACCATAAACAGATTCAGGGCCATTCAAGTAGTTTTCACCAGCTTTAATAGCCAAGCCATGGTTTGGCATTCCATTCAACCATGATTTAACCAAGGCAGTAATATCCACTTCAACAAAATCATTTGTTTGTGCGCCTGGATTAAAATAAGCCACTGGGTATTGATCAGTTTGTGGTTGATTTACCCAACAAATTTCACCAGCTTGAGCAATATTGGAAGGCTTGTAATTTCCATTTCCTTCATTCCAACTATTTCTTACTGTGTAGACCCCAAGTTCTGCTGAATTACCTCCAGCTGTGTGGTAATGAAACAATCTCAATGAAGCTTTTTCAAATGTAGATTTATCAATTCCTGAAACATCAAATTTTAGATATGCTCTTTTCTCTCCACCTATAGGATTCCAACCAGCTCCTAATATTTCATATTTACCCCAATTGGCTTTGTTCCAATTTAAGTAAGAATAGGCATAAACATGGGAATCAGCAATTAGATTTGATTTTATTGATGTAGAGGTATTTGGGTCATCTAAATCAGGGGGCATTTCAGAAATTGGAACAAGGGTTGGCCAGTCAGTCCACCATTTTTGATTGTCCTTGATATTTAATAAACCTGTATTTAGGCTTTTATCTTGAGCAGGAATTGTGACTTCCATGCCCGCTGCCATCATCATTTTATTCTGTTGATCTATATCAGAAACCTCAAGACTACCTTCAATTAATTTGATAGTTGAAGAGCCATCTTTCTTAACATCTACCAGAAGTTCTGTTCCTCTTATTCCTGCTATTGCAGTAGGTGTTTTAACAACAAATTTGGGTTTTCCTTGATAGCTAACTTTTTCAATTTTATACCAACTGGTCCCTGATTCAACATAAATATTATTTTGGGCAACAACAAGTTTTGTATTTGGTCCTACTTTCACTTTATACCCACTTGGATATTCAATATATCCAAAAGAATTATCTCCTGTTTCAACCATTGTTTGGCGATTAACAATCCTGCACTCAGTTCTATTTAGGGATTGTTTTAAAGGGCAAGTATATACTGTTGAATGACCTATCCCCTGGTGTGATATTGCTGGTCCTGTTTGAACAGTTCCCTTTACAGCACAAATTTTTACTCTAGTACTTAAATTAGCAAATAGGTTAGGTGTTATCAATAAAAGAATTAGTAAAAAGGAGAGGGGAATTATATATTTTGATGCTAAATGTTTCATTTCTGATGGTTTATATGAGTTAGTTGCATTTTTTTTCCGTGTAGTAAAGTATTCCTGGTTGTGGTTTGTCAAACCCTGAAAGTATACCCAGAATTTTTGCTTCTTCTCCCCTGGGGAAGAACCAAATTTCATATTCAATATCCTGTGGTGCTTGATATGATATTTCACCTGTACCCCTTCTATTATCATAGGCAGTCATTACTGCAATAACATTCAAAGTAACCTCTTTCCCTGCTGGGATAAATCCCCAAAACTCTTCATTTTTATTAAAGTCCTTTACTGTTCCACTCCAAACCTGGCTTGAAAATGCAATTGTATTTGCCCAGGGTGTAAATCCTTGTTCAGTTTCAGCATCCTTCAAATGTATCCTGGGACCTTTTGCGCGCTGGTAGAGACCAATGTTACATGGTCCCATTACTGTAAATTGGCCTTTTTTAGGAGAAACAGAATTTAAAACTGTATTTTCCCATGGGCTATAATTGCGGGTTTCCACAGGATCCCAAAATCCACCTTGCCACCACTGTTGTCCTGCATTTGAAGCCCAGGATGTGGTGAACTTATGTGTGCCAGAAAGTAGTAGCTCCCCACCTACACTTGCCCATTGCCCTGCTTTGAGATTACCACCTTGAGCAAATGAACTGAAACACAGGCATAAGTTTAGAAGGAAAAATAGAAAGAGGGTCTTTTTTATGGATAACAAGAGTATTTTACCCTGTAAGGCAGCTGACTTTTTCATTGTTTGATTTTTTGGATATTTGCAAAAAGATACAATTTTATGTTCAGTTTTACAATTGAATCACAGGAAAATAGAGGGTTGAAGAATGAGAAAGGAATATTTATTTAGTGAATTTCAGGTTTTATTTGATCCTGAGCTTTATTTTTCCAGTAATCCTAGTTACAAAAGTTGCAAATGCAACTACTGATACTGAACTTACAGGCATTAAAATAGCTGCTACAATAGGGGAAAGGTTCCCTGTTATGGCAAAGCTGATACCAATAATATTATAGAGGAATGAAATGGCAAAGCTGGCTTTTACAATAGCCAGTGAAGTTTTGGTAAAATGGATAAACCTGGCCAGGATATTGAATTTATCAGCCTCAAGCACAGCATCACTGGCAGGGGAGAAGTGGTACACTTTGTTGGCAATGGTCAGGGCTACATCACTTTGCATCAAAGCACCAGCATCATTCAGCCCATCACCAGTCATAAGCACATGTGAGCTTTGTTGTTGTAATTTGGCTATAAATGCTGCTTTATCACCTGGCTTCTGGTTAAACAGAAGGTTGCTTTTTTCAAACAGGGGTTCCAGGTTTTGTTTTTCTGAATCATTATCTCCTGAAACCATATAAAGAGCAAATTTACCTTTGAGGTTTCCTATAACATTTTCCAGCCCATCCCTGTACTGGTTACCTATTTTGAAATGGCCAGCCAATTCATCATTTATTGAAACAAAAACCATGGTAGCAATATTGGTGTCAGTTTGGCTTTGGGTTACATATTCTTGTGACCCCAACTTGATTTTCAGGTTGACGACTTTGCCATATATCCCCCTTCCTGCAACTTCTACAAAATGCTCGGGAGGTTGGTAGCTATTTTGTTTAAAATGGGTAGCCAGGGCAATGCTTAGTGGGTGGGTTGATTGTTTTGCCAATGAATAAATGCCTGCTATTTCTTCTTTTGAAAGTTTCCTACCCACATAACCAATCCTGTTTTCATTGGGTTTGGTGAGGGTGCCTGTTTTATCAAAAACAATGGTGTTTATGTGGGAAAGCTTTTCAATTACTTCTGTATTTTTTATGTACAGCCCAGCTTTCCCAAATATCCTCATGGTATTTCCAAAAGTGAATGGTATAGAAAGAGCCAAAGCACAAGGACAGGCTACAATCAGGACAGCAGTAAATACAAAAATGGCAGTTTCAAATTCACCTTTTAAAAACCAGAAAATAAATCCAGCCAGGGCAATGACAATGATGATTAATGTAAAATATTTGCTGATGGTATCAGACAATGATTTTAATGAGTCAGTAGGTTTTTGGTAGGTTTTATCCTGGTTCCATAGTTTAGTTAGGTGGCTTTGGTTTACTTCAGCTTTTACTTTTACTTTGATAATACCTCCCATTTGCCTGCCACCAGCATAAATAAAATCACCAGCATTTTTAATCACTGGGGTTGATTCACCTGTTACAAAACTATAGTCAATCCTTCCTTCACCTTCAACCATTTCACTGTCAGCAGGGATCAATTCCTTGTTCCTGACAACCAATACATCATCCACTTCAATATGCTCCAGCAAGATGCTCTCTTCCAATTGTTTATTGATTTTTGTGACAGCAATGGGAAAGTATGATTTATAATTCCTGTCAAAGGAAAGGGCTTCATAGGTTTTTCCCTGGTACCACTTGCCAATAAGCAAGAAAAATACCAATCCTGCAAGGCTGTCACTATACCCTGGTCCCACTCCTGAAATTACCTCATAGGATGTGACCAGGAATAATACAATAATGCCAATGGCTATGGGCAGGTCAATACTTATATTCTTTTTCCCCAGGTTTTTAAAAGCTGAAATGTAATAGTCACTGGCACTGTACAGAGCCACAGGAATAACCAGGATATAACTCAACAGGCTAAACAGGTTTTGTAATTTATCATTCAGGGGCTCCCCATTAAAATAAGCTGGCAGGCTGTAAGTCATCACATTAATAAAAACAAACCCTGCTACCCCAATCCTGTATAGTATCTTTTTATAGCTTTTTTTTTCTTCTTTTTTGTCAGAAAGAGATAAGGATAGGTCGGGTATATAATGCAATGATGACAACAATTCAACCAGTTGTCGCAAAGAAATCAGTGATTGGTCAAAGGTAATATCAACCTCTTTTTTTGTAAAGTTTACAAAAGAATATTTAATCCCTTTGTTTAGGGTATGCATGTTTTCAAGCAGCCATATGCATGATGCACAATGGATAACAGGAATGAAAAATCTTACTTTGGAAATGTTTCCTTCTTTAAAGGAGATCAATTTTTCAGCCACCTCTTCTTTATCAAGAAAAGCATATTTATTTCCAAACTCTGTGGTTTCTACCTTGATGCCAGGGGTCTCTTCCAGGTCATAATATTTATAGAGTTTATTTTCATTCAGGAGCTGGTAAACAGTTTTGCATCCACTGCAACAAAATGGCAGATCATTCCAATATTCTGGAGAATTACCACAATCAGCCCCACAATGCACACAATTTATTTTTTCCTGCTTATTTGACCTCACTTTTTAAAGTTTACCTTACCAACTAAATTTTACCACAAAGACAGAAAGCCACCAATTCTTCACTAAGGCATTGTGCCTTTGAATAATTTTTATCACATTACAAACCTTCTTATTCCATCTTTAATTTTAGGGACATTAAAGTTAATTAGAAAACCTAGCCTTTTTCCAGTAAGTTTAAGATGACTCAATATTTGGGCTTCCCATACTGGATTAACATTCTCCAATGCCTTTAACTCACAAATTATCTTATCCTCTACTAATACATCTAATCTTAAACCTTCTTTAAATTCTAAATTGTCATATATAATAGGTATGTCCAGCTGCCTTTTGCATTGAAGCCCTTTTTTTGCAAGTTCATGACAAAAACAAATTTCATACACTTTTTCTAGTAAACCTGGTCCAAGAGATTTATGTACTTTGTAAGCTGCATCAACCACATGTTTGGCAATATTTTCAGTTTCAGTATCAATTGATTTATATTTCATCTGTTCAAATTTTATATTTTTCAGTGGTAACAGATGGAATTCACATAAAAAATTTAATCATTCCATCTGATATATAAATGTTTAAATTTATTTATGCTCATTTCATATGTATAGAAGGTTAATATAATTTTTTGTGTATTCTTTGAGTTTTTCTGCCTTTGTGGCAATTTCTTTTAATAATCAATCAAAATTAAAACTAACTACAACAATCCCCTTTTGAGCTTTTATGCAACTCTTCTGTTTCACTCTCCAGGCTTTTCTCAAACTTCTGCTCTATCTTTTCTTTGGGAGGGCTCAAGAATGGTATCCCCAGGCTTAGCCCACGCAAAATAAAAAACAGGCCTACCAATACTACAAGGAAAGGGATCAGCTTGTTTATTTTATTCCTGATAGCAGTACTTAAAAAATTCCCAGCCAGCGAAATAGCCAGCATCATGGGGATAGTTCCCAAACCAAAAATAACCATGTACAGTGTGCCCAAGGTAATTTCACCTGTGCCAATTGCCCCAGCAATGGCCATATAAACCAGTCCACAGGGCAGCAGCCCATTCAGCAGCCCAATCAGGAAAAGGCTTGAAAATGAACGCACAGAAAACAGCTTACCCAATGATGTTTTTAATTTAGCCACAACTTTCGTCCAGCTTTTATCAAGGCTGTATTGGTTTTTAAACAAGGAAGGGAATAGCACAGAAATGATCATTAATGCACCCATAATTACTGATATTTTTTGCTGGAAGCCTATTAGTTGCATCCCTTGCCCCAAAGCCCCAAAAGCAGCCCCCATTACCCCATAGGTAATGGTGCGCCCAGAGTTATATAAAATGCCTCCAAATATTTTTTGTAAAGTTGTATTTCCATGCAGTGGCAAGGCTATGGCAATGGGGCCACACATGCCAGCACAATGGAAGCTTCCCATTAACCCAAGTAATATAGCTGATAAAAGAATGGCCATTTGTATGATCAGTTTTAGTGGAAAGTAGCTTTTTTAATTTTGTTTGTTGACTATGGTTTTTGTAACCTCATATTCTTCCCCTTCCATAAACCAGGTAATTATTACTTCATACCTACCATGCAACAGCCCTGACTTAAGTACCCTGGTTGTATGTTCAGCTACCAAAGGTATCAGCAGGTCTTTTGAGCTTTCAGCAGGGTAATAAAACAGCACTTCTCCTGAGTCAATCCTGGCTGCTAAGGTGCTATCAAATTGGATAGAAAAAGTTTCAGCTGCTTCATCCACTGAAATCAAATTCCTGAATTGTGCTGAACGGGATTCAACCTTCATTTGCTCAGAATAATCCACCCCTTTTTCATAATAGTTTTTATGCACCAGGTTCACATCTTGTTGGGATGCAAAATAGATAAACACACCACAAGCTATTAAAAATAACATCAAAAACAGGAATATGCCTGTACCCCAATTAAATTTTATCTTCATCACTTTATCCTTTTTATTCTTTATCCAGTTTTCATTATTATCCAGCATCAATCCAGCATCCAAGTCATGGCCCTACAAATGATGTGGTATAGGTTTCCAGTAATTTATCTCCTTTAAAAATACCAAACTTTACCTTGGTTTTATCACTTTCAAGCTCCTTTTTAGGGATGTACAAAATAAAGGTAGATTCAAAGTAATCCTGGTCTTTAACAACAATTTTATTGCCTGCAAGTTTTATCTCACCTTTATGTGATACCAGGCGCATTTCCAATTCCATTTCATCATGGGTTTTATTTACAATTTTCATATTGTAAACATTGGAAATGGTATTATCTGCATTTTCCTGATAAAGCAAACCTGGGGTCCTTAAAATGGTAGTTTCGATGACTGGCCTTGTTAGCAGGGTGTACACAAAAAAGCTGAACAGGATGAGCAGTACCACACTGTAGGCCCTGTTCCTGGTATTCCAAACAGTTTTTGTGCCAGTTTTGATGTTATGCATTGAATCAAACCTAATGAGGTTGGGTTTCTGTTCTACCATTTTCATTACACTATTGCACTCATCAATGCAGGCTGTGCAATTAATGCATTCCAATTGGGTACCATCCCTGATGTCAATCCCTGTGGGGCAGGCTGATACACACCTTTTACAATTTATGCAGTCACCTTCATTTTTCATCCCCCTTGGCTCACCCCTCTGGTAATCATAGGTTACCACAATTGATTTTGAATCAAGCAACACCCCCTGCATCCTTCCATAGGGGCAAACCATTGTGCATATTTGTTCCCTGAAATAGGAATATACCCAATAGAAGAAAGCTGAAACAAACAGCATGATAATAAACCCTGAAAGGTTTTCACCAACGGGTTCTGAAACCATTTCCAGCCACCTTTCACTGCCAATGAACCACATCAGGAAGGTGTTGGTCATGGCAATTGATATCAGGATAAAAATACTGTGTTTAGTAGTTTTTTTAAATATTTTTCCTGGTGTCCAGGGGCTATTATCCAGGTCAAGGCGTTTCCTGTAATCTCCCTCAATCAGGTATTCAATTTTCCTGAATACCATTTCCAGGAAGATGGTCTGGGGGCATGCCCATCCACACCATATCCTGCCAAAAGTAACTGTGAACAGGATAATGAATAAAACAAATGACAGCATCAGCAATGCCAGGATAAATGTATCTTGAGCCCAGAAGATCACTCCAAATAAAATGAATTTCCTGTTGGCTATATCCATTAAAATAAATGGGTTGCCATTTATTTTTATAAAAGGGACTGCCACAAAGAAAGCCAGGACAAACCAACTGAAGATAGTCCTTCTGGTATACCATTTCCCCTTTGGCTTTTTAGCATACACCCATTTCCTACTTCCTTTTTCATCCAGGTTGATGGGCTTATCCCTGAAAGCATTTTCTTTTTCTGCCATATGTTCAAATTTAAGAAAAAGAAAAACAGGTTGCCTAAAAAACAAAAGTTAAAGTTTATGGATTGCTTTGTGAAACTTTTGGAACTCTTTGTGGAATAATATTGTATTTACCACAAAGTTACACAAAAAAAGAACTAAGAACCACAAAAATTTTTAGGCAACCTATTCCCAATAATAATTTTAATTACATTTTTCTCCTTGTGCTTCCCTGGCATTAGCAGGGGTAGTCCCCACCAAATTCTCAAGGATGTAGCTACTTACCTGTTGGATTTTTGTATCACTTATTTGCCCTTTGAATGGTGTCATCCCTTTAGCAGGATTCCCATTTTTGATAATGTTAAACACATCCTCAAAACTGCAACCATTTATCCAGTATTCATCAGTGAGGTTGGGACCAATGGCATTCCCTTCACCATTCATGCCATGGCATGCAAAACAGTTCATGGCATCATATACAGCCCTCCCTTCAGCCAGGCTAGCTGCATCAGTGAGCAAAGCCAGGTCTTCTGCTGATTGGTTTACCAACTGGTATTTTGCATCATGTTTGGCACTTTTGCGCGCATATTCAGCATCCTGATGGTCTCCCACATCCAACCAAAAATAGTATGCCCCATACAAAATTGAGAACCCAATGGTGATGTAAAATATGGCCATGATCCAAGCTGGGGGAGGGTTATTTAATTCTTTAATGCCATCATATTCATGATCCATCATAGGCTCATGTTGATCTTTTGTATTGTTTTTTTCTGATGCCATAATAACTGGTTTTAAGGTTGTGATGTTATTGTTTCCTCACTTTTGTTATCATTCAGGATGGAGTTTTTGATATCATCCATTTCTTTGTTAGGCCTTCTCAGTGTCCTAACCAGGATCACAATAAATAAAATGAAGAATATTAATAGCCCAATGATATAAAAGATTTGTATCCCTTCAATATCTTCTAAAAAATTACTGATTATTTTCATTGGTGTTCAATTCATTTAATATATAACTTGCTAACTGTTCAATCTGTTTTTCAGATAAAATGCCTTTGTATGGTGTCATTCCCTTGGCAATGTTACCATTTGTAATTTGTTCAACTACAATGGCTGGGGTATTGCCTGTTATCCACTCATCATCAGTCAGGTCAGGGAAGGTGGCAATACCTTTACCATCCATTCCATGGCAAACAGTGCAGTATTGCCCAAACAGGGTCTTCCCTGCTTTCATGTCAGCTGTTGAGGTAGGAAGCACCACATCTTCAAATGAAGCCCCACCAGTCAGGTCAACAGTTTCAATAGGGATGGTAATGTCCCTGCCCAGTTTGTGCATATAAGCAATCATTGCAACCATCTGTTTGGTTGGCTCTATTTCAATGTTTGATTGTTTTAATTCTTTCACAATCTTGTTTGCTTGTATCAACAGGTCTTCCACAGCTTTTTCATCATACCCTTCTTCATAGGGTACACCCAGCTTTTGCATGGCCCTTATTTTGGCAGGAACCATATCCAGGTTGATGTCTTTATCAGCAAACCAGGCATAGTTGGGCATAATGGATTGTTGGTTCATTTTCTGTGGGTCCATAAAGTGGCTATAATGCCATGCAGCATTTTTGTACATAGGGCTGGTTACTACCCCTGCACGTGCCAGGTCTGGCCCTATCCTCCTTGACCCCCATTGGTAAGGATGGTCATATACAAATTCACCAATTTTTGAGTACTCTCCATACCTGTCAGTTTCCCACCTGAATGGCCTTACCATTTGGGAATGGCATGTGTAACACCCTTCTTTAATATAAAGGTCACGCCCTTCCAATTCGAGGGGTGTGTATGGTTTGACTGATTCAATGGTAGGTACATTTGATTTGATAAAGATCATTGGTATGATTTCAACTATTCCACCAATGACCAGTGCAATAAACACCCAAACAGAGAACCTTACTGCCCTCCTTTCCATCCACCTGTGAATGGTTTCAGTGAGTGGGTTGCGTGCACTTACCTGTTTTTCAAGTGCTGGGGCTTCAGCAGCTTCATTGCTTTCAACTGTGCCTTTTGCCATGGTTTTAAACAGATTGAATACCATTACCAGGAATCCTGCAAGGTAAAGCACACCAGCCACTATCCTGATGGTATACATGGGTAGTATCTGTGTCAGTGTTTCCAGGAAGTTGGGGTATGCCAGGAAGCCCTCAGGGGTATAGTCACGCCACATAAGCCATTGGGTAACAGCTGCCCAGTACAGTGGGATAGCATATAGCAAAATAGCCAGTGTAGCCATCCAGAAATGGGTATTGGCCAGTTTTTCAGAAAAGAGTTTTGTTTTGAATAATTTTGGGATTATCCAGTACAGGATACCAAATACAATACCTCCATTCCAGCCCATGCCTGCAATATGGGTGTGTGCCACTGTCCAGTCAGTAAAATGGGTCATCTGGTTAACCATTTTCAAAGACATCATAGGGCCTTCAAAGGTCGACATACCATAGGCAGTTACTGCTACCACAAAGAATTTCAGGGCTGCACTGTCCCTCACTTTATCCCAGGCTCCTCTCAGTGTAAGCAACCCATTTATCATCCCTCCCCATGAAGGGGCTATCAGCATCACAGAAAAAGTTACCCCTAATGCTTGTGCCCACTCAGGTAGTGCCTGGTAAAGCAAATGATGAGGTCCTGCCCACATGTACAGGAATATAAGTGACCAGAAGTGGATGATAGATAATTTATAGGAATAGATTGGCCTGTTGGCTGCTTTTGGCAGGTAATAATACATAAGCCCCAGGAAAGGAGTTGTCAGGAAAAAGGCCACAGCATTGTGCCCATACCACCATTGTACTACTGCATCCTGTGCCCCAGCAAATATGGAATAACTCTTGGTTAATGAAATGGGTAAAGCCAGTGAATTAACCACATGCAGGATGGCCACTCCAAGAAAAGTTGCCAGATACCACCAAATGGCTGCATAAATATGCTGGACACGCCTCTTTATGATGGTTCCAATCATGTTCCAGCCAAATACTACCCAAATAATGGTGATCAATATATCTATGGGCCATTCCAGTTCAGCATACTCTTTTGAGGTGGTTATCCCAAATACAAAAGTTACTGCTGCCAGCACTATAATGGTTTGCCAGCCCCAAAAATGGATTTTACTGAGTATGTCACTAAACATCCTGGCTTTTAGCAGTTTTTGCAAAGAATAATATACTCCTGCAAAAATGGCATTGCCCACAAATGCAAATATGATGGCATTGGTGTGGATGGGCCTTACCCTTCCAAAAGTGGTATATTCTAACCCAAAATTGAAAATTGGGAATGCCAGTTGAAGGGCAATGACTACCCCCACAAGCACTCCAACCACTCCCCAAATAATGGTAGCCAGGATAAAAAGCTTGACTATTTTATTGTCATAATAAAACTTCTGATTTTCCATAAGTGTGGTTATTTTTTGTTGTTTTTTTCTTTGTTTGAATCTTCCTTTCCTTCTGTTGGTTCATCATCAAAAAGTATCCTGATGGAGGGTGTTTCATTATCATCAAACTGGCCTGTCCTTACAGCCCAGATGAATGCTGCCAGAAAAATAAGTGCAGCAAATAAACTAACTCCTATCAACAGATAAAATATATTCATGTTAATAATCTACTCTTTCCCCAGGCGTTTAATTTTTACAATCTGAAAAACTACATAAAAGATAGCCAGCCATGCACCCACTGCTATAGCTAGGTATGAAACCAACAGCCAGGGTTGAAGCCTGTCATTGGTACCCCACAAAACTGCTTCATCAAAAAGGTTTTCTGCCACATTGGGGGCACATACTTTGGCATTTTCCAATAAAAGTTCATTTACTGTGTAATTATCTTCCATGGATATTATAATATCTATTTTGCCTTCAGCATCACCCACAACAGTTTCAGGGATTTGGTATACAGCACGCCCATTTTCATCAGTGGTGGCCTGCCCAATTTTAATTTTCCCAAAAGTCTTTTTTGAGTTGATGAACACTGGAGTATTTGCCAGTTTTTTGTAGATACCATCTTTGTCCTGGAATTCAGCCAACACCTCCACTTTCTTTTCAGCTTCATTAACTGAACCCAATAATTTGGCATTTATTTTTGGAGCATCAACCAATAATGGCTCATTGGCAGGGTTGAAATTCATAATGTAATTTACTATCCTCCACCTGTCATCCTCAGATATGGAAGTTTCAAACTGGGGCATGGTTCCACGTCCAGCAGTGATCTTATGAAACAAAGCTCCCTCACTGTTTGCATGCATTTGTGCTGAAGTTACATCAGGAGGGATAGGTACCAATGGTAAAGCATTGTTTTTCCCAGCATCACCATGGCATGATTTACAATTTTTCAGGTAGAGCTCTTTCCCTTTGTTTACATTTTGTAATGTATAGGGTGATGGGTTTTGTATGCTGGCAATATCATCAGCTACAACCCACTCCTGGCTGTTACTATTGAGAAATGAAAAAACCAATAGTGTAATGAATATATATCTTATTAAATTCCTCATAGTTAGTTGATTTTTGGTTCTTCTGTGAGTTGGTTGATATCAATCCCTTTTTCTTCAGCAAGTTCCCAAATGGCAATCACAGGGAACAATTTTGCCAGGATGCTTATGATGGCCAAGGCAGCCACAAAAGCAAACAAGGTTATGGTAATTTCAATGCTTGTGGGTGCATAATGCTGAAAATGTTCTGGTACATTTTGTACTGGTAGGAATGGGTGTTCCAAAGTAGGTATCACAATTAGGTACCTTTTAAACCATGCAGCTACCAACACAACTGCTGAAATGATGGTTAAAGGAAGTGGCTTCCTGAAAAATTTGAAAACGATCAATACAATAGGGAGTACCAGCCCCACAACCTGTACTAGCCAGAACATGGAAGAGTACCCTCCTTTGAATAACTCTATGAGGTGGATGCCTTCAGCTGTTTTCATTTTGTACCCTGGAACTAGGAATTCATTAATATTGAAATAAAGGTAGACCAGGCACACAAAAACCAGCAGCTTTCCCATCTGGTCAAAATGGTAATCTTTAAAATATTCTTTTAACCCATAGCGCAACCTGTACACATACATTAATATAATAACTGCACTGGCACCAGCCACAAATGCACCAGCCACAAAGTATGGTCCCAGTATGGTAGTATCCCATCCTGAGCGCAATGTTGAGGCAAACAACCATGAAGTTACAGTGTGGATTGAAAGCCCAACAGGGATTATCAGCAACATTAATACCCTCATGGCATGGTATAAGGTTTTAAATTGGGCAGCATTTCCTTTCCATCCCAATGAAAGGGTCTTATACAATCTTCTTTTCCATTTAGGGATTCCCAAATCCTCTTTGTCGCGCAACATGGCCAGGTCAGGGATTAGTGGTAGGTAAAATAGCAAGACTGAAATGGTGAGGTAAGTAACCACAACACTTACATCCCAGATAATGGGTGATGCAAACCTGCCATGGAAAAAGATATTCAGGAAACGGTCAGGGCGCCCCATGTCCATGACAATGATGACTCCTGCCAGGGCTACTGCTGCAATGGCAATTTGTTCAGCTACCCTTGAAACAGCTTTTCCCCAACTGATCTTTAACAAATGTAGGGCAGAGCTGATCAGGAAGCCAATCAGGCTAACAGCCACAAAGAAAACAAAGTTAGCAATGTACATGCCCCATGATACATAGTCACGCATTCCTGTGACTCCTAAGCCTCTGTCAATCTGGATTATCCATCCCCACAGGCCAACTATAACAAACATGATCAACAGGAAGAACCAGAACCTGGTTAACTCATCCCTTTTTACAATGGGCCTGGTCAAATCAAAGGTTATTTTGTCCAATACCTTTTTTTGGTCTTTTGGTGATTTTATAGCATTCATAATTTTCCTGTTATCAATTAAGCCTTATGTCCTGAAATTTCACCTTCAAAAGGGAATGCCCTGTCTTTTGCCGGGAGGTAATAAACCCTGGGTTTTGTCCCCAGCTCCTCCATCAAAGTGTATCCAGCATTATCCTTTATCAATTCACTAAAACAAACAGTTTCGTTGGTAGTACCATTGGTTACTGCATCTTCATTCCTGTCACCAAACCAATACACACTATTTGGGCATGCTGAAACACAAGATGGCAGTTTCCCATCCCTGAGCCTGTCAGCACTGAATAGGCATTTTGAAATAGTCCCTTTTTTCTGGGGCACATTGGCTTCAATGTTATAGGTAACCCCTTTATATTTTTCTGCATCACGTGGTTCAAACCAATTGAAAACCCTGGCTGAATATGGGCAAGCAGCAATGCAGAACCTACAACCTATGCAACGTTCATTATCAATCAAAACAATCCCATCTTCACGTTTGAAAGTGGCATTCACAGGGCACACTTTAGTACAGGGTGGGTTGTCACAATGCATGCATGGTTTAGGCATATAATAAGGAGCTGTGTGTTCAGCATCCTGCATTTGAAGTACATTAATGTGATGTTGTTCAGGCCTTAGCTGATGGTGGTTTTGGCAGGCTTTCATACATTCCCTGGCATTCCTGCATTTTGAAAGGTCAATAACCATTACCCAGCTTTTGCCTGTTAGTCCTTTCCTCCCACGTTTTTGGTTTTCAGAAAGAGATGGCATATCTGCGGGTTTCAATTGAGCCTTGTCCACTTCAACCAGTTCACCACTGGAGGTCAATAACTTGATCTTATCTCCCGAAGCCTGCTCAACCTGGTTACAGGATGATAACACACTTGAGCTTGCTGAAACCCCAACAGCACCAAGTGTTACACCCACCTTTTTCATAAAATCCCTACGCGAATTTTTGTTTCCTTTCATGGTATAGGTTTTTTGAAGAATTCTTATAAGTTGTGGTTTTATTTTAGCCTTATTTCAACGAATTTAATGGAATGTAAGTTAATGAACAAATCCCTTTTATGTTCATTAGAATAAAAGATAAATAGGTGTTTTATTCCTAATAATGAGGAAGTTAGGGGAATTGATAAAAAGATTTTGAAGATGGTTTTAATATAATGTATTGATTATTAGAATAAGAATAGGAGGTAGGCTTGGGTAGGTGGTGTTTTTTTTATGAACCTATGAACTTTTTTATTTTATAGTTGTTTTTATAAGTTTTGCCCGAAAAGTTATGTTTTGGTAAGATTAAAGGTAAAATCCTTGATAAATATGTTGTTAAACATTTTCTAGTGATCCTTTCCTATGCAATGATAACCATTCCAGGTGCATAAGCCTATTAGTTTTCCAATTAAGGGTTATGGCTTCTATTAAATATGAAATTATAATATAAAAGATAATGCCCAAACAAATTGTTTAATATTCAGTACTTACAGCACTAGTAACTTTTAATGTTTATTGTGCTATATATATCTTGCCCATATTGGGCAAATTAATTCATAAATAGTTAATTGTGAAAAACTTAAATGTTGGCAAAGAATTACCAGTTTTAATAATCAATAGTGTATATAATAAAATATCCCATAGGGATAAAATATTTATAAAAAGGCTAAAGTCAAAAACCACAAACCTTTTTAGGAGTTGAATACTTTAATTTCTTTAATTAAGAAGATAAATTTCTCCTTTACTTTTCTTAAATTGTTAAGGATTTATTTGAATGATGGATCAACCTGAATAAATTTTTAGCATGGGCATGTTGGTGATTTTTTATGAAAGGAAATTTCCATTGTTTTTATGTTTTTGCATTAAAACTACATGGGGAGGATAAAAAATCAGGTTAATTAGCCATAATCCATCTAATTTGATAAACATTCAGGGCAGTTTTTGGTTAATTGATTATATGTGTAAAAAAACAGTTTAAAAGAGTTGAAAAACTAAAAATCATTATGAAGGTATTTTATGCTGTTGCATGGTATTTTTCACTGATTGTTGTTACATCAATTTTGTTTCCAAACAACCTATATCCACAAGCATTAACAAGTGATAACCAGGATGTAGAAATTGGGGTAGTGGAGCATCTTGATGACTTTTTGCCTGACAGTGTTTTTTTGATTAATGAACAAGGTAAAAAGGTTATCCTTAATGATGTTATTGATAAGCCCACTGTGATCAACTTTGTGTATTACAGGTGCCCAGGCATTTGTAGCCCACTTATGGAGGCAATAGCTTCAGTAATGGACAAATCAGATTTGGTAGCTGGTGAAGATTACCAGGTACTTACCATAAGTTTTGACCCAAGGGAGACAATTGACTTGGGATTGAGGAAAAAAGAGAGTTATTTAAACCTGATGCAGAAAAAGGAAATGGCTGCCAAAGGCTGGCATTTTTTTGTGAGTGACAGTGCCAGCATTATTAGGGCTACCAATGCAACAGGGTTCAAATACAAAAAAACGGGGAATGATTTTTTGCATGCTGCATCAGTTACAGTGGTAAGCCCAAATGCTAAAATTACCAGGTACCTGAATGGTATGTATTTTTTGCCTTTTGAATGGAAAATGGCCATTGTTGAAGCTTCAAAGGGGCAGTCAGGACCAACCCTGAACAAAGTGTTGCGTTTTTGTTATTCATATGACCCAGTGGGGCAAACATATGTATTGAATATCACTAAAGTCAGTGGTACCCTTATTATGTTTTTTGCCATTGTGTTGTTACTATATCTGATACTTAAACCTAGAAGAAAAAAAGTTGAATAAAAAGAACCTTTATGCAAACAACTAATGCTAATGAAGAAGTAAATTACCTGGAATATAAAGGTAAGTATTCAGGGATATGGGGATGGATTTTCTCAACTGACCATAAAAGGATTGGGCTGCTTTACCTGTATTCCATTGCCATCATGTTTGTTGTTGGGGCATTCTTGGGGTTAGCTATGAAGCTTGAACTGATTGCTCCAGGGAAAACCATTATGAATGCAGCAACTTATAATGCTACATTTACAGTGCATGGTGTAATCATGATTTTTATGATTGTTATCCCAGGGCTGCCAGCTGTGTTTGGGAACTTCCTGATGCCCATAATGATTGGTGCCAAGGATGTGGCTTTCCCTAAGCTTAACTTGTTGTCATGGTGGCTTTATGTGGCTGGGGTACTTTTAATATTAACTGCTTTATTGTTTGGTCCTGGTGTGCCAGATACTGGTTGGACTTTTTATGCCCCATACAGTTTTAAAACAGGCACTAATTTGCTACCTGCTATATTTGGTGCATTTGTGCTGGGGTTTTCATCCATCCTGACAGGGCTTAACTTTTTGGTAACCATTCATAGGTTAAGGGCTCCTGGCATGAAATGGTTAAAGCTACCTTTGTTTGTATGGACACTTTATGGCACTGCCTGGATACAATTGCTTGCAACCCCTGTTGTAGGGATAACTTTGGTTTTGGTTTCCCTGGAAAGGGTATTTGGCATTGGGGTATTTGACCCGGTCCTGGGGGGTGACCCTGTTTTATACCAGCACCTTTTCTGGATTTATTCACACCCTGCTGTATATATTATGATCCTACCTGCAATGGGGGCAATATCAGAGATAATTCCAACTTTTGCGCAAAAGGGTATATTTGGTTATAAAGCATTAATTATTTCCACCATGGCAATTGCTTTTGTGGGCTATCTGGTGTGGGGGCACCACATGTATACTGCTGGCATGAGTGGGACTGCACAATATTACTTTTCTCTGTTGACATTCTTTGTGGCCATACCTAGTGCCATAAAAGTATTTAACTGGATATCAACTATGTATAAGGGGTCAATTAAATTGGATACACCATTTTATTGGGCTGCTTCTTTCATTTTTGTATTTATGATTGGAGGGTTAACTGGCCTGGTGCTAGGTGCACTGGCAACCAATATTTATGTGCATGACACTGCCTTTGTGGTGGCACATTTCCATTTTATTGTTTTTGGTGGGGTTGGGTTCTCATTTTTTGGGGCAATCCATTACTGGTACCCTAAAATTTTTGGGAAGATGTATGATAAATATTGGGCAAATGTAGGCTGGATTGTATTTTTCATTGGTTTTATGACACTTTATACCCCAATGTTTTACCTGGGTATGCAAGGGATGCCAAGGCGTTACTATGATTACCTTGAAGAATTCCATGGAGGGAACATCCTGAGCACATTTGGGTCATGGATCATGATCACAGGGCTGGTGATTATCATCACCAACCTGATAAGGTCAGCCAGGAAAGGTGAAAAAGCTGGCATTAACCCATGGGGTGGTAAAACATTAGAATGGAGGGTCCCTTCTCCACCACCTTTGGAAAACTGGGATGAGATACCTGTAATTGGGGAAGAAGAAAGCAAGTACTTTTAATCAAACCTGGCATAAATATGGAACAAACTAAACATGTGGAGCATGATCATTATGATCCTGAAGCATCAAAAATTGGGATGTGGCTCTTTATTTTTACTGAATTACTTTTATTTGGTGGGCTGTTTATCATTTATTCTGTATACAGGTACCTGAACCCTGATGCATTCCATCTGGCTGCAGAAGAGCTGGATACTTTCATTGGAGCAGTCAATACAGTTATATTATTGGTAAGCAGTATGACTATAGCCATGTCAACAACAGCTATCCAAAAACAAAATTACAGGTTAACACAGTGGTTGTTGGCTATCACAGTCATCCTGGCTTTTGTGTTCCTGGTGAACAAGTATTTTGAATGGGGGGCAAAATTTAGCCATGGCATTTATCCTGGGTCAGAACACATGCTTGAGGCATTCAGCCAGGGTGAGATTTTGTTCTTTGGGCTCTATTTTGTAATGACTGGGCTGCATGCCCTGCACATTGTGATTGGTATGGTATTCATCATTTGGGTGATGTTCTATATTAAAAAAAGGAAAGTACACCACAACAGGTTTGCCCTGCTCGAAAACAGTGGCCTTTATTGGCACCTGGTTGATGCTATTTGGATTTTCTTGTTCCCCTTATTTTACCTGATTTCCTAAAAGCTTAAGATATGTCAGAAGAAAAACATCATATAGTTCCTTACAAAACTTACCTGGTAATCCTGCTGGTATTACTGGTACTTACCTTTGTTTCAATAGCTATCACCAATATTGAACTAGGTGAATTAACAGTTGCAGGGGCATTGTTTTTTGCTACTGTAAAAACGTTTCTGGTGCTCACCTATTTTATGCACCTGAAATATGATAAGCCATACATAAGGATTATGGTAGGGTTTGTTTTTGCAATTTTTTTAGTGGTGATTATAATTACATTTTTAGATTATTATTATAGGGCATAATATGTATAATACTGAAGTCACACAAGCATCAAATTTTGTAGAAGGGGTTGATTTTGCATTCCTGCTTATCCTGGGGATATCTTTCTTTTTCCTGATAGCACTTACTGCAGCCATGGTGTTTTTTATTATTAAGTACAATGCTAAAAAGCATCCTAAACCTAAAGAGATACATGGTAGCAACACCCTTGAAATTGTATGGACAGTTATACCTTTCCTACTTACCTTGTTAATGTTTTATTATGGGTGGATAGGATGGAGCCCTATGACAAAACCTCCTAAAGACAGCATGGAAGTTACTGTGTATGGGCGCATGTGGAATTTTCTGTTTGAATATGAAAATGGGAGGAAATCAGACACTTTGTTTTTGCCCAAAGGCCAGCCTGTAAAACTAAACCTTGTAGCCCTTGATGTATTGCATAGTTTATATATCCCAGCATTCAGGGTAAAACAGGATATGGTGCCTGGTAAAGAAGATAATTTCATGTGGTTTGAACCCCAGAAAGAAGGTACATATGAAATATTTTGCGCAGAATATTGTGGGTTACAACACTCCTATATGTATTCATGGGCAAAAGTGTTGGAAGATAGTACTTTCCAGTCGTGGTATCAAGACACTACACAAGTGGTGGCTGCCATTGAGTCACCCACTGCAGCAGGAAAAAGGATCATGCAAAATATTGGGTGTTTTGCATGCCACACCCTGGATGGATCAAAACTGGTTGGCCCCTCATTTAAAGGTATATATGGCACCACAAGGACAGTTAAAACAGGCAGGGAAAAACGTGAAATAGTGGCTGATGATGCATACATTATCAATTCCATTTATGACCCTGCATCTGATGTAGTGGATGGTTACAGCAAAGGGCTGATGCTTTCCTATGAAGGTCAATTATCTGATGAAGATATAGGGTTAATTATTGAGTATCTTAAAACTGTAAAATAGTAAGTAAACCAATTGTTTAGGGTAATTCTCCAGCTAGGGAAGGTAAGGATATCTTTACCAGTAGCCATTTCAGCACTGACAGGCTATGTAATGTTTGGTGGGATACTGGATAAACAAGGATGGTTGTTGGCATTAGGTGTATTCCTTATTTCTTGTGGCTCAAGTGCATTGAACCATTACCAAGAACGTAAAATTGATGCTTTGATGCCACGCACCCAAAACAGGCCTATCCCTTCACGAAAAATATCACCCGTTGGAGCTTTAATGGTAGCACTGGGATATATTATGGCAGGTGCCATTTGTTTGTACCTGTTTCTTCCTCTTATTGCACTAATTTTAAGCCTGTTTACTTTGTTTACCTACAACCTGGTATATACACCCCTTAAAAAGGTTACAGCTTTTGCAGTGATCCCTGGTTCACTTACTGGTGCATTGCCTCCTATTATTGGATGGGCTGCTGCTGGTGGCCAGCTTTTTGAGAGGGATATTTTGTTGGTGGCAGCATTCTTCTTTTTAGGGCAAATACCCCATTTCTGGTTGCTGTTGCTTATGTTTGGCGACCAATACAAACTGGCTGGTATGCCCAGTTTAAACCAGTTGTTCAGCACAAACCAGGTCAAACGCCTGACTTTTACATGGATATTGGCCACTGTAGCTTCTGCCCTGTTGGTTATTTTCTATGTTTTCTCAAACATGTTTATCTATTTTATCCTGCTCTTTTATACCCTTTACCTGATCTTTTCATTTACCATGAACTTCCTAATCCAGAAAGAGTTCCAGCCACGCCCTGCATTCTTTAAACTCAATCTTCTATATTTATTTATGATGGTTTTATTGATTGTTGATGGGCTGATGAAATTTTAGTAAAATTGTAGGAACTTTCAACCAACTCTTTCAATATGAACATTACAAACAAACAGGTTTTATGCGTTGGTGAAGTGTTGTGGGATAACCTACCAACAGGGGCTAAGCCAGGTGGAGCTTCATTGAATGTGGCTGTCCACCTCAAAGCTATTGGGCAAAATGTTGCTTTGGCAAGTAGGGTGGGTGATGATCAATTGGGAGAAAAGCTATTGGCTTTCCTTCAGGAGGCAGGGATAGATACAAGTTTAATTCAGGTTGATAAAAGCTTACCTACCAGTGAGGTATTGGTCAATTTAGATGAAAACAATAATGCTACCTATGAAATATGTGAGCCAGTAGCCTGGGACAACATTCAACTAACCAGTTCATTAAAAGAAATTGCGAAGAAGGAAGGGGTAATTGTATATGGCTCCCTGGCTTCAAGGAACCCAACCTCAAGGGAAACAATTATGAAATTGGCCAGCCTAAAAGCTTTGAAGATAATGGATGTAAACCTCAGGCAACCTTATGATAGGCAGGAAGTTGTTGAAGCCCTTTTAAATATGGCTAATATTGTAAAGCTGAATGATGAGGAGTTGGAAACAATAAGCAGGTGGCATGGCAAAAAACAGTTGGATGAAAAGGAGGTGATAAAATGGTTTGCATTGAACTATAACCTTCAAATGGTATGTGTTACCAAAGGAGAACATGGGGCTTCCCTTTATAAGGATGGGAAGTTTTATGAACACTATGGGTTTAAAGTAAATGCTGTTGATACAGTGGGGGCAGGAGATGCCTTTTTGGCAGGGCTGATTCATTCAATATTGAACCAAGAACCCATCCATGAAGCCCTGGCATTTGCATGTGCCATTGGGGCATTTGTAGCTTCAAAACAAGGGGCAGTACCAAAATATAGCCTGGAAGAGGTTACCACTTTGATTGAAAGCAGTATTTAGTTTCCAGTGTACAGTTTTCCAGTGTGAATTTAAAATTCTCCACCTTTCCAAGGGGGAGTACTCTGCCATTAGGCAGAGGGAGGGGGTTGTTTCAGTAATTAGCTATTGGTCATTAGTCATTGGTGATTTAAAATTCAACCATTTCATCATTCATGCATTTATTCAGTTCACCCTGTTTATTCAATCCATTGGGTTAATTAACCAACCAGCATCCAGTACTCATCCTTAACAATCCTTAGTAATTCTTAGAAGAAATTAAGGAGGTAATTCCAGATATTTGAACAAATGATTGCACCTTATGAAACATTTTTTACTTTTCCTTTTTATCTTACTTGCTATATCTTCTATTGCACAAGAGAAAGAGCTTTTCCTGCTAAAAGGGTTGATCCTTTCCCATGATTCAGTACCAGTTGAAAATGCATATATTATAAATTATCGTACATATGCCACTTTTGCCAGCCGCGAAAATGGGCGTTTTAATGTTTTTGTACAACCAGGTGATTCAATGGTGATCTCCCACCTTTCACATATGAGGAAAATTATTTATGCTGACTCAGTAAGGAAAAACCCTGAAATTTATTTAGAGCTTGATACTGTGTCATTGGGACAGGTAAACATATTCCAAAAGCATGTTGATAAGGTTGAACATATGAGGAAGAACCTGAAGGCCATGAAATTTACAATTATACCACAACCTTTTGAACCCTATACAGAATCAGAAAAAATGAAAGCCTTTGTGGCAGAACATAATAATGTAAAAAAGGCTGAAGCCACATCCCTAAAATTCTATAATTTTTCTGTAAGTTCTATTTTAAAAGAACTTTTCAAAAGGAAAAAAAACAAAAAATACAGCAAAAGGCATAAATCAACCAGGAAGAAAAAATAGCCAGGTGAGGTTCCATCCTGGATTATTAACATTAAAGAGAGCTATAAAATACAGTGATTTTGTATATTGCCCATGTAACTAATTGGGTTTTCAACTAATGTGGAAGAATAAATATTTTCGTGCAACCATTTATTTCCTGGCCGGGATAATCCTCTTTTGGTATGTTTACAGGAACATGGAATTGTTCAAATTGAGGGAAGCTTTTATAGGTTTAAAGTATCAATGGGTAGTTTTATCTTTTGTCCTTGCCCTTTCCAGCAATTTTTTTGCAGCATTGAGGTGGAGGATGCTGATCAGGCCAATGGGGTATAACCCAAAACTTTTAAACCTGTTTTTGTCCTTTATGGTACTGTATTTTACTAACCTTATTATTCCAAGGGGAGGAGAGGTGACCAGATGTGGGGTAGTTGGCAAATATGATAACATACCCTTTGCAAAACTACTGGGCACTGTAGTTACTGAGCGCCTGACTGACTTGGTTTTTTTCCTGGTTATGCTGGGCACATTAGTTATTTTGCAATTTAATTTTGTGAATGAGATATTGGATAAATCAACCCTGAACTTTTCTTCAGCTAAAACCAGTGGAGCATTCATTGCTGGAGGGATGATCTTCCTACTAGTTTTATATTTCCTGTTGAAGTATTTTGGTTTTTTATCCAGGCTAAAGGAGAAAATCAACAAAGCCAAGTCAGAGGTTATTGAAGGGATTTCAATTATAAGCAAAGTAGCATCAGTAAAGAATTATATCTTATATACTATGCTGATTTTTTTCTTCTGGCTAACAATGATCTATATACTATTTTATGCATTTGAACCCACTGCCCACCTTTCTTTTAAAATTGCTGTAATTACTTTTACTGTGGCAGCAGCAGCATTTATCCTGCCAATCCAGGCAGGGATTGGAGCCTGGCATTTTTTGGTTATCCAGTGCCTGGTTTTATTTGGCATTGAGGAAGAGCCGGCCATGTTGTTTGCAGTAATTGCCCATACATTTACCAACCTGGCATACCTTGTTTTTGGTGCTATTGCATTTGTATTGCTGCCTGTTTTGAACAGGAAAAATAGTGCAGTTAAAACGGGGGAGCTACCAGTGGTATAGATGCAAAAAACCCAGGACATTTGTCCTGGGTAGTTATTAATCTAAAAAAGCCCTTCAACAGATAAGTACCTTTCGCCAGTATCATAAGAGAAGGTGAGTATCCTTGAACCCTTTGGTAGCTCTTTTATCTTTTTTGCCACAGCAGCTAATGAAGCTCCAGAGGAAATACCAATAAACAGGCCTTCCTGGCGGGCAGCCTTCCTAGCATAATCAAATGCTTCATCCTTGCTTACTGTTACAGTCCCATCCAAAAAACCAGTGTGAAGGTTATCCGGAATAAAGCCAGCACCAATTCCTTGTATGGGATGAGGGCCAGGCTCTCCACCACTTATCACTGGGCTGGCTTCAGGTTCAACTGCAAATACTTTGAGGTTAGGGAATTTCTTTTTCAGGATTTCTGCAACCCCCGAGATATGCCCACCTGTGCCTACCCCTGTTATCAGGTAATCAAACCCTTCAGGGAAGTCAGCCAGTATCTCTTTAGCAGTATTCCTTCTGTGGGCTTCCACATTGGCATCATTATCAAACTGTGAGGGTATCCATGAGTTTTCAATGGATTGTTTTAGTTCTTCTGCTTTTGAGATAGCCCCTTTCATCCCTTTCTCTTTTGGGGTAAGTTCAAGTTGTGCCCCTAGAGCAGAAAGCACACGCCTGCGCTCCAATGACATAGATTCAGGCATGGTCAGGATCAGCTTATAACCTTTCACAGCTGCTACCAATGCCAACCCAATCCCAGTATTCCCTGACGTGGGCTCAATGATAACTGAATCTGCATTTAATACCCCTCTTTTTTCAGCATCCTCAATCATTGATAAGGCAATCCTGTCTTTTATGCTTCCTCCTGGGTTGGTCTTTTCAGTTTTTACATACACTTCATAATCTTGAGGGTACAACCTGTTTACTCGGATGTGTGGGGTGTTCCCAATAGTCTCTAGAATGTTTTGCACTTTCATCTGTTTTAAATTTTTTGATTTCTGAATGCTCAAAAAAGTTCTGTACATTCAGGAACTCCCATAAATTTTAATCATTCTTGTGTGATTTTTAAAATGATGAAAATTCATGCTCGTTTCATTTTTAGTTGTTTTTAATGAAAAAAAAAGCCCTCCTGAAATCAGGAAGGCTTATGATATTTAATTTATGTCCTCTCTATTTATTTATCAGCTACTACATAATTAAATCCTTGCCCTCCCTTTTTTAGGGTGAAACAACAGCAACAAGGATTCATATATGTATTTACTCTTTTCATGTACATGCAATGATAAATAATTTTTATTAATTCTAAATAGTATTTTTAAGATTTTTTCAAATTGATTTTATAATTAACATTTGAGTAACAAATTGTAAAAGGTATTTGTTGAATAATAATAAAAATGCAAAACAAATTTTTACTTACTATTTATTCCTTAATACTAAATGCCCTCAGCTTTTATACCTTAACCACTTAATCAGTTCTTTAAAATTCACTTTTTTGCCATACATTAAAATACCTGTCCTGTAAATTTTTGCAGCAGCCCAAATGGTGCCTAAAGTTGTTCCTACCAACAAAAAAATAGAAAGCAGTAGTTCCCAGGTAGGTATACCATAAGGTATCCTGGCCATCATAGCCACAGGTGATGTTAAGGGGATCATTGACATCCAAAATGCCACAGGCCCTTCAGGATTCTTTGCAATAATAAACAAAAGGGTGATTGAAAGGATCAATGGTATAGTGATGGGCAACATCATTTGCTGTGAGTCTTCATCATTGTCAACAGCTGCACCAACAGCCCCCATCAAAGAGCTATATAATAAGTATCCAGCCAGGAAATAAATGATAAATGAGAACAGGATCAAAGGCAGGTTCAGTGAAGAAATCATATTCATAATTTCCATTGCCTTGTTGGGTTCAGCCATTTGTGTAGCAGCTGGTATGGCAGCCATTTGTTGTTGGCTTTCCATTATGCTTTGACCCATTTGCTGGGCTGTTTCAGGGGCAAAAAATGCTTGTGTTGCTACCATAATAATTACGCCCATAACAACCCAAATAGCAACCTGGGTAAGGCCTACCAAAGCTGTCCCAATTATTTTTCCTAGCATCAACTGGAAAGGTTTTACTGAAGATACAATCACTTCTACAATCCTGCTTTTCTTTTCTTCCATCACACTTCTCATAACCATTGCCCCATACATGAATACAAAAAAGTAGATGATAAAGCCCATGGCATAACTGGCTATGAATGCAACAATGGATGAACTTTTCTTTTCTTCGCCTGAGTCAGTAATTTTTAGGGTTGATAATTTTACCCTGGTCCTGGTTGCTGATAGTTTTTCTTCCAGGTCTGGGATATTGGTTTCAGCAATAACTTTTTGACGTTTATCATTTTCTATAAATCGGCTGAGTTTGCGTTCAATGCGTTCACTCAATTCAAAAGGAATTTGTTTGGTTGACTCCAGCTTGGCATAGTTGCTGGTGTAAACATTCCCTGGGATAAACAACACAGCATAATAGGGGCTTTTTTGCAGGTCAGCCTTTATTTCATTGTATTTTTTGGGAGGGATGAATTCATATTTGGTATTCCCATCGTCAGCCAGTTCGCCCAGGAACATAGATGATTCATCATATACAGCAATGGTTCTTTCCTCTTTATCATCACTAACAGAGAGGAAAATGATCAGGGCAAACATACCTACCATTAGGAAGGGGACTAAAATAGTCAGGATAATAAATGATTTCTTTTTAACCCTGGTCAGGTATTCACGTTTTAAAATTAGTATTGTTTTATTCATGTTTTCCTTCTTTTAGTTGTTGTTGGAGTTTTCAACTACACTAATAAATACATCATTCATGCTGGGGATAATTTCATTGAAAGAAGTTACCTCCACTTCTGGCAACAATGCCGACAGCAGGTCGTTTGAAGATCCACCATTCAGGTACCTTATTGTAACACTATTGCCTTCTTTTCCTTCTTCATGTTCAAGTACGCTGAAGTTGTTTCCAAGCCCACGTACAAGGTTTCTGTAAGCTCCTTTGTAACCCACTTCAAATGTATTTGATTTGTGCTGCTGCCTGATTTTATTTACAGGCCCATCCAGTATCTTTTTTGATTTATTGATCAGGGCTACATGGTCACAAAGTTCTTCAACAGAACCCATGTTATGGGTAGAGAAAATAATGGTTGCCCCTTTCTCTCTTAGTTGAAGGATTTCTTGTTTGATCAGGTTGGCATTAATGGGGTCAAAACCACTGAAAGGTTCATCAAAGATCAATAACCTGGGCTCATGCACCACAGTGGTTATAAACTGCACCTTTTGCTGCATTCCTTTTGAGAGCTCTTCAATTTTTTTGTCCCACCAGGGTTCAATTTCAAATTTCCTAAACCATTGTTTAAGGCTTTTAATGGCCTGGCTTCTTCCCATTCCTTTCAGCTGGGCAAGGTAAATAGCCTGCTCTCCAATTTTCATTTTTTTATACAATCCCCTCTCTTCTGGAAGGTAGCCAATGCGTTCAATATCCTTTTGGTGAAGGCTTCTTCCTTCAAAAACCAGGTTGCCTGAATCAGGGGCAGTGATCTGGTTAATGATCCTGATCAGTGTGGTTTTTCCGGCCCCATTGGGACCTAACAAGCCAAAGATGCAGCCTTCTTCTACTGATATATTTACATCAGTTAAGGCTTTGACTGTGGCAAATTCCTTATTGACATTCTCTGCGCGAAATAATTCCATAAATAATGTTTTCTAATTAAGTATTAGGGATTAGCAATATATTACATTTAAAGGGAATATAAAATTTAAAACTACAAGCTAAGTACATGACAAAAATTTAAATATATCAATACCTGTTTGATTTTTAGCATTTAAAAGAACGTTTGCAACAAACGAAAGCCCGTGTTTAAATATAGTTTTAGCTCTTCGTCCATGCTTTTTGGTTTCAATGGGGTTTATATTTTCATGGATAAATATTCCAATTTTATAACACCACACAAATGCGACCATAACAATAAGTGTCAATTTTTCAATCCTGCCAATTTCTTGCAAGTGTGTTTTTTCAATGTCGAAACCACTCGATTTCATGGCTTTAAAACAAGTTTCGATTTGCCAACGGTCTTTGTAATTTACCTGGGCTTGTTAAACGATACAATAATCAGAAAATCAGAACGGTTGTTCTTAGTATCTAACTTGCACCCGGATAAATAACACAATTGCGTCCCTATTCTTACGGTTTTATGATAATGCAGTAACTCGTTAACTTTCAGGTTGTTAAATAACCACGATGCCTTCACCTCTTTGTCCTTGTGGGGGATAAAGACTTTGAAATTGTTACGAATACGGTTGTCATTGGGGTATTTAATCCATTTGTCGCCAACAAATTCCCTGTCAGCCATTAACGAATCAATACAGCCTGTGCCGAAAAGCCGGATAAAACGTTTTACTAAATCTATTCTTTCTTGGGAATTTGAATTGCCTCGTTTATCAAGCATTTTGAACATCAACGGAAAAGCAAGCCCTTTATAAACCACCCCAAGCATAAATATATTTATACCGGTTTTTCCAAACTGCCAATTAGTCCTGCCGGTGCTGAGTTTTAGGTTCTCTTTTTCAGGCAATAAACTAAATACTAACTTTGCTATTAAATCAGAGTCCAATGCATACGAGGCTATAAAACGCTGAATACGCCGCAAACTCGATCCTGCCTTGGCATCGGCATCAAATGCATTGGCAAGTTTCTCAAAACCTACTGTTTGAACTTTACAAAGTGCTATGACAAACATCGATATTAACTTTAATCTCGCTAAATTGATTTTCCCTTGAAATTGGTCATTCATAATTGAAATGAATTCGCTACTTTTACTCTCAACGTTGATTTTCCCCATTAGAAAAATGAGTGGTTTTATTCTTCTAATATACTGAAAATCAACGTTCTAAACTAATTCTTAGAGGCTTATCCTGCTGAATATCAAGTATTTATATTTTTGTCATGTACTAATACATCTGACATTTAATTAACTTGGTTTTCGTTTTCACACAGCCTGTTAAGGTAGGTGAAAAAGTATAAAATACTTTATCCCTGATTTTTGATAATTTTTGTAATTTTTATGATACTAAGATTATCAAAAATCTAAGTTAAGGAAGCATCGCCTTACACCTCTTTAAAAAAAGGTGTAAAATATAAATAATTATTCCCTAAATTTGAACTCACGGATATTTTAAGAAAAATAACTCTTTAAACCTATCTTTTCTTTTTTTGAAACAGAAATTATACAAAAAATTAGTAAAATTTTGATTATCAAAATATTAATTTATAAATTCTTCCCTTGGGACTTTACCTGTTGCTATTAATGTGTATAAAACATACCTGTTTCCTTTAAAATTTTTCTGCAAATTAAGAAACCTTTCCCCTTCTTTTATTGTTGAGAAAGTTGTATCTTTTTAGTAAAGCCTTTTTAAAAGAAAAAACTAAACAGAATGAGAAAAAATTTTTGGGGGAAATCTGCTTTAAAAAACAGAATGGTTTTCCTGTCTTTGCTCGTTATTATCTCTTTATTTTCTTTACCGACCCATGCTGAAAAAGAAGAGTCCCATAGTTCAGTTATTACTGATGGGTTTTCACATGAAGAATTAAAACGTGGCGAACGTTTTTTTAAAGGGTTATTACCATTTGAAAGGAAAGCAGAATCATGTGTATCATGCCACAATATTCTACCAGTTGATACATTGAACTGGAACCCATCAGCCATGGATATTGCCTTGAAATATGCAGCAACAGATTTTGCAGCATTTGAGCAGGTGGTTATGCAACCTACCGGCAAGAAAATGAGTGAAGTACACCAGCTTTTTGACATCAGCAATAATGATCTGAAGCTGGTTAAAGGCTACTTGGATGAAATGGCCCATGAAGGGCCTCAGCCTGAAAAAACAAATATAGTTTGGCTCATTGGGTTAATATCTTTGATCTTGGTTGTACTTTGGGCATCAACAGAGCTATTGCTGATCAGGAAGGTAAAGCCCAGGATCATCACAGTTACCGTCCTGTTAGGGGCTTTTATTTGGCTTACCAACATGTTATACCATGAAGCTGTTGACCTGGGAAGGCAGGAAGCCTATGCACCATTGCAACCTATTAAATTTTCTCATGAAGTGCATGCAGGGCTTAATCAAACTGACTGCTTTTATTGCCATAGCACTGCTGAATACAGCAAATCAGCTGGCATCCCCTCTGTGAATGTGTGTATGAATTGCCACCTAATTGTAAGGGAAGGAACCAATTCAGGAAAATTTGAAATTGACAAAATATACCATGCTTTTGAAAACAATATCCCCATTGAATGGGTAAGGGTGCATAACCTCCCTGACCATGTATTTTTCAGCCATGCACAACATGTGGGGGCTGGAAAGCTGGATTGTGCTGAGTGCCATGGGCCTGTGGAAGAAATGGATGTGTTGACACAACATGCTGACCTTTCAATGGGATGGTGCCTTGACTGCCATAAAACCAGGAAAGTGCAGTTTATCGAAAACGATTATTATGCCACCTATAAAGAGTTCCATGACCAGATCACTTCAGGCATGATTGATTCAGTTACTGTAGAGCAAATTGGTGGGACAGATTGTATGAAATGCCATTATTAAACCCTTTAAATATTTCTGTTTAAATGGAGAAAAAGTACTATAAAAGCATAGAAGAATACATTCCTAAAAATGGTTCTTCTGAAATTAAAAAATTGATCAGAGATAAGAAGGAGGATGAGTCTGTGCTTACTTCACCTTCAAACAGGCGTGACTTCCTGAAGCTATTTGGTTTTGCCATAGCCTCAGCAGCAGTGGCAACCAGCTGTGAGCAGCCTGTAAGAAAAGCTATCCCTTACCTGGTCAAACCTGATTCAATCACTCCAGGGAAAGCAAACTACTATGCTTCTACCTATTTTGATGGAAATGATTATTGCAGCATTTTGGTAAAGGTGCGTGATGGAAGGCCCATAAAAATTGAGGGGAACACACTCTCTTCAGTTACCAAAGGAGGAACCAGTGCCAGGGTTCAGGCATCTGTATTAAACCTCTATGACACAGCCAGGTACAGAACTCCTATGGTTTCAGGGAAAGAATCAGGCTGGGAAACTGTGGATAGTGAGGTTATTTCAAAACTTCAAACTATTAAAGAAAAAGATGGGGCTATTGTCCTCCTAACACCTACTGTTATCAGCCCATCTACATTAGCAGTTATTGAAGAATTCAAAAAAACATACCCTACTACAAAACATATTCAGTATGATGCAATTTCAATGAATGCAATCCCACTTGCCAATAAAAAAACATTTGGTAAAGAGGTTGTTCCATCATACCATTTTGATAAAGCCAAGCTTGTTGTAAGTTTTGGGGCTGACTTTTTAGGCTCATGGCTGATGCCTGTTGAGTTTACAAAACAATATGCAGCAGGAAGGAAACTGGATGAAGGGCAAAAAGAAATGTCTCAGCATATCCAGCTTGAGGCTGGCATGTCATTAACAGGGAGCAATGCTGATAAACGTATTTTACTGAAAAATTCACAACAAAAAATTACCCTTGCTAACTTGTATAATAAATTGGCAAAAGCTGAAGGAGCCCAGCAAATTAATACACCAGCATCACCAGTTGATGTAGGTGGGCTTGCCCAAAGATTATTAAAAGCCAAAGGGAAATCACTGGTAGTTTGTGGTGCCAATGACCAGGAGAGCCAAACCCTTGTAAATGGCATCAATTACCTATTGGGTAATTATGGCACCACCATCGACCTGTATACTCCCCTCAACCTAAAAAAAGGGAATGATGCTGAAATGGCAATCCTGATTAACCAATTGAACAATGGAGAAGTATCAGGATTGATCCTGTGCGGGGTAAATCCTGTATATGATTATTATGATGGGAAGAATTTCCTTTCAGGGATAAAAAATACTGAACTCTCAGTTTCAATTGCTGACCTTAAAAATGAGACTGCTGAAGAATGTACATTCCTTTGCCCAGGGCACCATTATCTGGAAGCTTGGAATGACAGTGAGATTAAACCAGGGTATTACAGCTTATCCCAACCAGCTATCAGGAGTATCTTTAATACCAGGGCAGTGCAGGAAAACTTGCTAAATTGGGCTGGCAATAAAACTGATTACCTGAGCTTTATTAAAGCCCAGTGGGAAAAGAATATATACCCTGCTTCAGGTTTTGCAGGAAGTTTTTATGAGTTCTGGAACAAAAGCCTACATGATGGGGTCTTTGAAAAACCAAAGACAGTAAATAGTACTGTAACCTTTAATGGTAATTCAATAGCAAGCATTCAGGTTGCTGACTTGGATGCCAACCAGGTAGAGGTTGAACTGTATGAAAATGTAGCTATTGGAGATGGAAGGAATGCCAATAACCCATGGTTGCAGGAACTTCCTGACCCAGTATCAAAAGTAACCTGGGACAATTACATTAGCATGTCAGCTAGCCTGGCGGGTGAAAAGGGGTTAATGGAAGGCAGCTTGGTAAAAATTGATAATACCCTTACCCTTCCTGTACTTATCCAACCAGGTCAAGAGCATAAAACTATTTCCATTGCATTGGGTTATGGAAGGGCTAAAGCTGGAAAAGTAGCAGAAGGTGTTGGAGCAAATGGATACCTCTTATCACACTTTAATGGTGAAACCCTGGAATTCAACAAAACAGGAGTACAACTAGATATGGCAGAAGGTGAGTATGAATTTGCCATGACCCAAACCCACCATTCCATGGAAGGGAGGGCAATTATCAGGGAAACTTCATTAGCCGAATACCTTGAAAACCCTGCCTCTGGAAATGAAATGCACAAAAAGATTGAGGAACACCATATTTCATTATATAAAGAAAGGGAGTTTAAAGGCCACCATTGGGGAATGGCTGTTGACCTGAATTCATGCATTGGATGTAATGCCTGTGTAGTTGCTTGTTCTGCTGAAAACAATGTACCCATTGTTGGCAAAGAGCAGGTAAAACTTGCTCGTGAAATGCACTGGATCAGGATTGACAGGTACTATTCTGGTGATACTGAAAATCCTGAAGTGGTGAGGCAACCTGTTATGTGCCAGCATTGTGACAATGCACCATGTGAAAATGTTTGCCCTGTGGGAGCCACCACAAACAGTAAGGAAGGGGTGAACCAAATGGCTTATAATCGTTGCATTGGTACACGCTACTGCAATAATAACTGCCCTTATAAAGTCAGGCGTTTCAACTTCATGGATTACACCAAAGCTGATGCAATCCCTGCAAATACTTATGACCCAGCAGGAATGACTGTTGACCTGAAAAGGATGGTGCTTAACCCTGATGTAGTGGTTAGGGCTAAAGGGGTTATTGAAAAATGCTCTCTATGCATACAGAGGATTCAGGAGAAAAAGCTGGATGCCAAGCTGGAAAACAGGATGCTTAAAGATGGTGAAATAAAACCTGCCTGTGCTCAAGCTTGCCCTGCTGATGCCATTGTTTTTGGTGATTTAAATGATGAAAACAGCAAGATATCAAAGTTCTTTAAAGATGAACGCAATTACCATCTATTGGAAGAACTACACACCTTGCCTTCAGTAGGTTACCTGACTAAAGTAAGGAACAAAGAAGCTTAAAAAAGAAACTAAACTAGGTTAAAAACAAAAATCAGATAAGCATGTATGTATCTCCATTACGTGAACCACTAATAAAAGGGAAAAAGGATTATGCCACAGTTACCAGGGAGATCACCAAGCCAATGGCAGGGAAACCTGGAAAATATTGGTACCTGGGGATCACCCTGGCTATCATTGCAGCCCTTAGTGGTGGTATTGCTACATTCCTCACTATATGGTATGGTATAGGTACCTGGGGGTTAAATAAAACCATTGGTTGGGGTTGGGGAATCACCAACTTTGTATGGTGGGTAGGAATTGGCCATGCAGGGACTTTCATCTCTGCCATCCTTTTGCTTTTCCGCCAAAAATGGAGGACCAGTATCAACAGGTCAGCAGAAGCCATGACATTGATGGCCATTGCCTGTGCAGGGTTCTTTCCTTTAATACATATGGGAAGGCTGCTGCTGGGGTTCTTTATTTTCCCCTATCCAAATACACGTGATGTATGGGTTAATTTTAATTCCCCACTGCTATGGGATGTGTTTGCAATTACCACTTACTTTTTGGTTTCTCTGCTATTCTGGTATGTTGGGTTGATCCCTGACATTGGCACCATTCGCGACAGAGCTACCAAAAAGGTCAAAAAATTTATTTATGGATTACTTAGCTTTGGATGGACAGGTTCAGCAAGGCACTGGTCAAGGCATGAATCATTAAGCCTGATCCTGGCTGGGCTGGCAGCACCTTTGGTACTTTCAGTACACAGCATTGTAAGTATGGATTTTGCCACATCAGTTATCCCAGGCTGGCATACCACTATCTTCCCACCATACTTTGTGGCTGGTGCAATTTTTTCAGGGTTCGCCATGGTGCTTACCCTGCTTATTGTGGCACGCAAAGCCATGAACCTGGAAGATTATATTACAGTGGGCCATATTGAATCCATGAATAAGATCATTATTGCCACAGGTTCTATTGTGGGTGTAGCTTATCTCACAGAGCTTTTTGTTGCCTGGTACTCAGGGGTTGAATATGAACAATATGCTTTCCTGAACAGGGCAACAGGACCTTATTGGTGGGCTTACTGGATTATGATGACCTGCAATGTGATCACCCCACAACTGTTCTGGTTTAGGAAACTTAGGCGCAACCTGGTTTTCACATTTATAGTTTCCATCTTCATAAATATTGGGATGTGGTTTGAAAGGTTTGTTATTGTGGTGACCTCATTACACAGGGATTACCTACCTTCAAGCTGGAGCATGTATTCACCAAGTATTGTTGAAATTGGGCTTTTTGTTGGAACCCTTGGGGTATTTTTCACCCTCTTCCTCATCTTCATCAGGGTGTTCCCTGTGATTGCCATTTCTGAAATTAAAAGTGTGCTTAAGAGTTCAGGTGAAAAAGAAAAAACAACCAAATAATGAAAACGATAACAAAATATATATCAGGATATTATCAGGATGAAGAAGACCTCCTTTTAGGATTGAAAAAGCTCAAAGAAAAAGGAGTGGAAATCCTGGATGTGTTTACACCCTTTCCTGTGCATGGGTTAGATAAAGTATTGGGCATGAGAAGGTCATGGCTACCCAGGGTTGGTTTTATTGGTGGTGCCATTGGTGCTTTGTTTGGATTCTTTTTCCAGGCATGGGTATTCACTGAAGGCTACCCAATGACCATAGGAGGCAAACCTTTGGTAGCTATCCCCTCATTTATACCTGTTACTTTTGAGTGTACAGTATTGTTTGCAGCATTTTCCATGGTTTTTGCATTCCTTTTTCGTTCAAAATTAGGGCTAGGGGCTGAAAATAAAATTTATGACCCAAAGATTACTGATAACCATTTTGTGATAGTTGCAGGTTATGAGGAAGACAGTTGTAATGAAGTAAAAAAACAGATGGAAGATGCAGGTGCTACCATTATTGAAGTTAAAGCCCCCTCTTGATCTTCCCCCTAAAGGGGAAAAACTGTCCACTTTGGAGAAGGGGGAATTGAATGGGGATTGAAATTCAGGCAATGAATAAAAAATATTAGATAAGTACAATATGGAAAACAAATTTGTATTTAAACAAAAGATCAAGGTTGTATTACTTACAATGATAGCCATTGGATTGGTGGCACTCATTACAGGATTGGCCAATAAACATATTGATGAATCAAGGTTTTGGGCTAACCTGTTGCTGAATAATTATTACTTCCTGGCTTTATCACTTGGGGGGGCATTCTTTATTTCTGTCCACCTGCTGGGTGAGTCAGGGTGGCACACCAGTGTGCAAAGAGTACCAGAAGCTATGAGCAGCTTTATCCCAGTAGCAGGTATATTGATGTTGATCACCTTCCTTTTAGGTATCCACCACCTGTACCACTGGACTGATACTGAACACCATGATACCATCCTTGCAGGGAAAGCACCATACCTGAACCTGCCTTTCTTTTACATTAGGTTTTTTGTTTATTTCATAACATGGACATTGCTTAGTTATTTCCTCAGGAAAGCTTCTGTGAAAATGGATACCACCCCTGATATTAAATATTTTAAAAGGCAAAGGATACTGGGTGGGGTTTTTGTAGTCTTCTTTGCCATTTCAAGCTCCACTTCAAGCTGGGATTGGCTGATGTCAATTGATGCCCACTGGTTTAGCACATTGTATGGATGGTATATTTTTTCAGGGTTGCTGGTAAGCACCATTGCAGTGATGGTACTTCTCCTGATATTCCTGAAAAGCCAGGGAGTTATGAAACATGTAAACAGGGAGCATTTACATGACCTGGGTATTTATCTTTTTGCATTTTCTGTGTTGTGGATGTATTTGTGGTTTTCACAGTACATGCTTATCTGGTACGGCAACCTGCCTGAAGAAACTACCTATTTTGTAGAAAGGATAAAAAATTACGATACCCTGTTCTTTGTAAATCTGGTACTGAATTTTGTACTTCCATTCCTTATCCTGATGACCAGGAACTCAAAACGCATCCACTGGATCATTGGACCAACAGCTGTCATTGTTTTTATAGGGCACTGGTTGGATTATTACCTGGCAATTATGCCAGGAACAACTCATGGGCATGCAGGAATTGGCTTCTTTGAAATTGGGCTGACCATAGGATATATTGGGTTGTTCTTAATGGTGGTATTTTATACCCTTTCAAAAGCATCTTTGGTTCCTAAGAACCACCCATTCTTTAAAGAAAGCCTTGAATATCATACTAACTATTAACCTTGTACCAATGGGCAAAATAGAAATAAAACATATTGCATTACTTCTTTTGGTTGTGGCATTTTCTTCATGTAACAGTAAAAAGACTGACCCTGGGTATACTTATTTCCCTGACATGGCTTACTCTAGGGCATATGAAACCTATTCTGAAAACACCAATTTTGCTGATAATAAAACCTTGAGAGAGCCTGTTGAAGGTACCATACCAAGGGGGTATACACCATTCCCCTATGAAAAAACAGAAGAAGATATGGCACGTGCAGGGAAAGAGCTGGTTAATCCTTATGAACCCACTGCTGAAATCCTTGAAAGAGGGGCATTGATTTATCAGAGAAATTGTAAACAATGCCATGGTGAAAAAGGTGATGGGCAAGGGCATTTATACACCAGCAAAAGGTATCCTTACCCTCCTGCATCATTGATCAATGAAAAAATGGTAGCCAAGCCACAGGGGGAAATGTTCCATCAGGTTACATTGGGGTATGGTATTATGGGTGCACAAGGCCCTATCCTCAGGCCAGAAGACAGGTGGAAAGTGGTCCTGTATGTAAAAAATGAGTTGCAAAAGTAAAGCCTCCCTTAACCACTATAAAAAAAACACCTGACAAGTTCCTTATTTAAAGTCATTTTGAAGGAAGAATGACTAATCTGAGGAAAACAAGAGGAATTTATATAAGCCAGTACAAGAAATAACTGCTCTATTTATATGTTATCTCAACCCTATAAAACCTTTAGGCTCCTGAACCTTGATATAGTCCTGGGGGCATTGTGTGGAGCCTGTTTTGCCTCAAAATCATTTTTGGTAAAACCTTCGACCTATTTCTGGATCACCTTAGCAGCAGCAGTCTGGGTAACCTATACCATTAACCATATTATGGATGGCATACACACCCAAAATATGACAGGGCATAAAAGATATTCCTTTCATTATAAAAACAGGATTACCCTTTTTGTAGTAGCTTATTTGGTGAGCATAACTTCTGCCATCCTGGTACTTTTATTTTTTGAAAAAGAGCTCCTATTATTTGGAATTATTACATCCCTATTGGTAGCTGTTTACCTGGCACTTAATAACTGGTTAAAAATAAAATCTGCTCTTTTCCAAAAGGAGTTGATAATTGCCATTCTCTATACCTGGGGAATTTTTGGTGGTTTTATTTTCCTGGCTAAAGGTATTAACCTGATTCAGTTATTGATTGGGATAACCTAGCTGCTGCTGGTTTATGCCAATGTCCTCACCTACTCCTATTTTGATTCTGAACAAGACAAACAATTCCAATTTAAAACCCTGGCAACAACAATAGGAAAACACCCCACAAGAATGTTGGTGATTGTCCTTTTGGCTCTGTCTTTTATTCCATCTTTGATAGTAGGATTGCAATTCTCCTGGATGGTATTTTTTATTTTAGGGTTGATGGCATGTACCCTAGTATTGCCAATCCTATTTCCAGATACTTTCAAAAAAAGTGATTTGTATGGAATTATAGTTGATGCAGCATTTTTTATTCCTGCACTATCCTTAATCAGCTGGTAATAAAAACATGTTTTATATCTGGCTTTAGGCAGGTGTTTTAAGGACTAAAGTCCTTTTCTTCTTTGTCTATTATCCCCAGGCATAACAGGCTGTGTGAAAACGAAAACCAAGTTAATTAAATGTCAGATGTTTAAAATATTTTAATAAAATATTTGCTTTAGGTATAAGATTAAGCAAATGCTTAATTAACTTGAAATAAAATAAATAAGAAGGAAATAATGCATTTCAAAGAACGGCAAAACAGGGAACAAATGATGATGGTGTCCTATGGAACCATGGTTGCCCAGGATAACCCTGCCAGGTTAATTGATTTAATGTGCAGGAAGTTCATAGCAGACAACCCATGGCGTAAAGAATGGAAAGGCAAGGAACATAAAGGAAGGAAAAGCTACCCACCTTCATCTATGCTTGGATTGTTGGTTTATGGTTATTTCCATGGGATTTCCAGTAGCAGAAAATTAGAACAGGAAACCCATAGGGACATTGAAGTACTTTGGTTAATGGAAAGCTTGCAGCCAGGCCATTGGACCATATGTGGCTTTCGCAGGGAGAATAAGAATTTGATAAAAGAGTATCTAAGGGCTTCCCGTAAATTTTTATTGGATGAATCATATGTTACAGGTAAAAAGCTTGTTTTTGATGGTTCAAAAATAAAAGCTTATGCAAGTAGGGAGATGTTGGGCCAGAAGGGGATCAAGAAGAAACTTGAAAATATTGATAAGCCTATTGCAGAATACCTGTCGCAACTGGAAAGCAATGACCTACATGACAATGAATTAGAAAAGGCTTATGATGAAATTGAACAGTTAAAAGAAAAAGTAAAAAAGCTTGAATCCCAAAAGATAAAGCTGGAAGCAACAAGCAGGGCACTGAAATCCAGTGCCAAAAGGCAGGTGTCCCCCAATGACCCTGGTTCAGTACTGGTTAAAGGGAGGGATGGGAAGTTTGCTGGTTACAATGCACAAATTGGGGTAGAAACAAAAGAGCATTTTATCATGCCAAGTGTGGTAACAACAAGTACAAATGACCAACAACAACTAAAAAACTGTGTTAACAGCACCATTGAAGAAACAGGCACCCAAATAGAAGAAGTATTGGCAGGCAAGGGATATGGCAATACTGCCCAAATACTTGATGTAGAAAGTAAAGATATTCAGTGTTATATCCCTTTACCTGAAACATCCAGGGAAAAAGAAGAAAAGAAGGGCATTGTATTCAAATATGACAAAAAAAGTGATACATATACCTGCCCAAAAGGCAAATCACTTGTGTTGCATATTAGAATAAAAAAACACCATGGTTCCATTTACCATGTTTATAAATGCCACAAATGTAAAGGCTGCCCAATCCAGCAGGAATGCACAAGGTCAAAAACAGGGAGGACATTCACTAGGAACCTTGAACAAGAAAAGATAGATAAATACAAAGAAAAACCCACAAGCAATTATGCAAAAGAAAGGATCGCAGAAAGAAAGGAGGTTGTGGAGCACCCATTTGGGACAATAAAATGGTTAATGGGCAAGTTCAATTTTTTATTGAAAGGGAAAGAAAAAGCCCAAATTGAGTTTGATCTCTACACTACAGTTTACAACATAAAAAGGCTGCTTAACTGTGGAGGAACCATGGAACTAATGGGAAAAATAATGAGGTACAATTGGCAATGGACTAAAAATCCGATTATTAATAGAAATATGGTTGAAAAGGTACTAGGAACATGGTGCCACTATAACTGAACTGAATGGCATTATCAACACCAGGATAATACAGGAAGAGAAAATACATAACCAAAATAAGATTTTCATACAGCCTCTAAAGGAAGGTGTAAAAAAAGCGTGAATCTTATGTAAGCTTTTTATATTGAAACTGCATTAAATACTGAAACTAAAGAAACTTGGGTTTGATAAAAGTGATAATTGCATAGGGCTTATAATATCTGATGAAGGTTATTTTTAACAAGTATAAATTTGATTTTTTAGCTATGTTTTTGCCTCATCCAGCCCTTTGGTAATTCTTTGCACGAGCTTCATATTATCAAAAAACTCTTTGGCAATTACACGCAAAATTGTGTAGGAAGGGATGGCTAAAATCATACCTAAAATTCCTGCCATGCTTCCTGCAGCCATAATTACCAGGAAAATTTCAAGAGGATGGGCTTTTACACTGCTTGAATAAATGATGGGTTGGAATAAGATATTATCAATTATCTGTACTATTGCAAATACCAGTACCATTACTCCTATCAAAGGAAGGATTGGTTTCATTACCTCAGCATTCAAGTTGGTGGCTACCCCTATTAAGAGGCCAACTGTTGCACCCATCCATGGCCCCAGGTAAGGGATTACATTAAACAACCCACAAAATAGGCCTATAACCACTGCATGATTAAATTCAATCCTAACAATGGTTAACCCTAGTGTAACAAGCAACATCACCATAAATACTTCAAATACCAACCCAATGAAATACCTTCTGAGCAAGTAAGAAATGGAGTCCATAATATGAGCTACTTTTTCTTCCATATCTGATGGTACAACTACAAGCACTGCATCACGAAACATAGACTGTTCTTTTAGGAAGAAGAAGGTGATGAATGAAACTGAAAAGAATGCAATAAACAGCTCTCCAATGGTGCCTGCTATTGTTCCCAATATCCCTGAGAGTTGTGAGAAATCAAATTTTTGACTAAGGTATTCCTGCACCAGGTCATAAAAGGTTTTATCATCAATGGGTTCACCCTGTGTAAAGCTTGCAATTTGGCTCAAGGGTTCTTGTATGGTTTCTAAAACAGCATTGAAATCAATTGTTGAAAGGACATTAAATTCATGGATGAGAAGAGGGATCATAAACCTGAAAAAACCAATAAATACAACCCAGATCACAATCAAAGTAACCAGTGCTGCAATTGTTTTAGGTACACTGAATTTCCAAATTTTTATTTTTTGGAGCCATTTAACCAATGGCCTTCCCAAAAATGAAAGCACCACTGATATAAGGATATAAGATACAATGGCACTGAAGTACCAAACCAGGAATAGGGTAATTAATGTGCCAATGATCAGCAGGATTGTGCGTGTGCGACCTTTTACAGATATCATAACAGGTTGTTTTTTAGCAAAGATAAGTGAATTCCTAAATAATCAGTAGCTAACTATTCTTTCAGCATAGATTTAACTTTGTTTAAATACCACTGTATAATATAGTAGTTGTAATTTGAAGGAATCAAAGGTTTTCTATAAAAATGAGTACTATCAGACTGTATTAATGACCTGGTGATTTCATAATAAAAAATGGTGTCTTTAGGATTATAATATAAACTTTTTAGGTATTTAGGAATCAATTTCCTGGCAAAGTGCTTGATTGGTGAGTAGTTTGGAATGGATTTGATGTATGGCTTCAGGTCAAAATCAACCTGCAGTTTTTTGAAAAAGTATTCTTCCAACACTTCATTATACAGTTGCCCTGTTTTTATCTGAAAAGATAAACTATTGAAATAGTTTAACAGGTCTTTATCAAATAGGGGAAGCATATGTTTGTATCCCATAAAAGGAAAAATATGGCATGAATTACCAATAAATTTGCATTGCCTTTCCTGATAATCCCAACCATTAAAAATTTGCCAGCCAGCTTTGCCCTTTTTTGTGAAGAACTCCTGGTTTATTTGTTTTCTTAGGATATTTTGTTGTTTCTTTTTAAGGGAAGCTGATGATCCAAACTGTTCTATTAATTGGCTAATCAGTTTGTTAGTGTTTAGTTGGTTACAATCTTCTCTCAAATGGGCACCTCTTAAATAGTCTCCTGGATGGCCTGGAAGAAATACAGCGTCATTTGGTACTAACTTGTTTTCTTTAATGTATTTGATAGCAAAATAGTCTTGTAAAAAAGGCATGCTTGACATATGCCCTGCATAATTTATAAAAGGTAGGAATCCAGGGTCATCTGTGAAATTGTAGATCAGGTCTTCTGAATAAGGGATAAAGAGGTGCTTAAAATCCAGCCTTCCAGCAACCTTCCTGGCAGTGGGTACTTCAATGTTCCCTTCCCTTCCCCAGGTAATGCAGGTAACATTATTATGGGCAAACAGCTTTAAGAGGCACACCAATAAACGTGAATCATAACCTTTGGTAAGAGGTACAATAACAGGTTTATCCTTTAAACAAGTGAAGAATTTTTTAAAAGAGTCTGTGAGCAAAGCTGCCACTTCTTCTTTAGTAGTATTTTCGGTTGGCTTTGTTTTCAGGTTAATGGGTTGGGAGTTTTTCCCCCCATCTTCGTTGAACCTGACCAATTCTCCTGGAAGTACCTGATGAACATTTTTAATTAATGTTTGGCTGTTGGCAGTTACCCCAAATAATTGAAAGTAATTTTCTTGTGTTGTATTTAACATCACCCCCCCAGTATTCAATAACCTTTCAGGTGAATCAGTAACCATTAGGTTATCATTTATTTGGCTATAAAAAATAGGGTATTGCCATGAATGGCTACAGTACAGGATAATTGAGTTCCTTATTTCTGCAATAACAGAAAATTGGCCATTTAGCTGTTGTATCCACTGTATAAATCCATCAACCTGCCCAATATGTTGGTTTATTAAATGAATAAATTTTCTACCAGCAATATATATATCCTCTTGCCAGCAATATCCAGTAACATGGATTTTATCTGCATGTTCCCATCCATATTTTTCCAGCGTTATTTTTTTTGTTATAACCATAAGTTAATCAAAAACAATGGGACAAAGGTGAAAGCTATAATTTTCAACATGAACAGCAGGGTTTTTGTCAAAGATACATGGGAAAGGTGGAAAGAATAGAATAGCAAAAAGGCAAAAAATAGGAAACCTACCAAACTGAATAACACAATTGTAATGTATATATCTTTGAAAAGTATCCCCCCAGCAAGCAATGCTCCTGCTCGTGCAATGAACAGAAATATATTAAAATACATTGATATGTGTTGCTTTTCCCTTACAATTAATATAGAAGACAAAGGAGAACCTAAGTAAACTGCAAAAAGCCAGGGTGAAATAAGTTGGGCTAATACCCCCGAAAATTCCCAGTCAGCTCCAAGCAGAAACACAAATAATTCCTTTCCCCATAAACCTAAAATGGTAAATGGGATAATGCCAAGAATAAACTGCCTTTTAAACAGTGATAATGTAAGTGATGACAACTCTTTAGGTTTATCTTTTAGTGATTGGGCTTTTTCAATATAGACATTGGAAGTTGCTTTGCTGGTAAGCTGTATTGGTGTACTAACATACCTGTGAGGGAATGAGTATAATCCTAATATAGTTCCCCCGAAAAATGGTTTTATCAGGAACACAGGCAGTTGGCTGCTTAAAAAATTAAAACCTTCACTCAGTACTGAGAATTTTGGGAAATTGATAAACCTTTTCCCTGCTCTTTTTTCTTCTTCAGAAAGAAGTTTCAATGAAAAACTTTTTGATTCTTTGACTTTCCTGGCATATGCCATATAGGTAATCACTTGTGCAATAAGTACCCCCCAGAACAGCCCTGTTTCAGGCATTAAGAAAAAAGCACATTGCAAGCTACCTGCAATGATTGACCTGAAAATTTCAAGAGAAGAGATTTTTTTAAACTTTTTATGGCTGATAAATAAATTATGTATCAACCTAATGTTGCCAAAGAAAAATGCATACACAGGGGTAAGCAATAACATTAATTTTTGTGTTGGGTGTACTGATGGTTGTATAAAACTGGTCCAAGCAATTAGGATTAAAAAGGAAAATATATTTATAATAATGCTCAATTTGGTGGACAGCCTGAAAAGGTGTGCTTTTTGCTCTTCATTTTCAGCAATTAAAATGGCAGATTCATATTTCCCCGTGGCTATGATTGAAAGCAAAGAACCAATACTTAGGTATAATATAAAATCACCAAACTGGGCAGGTGCATAAAGGCGTGCAATAGCCAGCCCAAAAATTGCAGGAACCAACCTGGCAACAAACATACCTGAAAACAACTTGAAAATATCCTGGTAAAATTCACTTTGGATAGTATTTTTTATAATGTCATGAATTTTGGGCATATAGAAATTTAGAAATTATTGTTTGATTCCTATCCAGGAATAAGCCTATACCTGGTCAATAAACAAGTTAAAAATAATAAAATTGTAGAGAGGGGCATTTTTATTGGGTTGGAAAGGTTAATTTTGGCATTTAATTTAGAATGGTTCAGGTATGCAGTTCCTTATTGATGATGAAAATATTGAAAAGCAATTTCAGCAAATCCTTATTGAGGTTAAACTCATGAAAAATGGGCCAGTGGTTGATAGCATGAAGCAAAAAGGCATTGCATATAAAACCAACTGGGGGGTATCAGTGGTTCAGTTAAAAGAGCTTTCTAAAAAATATGATCATAGCCAGCTACTATCATTAAAACTTTGGAACAAACAGTGGAGGGAAACCATGATATTAGCTACCATGCTGGGTGAGCCTGGCAAAGTAAATGAGGAGCAAATGGACTACTGGACCAAAAGCTTTGAAAACACTGAGATTGCAGAGCATACTGTTGCGAATTTGTGGGTTAAAACCCCTTATGCTTTTGCAAAAGCCATAGAATGGTGCAGGGGAAAAAAACATGTGGTCAGGTTCACTGGCATCCAGCTAATGGGCAGGCTTGCCATGGTAGATAAAAAAGCCATAGATGAAATGTTTACCCCATTCCTTGAAGAGATGATACCCCTATCAAAAGACCCTAAATTAACCCATGTACTTTATCGTTCATTAACCCATCTTGGGGTAAGGTCAAAGCAGCTGAACAAGCTATGCCTGGAATTTGTAGAAGAATTAAAGGGGTCAGGGATTTCATATTCAATTAAACTGGCAGGGTTGGTCAATGATGAACTTGCAAGTGAGTATGTACAGGAAAGGGTTAATAACCTTTAGCTGTAATCTTGTCATGAAAACCCTGGTGGCAGGGAAATTGTTAACCTGTTAAGCTACAAAGTGAAATTATTAAAAGAAGATATACATTATGAATCTAACAAAATCATCAAACCCAGTTTTTAAAGAAAGGGTTTTTGCAAAAGGATATACAGCAAGTGCTGATGTAATGACAGTTAAAGGTACCATGAATAAAACTGGTTTAATGCTGTTGCTGGTTATTGCAGGGGCATTGTTTACATGGAATAAGTTTTTTGGTGCATCAACTATTGATAACCCACAAGCAGGTATAGCAGCAATTGTGCCATGGTTGGCTATTGGTGGCATTGGAGGGTTTGTAACAGTATTGGTAACTGTATTCAGGCCTCAAAGTTCAGGTATTTCAGCTCCTATTTATGCAGTGCTTGAAGGGCTCTTCCTAGGAGGCATTTCTGCTTTGTTTGAATCAATGTATGAGGGTTTGGTAATGAGGGCTGTGGCACTGACCCTGGCTGTCTTTTTTGCCATGCTGTTTCTTTATCGCTCAGGCATAATCAATGTAAACAGGAAGTTTATCATGGGGGTATTTGCTGCAACAGCAGGTATTGCTTTAGTATATTTTGTTAGTTTCATTGCAGGAATGTTTGGGGCAAACCTGGGGTTCATGTATGGAAACAGCAATTTCAGCATTGGTTTTAGCCTGGTTGTGGTAGCCATTGCAGCCTTAAACCTTATCCTTGACTTTGCCTTTATTGAAAGGGCAGCAGGGGCAGGTGCACCCAAGTACATGGAATGGTATGGTGCTTTTGGGTTGATGGTAACCCTGGTTTGGTTATACCTTGAAATCTTAAGGTTATTGGCAAAAATTGCCAGCAGGGATTAATTGTAGGGTAGCTGAATTTTTAACTCAGCTGAAAGAATAACCATCCTTTTTATCGGAGTGTTGTACTATTTAGAGGACGGTTCCAATTATGTAAAAGATAGAATCCTTTTTGAAGAAAGATGGATTCTTTTATTAAATTTGAAAAAAAAACAAAGATTTAGATGAGAACGATCACTATAGAAATATCTGATAAAGTTTATAAAACCTTTTTTAGTACATGACAAAAATATAAATATCTGACATTCAATAAATTAGTCGTATAAAAATTTGACAAAGACGTTGATTTTCAGTATATTAGAAGAATAA
>JANQHI010000009.1 GCA_028282705.1 Prolixibacteraceae bacterium | reverse complement strand
CATATCACATTTGGACAGTAAAGTAGGAAGAGTTATTGATCAGCTTAAAAAAGATGGCTTTTACGATAATACAGTCATCCTTTATTTTTCAGATCATGGGTCAGCAATGGTCAGGCATAAGCAATGGTTATATGAGTCAGGTATCAGAGTGCCACTGGTAATTAGGTATCCTGAAAAGATTGAACCAGGTACTGTATCAAATAACTTGGTCAGCCTGATTGATGTTACTGCAACCACCCTGAAAATTGCTGGGATTAAAATCCCTGAAAATATGGATGGAAAGGTGATCCCAATTTTTGGGGGCAAAGAAAAGGAGTTCATTTTTACTTCGCGTGACAGGTGTGATGGGACAGAAGAAAGGATAAGGGCTATTACAGGAAAACGTTATAAGCTTATCAGGAATTACAGGCATGATGTGGGGTATGTTCAGAAAAATAGTTACTATGTTGAAGCCAGGCTAACACCCATGGCAGAACTCAGGAGGCTGCAAAAACAGGGGAAACTTACCAAAATTCAGGAACAATGGTTTACCCCCACAAAGGAATATAAAGAGTTCTATGATTTGGAAGCTGACCCATTTGAAGTAAATAACTTGATCCATTCAGAAGGGCATAAAACTGAAATTGAGCAATTAAGGAAAACCCTGGACAATTGGATTGAAGAAACTAATGATAAAGGAAAAATTAAAGAAGACCCAGAAATAGCAAAAAAATCAAAAGCCAGGATGCGTGAACAATACTGGCACCTCATAGACCCTGAAGTTAGGAAGGATATGGATTAAAGTTCAGGTGAATAACAAAAAGGTTAAAATTTAAAGGCAAACTAAATAAATCAAATGATATTCAATTTTAAAACATGGTATTCTGTATTATTAAAATTATGCACAGTTTTCATCTTCTTAGCTGGTTTTTCTTCAACACTACAAGCTAGAAAATTGCAAAAGAAACCCAATGTTATTTTAATCAATATTGATGATATGGGGTGGCGTGACGTGGGTTTTATGGGGTCAAAGTTTTATGAAACACCCAATATAGATGCACTTGCAAATGATGGCATGGTCTTTACCAATGCCTATGCAGCAGCATCAAATTGTGCCCCCAGCAGGGCTTGTTTGATGAGTGGGCAGTGGACTCCCAGGCATGGTGTTTATACTGTTAACAGTTCAGAGCGTGGCAAAAGTGAAACCAGGAAACTGGTTCCAACAAAAAACAATACCATTTTGCCCGACAGCCAATATATTTTAACTGAAGCACTAAAAGATGCTGGCTATACCACTTGCCATGCAGGGAAGTGGCATTTGAATGATGACCCCACAACACAAGGCTTTGATGTAAACATTGGTGGTTGCCATGCTGGAAACCCAGGAAGTTACTACCCACCTTATAAAAGTGTGCCACTGGAAGCTCCTTCAAAAGATTATTACCTTACAGACCTGGTAATGGATAAAGTCCTTGATTTTATTAAGTCAACAAAGGGGCAGCCTTTCTTTTTATATTATTCACCTTATGCTGTACATACCCCAATACACCCAGTAAAAGAATTGTTACCAAAATATAAAAACAAACCTGGATGGAAAGGGCAAAACAACCCTAAATATGCCACAATGGTAGAAAACCTGGATACTCAAATTGGTAGGATGGTTAACCTATTAAAAGAATCGGGGAAATTAGAAAATACATTCATCCTATTTATTTCTGATAATGGAGGGGTTTACAGGGTTACCAAACAACGCCCACTTAGGGGGGGCAAAGGAACCTATTATGAAGGAGGGATTCGCGAACCTATGTTTGCCCATTGGCCTGGAAAAATCAGGGCAGGTGTAAGGACAGAAATTCCAGTTACCAACCTCGACTTTTACCCTACCATCCTTGAAGCAGCAGGTATTAAAAAACCCAAGGATAAAGTGCTGGATGGCAGTTCAATTTACCCAATATTATCAGGAAAAAGTGGATTAGAAAAACGCCCTTTGTTTTGGCATTTCCCAATTTACCTGGAGAATGGGCATGATGAATCCCAGGATCCTGTTTTCAGGACACGCCCTGGTTCAGCCATGCGTTTGGGCAACTGGAAGCTTATCCAGTATTTTGAAAATAATGATATTGAATTGTATAACCTTAAAAATGATATTAGCGAGAAAAATAATATGGTAGGTACAAATCCTGAAAAATTAAAAGAAATGCTTGATATCCTTGAAAATTGGAGAGAAAAAGTGGATGCACCTATTCCAACAAAATTAAACCCGGCGTATGTAGCTTTTAATAATTAATCGTCAATTATTGAACAAACAAACCTTTATTATGAAACAAATTCTGATCCTGTTTTTAAGCCTTACCTGTCTGGTTTCATGTGCCCTACTCCCTCAGCAGGAAGTATCATTGAAAGGTGCGCATGTCATAACAAAAAAGGATAAAGTAGTCATATCAACGGGTAAAGTTGAACGGATATATGAACTTACCCCGTATGGATTGGCTACAAAATCGTTTAGGAATATTAATTCGGATATTGAATGGGTAAAAGTAAATCCAAAGATCCTTTGTGATTGGTCAATTGATGTATATGCCCAGGGGAACTTGGTTTCCTTGAATTCTTTTGTTTCCGATGATGAAAAATTTACCGATTCACATATCTGTGTTGAAGCTGAATTTGAATACCCTGAGAGACATCTGATGCTAAAATACATTGTTTGGGCTTACCCGGGGGCGGAAGGTTTAAGGACACAAATCCAGCTAAAAGCATTGCCCGGTTTTAATTCAAAAAAGGATAGATTTTCAACTGATATAACTGAAACACTCAATTTAAAAGATAAGTTTACCCAAAAAACAGCGTTTGGCTATATGCAGGGGATAAAA
>JANQHI010000051.1 GCA_028282705.1 Prolixibacteraceae bacterium | reverse complement strand
CAAAAGTGCATTTCAGTTTGCTAAGGATTATTTTTATAATGATGCTGACAACGACGGATACTATAGCTTTGAAGATTGTGATGACAATAATAGCAATGTTTATGAAAACTGTCCTTCTGATAACGTAGAAATAGATTTTTCCCTATTCCCTATCCCTGTAGGAAATATGCTAACCCTCAATGTGAAATATGAAGGGGTTTTGATACTGGATATCTTTGATGTCCAGGGTATTTCAATACAGAATGAAGAAATTCATATTCACAATGGTAGTTGCAGAATCTCTACAGGACGCCTTTCTCCTGGAATGTATATAATGGTTTTTAAGGATATTGGTAAAAATATATTAATAACCAGGAAAATAATAAAACAATAAGTTTAAAATTAGCCAACCTATCAAGCCCCACTTCGCCATATTTATTGCTATTTTTGATTTGAATATTATATGCAGTTTAAAACTTATTACCATATCGTTTTCTTCTTTGTTTTTCTTATTTATGAAGGAAAGCAACTATTTGCAAATTCGCCAAATCAAAATATGTTTGAGGTTGCAGAAAAGGATGTTCATAATGTAAAACAATTAAAAGATAAGGCTTTTTCTCTTACTTCTTATTTTGATGGTTTTGAATCCAATATTGAACTTATTCTTGCGCAACCTATAGATTCACAGTTTTCATTTACTGCCTGGGTTAAACCAGAGGAGCTTCTAAATAAAAACATGGCAATTGTAGGTATTCCGGATGCCTTTTGGTTACGCACTACAACTACACGTGAACTGCAATTTACACAACCTGGCATTATTGACAACAATACAGCCAATCTTTTGTTGAGTAACCAAAATTGGGCTTTTGTAAGTTTTGTTATTGATTTTCCTAACGTTAAAATTTACAGGGATGCAAAATTGGTTGGCGAGTTTATCTGGAAAGGTGAATTGCCAAGCTGGGGAGAGAGGCTATTTATAGGGAAGGATAACTGGCAGCAATATTTTCATGGGGCAATGTCTAATATCAATATATTTACCCACGCAATTAACTGTCAAAAAATCAAGGAACTGTACAAGGTTAGCGCACAGGAAATCCCTTTAACAGAAGGGGTTGTTTTTTACCATTCGTTTGACAGGAAGAATAAACTTTACAGTTTAGGAGAATATTCGGAAGCGCAAAATATTACTTTCTTAAATGACTCTGTACGAGGTAAAGTGGCTTCCTTTAATGGAAATAGTTGCTACTTTGATTTTGGTAAATTACCTGTTGACAATGCCGTAACCATTGCGGGCTGGGTTAAACCCAATGTTTTTGACCGAAATTTTGGGGCATTGGTATCATTAGGGCATGCTTTTGCTTTTAGATTGACAAGTGGGGGAAACCTCCTATTTACAATACCTCAAATTGCAGATATTTCATCAGGGCACCAGCCATTAATACTCAATGAGTGGCAACATGTAGCAGTTAGCTTCAAAGAAAAAGTTGGCATCACTTTTTATATAAATGGACAAAAAATAAACTTTATTGAAGAAGGAAACTTTCAAAATGTTATCAAAGAGTTGAAAATAGGGACAAACCTATGGAATGATTTTTTTAGAGGTCAAATGGATGATTTGGTTATTTGGAACAGGATTTTGTCTGATGCTGAAATCCAGCAAGTATATAATGGACAGGAAGAATATTTGTCTGGTATTTTGAAAAAAAAACAATCCTCAAAAAACTCGGTACTATTTCTCACGGGGATTTTATTCTTGGCAGTAATTATAATACTTTTCCTATGGACTAGAAAAATCAAACATACCATAATCCATACCAATAAATCAAGTCAAAATCCTTTTCTGGAAAAAGTAAATTTAGTGGTTGGCCAGTATATTTCTGATTCAGAATTCTCCATTGACCGTTTTGCTCAGGAGGTACATGTTAGCAAAACAAAGCTTTACAATGAATTAAAAAAAACCACGGGAAAATCACCTAAAGAATATATTCGGGAACAACGTTTATTAAAAGCAGCCCAATTCCTTATTGAAACAGATAAGCCAGTTAATGAAATCCGTTTTGAAACAGGCTTTGAAAGCCGGGCATATTTTAATAAATGTTTTAAACGATATTTTGGGAAAACCCCGACTTTATTTCGAAAAAATCAATTGTAAGTTCCTAATTGTATGCTGATTGAATAAATGAGTGCATTTTAAAATCTCCTGAATACATCATTTAGGGGTTCATTGCTCAATTTTATAACCGAATTCCAGATAGGAGGTAATCTGGTATTTATTGAGTGATAAAACCAACTAATTATTGAGAACAATGAACATCAAACTGATTTTTCTTATCGTATTAATTGCATTTGCATGTAATAAAACTCAATCCTATAATAATCTTGACATACAGGTTGCGAACAATTTAATTGAACGGGTAATTCCAGATTATTCCAGTCAATTTAAGCTGGAAAAGATCGTCCCTTCAAACGATAAGGATATTTTTGAGATTGAACAGATAGATGGACAGATTGTACTACGGGGTAATAATCCGGTTGCCATAGCTTCTGCACTAAATTGGTATTTAAAGTATACTTGTAATGTTCACCGCTCCTGGTGTGGGGAACAAATGAATTTACCTGAAAAGCTTCCCCTCCCCGGGAAAAAAGAACGAATTATAATCGATGCCAAATACCGGGTACTATTCAACTATTGTACGCTCAATTATACAGCTTCTTGGTGGGATTGGGAACGTTGGCAAAAAGAAATTGATTTTGCCGCCATGAACGGTATTAACATGCCCCTTTCGGTAATTGGCTTGGAAGGAGTTTGGTACAATACCCTGCTAAAGTTCGGTTTTACAGATGAAGAAGCACGTTCGTTCCTTGTTGGACCAACCTATTTTGCCTGGCAATGGATGACCAATATCCAAAGTCACGGGGGACCGCTTCCTAAAAATTGGATTGATACCCATATTGAACTGGGTAAAAAAATAATTGACCGTCAGGTTGAATTGGGGATGAAACCGATTCAGCAAGGATTTACAGGTTACGTTCCCCGGGAATTTATGGAAAAATTCCCGGATGCCAGTATCCTGCAGGAAAACGAATGGTGCGGTATTGAAGGAACAGCTCAACTCGATCCGCTTGATCCATTATTTAAAAAGTTTGGCCGTGCTTTTATGGACGAACAAAAGAAACTATTTGGGGCGCATGGGACATACGCTGCTGACCCATTTCACGAGGGTCACCCACCTAAAGAGACAACTGAATATATGAATGATGTAGGAAATGCCATTTATCAGTTAATGACCGAATTTGACCCTAATGCACTTTGGGCAATGCAGGCTTGGTCAATCCGCAAAGATATAGCCACAGTTGTACCTAAGGGGAAACTTTTGGTACTGGATCTTGGAGGTTGGAAATGGAGCAGTATGGAAAACTACTGGGGACATGATTTTGTAGTTGGAAACCTTCATAATTTTGGAGGAAGGATTAACCTGCACGGCGATCTGAAGCTGCTGGCATCCAACCAATACCAAGAGGCAAAAAAGGTTGCACCAAATGCTACCGGGAGTGGATTGTTCATGGAGTCAATAATCCAAAACCCGGTTTATTATGACCTGGTTTTTGAGATGGCATTTCACAAAGATGCGGTTAACCTGAATGAATGGCTTAAAAACTATACAATCCGGCGTTATGGCAGCTTTTCTGAAAAAGCTGTAGAAGCCTGGCAGTTACTTCTTGAAGGGCCATACAGGTCAGGAACCAACGGGGTAGAAAAAAGTTCAATTATCTGTTCCCGCCCATCACTTACAAATAAAAAATCAGGCCCTAACGATGGACTCCATATCCCTTACGATCCTCAAACGATCATAAAAGCTCTAAAACTGCTTTTGACCGAATCCGGAAAATTCCAACATTCAGATGCTTACCGGTTCGATATTGCTGACCTTCAACGTCAGATAATGTCAAACTTTGGTCAGGAAATCGATAAAAAAGTAATTGAAGCTTTTTACAATAGAAACATAGAAGCGTTCAAACTTCATTCTGCAAGATTTATCGAATTGCTGGAAGATGCTGATAAAGTGACAGGAACGCGCGAAGAATATAGTTTTGGCAAATGGGTAAACGATGCCCGAAGCTGGGGAAAAACAGAAGAAGAAAGCGATATTTACGAATATAACGCATCATTTTTAGTAACTCACTGGGGTGGAAACATCTTTGATTATTCCTGGCGTGAGTGGAGTGGGTTAATAAAAGGATATTATTTGCCAAGATGGGAAAAATTCTATGCTTTACTGCTTCAGCATTTGAACAATGGGACAACATATTCTGAAGAAAAACTGGAACAAGCATGGGGACGCCATGCTTTAAGGTCGAATGAATTCTACTCGAAACTGGCAGACTGGGAAGAAAACTGGATAAAGAGCAGAAAGTCAATTCCTTCAGAACCACAAGGCGATGAAATTCTGGTTGTGAAAGCCATTTCTGAAAAGTATCAATCACTGTTAAATGAATACTATAACTAAATAAATCATCATGAAACTATCAATTTGCCTTCTTGTTGTAATATCCATTTTTTTCTTGGGCTGCAATAAATCCAAATTTGTTATTGAAAATGGCTCAATAGCCAGGACCATAGAGATTATTGATGGAAAACTACAAACCACTGTTATCAAAAACAAAGTAGCGGGAAAAGTGATCCATCCCCAAAATAATTTAGAGTTTCAGCTACAAATTTCACAGGGGACTGACCTCGAAGGAACTGATGTATTTCTAAACTCTCAGAATTTTTCGGTAAAAAAAGTACTTGTAGATAAACCGCAAAAACTCAGCTTTTTGCTAAGCAATAAAAGCCATAAGTTGGAAGTGGAAGTCGTTTATGAACTTAATGCAAACGATAATTTCATGAACAAATATCTTAATATCCGATCAGAAAAACCGGTTACACTGGAGCGGATTGATGTGGAATCCATCGCTCTGGAAGATATCGAGCAGCCTTACCAGATGAAGCAAATTACTGCCTGGGGACCAGCTGAATGGCGCCCGGGCTTAGGCCAACCCCTATATACGAAACATTCTGCTACTTTTTGGGGAACCGAATTTCCGGCATCTTACAACTTTGTAAAAGACCAAACAGCCTATTGTGGATACCTGTGGGGGAAAGAGATCAAAAACTCGGAAGTTTATACCTCTTACAAATCTGTTTTTGGGGTTGGAGATGATCCTGAATTTATCCAGGATACTTTCTTTAAATACATCGACCAAAAGCGGATACGCCCATTAAGGCTACAAGTTCAATACAACAGTTGGTTCGATTTCTGGAACCGTGTTGACAAAGATAAATTTGCAGTTAGTGTAGAAAAAGTAAATAAAGAATTGAACACCGAACGGGGAGTACCCCCTTTTAGTGCCTTCGTAATTGACGATGGCTGGCAAAATGCCAACATGGATTGGTCGCAGAAAGTATGGCAGGTAAACGAGGAACGTTTTGACCCGAATTTTGAAACCAGCTTTAACAATGTAAAAAAAGCAAAATCAAAACTTGGTTTATGGCTAAGCCCGGGATGTAACTTCGGTGCCCGTCCTGCTGTACCGTTAATGCGTAAGAAGGGCTTAGAGGCATTGGATCAATATATGTCACTAGCTGGTCCCCGATACATGCAGTTGCTGGAAGACCGTATGTTAGGGTTAACAACCCAGGGGGTAACTTATTTCAAATTGGATGGCTTGTTTGGGCACCTAAACCGCAGGGAGTTTGACTTTAATGGTGCAGCCTATGGTGTGCCAACTATGAAACAGTTGGATACAAAAGGGTTTAAGCCTGCTGACGGGCGTTTGAATGACCCAATTTATGATGAGCTTAAAACTTACTATCTGGTTGCAGGCTCAGAAAGGTTGATGAAGATTTTTGAGAAAATGCACAAAGTTAACCCTGATATTTATATTGTCATTTCAAATGGAGCCTACTTAAGCCCATGGTGGTTAATGTACATTGATGCTGTTTGGATGATAAATGCAGGAGATGCAGCAAATGGCAGTAACCGCACACAAGAATTGGTTTATCGCGATGGTGTTTACTATGACACCTGGGTAAATGAAAAAACACAGTTCCCTATCAATTCAGTATTTAACCATGAGCCCAAAAAGACCCAAACAGGTGAGACTAGACAACAATTTAGCGAATACCTATGGATGAACCTTTCAAGGGGGACAGGTTTTGTTGAACTATACATCAAAACAGAGAAGCTTTCAGAAGCAGATTGGGATGTAATGGCTGAAGGCCTAAAATGGACGCATAAAGTTTTTCCATACTTCAAATTTTCGCGTATGCATGGTGGAAACCCTAAAAATAATGAAGTTTATGGGTATGCTGGGTGGAATGAAACAGGTGGCTATGCATCCTTTCATAACCCTTCTGGACTAGAACAAATCTATACTTTAGAGCTGAATAGGGCATTGGGAGTTGTTGGTGATATTGGAACTTACAAGGTATCATCACCTCTTCAAAATGCCTCTGACCTGCAAGGAAAATCTTTTTCAGCTGGAAGTCAGATAAAAATAATGCTTCACCCAGGTGAAGTCAAAATTCTTGAATTCAAAAAACAATAGGCAATGAAATCAAACTACTTATTAATTATCATCCTTATTCTGAGCACTCTAATATCGTGCACTCAGGAGAATGAGGTCAACTTAACATCTCTTTTAAATGAGATGGTCGATCGGAAGCAGATCACACACTTCCCTGAAAATGGATACCAATGTTTACAGGCCAGTAGCTATAACAGGGAATCCGTTTCTCCTGACCAACCAGGTTGGTTTGCCGATAGTGATGGCATTGGATATATCCGCATTGAAGAAAATAATGGCCAAAAAGAATGGGTCATTATGGAAGATGAAGGGCCAGGTGTAATTACCAAAATATGGGCTGTTTGTTTTTACTATGGGCTGAATGATACCATAGGGGCAAATATCAAATTTTACCTGGATGGGGCAAAAGAACCTGTCATCAATACCAACTTTTTTAAATTAGTGAAAGGGCAGGACTTTGTCAAAGCCCCCTTTGCAGATGAATCTACCCGTGCAGGAAACCTGTATTTCCCAATCCCCTATGCGAAAAGCTGTAAAATTACCATGGACAAAAAATCGTTTTACAACATCATTAATTATCGTAAATACCCTGAAGGAATCAAAGTTAAAACCTTTACTATGAAAGGTTTCAGGAAGGTTAAAAACCTTAGGGATAAGGTTGCAAAAATACTAAATGAAACACCTGCTGCTAAAGGAGAGGCACTTTTTAAAGATAAAGAAATAGAAAAGGGTGAGTCTGTTCAGTTTGAATTACCTGAGGGGGAAGGAGCTGTAAAACACCTGGAGGTCAGGATTGATCACGCTTCAGATATTGCACAGGCTTTAAGGTCAACTGTGCTCATTGGTGAATTTGATGGGAAGCAAACTGTTTGGTGCCCATTGGGGGACTTCTTCAATAATGTTGGGAAAATCCAACCATATAAGATGTGGGAGCGTTCAGTAAAAGAAGATGGGACAATGATTTGCAGATGGGTTATGCCTTATAAAAGCAGTGGGAAAATCATCTTGAAAAACCTTTGGGATGATCCTGTAAAGCTATCTGTAAAGGTTGTTACTGGCGGTTATAAATGGGATGGGAACAGTATGCACTTTTATGCTTCATGGAGGATGGACCCACCCACACCTACTTTCCCTTTGTTTGATTGGAATTTCCTGGAAGCTGAAGGGCGTGGCGTGGTTGTTGGTGACGAGTGGACTGTGCTTAACCCCAGAGAAGGATGGTGGGGTGAAGGAGACGAAAAGATTTATGTTGATGGTGACTTTGACAAAAATTTTCCATCACATTTTGGAACGGGGACAGAGGACTATTATGGTTGGGCAGGAGGTATTGTGCCAACCCCAGCAGACGAATTTTCAAAACCTTTTGTGGGAAACATTATCGTGGGCCACCCCAACTCAATGGGTTATAATGTTTGCACACGTACCCGCTCATTAGATGCAATCCCCTTTAGAAACAAAATCAAATTTGATGTGGAGTCTTCATGTGGGACACGTCAGCGCTGGCACTTCCTGCAATATTCCCATACCACCTTTTGGTATGGGGCACCAGGTGTAACCCATAACCGCAAACCACTACCTGAAATGGCTGCAAAAAAACTTCCAACACTAGAAGCGTTGCAACAAAAAGTAGAGGAGGCAAAAAAATACCAATACATTGTTGATGGGGCTTTAGAAGCTGAGATTTTGGATATTACCCAAAAAAGCAATCTGGTTTCAGGGGGGCATGCCAACATCCCAATGTGGGGTGAAATGAGTAGTGGTGCCATGAAGGAGCTTTGGTTTGAAAAGCCTGGCGATTTTGCTGAATTTAAAATCACAGAACAGTTTGAGAAATCAAGGCTTAAGTTTTGTGCTGCAGTTGGAAAAAACTGTGGAAACTTTGATGTTTATGTAAATGAGAAATTTATCATCTCGCAAGACCTGTTTTCAAACCATCAGGGGATGTCTAACCCCTATATGGATTTAGGGGAAGTTGAACCTGTTGACAATAGTTTTACCATTCGTTTTGTAATGAAAAAACAAAACGAGGGAGCAAATCCTGTGAGAGGGAAACTGGCTTTAGGGATAGACTTTTTCTTAATTGAAAATAATTTTATAAAGAGATAATAGCAATATTTATGGTGTGAAAAAATACAGAGGGTTTTGAATCCTCTGTATTTTCTATTTAATTTCAGTTCAATATGGCATTAGTTGTTTATCGCACAAGACACAAAAACCAATATACTGGTTATTTGCAACTATTGGGCTTTGCCCCAAACCCCACTTCATTTCTTTTCCTAGATGAAAAGAAACAGAAGCAAAGAAACCCCGATTGCAATCGGGGCATGTCAAAATTTAACCTTTTTGTTTTTTCAATGTTATAATATTGCCCGACTGACGGAATTTTGACGCGTTTGCACAAATGAAAAAGACGAATAATAGGGTAAATGAATAAAATCAAAACAGTCTCTTAGATCAAACTCATATTGGTATTTAGGAAAACCTTATGTCAAAGGTTTAGTATCATATTAGAGGAAGCCAATCAAATCATAGCAGGTAAAATGTATTTTTTTAGCAGGGTGTGCACTTTTACTGTCGAGGTATAATTCCCCCCAGTAAAAACCACTACTGCATTGAGTGATGGGATGATGATAATTTTTTGCCCTCCCCAGCCACCTGCATTATACATGGCTATTCTTTTACCTGAATTGAGGAACTCTGAAACCCACCATGAATAGGAGTAGCCATGCCTGCCCGAATTTACGCCAGGGATGTTGATGCCTGTATTTCTTTTGTAAGTTGTGGCACTTTTTTCAACCCATTGTTTTGAAATGATTTGCTGCCCATCCCATTTCCCATTGTTAAGTAAAGTAAGCCCAATTTTAGCCATATCCCTTGAAGTGATTTCAAGGCTTCCTGCTGTTTCAATAATGCCTGATCCATATTGTATCCAAAGAGTAGAATCAATTCCTAAGGGGCCAAACAAATATTTCATTGAAAATTCATCAATATTCATACCCGAGGCATTTTTTAAAATTTCTCCTAGAATGATCATATTCCCTCCTGAATAGGTGAATTTCTTACCAGGCTCATGTTTCAAAGGTTTCTGTAAAATACATGCTACCTGGTCATCACAGCTAAACCATAAAGCAATGATATCATTACCAATGCTGCTGTATGGGGAGCCCCACTCATTCCATTCTAAACCTGAAGTCATGGTCAGTAAATGTTCAATAGTAATTTTACCTTTTCCACCCACTTTTAGGTGCTGGTGGTTGGGCAGGTAATCAAAAATGGGTTGGTGGGCACTTTCTATATAACCTTTATCAATAGCAATGCCAATGCAAACTGATGTAATGCTTTTGGTTACTGACTTTACATCATGTAACATGGTTTTATCCCATTGCACCCATTCCCCATGGTGGTATGGGGCATCCCATTTGTACTTGTGCCCCTGGAAATATTCTTCAACTACCAGCTTATTATCCTTGAAAATAAGCATGGAGTGCACCTCCCTGTATTTTCCTTTGTAGATTTCGTTCACAGCATCAGCAATATATCTTGCATCAATACCTGCTTTTTCTGGCGCGCATAATTCTATGCCATCACTCAGTTGCTCAGGGAGCTTGTAAGTGTATTGCCCAGATGATTCAATATTGCAACTGATATACAATACAGATATAATGGATATTAAAAGGAGTATATTTTTCATCTGTTTGAAATTTTTGTTTTTTTGATAAAATGAAAACAAAAATTTTCGCACCTGTGTAACCGCTTCGCTTTCGCAAAAATTTTAATCATCCGCAGTTGATATATTTTAGGATGCTGAAAATTTATGCTCATTTCATAATGAATTTTGTTATGGTAATACATGGATTCATATTGATCCCCTGGTTAATTGTTTCTTAAAATTTCAGCAATAATAGGACGTGTAGTTCTAAGCTGCTCCATATCAAAGGTTAGCCCAAGAGGCTCATATATTTTCCCAAAGTATTCATAAATGCCTTGTACTGCTTCAAAAGGTACTAAGACAGATTCCAGGGCTGTTGAGCCAGCCTTGTTTTTAATGCTTTTATCAACTCCATTAGCTAATAAGGCATTTACAATTTCCTCACGGCAAAAAAAGGCTGCTGTGTGTAAAGCTGTTGAGCCTTCATTGTTAGTAGCATTTACATCAGCACCTGCTTTTATGAGAAGGCTAGCTGCTTCTGTTTTCCCGAAAACACAGGCAATGATCATGGGAGTTGAACCACCATTGGGGTCTTTTTCATTCAGGTCAGAATCTTGTTGGATATGGTGTTGTATGGCCTGGATATTCCCTGTTACAGCTGCTTCATGCAATCCAACATGTTGTTGAGGAGAGGGTATGGGCTTTGAGGCTGGCTCTTTTATTTCCCTGGTATTTTGGCTGTTATCATGGAATGCTGCACCAAGGATAAAAATGACAATGATAGATGATACAATTGTTTTCATATTAATGGTTTTTTGAATGATTTTTTGGTATGAATAGGTGATCATATTTGAAACAATAAAAGTAGATAGTATGAGGATAAAGTATTTAAACAGTGCAGGGATATCAACCTTTAGCAAGGCAAGGGCTATTACCCCTGTTACTATGGTATGGATAATATAAACAGAATAAGAGCTTTTATTGAACTGGCTCATTACCCTGTTGGTTTTATTAAAATAATTCCTGAAAACATATGTGAGTATATGTGTGATACTGAGCATGATCAATAGGGCAGAAGAATAGTAAAAAATCCTGTCCACATATTCAGAAATAAAGTAATACTCTCTTCCAGGGTTTACAATATTGAAAAAGAAATTCAGGGCAACTGTTGTGAAAACAGCCATTGAAATAGAGAATACAACATTTGACAAAATATAAGCTTTTTTATTTGTGGTGGTTGAATTAAAAATTTTCTGCTTATTGCATAAACTTCCCAACAGGAAAGCCATAAAGTAAACCAGCAACCTTTCCCTTTGAAAGTGGAGGATGGCAGTATCAACCCAACCCCTGAGGTTGTAATGTGAAATAACCATGCTGTAACCTAACCCGATTACAAAAGTTAATAGCACTCCTGTTCTTAATGAAATTTTAAGGGATAGGAGGTTGCCCTTTTTCAGTGCCAGGTATAACACCTGGAACAGGAATAATACAGGCAAGAACCATAACCAGTTTTGGTTGGGGTTGTTTGAATAAAACACCAAATCAGTTCCTGCACGCTGGAAAAAGTGGAAATAGGTGAACCACCCTTCTTGTGGCAACCCCCTTGAATAGAGGAAGATAAATTTATAGGCAGGGATGAGTGTAAAAACAGCAATGATCCAGGGAACCATTATCCGTTTAAATTTTGACTTAATAAATTGAATGGTGGTTTTATTCTTTATAGAAAAAGGGATTAAATAACCTGATATAAAGAATATCCCAAACATAACAAACAGGTCAAGGTACATTCTCACTAAACCTATTGAATTGTTTTTTACAGGGTCACAAACTATCCATATATTTTCAAGTACTTGTTCATATACTAACCCCGCATGTATTACTACTACCAGGAAGATTAAAAATGTCCTTAGGTTGTCTAAAAAATTAATTCTTACTTTCATATCCAATTGATTTAAAATTTCGTTTTTTTTGTTGATGTAAAGTTCCTCAAAAGGATGATGCAGGGCTAATCAACTATGTTCCAAAAGATATCAGGTTTGCAGCCTTCATTGTAATTATGATGCAAGCATATAAATTATGATGCATGAGGTGTTGCATTAGGGGGTTAAAAAGTATAAGTTTATTGCAAATCTAAAATGCCAAATTGTTGATGGTAAGGCAAATGTATATCAATAATTTCAAATCTTGGATTTATCTTTTTTGAAAGTATTTTTAGGATATTTAAAGATCGGGCGTCAGATGTTACAAAATATTGTATTGATTTATCACAGTCAGCCTGGGCAAAAAGTTTAGAGTCATTTGGGATAATTGCTCTCGGCTTTAAATTAACCTTTGATATATTTCTTTCTTCAAAAATAACCCTGGCAAATTCGCCAGCACGCTTCGCATGATCAAAGTTGAATGGTAATATTTGGATATTCATCAGAGGTAGTTCATCAACTGAGCCGCCAGTACAATATTCTGCAACCGTAATAGTTGAAGTTTTCAGTATTAAACCAGATTCAAGGAAATATTTGTAATAATCCCGTGCATTTTGATGTAAAGAGTCTTCATCATTTAGCAGGCGAATAAAAAAACTTGTATCAAGCAAGACACTATGCGTCATATTCTCCCCTTAAGTTATTTAGCCAATTATCAGGATTAATTCCTTTCCAGTTATTTTTTGCCTTATGAATCAATGAGTTCAAATATTGGTCATCATATTTTGGTTCAAAATCAATAAGATGCAATAATTTTAAAGAATTCTTGTCAATTTCTCCAGTTTCCACATTTTGTTTGCCAATTGCCCTGATTCCAAACTTCTTGTATAGCAAGTTTTCTTCTTGGTTTTTTAGGTAATCTTTATCAGTATCAATGGTAAGTGACCCAAATTCTTCTGTGTCTAAATGGATATTTACTCTATTTTTTCCTCCAGCATTGGTTAATGTACCATAAAAATATAATTCAGCATCAACCCATATATTTTCAGTCCTGAAGTATTTAGATTGTGGGTTAATTTCAAAAGCTAAATTATAATCTACTGATGTTTTAATCACAAATTCATAATTTTTCTGATAGGAAAAACTTTGAATGTTTTCAATTGCTTGAGCTGTTTTTAATTCCAGGAAATCAATGGAGTTGCTTTTTTGTATTTGTGAAAGAATGGCTGTGAAGCTAATTATTGCTTGGATGCTGGTTTTAAAAATATGTTTTACTGAACCGTCTTCAATATTATAAGTAATAATTGGTCTATCTTTCTTATTTATAGGATATAGCAGGTCTTCTATGTTTTGAAGCATAACCATGATTTCTTTTACATCATAGTTGTCAGGAGAAAGCTTGAGATTTCCTTTATTCCCTAATACGCTTATTTCTATATTACCAAACTTGTCCATTTATACAAATATAAGATAAAATCTTATTTCAGGTTAAAGGTGCAGGTATGTTCTTTATTTGAGTAAAGCTCTTATTTTTTAATCCAGTCATAACCATGGTTTGGTTAAGCTTTCTTTGTATCTTTTCAGAAAAATTGAAAGGTACCACCAATTAACTTACAGGAAAATGCAGGATTCCAACTCCAGAGAAAATGATTTCCTAACCCAATGCACTGAAATTATAGAAGAAAATATTTCCAATAAGCAGTTTGGTGTCTCTGAGCTGGCACAGGAAGTGGGTATGAGCCGCTCAAACTTGCTTAGGAAAATAAAAACTCTTACCAACCTTTCAGTGAGCCAGTTTATCAGGCAGGTGCGTTTGCAACATGCCATTGAAATGCTAAAGCAAGGGTCATTTACTGTTTCTGAAGTTTCCTATAAAGTGGGTTTTAGCAGCACCTCTTATTTTATCAAATGTTTCCACGACCATTATGGCTTCCCTCCTGGCGAAGTAGGGAAGAAGGCTGTTGGGGAAGATGCTACTAAAGAAATACATCAACATGGTAGGAAAAAGGTCAGCACCTTATTTTGGGTAGCAGTCCTGGTTGCTTTGTTGGCAGCCATATCTTATGTTAATTTTAAGCCTTTATGGGTTGAACCAAAGCCAGTTGACAAGTCAATTGCAGTCCTGCCTTTTCTCAATGACAGCAATGATTCTACCAATGTCCATATTATTAATGGGTTAATGGAATCAGTATTGAACAACCTCCAGAAAATAGAAGACCTAAGGGTGGTGAGCAGGACATCAGTTGAAAAGTATAGAAACTCTTCTAAAATAATCCCCGAAATAGGGAAGGAGCTGAATGTAAGGTATTTTGTTGAGGGCAGTGGCCAGAAAATTGACAACCAAATATTATTGAATATCCAATTAATTGAAGCATCAACTGACAGGCATTTATGGGCAAAGCAATATGACAGGGAAGCCGGGGATATTTTTAACCTGCAAAAAGAAGTAGCAAAAAGTATTGCCCAGGAAGTGGAAGCTATTATCACCCCAGAGGAAGAAGAAAGGATAGATAAAAGCCCTACTGATAACCTGGAGGCTTATGATATTTTCCTAAAGGGGCTTGATTTGCTGTATAACCCAACAGGTGAGAATGCAATAGCAGCCATTAGCCATTTTAAAGAAGCCATCAGGCTGGATAACCAGTTTGCCAGGGCATATGCTGGCATTGCCATTGCTTTCTATTACCTTGATGCTGGGCAGGCTGAAAAAAGATTTTCTGATAGTATAAACTATTATGCTGACAAAGCTTTGTTATTTGATTCAAAACTAGCCCAAAGTTTAATTGCCAAAGCCCTTTCTTATATGAATATTGGCGAGAATGCACAGGCTGTCCCTTATTTTGAAAAAGCCCTGGAGTATAACCCCAACTCAGCACTGGTGGCAGGTTTCCTGGCAGAGTTTTATGTAAACTATGTACCCAATACAGAAAAATACTTGGAGTATGCCCTTAAAGGCATTGGGTTGAACATTGCTGCTTATGACTCCTTAACCATAAGCTTTACCTACCTGCATGTGAGCAATGCTTTTGTCCAGTCAGGTTTTTCAGATGAAGCTGAGAAATACATCAACAGGTCATTGGACTACTTCCCTGAAAATATCTACTCCATGTATGTGAAGCCTTACATCCTGTTTACAGAAGACAACAACCTTGAAAAACTAAGGGACAGGCTACTAATGGTATTGGAGAAAGACACTACCAGGCTTGATGTATTGCAGGAAGTAGGGAAAGCCTATTTTTACCTGAGGGATTATAAAAATTCGTACAAATATTACAGGAAATACCTGGATATAAAAGAAGCCTTAAACCTGAAAATATACCAGGGGGAAAACATAAAAATTGGGTATGTACTATCTCAAATGGGGATGGACCAGGAATCAGCAGAGCTTATTGATACTTTTAAACAATATGCTGAAAATGATAACTCCCTATACAAACACCTTAGCCTTGCAGCCTATTACTCTTACCAGGATGATACAGAAAAAGCCATCCAACACCTAAAGGAATTTACCAAAGAAGAAAACTACCACTATTGGATTGTAGCCTTCCTTGAAATTGACCCATTAATGGATAACCTTAAAACCCACCCTGAATTTAGGAAAACAATAAAACAAATTGAAACCAAATTCTGGGACTACCATAAAAGAGTAAAAGCCTCATTAGAAGAAATGGGGTTGGTTTGAGGTTATCCATTAATGGGCTCTGATTTGACTAAATTCAAAATGGATTATCAGTTTGCCATTCGATAATTTAAATTTAATGAAGTCATGAGCCAATAACATATCCTTAAAGCATCAATCCTTAAAGTTTTCCTTGATGAATTATTTTAAAATGTTTTACTTGAAATTCCTATGCGTGAAATAGTTTATCTATATTACTATCAATGGTTTAAATATAATCTGTATGGAAATTTTGGTTAATTATTTAATTTCTGAATTAATCATTTTTTCACTTTTGTTGTATCTGCCAAATTTACTTTGTTTTTTGCCATGCTTTGCTTTTCTTTAATAATTGCTGTATCAATAATGCTATGAGAATCTTTAATTGTTTTAGAACTTTGATTTAATAAATCACCTTTTCCTTTAACAGAAAGCCCTGGAGAATCTTTATAATATGCAAAGATTGATATCATTAAAGCTAAAAAAGAAAAAGAAAAAGTTACTATATCTTTTATTCCTAACCAATATTTAGAGTTGCAAAATACTTTCTTTTTTTGCCAATTTTTTAATTGTGTGGCTGTATAATAATACGTGTCCATTAAAAATAATAGATGCTCCAACTTTTGAAACGGAATCAAATGATGTAAAACAGTGCTTTTCACAATAATATTTAAATGGTTCTTGTTGACCAGTTTTATTAGGAAGAACATTAATTCTAATGTGAGAACAATTATTACAATTCAGTGCTAATTTTTTCTTTATACAATTCATCCAGTTTTGATTTAGTTTCATACAATGGATTTAAATCTGTTGAATCAAAAGTTTGAAATTCTAAATATCTGTTCATTTTTTTTGAATATAAGGGATGTTTGGCATATTCCTCTAAACCAGATATAATCAGAAAAGAAAACATTTTATGAGAACCTGCATTAAAAACCGTATTATACCTATCAAATGTATTATAACTTTTAAAACATTGGAGATGTTTAATTTCAAGTTTACCATATTCAAATAAAAACTTACCTATATTCTTAAAATTTTTCCAGAAATATTTAGAGGAAGAATATTTCTTGTAAACAGAAAAAGCATCATCAAAACTTTCAGTATGTTCTAAATAAACATCATCTTTAATATAATATAAGTATTCAGGCATCGTAAGTAATTCATTAAAATAGTATTCACCCAATAGAGATATTCTGATATCATTCACATATTTTTTGAAATCATCAATTGAGTTGGTGTGATGATGTAAGCTTCCCTAAAAACAGGACAGTTTAAAAGTAGACAAATAAACGTTAATTTTGAACTGTTAAAAGATGAAGAAGAAAAGATTTACACCACAACA
>JANQHI010000079.1 GCA_028282705.1 Prolixibacteraceae bacterium | reverse complement strand
TAAATGTTTTATTTTTCAAAGGTATAAGATGGAACTCCTTATGAATTTAATCATTCTCGTATGTGTATTTTAGAATGCTAAAATTCATGGTCGTTTCATATGATAAAATTTTCTATATTCAATTATTGAAAAGCTAATAACCACATATGGTCAAATTTACGGGATTTTATTTAATGTGTGGATATTTTTCAGGAAGGTAGTTTATACCAATTACAATTTTAAATGAGCCTAGAATTGCAAAGGCATGTAAGGGGCTTAGTTGCTATGTCAGGATAATGCATTATGGGGATATTAGGATATAAAAAAACCCATTCCAATTGTTTAAAGGAATGGGTTTAATATTATTGTCCAACAATAACTTGTAGTTTTATACTACTTTCACGTTTATTGCAATGATCCCTTTGTCTCCTTGTTTGGTATCATATTCAACATCCTGGTCTGGTTGTAACCCATCAAATGAATTGGCCAACCCAGTGCGATGAACAAAAATATCTTTACCTTCTTCTGATGCAATAAAACCAAAACCTTTGGTTTCATTATACCATTTTACTTTTCCTTTTGCCATAATTTATTGTTATTAAAATTTAGTATTTTTTCTAGGTTTTGCTTCATTAACAATCATTTTCCTGTTTTCAAGAGTGGCACCATTTAAATCTTCAATAGCATTGGTTGCTTCATTCTTGTCTTCCATAACCACAAACCCAAAGCCTTTACTTTTCCCACTCATTTTATCAGTAATAATTTTAGAACTTCCAACAGTCCCATACTCTTCAAAAATTTCTTTCAAGTCAATTTCATCAACTTCGTAATCTAAATTACCTACGTAAATATTCATTAATTGTTTTTATTTAAATGTTTTCTTTTAATAACATTTACTTTGCAATGTTGTTGCTTTGTGCCCCTCATTTTTTAAGGAAAACACTTTTTTTACTGAAACATTTCAAATTATCGTGCCATTAAAAATTAAATGGGATTTAAAAAAAAGTGCAGTGAAAAACTAAATAATAGAAATTAGTTAGTAAATAAAGCTCAAGTTTTCAAATCTGAATTCGTGGGCAAATGTACATTTTTTTTCATATCTACCATCTTTTATCTGCCTTTTTTCATTCCTGATATGTGTTCACAATCAAATTTTTATGGTTTAAGCTGCCATATAATATAATCCTTACAGCCATTTTAATAAGTATTATAAAAGGGATTGGCAATAACTTTTAGTTTTGGTAATATATTGTTAGTTTTATTGGAACATTTGATCTGGAAGAATGGTTAATACATTTAGAAGTAGCTATTTGCAAACATATGGAGTTAATAATTCTTAAAGATATAGTCATTATTTTTGCCCTATCCACACTGGTTAACCTGGTGTTTACCAGGCTAAAGATTCCCACTGTAGTTGGATACCTTATTACTGGGATTGTAGCAGGGCCACACCTTTTATCATTAATAGACAGCAGGCATGAAATTGAACTAATGGCTGAAATAGGGGTTATCCTCCTGTTATTTACCATTGGTATGGAATTCTCATTAAAACACCTTGTCAAGATCAGGAAAATAGTATTCTTTGGTGGTTTAATGCAGGTTTCACTTACAGCAGGGGCATTTTATATAGCTTCAAAATTTTATGGGATGAGTTGGCAGGGAGGGCTGTTCATTGGATTCCTGGCTGCTTTGAGCAGCTCGGCACTTGTGCTTAAAATTTTACAGGAACGATCTGAACTGACTTCCAATTATGGGAGAACCATTTTAGGTATCCTTATTTTCCAGGATATTTTATTAGTACCCCTTTTACTTTTCACTGATTTGATGAGCAGTAACCCTTCAAACATGGCCAGTGAGTTTGCATTGCTTGCCTTTAAAGCAGCTTTGATTATTGGGCTAGTTTATGTAGGCAACAAATGGTTATTCCCAAAGTTGTTGCACCTGATAGCCATGGCCAAGAACCAGGAACTGTTTATGATGAGCATCTTGCTGATCTGCCTGGCTGTGGCATTACTGACTTCTTCACTGGGTATGTCACTGGCATTTGGGGCATTCCTTGCTGGGTTGATGATCTCTGAATCAGAATACAGCCACAATGCTTTTGGGCACCTGATCCCTTTTAAAGATACATTTACCAGTTTTTTCTTTGTGTCAATTGGCATGTTGCTTGACCTTTCATTTGTAGTAGAGAATTACCGATTGGTATTACTTAGTGTTGCTATGGTAATAGTTGTGAAAACCATTATTGCAGGTGGTACAGGCTTTGTTTTGGGGCATACATTTAGGGGGACTATGTTGGTTGGGTTAGCATTGGCACAAGTAGGAGAGTTCTCTTTTATATTGGCAAAAATTGGGTTTAGTGCAGGGATACTTACAGAGTATTTTTACCAGTTGTTCCTTGCAGTGGCTGTTATTACCATGGCTGTAACACCTTTTTTGATGAATGTGTCAAAAAGGTTTGCCAATGTGTTATTGAAATTGCCTATTCCCAAGTTTTTGGTTGAAGGGCTGTTCCCCCTAAAAGAAATTGAATTGCCTGATTTTAAGAACCACCTGGTTCTAATTGGCAAAGATGCCAGTGCATTGAAACTTTCCATTATGGCAAAGTGGAATAACCTGGAGCATGTATCCATTATTTTTGACCCCTCCATTGCACAGGAGAAAATAAAAAATGGGGATACTGTGGTGTATGGTGATGCAGTGAATGAACCCATCCTGCAAAAAGCCCATGTTGACACAGCTGATATGGTAATTATCTCAGTAGGTAATGTAATCCCTGCCATGGCCATTATTGAAAAAGTGAGGCAGCTCAATAAAAATGCTTATATACTTGTGAGGACAAAATATATACAGAACCTAGCGCCATTGTATGAACTGGGAGCTGACCAGGTAATGCCTGAAAAAATGGAAGTGGCTATTGACCTGTTTAACAGGATACTGGTAAAACGCTTGTACCCACAGAAAAAAGTGAACCAGATACTTGCCAATATCAGGAACAGGAAATTGGGTGATTTTAATGATAAGGATATGATCAACCAACTTTCTGTTTTAGATGAGTTGCCCAATGTAAACATTTCAGCCATAACAGTTGAAGGTAATTCAAAAGCAGATGGCAAGTCATTGGCTGATTCAGAATTGCGCGAAAAATGTGGGGTAACATTGCTGGCTCTAAAGAGGGGGGAAGAGGTTATTGAGCATCCTTTGCCTACAACAATTTTTAAACCCAAAGATATTGCTTATGTGCTGGGAAACCCTGAACAGGTAAACAAGGCTTCTGAATTGTTTTTTAAAGAAGGATAATTATGTAGTTGCTGGTTACTAGTAAATAGCCATTAGCAAATTAAGCATTTAAATATTTGCAGCCTGCCTTGATTGTAAAGGTCAATAAAGGGTCATGGGAAGAATCCTCTACCTTTTCAAAAAGGAGGGATAAATCAAAGGCTTTTACACTTCAAAAAAGAAAGTGGTACCTTTTTCCTCTGAGCTTTCAAACCAAACCTTTCCTTTTAGGTATTTTTCACCTAATAGTTTCATGCTATATGTGCCAAGCCCCCTTCTAACACCTTTTGGTGGTAAATGAGCGTTTAAACAATTGCAGTTGGGTAGGGCGCGGCATATAGGTTGAGTTATGGACAGAAAACCTGGCAGCATTATCCATTTGAGTGCAACCTAATGTAACTGCTGAAGCAGGAGATGATGCTTCTATGGCATTTTTGACCATATTTCCCAGTATCCTTTTTAACAATACCTGGTCAGTTTTTACAATTACATTTTCAGATGCTGGGGTAATCACAATTTTTTTGTCTGCCACTACTTCATGCTTTGAATATATTTCACCCAATTGTTTCAAGATGTCCAATGATCCAGCTTCTGTAATGGTCAAGGTCAGGTCGCCACGTTCAGCAGCATTTAGTTGCCTTTGTGACTGTATTTCACCTACCAGGTTATCTGATACCCTGTTTATCAGTTTTGAGATTTCAGACAGTTCTATAGGATCTTGTATTTCCTGCATAATGCTTGATAATCCTGATATCCCTCCTGCACTATTCAATACATCATGGAAGAAAATCCTTTCCAAAGCTAAACGCCTTTTTTCATGGCTAATATCTTTTATAGAAAAATGGTAAATGATTCATCCTCATGTTGGTATGGGGTGGTCGTAACTTCCAGGTCAAGTGCATCTCCTGAAGTGGTAGCTATCCTGCACTCCTTTATTGATTGGTTGCCTTTTTGTGATTCAAGGATGGCATGGACTGCCCCACAAGTTTTACAGAATTCAGTAGTTCTACAGCCTCCTTCTGTTTGGTTGGCATGGATGCAATAAACTGCCTCGCCCGGCCTTTTGCCAATTACAGCATCAAAGTTATCAATATTGAGGGTCTTTAGGAATAGCTGGTTGGCATATATAATCTGGCGTTCTTTATTCAGGATGATCAGCATCTTAGCCAATGCTTCAGCTACAGTTGAAAGGTCTCTTTTGCCTTTGAAAATATTTACTTGCCTTTCTAAATCCTTTTTGGTAGCTCTCTCAGCAGGGGCAAATTATGTTTTTAATTTTTTATCGGGCATATTGGGTTTGTTTTATTATACCCAAATTACAAAGGTTTTTCCTGAAATCAAATATGTTTAATAACGTGGTATAAGAAAGGCTCCACAAATGATTGTGAAGCCTTTTTTTACCCAGCTATATTTTATGAACCTTACTTTGATTTTGAAGCCCAGGCTTTCCCAACTGGTAGTACTATTTTCCCTGCCAGGTCATTAATGATAATTGCTGCCATCATATACCATGCTGCCAAAGCACAGAATATTAATTCGTAGCCTGCTACCACATTCATTTTAGGATACCCAAAGTGGCCTACAACCAGCAAGATAAAACCTAGTTCCAGCAAGATAAAAGTGATTGCCATTGCTTTGCTGACATAGAAAGAAGCAATCATGAGGATTAAAGTATAGAGCCCCCAAACAACCAAATACCACCCCAAGTCTGTACCAGAAACTGTATAAATGCCAAAATGGTTCAATAACCAGATAATAGCTAACCCAACCCAGAATGAACCATAAGCTGTGAATGCACTAAACCCAAAATTATTACCTAGTTTCTGTTCCATAAAACCAGCTATAAACTGTGCTAATCCACCAAACATAAATCCCATGGCTAATACTGGGCCTGTGCCACATAGGCCAATGTTGTGTAACTGTAAGATAAGGGTTGTCAATCCAAAACCAGCCAGTCCAACAACTGCTGGGTTACCTAATTTTTGAGTACTCATTATTATTAATTTTGGTTAAAGTTAAAAGTGGGGTGAATGTAGGTATAAATGAAGTTCCTGAAAATGACAGATGTTGTGGCTGGGATAAGTTATCCACATTTGGCTTCTTTTTATTAGCAAAAGCTACCTGGTGGTATGCAATCAAATACTTTCTATGAAAAATGCCACCTCAAATTGAGATGGCATTTCCTGTTTTATAAATATGCTTCTTTTGCTGATCTCTACATATTTTTAATTTCTGAAACAAGCTTCTGGATAGAATCTTTGGCATTTCCAAACAACATCCTGGTTTTATCATTAAAGAACAGGAAGTTTTCAATGCCTGCATAACCTTTGCCCATCCCGCGTTTCATCACAATGATGTTTTTAGCCTGGTGGGCATCAATGATAGGCATCCCATAAATTGGGCTGCTTGGGTCATCATAAGCAGCAGGGTTCACCACATCATTTGCACCAACCACAATAGCTACATCCACATTGGGCATATCTGGGTTAATATCATCCATTTCCACCAGTTTTTCATAAGGGACATCAGCTTCAGCCAGTAACACATTCATATGCCCTGGCATCCTACCTGCTACTGGGTGGATAGCATAACGCACTTCAACACCTTTCCCTTCAAGCAGGGTATCCAACTCATGGGCAATATGTTGTGCTTGTGCCACAGCCAACCCATAACCTGGGATTACCACAATTTTTTGAGAATAACTTAGTAAAACAGCAGCATCACTCAAAGTAATTTCTTTGATAGTTCCCTGATCCTTATCAAGGGCAGCACCTCCACCACCAAATGCCCCAATAATCACATTCAACAGTGACCTGTTCATGGCTTTACACATCAGGATGGTAAGGATCATCCCTGCTGCACCAACCAGTATTCCACCAAGTATCATAGCCTGGTTATTGTAAATAAAGCCTGCCATGGCAGCAGCTATTCCGGTGAAGGAATTCAGCAATGAAATCACTACTGGCATATCTGCACCCCCAATGGGCATTACAAACATCACCCCATAAATAAGTGCTATACCCAATAGGGCATAAATGGCCCAAACCATCTCAGCAGGAGGGTTGGGTGAGAAAATAATATAAGCTCCCAATCCCAGTGTAACAACCAGCAGCACCAGGTTTATGTAAGTTATGAAAGGTTTCATAATATCACCTACTTTGCCATCCAGCTTACCATAAGCTATCATACTTCCACTAAAAGCTATAGAGCCAATGATCAAACCTAGTACAGTAACCAGTATTGAACCCACATCACCTGCCAGTGCATTGGGGTATTCAAGCAGGGCTACCAATGCAGAAGCTGCACCACCAGTGGCATTGTAAAAAGAAACCAACTGGGGCATGGCTGTCATTTTTATTTTCCTTGCAATGGTCCATCCAATTGCGGCACCAACACCAATAGCAGCCATAATGATCCATACATTTGTTAGAGGGATGCCATTTCCTGCAGCATCTTTATGGAGTAGGAGGGTAGTAACCATAGCCAACCCCATGCCACTGGCAGCCCAAAGGTTTCCGCGCCTGGCTGTTTCAGGGTGTGACAATAATTTTAACCCTACCACAAACAGCAGGGCTGCAATGAGGTAACTAAGTTCCAATAATGTATCACCAATGGTAAATTCGACCCCATTCAGGGCACCTAATATTTTATCCATAATCTTTTACTTTTTCTTCTTTTTGAACATTTCAAGCATCCTGTCAGTTACTGCAAACCCTCCAACAACATTGAGGGTTCCAAAAATAAGGGCAAGTATCCCTAACACCAGGCTGAGGGAAAAGGTAGTAAGGTCAGCATGCCCAACCAAAATGATCCCTCCAATAATGATCACCCCACTAATTGCATTGGCACCTGACATAAGGGGAGTATGCAAAACAGCAGGTACATTTGAAATTACTTCAATACCCAGGAATATGGATAGGGCTATTATGAATATGGCTTCTTTATATTCAAAGAAGAACTGTAATATCTGTTCCATTTTTATGTGTTTATAGTTGATTTAACACGTTCATTATAAATCTCTTTATTATGGGTGATACAAGTACCTTCCACAATGTCATCCTCAAAGTTAAGGTTCAATGCACCTTCATCACCAATGATCAGTTTCATGAAGTTCAGTACATTTTTCCCAAACATCCTGCTGGCATCTACTGGCATTTGGTCAGGATAGTTTGATTCCCCAATGATAGTAACCTCATTGTGAACCACTGTTTCATTGTCTTTTGTGAGTTCACAGTTCCCACCTGTTGAAGCAGCAAGGTCAATGACCACAGAGCCAGGCATCATGTTGTCAACTGCTTCTTTTGGGATTAATAGAGGAGCTTTTCTCCCTGGTATCTGGGCAGTACAAATAACCACATTGGCTTTGGCAGCATGGTTATTAATGGCTTCCTGCTGTTTTTTCTTGTACTCTTCAGTTTGCTCAACAGCATACCCACCAGCAGCCTTGTCTTCAGTGGCTCCTTCCACTTCAACAAATTTGCCACCCAGGCTCATCACCTCTTCTTTTACTGCTGAACGCACGTCAAATACTTGCACCTGTGCCCCCAGTTTTCGTGCTGTGGCTATAGCCTGTAAGCCTGCTACCCCTGCTCCCAGTATCAGTACATTGGCAGGGCGGATGGTGCCTGCTGCTGTCATAAACATGGGGAAGAAAGTTGGTAGTTTCATGGCTGCATCCAGCACTGCTTTGTACCCTGCAACTGTTGCCATAGATGATAAAATATCCATGGACTGGGCTCGCGTGGTACGCGGAACCATGTCAAGGCTGAAAGTGGTAACTCCTTTGTCAAGGAAAGTATTCACAAGTTCCTTGTTTGATAAAGGGTTAAATGCACTAATCCACACCTGGTTGGATTTTACAGACTTGAGGTCATCATCAGATGGTGGCTGGATTTGGAGCAGGACTTCTGCCTGTTCAAACAGTTGGGCACGTAAAAGCACCTTTGCTCCTGCATCAACATAATCCTTATCAGGAGAAAATGCATTTTCACCCGCACCTTCTTCTATCAACACCTCAACTTTTAAACCAGTTAAATTTTTTACAATTTCAGGAAGTAGGGCAACCCTGGTTTCGTTGCCATGTTCCTTTAAAAGGCCTAGAATCATATATATTGGTTTTTGTTAAGAATAAACTTACTAACAAACCTCTTATGTTTTTGTTTGGGAGGATTTATATGCCCAAAAACACTTAACAAAGAGTGCTTTGGATAATTAATTTTATGCTATGGGCATGGGTCATCTTCTACAATGGCATAATGGTAATTATCAACCCATTTTCCGCGGATAGGAAGTATCTTCCTCCTGATTCCTTCCCTTGTCATCCCTGCCTTTTCCAGCACTTTAACTGAACGTATATTTTCTGTTGCTACCCCTGCTTCAACCCTGTGTAACTCCAAGAAATCAAAACCAAAATGGATCAATGTTTTGGCAGTTTCAGTGGCATACCCTTTCCCCCAATATTCAGGAAGCAGCTTGTAATAAATTTCCCCCATTTTAAACTTGTCATTTGAGAGTGTCATCCCTGCCATCCCTATAAATGTATTTTCTTTTTTAAGGATAATTGACCAACCATAGAATTTCCTTTTTTTAGATTGAAGGTCTTCAACCACTGGCCTTATGATTTCTTTGGTCACTCCAATATTATCTGGTATTCCAATTGTATTAAATTCTTCAACTTCCCAGATAGAATGCAGGCTATGGATATTACCCAGGTCATTCCATGTAACCTCTTTTAATTTTAACCTTTCTGATTTTAAGTTCATTGTTCCATGAAGTTAGTTATTGGTCAGTTCTTCAATTTCAGAAATATGTAATTTAAAATGCCTTGGAAAATCAGCTACCATGGCTTCTAAGGAAATTTTTTCATTCAATGCTGATATCCATATGCAATTTAGTTTAGCTGGGTTTATATTGTTAATTATATGGCAAATATGCAGGTGGGCATATTTCCATAGCTGCACCAGGTTGTGCCAGTTAGCTTCCTTATAATTTTGTATGGCAATCCATTTGTTATTATTACCTGAATTGGCATAATCAGGAAAGGTAATTGGGCTATCCTGGTATTGTAGGTGGATGATCCTGTGCGTGTTGTTGGAAACTGAATCCACCATGTGCCCAACAATCTCTTTTATACTTCTTCCCTGGCTGTTTTTCTTGCCAGAAATAACATCATCAGGAAGTATTAAAAGTTTAGGTTCCCAGTAGTTAATCAACTTTTTAAGTTCCAATGTTATGTGATGAAAGTTATGCATAAAATGAAAAATTATGGTTTGATTTAGGACATGCTTAATTTAATTGGTTTTCAGCAAAATAAAAATAATAAAGAAGATGTTTTGGTCAAAACCCTAAGATTTAAAGTTAATACTATTTTAGGCAAAAAAATATTCATAATCAGCTATTTGCAATGTTTCTTATCATCCCATTAAAAATGAAGTAGTGGAATGGTGATGTAACAATCCAGTACAACCTTCCCCATATCCCTTTTGGGCGGAAAGTTGCTGTTTGGTGGAGGATATTTTTATCATCAATTTTAAATTCAAGCCATGCTTCTCCAGGTAATTTCATTTCAGCAAAAAGGAGCAACCTTTTCTTTTCCCTGCTGGCATACAATACGCGCCAAAAGTCAAGTGAATCACCAGTGTGTATTTCAGAAGGCAATGTGCGCCCGCGCCTCACACCAACCCCACCCAATAATTGGTCAAAAGATCCCCTGGCTTTCCACAGCCAATTGGCATAATAGTAACCACGCTCACCTCCAATTGACCAAATATTTGTAAGTACCCTCCCTGGGTTTTCAATGGCAATTTTTTTAATGTTTTTGTAGCAGCCAAATTGTGGGACTTCAATAAAATCAGAAAGAGAAAGCCCTAAATTGCTGCTTATCATGGAGTCTTTCCAGCTACTTAAAACCAGGTTTTGTTTTATTTTCTGAAAAGCAAACTTCAGGGCTTGCTCATAGGTTAAAGGGTTGGCCTGAAGCAGTTCCTCAAGTTTCTGGTCTCTGGCAATAATTTCCATTTTCATACTGTTAACCAGGTTGGCTGCCAGTTTAAATGAAACTGAAGTAATAAAGAATAACCAATAAGATGAGATTCTAGGTGACATCAATGGTACTACCCATATTTTCCTTTTCAGCTTGCGCACTTTGGCATATTGTAGCATCATCTCTTTGTAAGTGAGTATTTCTGGTCCTCCAATATCAAATGACCTGTTATAAGTTTCCTTATTTAAAACTATACCAGCCAGGTATTTAATTACATCCCTGATGGCAATAGGTTGGGTTTTGGTCAATATCCATTTAGGGGCGATCATTACAGGCAGTTTTTCTACAATGTCCCTGATGATCTCAAAAGAGGCACTTCCTGAACCTACTACAATGCCAGCTTTTAGCACTGTAAGGCTATACTTTTCACTAACCAATATATCTTCCACTTTTTTCCTTGAAGCCAGGTGTTTTGACAACACATCCTCATTGGTTATCCCACTTAAATAGACAACCTGTTTTACTGAAGAAGCCTCCATAAATGTTTTGAAGCTTTCTGCAGTTTTTGATTCCAACTGGTCAAACTTTTCAGTTGAGGTGGTCATGGAATGGATAAGGTAGTAAGCCACATCAAAATTAGTGGGCAAACTATTTAACTGCAATGATTTTAAAAAGTCAATTTCCAGTATCTTTACTTTTGATAAAAGTTTTTCATGTATGGTGAGCCTGTTTTTTTCGCGCACACAGCATATTACTTCATGCCCTTTTTCTATAAGCACAGGGAGAAGCCTTTTGCCAATGTATCCTGTTACGCCTGTTAAAAGTATCTTCATAATACAATAGTATAAAACAGTGCCTAAGGTTAAAACAGCTTCTAAAATTGATTGTTTAGGAATAAAATTGGAACACAGGATGGTTGTTTCGCCTGTGCCCCAATATATCAAGTTGAAAATCCAGTATTAGCTTACCCTTTTTTATGGCTATTTGCCAATTTAGTTACATTTTTTTAGATGCTTAAACTGTGTAGGTAGTTGAGGCAGTATCTCCACCACGCCCTGTCCAGTTTGTATGGAAAAATTCACCTCTTGGTTTATCAACCCTTTCATAGGTGTGGGCACCAAAATAGTCGCGCTGAGCCTGAAGCAGGTTGGCAGGCAGCCTTTCACTCCTGAAGCCATCAAAATAGCACAGTGCTGAAGTCAATGCAGGAACAGGTATGCCATTTGCCAATGCTGTTGCACAAACCCTTCTCCATCCTTCCTGTGTTGCTTCTACCTTTTCTTTGAAGAATGGGTCAAGTAGCAGGTTAGGCAATTCAGTGTTCTTGTCAAAGGCATTTTTAATGTCTTTCAGGAATACTGACCTGATGATACAACCTCCTCGCCACATCAGGGCAATGCCTCCATAGTTCAGGTTCCAATTGTATTCTTTGGCAGCTTCCATCATCAGGTTGTAGCCTTGGGCATATGAAATGATCTTAGCACCATACAATGCCATTTTCAGGTCATTCACAAATTGTTGCTTATCTCCTTCAAATTTAGGGGCTGGGCCACTGATAACTTTTGAAGCTTCAACACGCAAATCTTTTTGGGCAGACAGGCAACGCGCAAATACTGATTCACCAATCAGGGTCAATGGGATACCCAGGTCAAGTGCTGAAATACCTGTCCATTTGCCAGTCCCTTTTTGCCCGGCTGTATCCAATATTTTCTCGACCAAAGGCTCTCCATCTTCATCTTTGTAACCCAGTATGTCACGAGTGATTTCAATCAGGTATGAATCCAGTTCTTCCTCGTTCCACTGTTTGAATACTTCATGCATTTCATCAGCATTCATGCCCAGTAACTCTTTCATTAGCTGGTAGGCTTCAGTGATGATCTGCATATCCCCATATTCTATCCCATTGTGTACCATCTTTACAAAGTGCCCTGCACCATCTTCACCAACCCAATCACAACAAGGGGCACCATCTTCAACTTTTGCAGCTACAGCCTGGAAAATTTCTTTTACATGAGGCCAGGCTTCAGTAGAACCACCTGGCATCATAGATGGGCCTAACAATGCACCTTCTTCACCACCTGAAACTCCTGTGCCAATATATAGCAACCCTTTACTTTCAACATATTTTGTCCTTCTTACTGTATCAGGATAGTGTGAGTTGCCCCCATCAATAATGATATCCCCTTCTTCAAGGTAAGGGATTACCATGTCAATAAAATCATCAACAGGTTTACCAGCCTTTACAAGGAGCATAACTTTCCTGGGACGTTCAAGTGAAGCACAAAGTTCTTCAATTGATTTAGCTCCAATAAAATTTTTACCAGTCCCACAGCCATTCATAAATTTGTCAACTTTCTCAACTGTCCTGTTAAACACAGCTACAGTGTAGCCTTTACTTTCCATGTTTAGAACTAGGTTTTCGCCCATTACAGCTAGCCCAATTAATCCAATGTCTGCTAATTTGTTAGTCATTTTTTATTTTTTTGATTGATATTTCTTTAATGCTTTTAAAATGTTCAAAATAGATTAGTTTGTAAATGTTATATCTTGAAGAAAAGCTTTTGTTTACTTTATTTCTGTGTTCATTTATTCTTCTCTTTAAATTGTTTGTAACTCCAATGTAAAGAACTGTATTCCTTTGGTTTGTGATTATGTAAACATAAAAGTCAAATTTTCTCAAGGTGTTTGGTATATTGGGTTTCCCACTTTCATGGGAAAGACTTGTGACTTATATTAATCCACCTGATCTATGTTAAATCCAATAGCTTTTAATTTCTCAATAGTTTCTTTTTCCATGTTTGTAGCTTGAACAGTGTATGTGCCAAATTCCCTTCTGACAGGATAGTCCTCTCTGAGTTTTTCAAAGGTGTGGGGAGCATCCCTCAAATTGTCATCATCTATTTCAATGTCATAGGTTGAAAGGACTGCTTCAGCCAGTATAGCTTCTTCCCTGCGTTGGTTTCCATCAATTTCAATTATTGTACTTTTAGGCAAATCAACATGTTTAGGTTCCCAGTTATCAATACCTAAATTGAAAAATTGGCTGATAGCCTGGACACTCATTTTTGTGCCATTTGCTTTCCCATCTTTTGAATAGCCTGCAATGTGTGGGGTTCCATAATCTGCCAGGTTTAATAGGTCAAGGTCAAGATCAGGTTCATTTTCCCAGCAATCAGCAATGAGCCCTGAAACTAACCCTGCTTCAATGGCATCATACACATTGTCAGAGTTAAAAACCTCTCCACGGCATGTATTTATGAGGATAGGATTTTTTTTCAACCCATTCAAAAATCTTTCATCAACCATATGTAAAGTGGCATCTTTACCATCATGGTTTAAAGGGACATGAAAAGTAATAATATCAGCTTCATTTTTAATCTTTTCCAATGATACAAACTCATTTGTTCCTTCTAACCTTTCCTTTGGAGGGTCATTCAACAATACTTTCATCCCAATGGTTTTGCAGAAATTTGCAACATTGGTTCCAACATTCCCTACACCAACTATTCCAATGGTTTTTTCATGCAACCTGAACCTTTTCCTCATGGAAATAGAGAAAAGGGAAGAAGCCACATATTGCTCCACGCTTTTTGCATTGCATCCAGGAGCATTGATCCATTCAATTCCTGCCTGTTTGCAGTAGTTGGTATCAATATGGTCATAACCAATGGTAGCTGAAGCAATAAATTTAACTTTTGAACCTTTTAATAGATTCTCATTGCAGATAGTGCGCGTCCTGGTTACTATGGCATCAGCATCTTTTACAACTTCAGGTGTGGTTTTATTACCCGGCAGGTAAATTACTTCAGCAAAAGGCTCCAAAGCTCCATTTATGTAGGGAATTTTGTTGTCAATAATTATTTTCACTTCTCTAAAATTAATCTATGTCCTTCTCCCTTATATGGCATAACTTTAACATGCTGTTAATTGCTTTAGTTATTGTTTTAGCCATGGGTGTTCTAATTGTAATATCCTATCACAATTTCATCCAATACCCAGCTTGTGCGTGCAGCAGAATACATGGTACTTACACATTCCCCCGTTCCCCTGATCTCATTATTAACTTGTTGTACAAGGTTTTGGGCGATATGGGCAGGGTTTTCAAATTCTAAATGTTTGTTTTTATCCCGTGTCTTTAGGTTTACTCCATGATGCCCGAAACATGAAAAAGAAATTTGCCCTTTTTCGCCTGTAATTTCAACAATATCTTCTTCTGAATGCTCATCTACCACAAAGCACCACGAACCTGACCCCACAACCCCATTATCAAATGTAAAGGCAGCACTAACTGTATCTTCAGCAGGGTACAAGCCTGCAATGTTTCTTGCATTTCCTTTTACATTCCTCAAAGGACCAAAAAGGAAATCAAGGAAATCAAATTGGTGGGAAGCTAAATCAAAGAAATGCCCACCTCCTGCTATTTCAGGAAAAACATGCCATGACATTTCTTCTTTGGGTAAGCCCCTTTCCCTGGCTTGTTTGAAAAGCCTGATATTAACAGCCAAAAGTTTTCCAATACTTCCTGTTTCAACTAGTTCTTTTACCTTTAGGAAAGCAGGGAGAGACCGTCTGTAATAGGCTACCCATAATGGTATCCCTGTTTCTTCAGATACCCTGATCATTTCAAGGCATTCTGTATGGTTGAGTGCCATGGGTTTTTCTACATATGCAGGTTTGCCTGCTTTCATGGCAGCAATTGCATATTGCGCATGTGTGCTGGGGGGTGTAGCAATGTAAATGGCATTAACCTCGGGGTCATTAATCAGTTTTGATGCATCAGTATACCATTTCCCCACGTTGTGGCGTTTTGAGTAATTTACAACCTTTTCCTGGTTGCGCCTCATTACTGCCACTAACCTTGAATCAGGAAGCTTATAAAAAGCCGGACCACTTTTTACTTCTGTTACATTACCAACTCCTATAATTCCCCAGTTAACTACCATTGAATTCTATGCCTTAATATTCAAACCTATCTTTAAAAGCCCATAAGCCTAAAGCAGGATTTGAAATATAAAAAATTTCTTCCCCATCAGGAAGTGTATTGAACCCATCTTTTAGTTTTTTTGGGTTATATTTTCCCATTATTTTGTCAATGTCCTGATAATCAAACCCAACCCCTTCAATTTCTTCTTTGGTAAGGTTTTCTTCCCCTTTCCCAGGGCAATAGGTAACAGAGAACCTTCCTTCAGAAGATCCATGTATCAGGTGGGCAGCAGCCCCCAGGTTATCCTGTAAATCTTTATTTTCTTTTACAGCTTTCAGTGTTTTGGGAGTGCCAAAATAACCATATTTCCTGATCAACTTATCAATTTCTTTGTCTTCCCCAAATTCAACCAGGGCAGGGGCAAGTACAATCAGCTCTCCACCATCAGCAATAGCCATGCGTGTGCGATAAATGCTTTTGTTGCCCAGCCATGTACTTTTAAATTCAGTGGGGTCAAGGTATACAACCACTCTTTTAAGAGGCTTTTCTACCATCTCAAAGTTTACTTCCAATGATAACTTGGCAGCTTTCATAAATACTTCTGTGTCATCACCAATAAATAACCCCCTTGTGCAAAGCTCTCCATTTTTATCAACACTAACTACTGTTTGGACAAAAAGGAAAGGCATATCAGCAGTAAAATGGTCAGATGCATAGTTGAATATTTTCCTTACAGGGGTATTAGCCCTGCCCATCATCTTTTCCATGCCATATGCAGCCCCTACATAATGGCTTTTGTTGATGCCTTCAGAACCACCTGTCCCCACAAAAATATTTTTATTGTAATTGGCCATGCCTACAACCTCATGGGGGACTACCTGGCCCACAGAAATGATCAGGTCAAAATTTCCTTCAAGCAATAATTTATTGACTTGTGCAGGCCATGAAAACTCCACAGCACCTCCTGAAACCTCTTTTACAAATTCAGCAGGTACTTCACCCACAGTTACCACTTCATTCCTCCAGTCATGCTCACGGAAAAGTGAACGTGGTGTTTTCCCAAACATGTGGCTGATCTGCTCATCAGTCATGGGGCTATGTGTACCCAATGCAGGCAGGATATCAGTTAGTTTATCTCCATAATATTCCCAAGCAAATTCAGTTAATTCCCCTGAACGTGATGGAAACCTTGTATAATCGGGAGGTACAACCAATACCTTATTTTTTTCTCCAAGTTTGCCTAATGCCTGGAACAACCCTTTTTTGAGGTCTTCAGCTGTAAGTTTTGCTGTGGAAGACCCTGATTCAAAGTAGATCATAATTTAGTGTTCAACATTGAATATCTTTACCTTTTTACTCTTGCATTTCCTTCCCAGATGCTCCATACCATATCTTCATCAGCAGGCTGTGCATAATCAGTTAAAAATGTTGTTGCCAGTGCCCCTGTTGCCCATCCAAATTGAGGCCATTTTTCAGGTTCCCAACCTTTCAGTATACCATAGAGCATCCCACCAACAAACCCATCACCACCACCAATCCTGTCAAGAACATTAATTTTCCTAGGTTCAATTACATGCCAGTTTTCTCCTTCTAACATGATAGCACCCCATAAATGTTCATTTACACTGATTACCTGGCGCAAAGTAGTAGCAAAAACTGATGCATTAGGGAATGCTTGTTTCACACGCCCAATCATCCCTTTGAATCCTTCAATTTCAGCTTCAATGCCTTTGCCTCCTGCTTCTGGTCCTTCAATTCCAAGGCACAATTGGAAGTCTTCCTCATTGCCTATAAGTATATCAGAAACACGGGCAATTTCTGTGAATATTTCACGTAATTCCTGTTCCCTTCCTGCCCAGAATGATGCACGATAATTCAGGTCAAAAGAAACTTTAGTACCATATTTCCTGGCTGCTCTTGCCAGTTCAAGGCAGAAGTTACTGGTTTCGGGAGACAAAGCCCCAATTAATCCTGAAAGGTGCATGACCTGCACTCCTTCTGTGCTAAAAATCTTTTCAAGGTCAAAATCTTTTGCATTCAGTGTCCTGCCAACTTCACCAGCCCTGTCATTTTGCACCCTGGGACCCCTTGTTCCTGATCCACTGTCTGCAATATTAAATTGGTGTCTATATCCCCATGGATTCCCTTGTTCTACTTCAGGTCCTTCAAAGTCCATGTGGCGGCTGCGCAAATTACTTTTAATAAACTGGGCAACTGGGCTTCCCTTTACAAATGTGGTTAATACTTTTACAGGAAGCCCAAGGAAGGAAGCTATGCTGCCAACATTTGTTTCAGCACTGGTAGCTTGCATTTTAAATGTATCACTGCTATGCACAGGTTGCCCATTCACAGGGGTGATCCTGACTCCCATGCTAGTTGGGATCAACATGGAGTACTTACATCCTTTTTTTAGTTCTATTGCCATTATATTGAATTTATTAGGTTATTATCTATTTATATACAGCCCCACTTTTTTCAATGCCCATTTCCAATCCCCTGAGTTCTGCCATTCCACGCAACAACCCAATGGCTGAATATCCTGGGTTGGTTTTTTTGTCAAGGTCATCAAGTATGGTGTGCCCATGGTCAGCTCTCATTGGGATGCTATCATCAGGCCTGTAAACACTTTTGCGTTTGCTTTGCTCTTTTAAAATTGCCAACATAACACCATACATATCTACATCCCCACGTAAGTGGCTAGCTTCATGGAATCCTTTGTATTCATCACGTTGGGTACTGCGCAAATGTGCAAAGTTTAATTTTGAACCCAGGCGTTGAACCATTCCAACAAGGTCATTGTCTGGCCTTACTCCAAAAGAGCCAGTGCACATGGTAAAGCCATTGTAAATAGAATCATACACATTGAATATAAACTCCAGGTCTTTTTCTGTACTCACTACCCTTGGCAAACCAAACAATGAAAAAGGAGGGTCATCAGGGTGGATGGCTAGTTTTACCCCACTTTGTTCTGCAACAGGAGCAATTTCTTTCAGGAAATAGGCAAGGTTCTCACGATATTGGCCATCATCAATATCTTTATATTCATCTAGTTTAGCCTGGAATTGTTCAAGAGAATAGCTTTCTTCAGCTCCTGGAAGCCCAGCTATTATGGTTTTTTCAAGTTCATACCTTTTTTCCCTGTCCATTGATTCAAACCTCTGTTTGGCTTTTTCTAACAGATGGCTTTCATACAATTCATCAGAACCTTTTCTGCGAAGGATAAAGGTGTCGAATACAATAAAATCAATCATATCAAACATTAAAGCCCTGGCTCCATCATCCAACTCGAAATTTAGGTTTGTCCTTGTCCAGTCAACTACTGGCATAAAATTGTAGCATAAAACTGGAATGCCCATTTTGCCTACATTCTGAATGCTTTGCTTATAGTTTTGAATAAAATAATCCCTATTTGGCTTGCCTTGTTTTATCTCCTCATGGACTGGGATGCTTTCTATCACAGACCAGGTAAGCCCCCTTTTTTTAGGAGATATAAGGCTGTCGTCCCACTCAACAAACCTTTTCCTTGCCTCCAGCTCTTTTTCTCCCCAAACATCTCCATTGGGGATTTCATGCAATGCAGTTACAACACCTGTTGCCCCTGCCTGCCTGATATCCTGTAAGGTTACAGGATCATTTGGACCATACCATCTCCACGTTTGTTCTAATGCCATTTTATCTTTCCTTTTAATTGATTGTCAAATATTTATAATATCGGGTGCGCACACGGTTTTTATTTTAATAAAGGCCGGAAAATTTCCGGCTGCACTATCATTTATAATTAACTGTTTTAAACACCTCCAAATGCACTATAACCCCCATCAACAGGTATAACAATGCCTGTAATGAAAGAAGATACATCAGAAAGTAAAAATAAAGTTGCTCCCTGCAAATCATTAGGTTCGCCAAATTTGCCCATAGGCGTGTTGTCTATAATCTTTTGCCCACGTGGAGAATAATTTCCTGTTTTTTCATCCATTACCAAAAAACGGTTTTGGCGGGTAATAAAAAAGCCTGGGGCAATTGCATTAACCCTGATGCCTACTTTTGCCAGATGTACAGATAGCCATTCAGTAAAATTATTGATAGATGCTTTGGCAGCTGAGTATGCAGGTATCTTTGTTAAAGGCTTATATGAATTCATGGATGAAATATTCAGCACCACTCCTTTTTTCTTTTGAAGCATATCTTTAGTGAACACCATAGTTGGTAGCAATGTCCCCTTAAAGTTCAAAGCAAAAACTTTATCAAAGCCTTCATATTCAAGCCCATAAAAAGTATTTTCCAGGTTATTAAGGTCAGCTTCCTGCATTTGCTCAACTTTGGTGGTAGCCTGTGGGCTGTTTCCTCCAGCACCATTTACTAGGATATCAATCTCTCCAAGTCTCCTGTTTATTTCTTCCTTGGCTTTTTCAAGTGATTCACGTTCCAGAACATTTGCCTCAATGCCAATTACAGTGGCATTACATTCTTGTGCTATTTCACTGGCAACTTTATCAGCTACTTCTTTGTTAATATCAGCAATGGCTACTTTCATACCCACTGATGCCATAGCTTTTACAAGTGAGCTGCCCAATACTCCAGCTCCTCCTGTAATTACGCAAACCTTTCCTTTTAGGTCGTTAAATGATAGTTGATCCATCTTTATTTTTATTTTAATTCTTTATAATAATCCACATTCTCTTTGGTAATAATATCAATAGAAGTATAGTTTTCTTCTGAAACATCTTCTTTTTGAACCACATGCCTGAAAAGTTTCAGGACAGCCGTGTATCCTTGTTCTTCAGGGCGTTGGCAAATTAAAAAATCAACAATGCCTTCTTTCAGGTTCTTAATATTTTCTTTCACTAGGTCATGCCCTATTAATTTAATGTTTTGCATGCCCAACTTTTTAACCAAGTTCCCAATAAAAAATACTTTGGAATTGGTTACAAAAATTCCTGCTACATCCCTTTTTTGTATCTCCTTTGTTATTATTTCTGGATAGGAAGGGTCATTCATATCAGTAGCTTCAACAGTAGAAACCTGGTGGTTTGATTTGGAATCTTTATTGAACCATTCATAAAAACCTTCTTCTCTTTGGACTAAGTGGTTTTGGTTATCCATTTCTTTAGCAAGGTGAATAGCCAGGATGGCAGATTTTTCAGGCAAAATATAATCCAGTAATTTGCCTGCAAGGTATCCACTCTGAAATGAGTTTTGCCCCACATATCCCAGTTGACCAGCTTGTTCAATATTTGAATCAATAAAAACAAAGGGTATCTTTTTTTCTTTAAGTTCTTCAATGATTTTCACGGATTCTTTATAAAAGAATGGGGCCATAACCACACCATCAGGATGTAGCTCAATAATCCTGGATGCTTCTGTTTTAAATTGTTTAGGATTATTTTGGTTGAAACTGAATGGCTGTACTTCAACACCATATTGTTTTATTTCACCAGTAGCTTTTTGAATGCCCTTTAATGGTTTGTTCCAATATCCATCAGGTGAAGGGGGTTTGGGCAGCAGGGTAGCAAAAGTTACTATCTTTTTTGATGCAAGTGTACTTGCAAGGATGTTTGGTTTATAATCCAACTCTTCAATGATCTTGAGTATTTTCTTTTTTGTTGCTTCAGCTACTTCACCACGTTTGTGTAGCACCCTGTCAACTGTCCCAATTGATACATTAGCTTTTTTAGCAATGTCTTTTATCCTTATTTGCTTTTTATTTTCGATAATTGTTTACTTTAATTTCTGAATTATAATTTTTGCACCATACAAAAATAATGAATTTTTTATTTCATCGTGTTCGTACACGGGAAAAATATTCCACAACATAAACCTGAATGAGTTAACATGCCTTATTAACCAATTAGTAGGATTTTAGCCAGCGGGTTCTTCCAATTCCCATGGATTTTTTATATAGTGCTTTATAGCACGGAAAAGCTTCCCTCCATGAGAAGCATCAACCACCCTGTGGTCAAGTACTGTGCTGAGTGACATAATTTTCCTTGGTACTATCTCGTCATTAAAAACAGCAGGTTTTTTATAAACCCCTCCCATTATAAGCACTATTGAAACATTGGAAGATGGGAGTAAGGCAGGGTATCCTGAATCTAACCCAATGCTTCCAATATTAGAAATTACAAAAGAGCCAAAACTGTCTGCATTAAGCCCAACAAATGGGATTGAGATTCCCCAATGTATGGTTACCAGCTTATATAATCTGAACAACCAGCTCCTGAATGGCCATGGGATAGAAGAAAGCATATCTTTTGATTGCATGGTTTGGTTCTCATCACCTTGTCTTGACCTTTTTATCTCTTCCTGCATTTTCAGGCTCAACCCTTTTAAGTCAAGGGAATTGGCATCCCCAATTTTTACAGATCCCATTTGCCCTTCTTTCAGCAAAACACTCACCATAGCATCAATGCTTTTCCTGGCAACCACTTTTCCCCTTTTAATATATGTATTTAGTTCAGGGACTTGCTTGTCTAATGCCCTGGCAACTGCCAATACAAAAATATGGGTTAATGTGATTTTGAGTTTTTGCTTACGTTTTTCAGTGATGTATGCTTCAAGGTCAGTAACATCAAGGTCTACAGAACCATAAATTTTAGAATCACTGGGTTTTTTGTAGATAGTAGCAGCAACTTTCCGCCAATTATTGTTAAGGTTGAGTCTTTTTTCCATCTAGTAAAAATATTTTTTTTATTCCTGATTGATGCAGAACACATGAAAATATTTTGGAAAAATGAATAATATATCTATTTTCGTGTTCGTACACGGAGAAATATCTTCTATCAAAAATTAGATTAACATAAAATGGAATTAAGCAAGTTTAGTTTTGGTGTAGGCGACCGTTTTAACCATGAAGGGAATGCCCAGTTAAAAGCAATCATAAAAGCTAATGATAAAGGAGTTGAAGTAACCCCAGTGTGGAATAAATCAAATAGGGAACATGATATTGTCCATTCTGAGCCTAAAGGTACAAGGATAGAAGCAGATAATGCAGTAAAAACATTGGGATGGGAAGGTGGATATTGTGTTGATGCAGACCATATTAACCTTACCAATGTGGACAGGTTTGTGGATTATTGCGACTTTTTTACCCTTGATGTAGCTGCTTATATTGGTAATGAATCTTCATCTGAAGATGTAGCTGCTTTTAAAAAATCATGTGAAGTTTTAGGAGATGAAGTCAATATTCCTGGGATTGTTGAGCCAATCAACCTGACAGGTGAATTATTGGAAACTGTTGCTAAAAAATACTTGGCCGCCATAAATGAGGCTGGGAAAATATATCGCCACATTGAAAACAAAAAGGGGGCTGGTACATTTATTACTGAAGTTTCAATGGATGAAGTGGAAACACCTCAGACCTCTGTTGATATGTTCTTTATCCTGAAAATGATATCAAACCAAAAGATACCTGCTCAAACCATAGCCCCTAAATTTACAGGAAGGTTTAATAAAGGGGTTGATTATGTGGGGAATGTTGACCAGTTTGCTAAAGAATTTGAACAGGATGTGCTAGTAATTGATTATGCTATTAAAGAATTTGGCCTGCCCGAAAACCTGAAGTTGAGTGTCCATTCAGGGAGTGATAAGTTTTCAATATACCCTGTGATGGCTGAGGTCATAAAAAAATTTGATAAAGGGTTGCATGTAAAAACTGCTGGTACCACTTGGCTTGAAGAAGTAATTGGATTGGCTATTTCGGGAAATGAAGGGTTAAAAATGGCAAAGGAAATTTATGCAGGTGCCTTGGAGAGGAAAGAAGAATTATGTGCACCCTATGCAGATGTAATTGATATTGATGACAGCCAGTTGCCTTCAGTAGGAGAAGTGGCAGGTTGGAGTGGAGAAAAATTTGGGGATACTTTACGCCACATCCCTGGGCATCCTGATTACAATGCAAATTTCCGCCAACTGATCCATGTGGGCTATAAAGTAGCTGCTGAAATGGGAGAAAAATATACTTCAATGTTAAAAAAATATGCTGATGTTGTAGGTGCTTGTGTTGAAGAAAATATATATGAGCGCCATTTAAAAAGATTGTTTGGCCTTTAATGGATTATCTATATGAAAAAGTTTATGGGCAAGAATTTCTTGCTACAAACCAAAACAGCTAAAAAACTATACCATAACCATGCAGCAAATATGCCCATATTTGATTATCACTGCCATATTTCCCCGAAAGAAATAGCAGAGGATAAACAATTTGAAAATATTACTCAAATATGGTTGTATGGTGACCACTACAAATGGCGTGGAATGCGTACAAATGGGGTGGATGAAAAGTATTGTACAGGAAATGCTTCAGATTGGGAGAAGTTTGAAAAGTGGGCTGAAACTGTGCCCATGGCAATCAGGAACCCTTTGTTCCATTGGACACATTTAGAGCTGAAGAAATTTTTTGGTATCACCAAAATACTAAGCCCTGCTACTGCAAAGGAAATATGGGATGGGTGCAATGCAAAGCTCCAAACTCCTGAATATAGTTGTAGGAATATTATCAGGATGGCGAATGTACATACCATTTGTACAACTGATGACCCAATTGACAGCCTTGAATACCATCAACAGATAAAAGAGGATGGTTTTGAAGTGAAGGTTCTTCCTGCATGGCGCCCAGATAAAGCCATGATGGTAGAAAACCATGAAGCTTTTAACCAGTATGTGGATAAGCTGGGAGAGGCAGCTGATGTTGAAATTACAACTTTTGCAGATTTTATGGATGCCTTAGATAACCGCCACCAGTTTTTCCATGATAATGGTTGCAGGTTATCAGACCATGGTGTTGAAACTGTTATTGCAGAAGATTATACTGAAGAAGAAATTTCAGCTATTTTCAGTAAGGTAAGAAAAGGCGGAGATCTGGCAGAAGGGGAAGTGGCTAAGTTCAAATCATGCATGTTGTATGAATTTGGGATAATGGATCACTCCAGAGGTTGGGCTCAGCAATTTCATATAGGTGCCCTCAGGAATAACAGTACCAGGTTGTTTAATAAATTAGGGCCAGATACAGGTTTTGACTCAATTGGTGATTTTGAAGTTGGCAAGCCATTATCAAAGCTGCTGAATAGGTTAGACCTTGAAAACCAATTGGCAAAAACCATTTTGTATAACCTTAACCCATGCGATAATGAACTGTTGGCCACAATGATTGGGAATTTTCAGGATGGCAGTGTGGCAGGAAAAATGCAGTTTGGCTCAGGATGGTGGTTCCTTGACCAAAAAGATGGGATGGAGAAGCAGATGAATGCCCTTTCAAACCTGGGGTTACTTAGCAGGTTTGTGGGTATGCTTACAGATTCAAGAAGTTTCTTGTCTTATACAAGGCATGAATATTTCAGGAGGACATTGTGCAACCTGCTGGGCAAGGATGTTGAAAATGGGGAAATACCTAATGACATGGAATTATTGGGTAAAATGGTTGAGGATATCTGTTTTAATAATGCAAAAAACTATTTTAACTTTCCATAGGGTGGGGATTTTGTAAGTACAGATAGTAAAAAATTGATAATAAAAAATTATCTTTGCAATCGATTGCATAAATTTAAGATATGGGCAAAAAAGTAGTAACATTTGGAGAGGTTATGTTGAGGTTATCCACACCTGGATACTTAAGGTTTTCACAAGCTAGCCAGCTTAATTCTACCTTTGGAGGTGGGGAAGCTAATGTGGCTGTTTCATTGGCAAACTATGGGGTTCCTGTTGATTTCATTACCAGGATGCCTGAAAATGATGTGGCACAAGCATGTGTGATGGATCTGAAAAAGTATGGTGTTGGTACTGATAAAATTATATATGGTGGTGAGCGTTTGGGTATTTATTTCCTTGAAACTGGTGCTGTAAGCAGGGGGAGCAAGGTTGTGTATGATAGGGCCCATTCAGCTATCTCTGAGGTTAAAAAGGGGATGGTAAATTGGGATGAAGTGTTTGAAGGGGCTGGTTGGTTTCATTGGACAGGTATCACCCCTGCCATTTCACAAGGGGCAGCTGATGTTTGTTTAGAAGCCATCCATAAAGCCAATGAAAAAGGGATTACAGTTTCCTGTGATTTGAACTATAGGAAAAACCTTTGGAGATATGGCAAAACAGCAGGAGAGGTGATGCCTGAATTGGTTGCTGGTACTGATATTATTTTGGGGAATGAAGAAGATGCTGAAAAGGTATTAGGGATTAAACCTGAAGGAGTTGATGTAACTGGTGGGCATGTTGAAGGGGCTGCCTATGGATCAGTATCAAGGCAAATTATGAAACAGTACCCAAGGTGCAAAAAAGTAATTACCACATTGCGTGGGTCAGTAAATGCAAACCACAATAGTTGGGCTGGCGTGCTCTGGGATGGAAAGAAGCTGTATGAATCACAACAGTACCAGATAACCCATATTGTAGATAGGGTAGGAGGTGGAGACTCCTTTATGGGAGGCTTGATTTATGGGTTGTTGACTTTTAGTGATGACCAAAAAGCCCTGGATTTTGCTGTAGCAGCATCTTGCCTGAAACACACCATTTATGGTGATTATAACCAGGTATCAGTAGAAGAAGTCGAGAAATTAATGGGGGGTGATGCCTCAGGCAGGGTGGCAAGGTAAAAAAAGCCTCCCTAAATCCCTCCAGAGGGGTGTAATTTGAAAATTATACCAATAAAAGGAATAATAATTTAGAATATTGGTCAATTTTCCTAATGACCATTTAATAAATAGGATATGGCACGATTTTCAAGGATAGAAGTTGCACAAAAAATGGCAGAAACAGGTATAGTCCCTGTTTTTTATAATAAGGATATTGAAGTATGCAAACAGGTTGTAAAAGCTTGTTATGAGGGGGGTGCCCGTGTGTTTGAGTTTACAAATAGGGGTGATTTTGCCACCTTGGTTTTTGAAAAGCTAAACCAGTGGGTAATTAAGCAATGCCCTGATATGATCATGGGTGTAGGTTCTGTTATTGATGAAGGGACTACTGCTATTTACATTGCACTGGGGGCTAATTTTATTGTGTCTCCAATAGTAGATGAAGGCATGGCAAAAGTGTGCAACAAACGCAAAATATTATGGAGCCCTGGTTGTGGCTCAGTAACTGAAATAACCAAAGCACATGAACTGGGGGCAGAAATAGTGAAAATATTCCCTGGCTCACAAGTTGGGGGGTCTGGCTTTGTGAAAGCCATATTGGGGCCAATGCCTTGGGCAAGCATTATGCCTACAGGAGGGGTTACCCCAACAGAGGAAAACCTGAAGGAATGGTTTAATGCGGGGGTTACCTGTGTAGGGATGGGATCACAGCTATTCCCACCAGGGATTATTAATAATAAAGATTATAGTAAGACCACAGAATTGGTTGCCAAAGTAATGGAAATACTTCATAAACTTAAAACTTAAATCCTGTAGAAGGATTATTTAATGCATTTTAAGTAAATCTCTGTTATAAATTAAATAAATAGGCTATGATAAAATGGAAAACACTAATTAGGCCAGGCGTAATATTACTTTCTATATTTCTTGTTGTTTCCTGTCAGGTTAACAATAAGAACAAGGTATTAAAACTTGCCCATGGGCTTGACCCATCACACCCCGTTCATAAAGGGATGGTATTCATGGCAGAAACGTTGAAAGAGAAATCTAGGGGGCAGCTCACCATTGATATCTATCCAAGTGGGCAACTGGGGTCTGAGCAACAGTGTGTTGAACTTCTTCAAATTGGGAGCTTGGCAATCACAAAAGTTTCAGCAGCTGTAATGGAGGGTTTTACCAAAAAGTTTAAAGTTTTGGGGCTACCTTATGTTTTCCGTTCAAAAGAACATGGTTACAAAGTCCTTGATGGTGAGATTGGCAGGGAACTTTTGGTTGGCGCAGAAGAATTTTGGATTAGGGGCTTGTGTTTTTATGATGCAGGCTCAAGGAGTTTTTATACTATTGATAAGCCTATAGAATCACCTGAAGACTTGGAAGGTTTAAAGATCAGGGTTATGAAAAGCATCACTGCAATGGAAATGGTAAAAAGTTTGGGAGGTTCCCCTACACCAATTTCCTATGGTGAGTTGTATACAGCTTTGCAGAGTGGGGTAGTTGATGGGGCAGAGAACAACCCACCAAGTTTTTACACATCACATCATTATGAAGTTTGCAAGCACTATTCTTTGGATGAGCACACCAGTGTGCCAGATGTATTGATTGTGAGCAAGGCTATTTGGGATTCATTAACAGAGCAAGAACAAAAATGGCTGCAGGAAGCAGCACTGGAATCAGTTCCAGTCCAAAGAAAATATTGGGCACAGTCAGTGGAGGAGTCATTGAGGGCTGTTCAGGAAGCTGGTGTAAAAATTTATTATCCAAATAAAGCCCCTTTTGCAAATAAAGTTCAAAACCTTTTAGATTCGTATAAAGAAGATGTTTCATTAAAAGATTTACTGGAAAGGATTGAAGCAGTGGAAACTAACTAATAAAACAATTATAGTTATGAAATTAAGGCAAACTATTGATAGGGTCCTGGAACACACACTGGTTGTTCTAATGGGTGTTTTAGTTATTGATGTGCTGTGGCAGGTTTTTAGCAGGTATGTAATGACCTCACCCAGCTCATTTACTGACGAGCTTGCAGGATTCCTCCTTATTTGGGTTGGGCTTTTGGGTGCTGCTTATGTAGCAGGGAAAAATGAACACTTGGCAATTGACCTCCTGTTGCAAAAAGTAAGCCCAGCACGAAAGGTCAAGCTACAGGTAATCATTAATGCAATAGTTGGCATATTTGCTTTATTGGTGATGTGTATAGGTGGAACCTGGTTGGTATATACCCGTTTTTATTTAAAAGTACAATCAGCAGCACTTGAGCTGCCCTTAGGGTATGTTTATCTTGTATTGCCACTAAGTGGTTTTCTTATAATTTATTATTCAGTTGACAATTCACTAAAAGTTAAATCATTAACCAAATAAAAATAAAAAAGGACTAAAATGGAATTTATAGGAATTATTGTTTTGGTAGTAAGTTTTATCCTTCTTCTAATAATTGGTGTACCTATTGCTTTTAGTATTGGTATTTCTGGTATCCTTACGATGTTGGTAACTATTGGGATGGTGCCAGCTTCAACTACTTTTGCGCAAAGGATGGCAACTGGACTGGATAGTTTTGCATTGCTGGCTATACCATTTTTTATATTGGCCGGAAATATTATGAACAAAGGGGGTATTGCCCATCGTTTAATAGACCTTGCCAGGATAGTTGTTGGAAGGTGGCCAGCAGGTTTGGCCTATGTAAACGTTATGGCAAATATGCTTTTTGGTGCAATTTCAGGTTCTGCAGCTGCCTCAGCATCAGCAATTGGTAGCATTATGTCACCAGAAATGAAAAAGGAAGGTTATGATAAAAATTTTAGTGCTGCAGTGAATATTACATCAGCAACCACTGGGTTGACAATACCTCCAAGTAATATTTTGATTGTTTATTCACTTGCAAGCGGGGGGGCATCCATAACTGCATTGTTTTTGGCTGGCTATGTTCCCGGAATTATAACAGGTGTTGCTATTATGCTTATGGCAATGTCCATGTTGGTATATAAAAGGTCAGGGATGAAAGCTGTACTTATCAGCCTCACAAAAGTGTTTATTGCCCTGGCAGCAGTGGTTTTTCTCATTATGGCAGGGCGTAAAATGAATGCTAGCCTGGCAACTGAAAATTTAAGGGTTATTTATGGGGCAATAGGGTTTATTGCTGCTATTGCAATAGGTATTTGGGGATATAAACACAAAAAGGGGGTAAGTAATGCTTTTAGGAAGTTTTTGGATGCACTGCCCAGCTTAATGATGTTGGTGATCGTAATTGGAGGTATAGTAGCTGGTATTTTTACTGCAACTGAGGCATCAGCAGTGGCCGTGCTTTATGCACTTATCCTTGCATTGTTATATAAAGAAATGAAAATCACTGATCTACCTGATGTAATTTTGAGGTCAGTAAAAACTACTGCTTTTGTGTTGTTGCTTGTGGCAACTTGTATAGGGCTTTCATGGATCATGGCTTATGAGAATATCCCACAAAATGTAAGTGAAGCATTATTGTCACTTAGTGATAACAAGTTTGTTATTTTATTGATAATTAATTTGATTTTACTCTTTGTTGGTGTATTTATGGATATGACCCCAGCAGTATTGATCTTCACACCAATATTCCTCCCAATTGCCACCAACCTGGGGTTAGACCCTGTCCATTTTGGTATTATTATGGTCGTAAATTTATGTGTTGGCTTATGCACACCACCTGTAGGCTCACTGCTTTTTATTGGTTGCAGTGTGAGTGGGGTGAAAATAGAAACAGTAATAAAACCACTGTTGCCAATGTTCATTGCAATGATTACCTGCCTTATGCTGGTAACCTATGTCCCTGAACTGTCTATGTGGTTACCTAAAGTATTTGGATTTTAGCTGATTAAAGGGATTGGCCTTTTCAGGTTTATATATGGGGCCAATCCTTTTTCAACTTGAATTTGATAATCAAACCTTTTTAGGTGTATAAATTGTTTTTTTTAATTATCGCCCTAAAACAGGATATATTTGTCTATACTGGACAAACAGTTTAATCATATGAATTAGAAAGTACAATGGATAGCACCATGAGAGTCCATAAATTTAATGCGTTTCAACATTAGTTCCTATATCTTGGCAACTACTAGGGAACTTAATATAGGCCTTAATATTAATGTTTTATATTTTAGTGAAGTCCTTAGAGTTTTTGAGCCTTTGTGGCAAAGGGATTGATCTGGATATTGCCGCTAAAGCTCTAACTCACAAAGGATTCACTAAGATTTTATATTTATTACAGCATTTTGCAAAAATATTTATTTAGCAAATTTCCTAACAATTATTTAGAAATAGTATTTATAGCTTAAACTTATAAAGGCTGGGAATTCTTTTTTTGTCAGATTATATTGTTCCCCTGTTTCCCAGTTCCAGTCTAAATCTGAGTCTTTTGCTTTTCCATATAACAATCCTGCTTCTACTGCTACACCCTGGTTCCTGTAACGCCCAAGGTACCATTCCTTTCCTCCAAATACCCCTGCAGATGGCAAGTCTTTGTCAAAAAATGGGTCTTTAACAAGGGTATACCTGGCTATGGCTCCAAGGTATGTCCTTGAGAACCTGTCATAGCGCAAAGCATAAAAGTACTTTCCCTGTATGCTCATGTCATCAAACTTGAAATCATCAAAACTAGCTGTAGGGCCAAAACCAATCTCAAGGCCAGCATATTTAGAAAACCACCCCCTGACGCTTAACCTGGCTGCATTGGGGTTGACATCAGCACCAGCTCCTATACCAATTTTTGCAAACGAGGGGATTGAGCAGAGGGTTAAAAGTCCAACTATCAGCAAACGATAAATCATAACATATTATTTAAATTTCTTTGCGCAACTCACAAAATTACAATGTAAAATTATGAAATGCTGCCTGGGTGGAAATAGGGGAGATACTGCTTTTAAAAGGGGAAAATCCTGACTAAGCCTTTGTCAGGATACTGGTAGTTTAATTTGATTCCTATTTAGGTATTTATTGTTTAAGGTGTAAAATATATATAATTTTCATGCTTAATTTAAGGAAGATTAAATAGTTTTTACAAACTCTTTGAGCCATAGTTTCATACTTTCGCCAATTTCTTTATCTTCTAAACCATAGATCAGGTTTGTTTTTAGGAAGCCCAGCTTATTCCCAATGTCATACCTTTTCCCCTCAAATTTTAGCCCATACATGTTTTGGGTTTTAACCAGCTCCCTCATGGCATCAGTTAGTTGGATTTCATCATTTTTTCCTGGCTTGGCTGTGTCAAGGAATTCAAAAATCTGAGGGGTAAAAATGTACCTGCTAGCAATTACCAACTCAGAGGGCCTTTCTTCTTTGGCAGGTTTTTCAACCCAATCTTTAGCCTGGTATGTTTTTTCATCTAGCTTTACCCCATCAATTACCCCATATTTATGCACCAAATCAGGGTCTACTTCTTCAAGGGCAACAACAGAACCCTGGTATTTTTCATACACATCAATCAGTTGTTTGGTAACAGGAGTACCATTGCTCTGTACCAGGGTATCACCCAAAAGGACAGCAAAGGGTTCTTTACCAACATGGTATTTGGCATACCTGATCGCATCACCCAGCCCATTCATCTCTTTCTGCCAAACAAAATGGATATTAGCCAGTTTGGAAATATTTTGGATTTTCTCAAGCATCTCATATTTCTGCTTTTCCCTTAATGACTCTTCAAGGATGGCATTCCTGTCAAAATGCTCTTCAATAGCCCTTTTCCCTTTACCAATGATCATCAATATATCAGTGATCCCACTACTAACTGCTTCTTCAACAACATATTGGATAACAGGTGTATCTACTATAGGGATCATCTCTTTGGGCTGTGATTTTGTCAGAGGCAGAAACCTTGTCCCATACCCAGCTGCAGGGATAACTGCTTTCTTAATCATTTGATGTAGTAACTATTTCAGGTTTGAATATTTCAATATTGTGTTGGCTAAATAAGGCCGATAATTTATTAAACATCTTTTCATTTTTGTAGGTGCCAATAATTGCTCCTCCACTACCAGTGAATTTAGCACTTGCACCTACCGACCTGGCCAGTTCAACCATGTCAATATTTCCTTGTGAAATATTTATGGTGTTTTTTCTTAAATCAAAATTCTCATTAATAAGCTGGCTCATGGTTTTATAATCACCCGCATCAAGGGCAAACTTAAAATCTTCTGTTATCTGGGCCCACTTTGATATAGCACTTGGCACCTCAGGCTTGCTTTTTTTGAAACGCGCAGCAAGGTCATTGTGTACCACTTCTGTCCCTTCTGACAAGCTATTCCTGTAAGCTATATAAAATGGTGGGAATTTGGTATGATCTAATTTTTCATAATTGCCATAACTCTGTTGCTTCATCACTTCTTTATTGAAATCCATAAAAACAGGTGTGTTATAAGCTTGTGCCACCCTATCCTGCAGCCCTGCTGAAATGCCCAGTTCAACAGTTTCTACTGAAAGCACAAGGTTTGCTAATATAGGCTTAGGGATATCTACCTGAAAGAATTTACAAAGGGCATTCATACAAGCTGTTATAATAGCACTTGACCCTGCCAGCCCTAACCGCAAAGGAATAGTTGATTTATAGCAAATGGTGAAATTGCGTTTATCTAACAGGATGTTCTCTTTTTGGCAATAATCATAAAAAACTTTGATGGCAGCTTTCAATAGGCGCATACCACCATAATAACCTGCATAGTTAACTGCATCAACCAGTTCATCAATACTTTTGAAGTTGGACCCATCCAGGCGTTGAGGCTTTATCTCTATTTCAGGGGTCTCATATATCTTGACTTTTGCAATAAAATTGGAAAATACAAATGCAATTGTTTTTCCATTATACCCATCAGAAGGGTTGCCTATAACAGCTGCCCTGGGGTATGAACATGTTTCTATAATCATTGAATTCAGGATTTTATTTAGAATTCCATTTTTTAATGGCTTCAATGTTGCGTTTGTTGACTATGTTCTTAGCTGTAGGAGTATACAGGAATTCCAGTTCCTCAGCAAAATGTTTAACAATTTTTCCACGAACCATTTTAAGGGTAGTATTCAACAGCCCATTGTCTTCAGTGAATGCTTCAGGAAGCACTACCACATTTGCAGGCAACCACCTTTCAGGGAACATGCCTTCAAATTTGCCACCTTCTTTATAATGGTTTACTTCCTCTTGTATAATTTTAAGTGATGCTTCATTCCCTTCATTGGTTTCAGGGTGGATTGCCCTTCTTACCAGTTCGCGCTTGATGGCTGCCATGTTAGGCACAACAACACCTGTTGTATATGGGTTTTGGTTATTGTAGAGCATAGCTTGGTCAATATATGGAGATTGGTCAACCAATGCTTCCTCAATCCCCTCAGGGCTAAATTTTTCACCATCATTGCCAATTAATAAACTTTTAAACCTGCCAAGTACATAAAGGAAACCATCAGGGTCCATATAACCCATGTCTCCCGTGTGAAGCCAGCCATTTTTTAATGTTTCAGCAGTGGCAGTTGGGTTGTTCCAGTAGCCCAGCATCACATTATCACCTTTTACAACAATTTCCCCTTTTTCACCAGTTGGCAATTCTTTGCCATTTTCATCCATGATCTTTAACTCAAGGTATTTAACCAACCTTCCTGATGAACCAAACTTAATGGCATCAAGCATATTTGATGAGATCACAGGGGCTGCTTCAGTGAGCCCATACCCCTGGCACATGGGCATACCCACTGCATAAAAAAATCGTTGAAGCTCAGTATCAAGCAATGCCCCTCCACCTATAAAAAGCTTGAGGTTTCCACCAAACCCTTCCCTGATCTTGCTGAACAGGATTTTATCATATAAAGCCAGTAAAGGTTTATAAATGAACTTAAAACCTTTGCCCTTGTCCCAACCATTTCCATTGTATTTGTAAGCTATTTTCAGGGCATGTTTGAAAAGCTTTTCTGCAAAAGCCCCTTTTTGCTGTATCCCTGATTCAATCCCTTTACGGAAATTTTTAGCAACAGCAGGGACACTCATCAAAATGGTAGGTTTGATTTCTTTAATGTTTTTGGGGATATTCTTCAGGGTTTCAATGGGTGTTCTCCCCATTTCAAGTGACCCTACACTGGCTCCATTATACATCAGGCAGTAGAGGCATGCTGTGTGTGCAAAAGCATGGTCCCAAGGCAGGAATGCCAGTGTTTTCCATTCAGGGGTGATCTCCATTAATGTATTTGACTGGATAACATTTGCAGCATAATTAAGGTGTGACAGCATAATCCCTTTTGGGTCGGCTGTAGTTCCTGATGTATAGGAAATATTTGCCAGGTCGTTTGGCTGGATATTCTGCCAAACTTCTTCCAATTCTTTAGCATGTGTAGCAAGGTATTCTTTGCCTAATTGCAAGACTTCATCATAAGAAATATCCTTATCCTCAGGGTTTTCCTTCCCATCAATGTAGATAATTTTTGTTACTTCAGGAAGTTCATCACTGATCAATTCTACTTTTGGTGCCTGCCCTTTTGAAACAATAACAAACTTTGACCCTGAATGCACTATCCTGAATTTCATTTCAGCCTTTGCATCCAGTTTAATTGACAATGGCACATTAATACCACCTGCATATAAAATACCAAGTTCACTGATTATCCAAGCATTTCTCCCTTCAGAAACAAGTGATACCCTGTCACCTTTATCCAACCCCAGTGAGACCAACCCTGCTGAAAACTGAATAACTTCTTCACGTGTTTGTTCATAAGTGGTGCCTTTAAATTCCCCATCCTTTTTTTCATACAAATAAATATTATCAGGGTATTTATTTACACTGGTTTCAAAAAGTTCAATTATGGTTTTCATTAAGCAGTTTTTTTTGTGAGTCCATGATATCATCCAAAAATAGAAATTTTTATGGAATTGGGGTAATTACTTGTTATAAGCTTGAATCCTAAATTTTTTTTACCCAAAAATAACATATAAAAAAATAAGGTGGTGTTAGTACATACTTTTCATATGATTTAACAAAATAATTTTTATAAATTTGAAAATCTTCAACTTAATTGGGTAACACATGATTTTCTCATAACCAGCTTTTAGGAACACCTATAGTTTGATTAATAGAAACGAGCACCATGAGGGTAAAAAACAAAAGAATATACAAAACAACTATGTATAAGTTGTTAAAGGTTGATGAAAAAGATGGGTTCTTTAATATTACAGATGAACATTATTTGCTCCTTGATGAAATTATAGGTTCGCTTAAAAAGAAAGTACATGTACAAAGGAGGTATGACAAAAATAGAGTGGCTAATATCCTTCAGGCGGCACATGCAGTATTGCAAAGTATGGGTTTCAGTTATAAAGAAGACACAATACTGGCTGCCTACCATAAAAAGGAAATCAACTGTTTTATTTACTGTTTAATTTACCTGGCAGTATCTGAAATATACAACTTAGGGCTTGTTATGGTTGACCTTATTTACCATGTGGTAATCAGGTATAATGTAAATGACCTGGAATATTACAATTGGGAAGCAACTGCTGGAGGTTTTAATGATGATGCACATTACATAAAAGAATATAATATAACTGATAAACAAGCCAGGGATGGGGTATATTTTAAACCTTTGGATGAAAAGGGGGTTGCATCATTGTTTTATGTAGCAAGGGGGAAGTACCTGTCTGAAGTTCTTAATATGCAAGACCAGGCAGGTAAAGATTATAATACAGCAATTGGCTTGTGGGATAGTAACCTTAATGCTTATAATAATTTGGCATTTTTACTCAACAGGAAGGGCATGTATGATCAGGCATTGGGGTATTATAACCATGTCATGCAAATAGATTCAAAGTACAAGTCAGCTTTAAATGGGAGGGCAGTGGTGTTTTTGGCTTTGGAGAGGATTGATGAAGCCTTGAAAGATATAAATAGTGCTTTAGCTGTTGACAAGGATTTTAAAGAAGCATTAAGTAATAAGGGTGCTGCTTTTGAAAAACTGATACAATATGATAAAGCAGAAAAATACTATTGGCAAGCATTAAAAATTGACAAAAATTTTAAAAACCCCTATGTTGGGTTGGGAAATATATACCTTGCCAAAGGGCAAATTGGGAATGCTATATCTAAATATAAATATGTTTTGTCTATTGATCCTAATGACATAAATGCAGTTTACAATTTAGGGTTATGTTATGAAAAACAGAAAATGGATGAAATGGCTTTAAGTTATTTTGATAAGGCCTTGCAGCTTAACCCTAAGTTTTATGCAGCTTATAGGGGGCGTGGAAATATATTCCTGGATAAAGGGCAATGTGAAAAAGCAATACAGGAATATGATAAAGCACTGAAGGTTGCTCCTGGGTTTGTTGATACAATATTTAACAAAGGGGTAGCATATGAAAAATGTGGCCAATATAGAAGAGCTGTTGAAAATTACAAAAAGGCTTTGGAGTCCAACCCAGGGTACACTATTGCCAAGAATGCTATGGTTAATTTATCTACCAATATTGGGAATGGATATTTGAACAAAGGGCAACTTGAGCAAGCATATGAAGAGTTCCAAAAAATATTGGATATTGACCCAGGTAACAAATATAATTTACACAATTTAGGGGTTGTTTTTGAAAAGAAAGGGGACTATGAGTCAGCTCTTGGATATTATAAGAAAGTGGTTAAAATTGACCCAGGGTTTACTATTTCAAGAGATGCAATTAGTAATGTTTACACAACCATTGGGAATGGATATTTAAACCAAGGAGAAGTTGATAAAGCTTATGAAATATTCAAAATGGCACTGGAGGTTAATACAGGAAATAAATATGCCCTGTACAATTCTGGGGTGGTTTTTGAAAGGAAAAGAGAATATGGGAAAGCCTTAGAATATTATAAAAAAGCAATTGGGGTTGAACCAGGATTTACCATGTCAATTAATGCAATAGGGAATGTGCATAATATGTTGGGTAATGCCTATTTTTCTAAAAATGAACTGGATAAAGCATGGTTGGAGTTTGGGAAAGCTATTGAATTTGTCCCAAACCATAAATATGCTTTTTACAATAGGGGAAGGGTGTTGAAAAAAAAGGCAAATTTTGAAGGGGCAATTAATGAATTTAGCAAAGCAATTAAGCTGGATAATGACTTTTTAGATGCCATAAAAAACAGGGGCTTTTGCCTCTTCAAAAAAGGTAAGTTTAAGCAGGCTTATAGTGATTATTCAAAAGTTATATCAGCAAACCCCAATGATGTGGATGCTTATTATTTCAGGGGGAGGATGCAGGCAATGGCAAAAAAGGAAGAACTGGCAATAAAAGAATTTGATAAGTGTTTGCAACTTTGCATACTGAATAAAATGAAGGAAAAAGAAACCCAGGTCAGGAAAGTGCTTGCTTCTTTAAAAGGTGAAACCTAATTGGAGAAACTTGCCACAGTTTGTAACAAAAAACAGCCCGTATAAATACAAGCTGTTTTTCGCGAATTGATCAATTAATCTCTGTTAGGTGAATTTATAAATTGTGAGCCTGTCATATTTTTTGCCAGGTGCTAAAATTGAACTTGGGAAGTTGTTATAATGGATTGCATCAGGGTAATTCTGGGTTTCGAGGGCTACACCAGAATAGCTCCCAAATTTCTTTTCACCATCTATTTCCAGTTCAGGAATCCAATAACCTGTGTACAGCTGTATGCCAGGTTGTGTGGTATAAACTTCAACTTTTCTGCCAGAAGCAGCTTCTGACAAAGAGCCTGCTTCAACCAGTTTACCTTCAAGGTTGTCAAGCACAAAATTAAGGTCATAACCCTCAGGCAGCCCTGCCATATCCTGGTTGATTTTTTTATTTTTCGTGAAATCAAATGGGGTATTTTCAACAGGGGCCAATTCCCCAGTAGGGATAAGGTCAACTGAATCTGTGAATTTATTGGCAGCCAGTTTCAGTTCATGGTTTAAAATATTTTCTTTTCCCCCAGTAAGGTTGAAATAAGTATGGTTGGTTAGGTTTACCACAGTTTTTTTATCTGTTTCAGCATAATACTGGATTGAAAGCTCATTTTCATTATTCAATTTGTAAATGCAAGTAACTTTCAGGTTTCCAGGGTAATTTTCTTCAAGGTCAGGGCTGGTATATGATAATTTTACCCCAACAGCATTATCTTCATTTAGTACTTCAGCATCCCAAAGCTTCCTGTCAAAACCAACCAAGCCACCATGCAAATGGTTAGGCCCATTATTAATTGCCAGCTGGTACTTTTTCCCATCAATTTCCAGGTTGCCTTTAGCAATCCTGTTACAATTGCGCCCTACAATACACCCAAAATAAGGATAACTTCCTAAGTAAGTATCACTCAGGTAATCCTCTAATTTTTCAAAACCACATACAATGTTTTCAACATTGCCATTTTTATCAGGGGTTTCAATACTAGTTATGATGGCACCATAATTTGTAATCTTTATAGTAATTTTATTGTCATTTTTTAGCGTAAAAAGTTTAGCTTCAGCTCCTTCTGGTAATTTCCCAAATTCAGATTTTTGTATGTCCATTTTTTGTATTTTTATTCATCTTCTACAAAAATGCAAAAAAATAAAAAGCATACTGGTAGGTACTGGTAGTGTTTTAAAGCATGTTTTATTTCCCACATGAGTTTTATTTTTGTGAGAAGGCTAAATTTAAACTATCAGTATGGTAAGGAAAATTATTACATTTGACCAGCATTCATCAGTTCCAAAATACAGGCAAATCATTAATTCTATTTACAGTGCAATAGACAGGAAGATATTAAAAAAGGGTGATAAAATCCCTTCAATAAACCAGATATGTTCCGATTTTAATTTGAGTAGGGATACTGTCATGGTTGCATTTAATGAGCTTAAGGCTAAGGGAATCATTATTAGCCAGCCTGGTAAGGGGTATTACATTTCAAGTACTGATGTGATGCAGGAGGAAAAGGTATTCTTACTTTTTGATGAATTGAATTCATTTAAAGAAGATTTATATAATTCATTCCTTAAGAGTTTAAATAATAGGGCTGTTGTTGATATATTTTTCCACCACTTTAATTACAATGTGTTCAAAAACCTGATCCTTGACAGCATAGGCAATTACACTTCATATGTGGTAATGCCTGCCACTTTTGATAATACAAGCCATCTGGTAAACAAACTGCCAAAGGAGAGGGTATATATATTGGATAGGTTGAAGGCAGATCTGCAGGAATATCCTGTTATTTACCAGGATTTTGAGAATGACCTTTATGATGCCCTTAGTGAAGGGATTAAGAAAATAAAGAATTATAATAAGGTGGTACTTGTTAACCCTGGAGGCAAAGAACCAGAAGAAAGAGAAGTTGGTTTCAAACGTTTTTGTGTAGAAAATAATTTTGCTTACACCATTACTAAAACCTTGCAAAGTATAGAAGTTGAAAAAGGGGTGGTATATATTGTCATATCTGACAGGGACCTGGTGCAGCTGGTAAAAATTGCCAATGAAAAGAACTTGCAATTAGGGAAAAATATTGGCATTATTTCACTGAATGATACAATGCTCAAAGAAGTTGTTGAAGGTGGGATAACTATTATATCCACAGATTTTAAAAAGATGGGGGTGACATTGGCAGAGTTTGTACTTTCAAAAGAAAAACAGAAATTAAGGAATCCTGCAGCATTGATCCTCAGGTCATCTTTATAGCCATGTCACAGAACATCAAAAGCTAAATTAGGATGAGTACAAATAAATTATATATTTGTATTGATGTATACCTACTAGTACCTACCAGTAGGCAGCAATTGAAGTTCAATAAAAAATAATATAAATACACTTGCCAGGGTCAGATGCATGTGTAAGTGTTTTTCTTGTAGGTAATTAAGAGAAAGATTATGAGTGGATTCAATATTGAAGATTATCCTCACAGAAGATTAAACCCATTGACAGGGGAGTGGGTGTTGGTTTCACCGCACAGGGCAAAACGTCCATGGCAAGGGCAGGTTGAAAAAGCAGTGATTGATGAACGCCCATCTCATGACCCAAACTGTTACCTGTGCGCAGGTAATGAAAGGGCAGGTGGGAAAACAAACCCAGATTACAAAGGGACATTTGTATTTACAAATGATTTTAGTGCTTTGTTAACTGATACCCCTGCTGGAGGTGTTGATGAAAGCAGCTTGTTCCAGGCTAAAAGTGAAAGTGGTATTTGTAAAGTAATTTGTTTTAGTGAAGACCACAGCCTTACTATTCCTGAGATGGAAGTGGCAGACATCAGGAAGGTGGTAGATGTTTGGTGTGAGCAGTTTGAAGAATTGGGGAAGAAAGATTTTATCAGGTATGTCCAGATTTTTGAAAATAAAGGGGCAATCATGGGTTGTTCAAACCCACACCCACACGGGCAAATATGGTCATCATCATCAGTGCCTGTTGAACCCGCCAAAGAAAACCAAACCCAAAAGGAGTATTATGAGGAACATGGTACTACCATGTTGGGAGATTATATAAAAGCAGAACTGGATAAAAAAGAAAGGCTTGTAGTACAAAATGAACATTTTGTGGCATTAGTCCCCTTCTGGGCTACCTGGCCTTTTGAAACCATCATAATCAGCAAAAGGGCTGTACAGGATATTTTAGAATTAACTGATGAAGAGAAGACAGGTTTGGCTGATATTTACAAGCAGCTTACCATAAAATATGATAACCTGTTTGAAACATCATTTGCATATTCAGCAGGGTTGCACCAGGCTCCCACTGATAGCAGTGATTACCCTGAATGGCATTTGCATATGCATTTCTACCCACCTTTGTTGAGGTCAGCTGCAGTTAAAAAATTCATGGTAGGCTATGAAATGCTTGCTACCCCACAGCGTGATATTACTGCTGAACAGGCAGCTAAAAGGTTAAGGGATTTACCCGGAATTCATTATAAAAAATCATAAACTAAATAAATTAAGTCTTAAAACTATGGCAACAATTAGTTCATTAATTGAGAAAATAAACAATGGGGATAACCCATTATTCAAGGAGCTGTATGGTACTGAAACAGCAGTGTTAACTGAGCAAGCTGGGCGCTATGCCAGCTTGATGGATGATTTTAAAAATACATTCAATAATGATAATGTTGAGCTGTTCAGTTCTCCCGGGCGTACAGAAATAGGAGGTAACCACACTGACCATAACTATGGGCGTGTATTGGCAGGAGCTGTAAACCTTGATAACATTGCAGTAGCAGCTAAAAATGGCAGCAACACAATTAGGATAAAATCACAAGGTTATCCAGAGTTCCAGGTTGATTTAGGTGATATGGAAATTGATGAATCCCAGTTTTTTACTTCTTCATCATTGGTAAAGGGCATTTGTGTGCGCATGAAAGAGCTAGGGTATCAGATTGGTGGTTTTGATGCCTGCATTGAGGGCAGGGTGCCCAAAGGTTCAGGGCTCAGCTCTTCTGCTTCTTTTGAGGTACTTATGGGAGCCATTGTAAACCACCTTTTCAATGAGGGTAAAATGAGTGGTGTTGAAAATGCTATTATTGGGCAATGGTCTGAAAATAATTATTTTGGGAAACCTTGTGGGTTGATGGACCAAACAGCTTGTTCAGTGGGTGGGTTGATCACAATTGATTTTGAAGACCCTGCTAACCCAATAGTAAAAGAAGTTGATTTTGATTTTGTAGCAACTGGGTACTCACTAGTAATTACTGATGTAGGTGGTGGTCATGATGACCCTGCATCTCAGGCAGAATATGCATCATTGCCAACTGAAATGAAGTCGGTAGCAGCAGAGCTGGGTGCTGATGTATTAAGGAAAGTGACATTAAAACAAATAGTAGAAAAAATTCCTGAAATTCGTGAAAAAACTGGTGATAGGGCTATTTTACGTGCTTATCATTTCCAGGGAGACAACCAACGTGTGGTTGAACAAGTTGCTTCACTCGAAAATAATGATTTTCAGGCATTTATGAAAATGGTTGTTGAGTCAGGATATAGTTCATATATGTACAATCAAAATATTTTTGACGTTACCCATAAGGATGAACAAGTAGTTTCATTAGCTTTGGCATTGAGTGAAATGGTATTGAAAGGCACAGGGGCATGGCGTGTCCATGGTGGTGGATTTGGTGGAACCATCCAGGCTTTTGTCCCTCAAAGCGAGCTGGATGAGTATGTTGAGACCCTGGAACATGTTTATGGGAAAGGTTCATGCCACAAATTATTCATTAGGGCTAAAGGTGCCATTCAACTCAAATTTTAAACTAATTAAATACTCAAGATTATGATTTCTACAAAAAAACAAAACTACACATTGCCTATTGCAATGATGTTTGCGCTATTTTTTATGATAGCTTTTGTTACTGGGCTTCCAAGCCCAATGGGAGTTATTGTGGCTAAACAGTTTGGGGCATCCAGTTTCCAGTCACAATTAGGCTTTTTTGCAAACTTTATTGCATATGCTTTCATGGGGATTCCTGCAGGGTTGATGTTGAAGAGATATGGATACAAAGTAACAGCATTAGCTGCTGTTATGGTAGGTTTTATTGGAGTAGGTATCCAATACCTTTCAGGCAGTGTTGAAAGCTTTACAGTATACCTCATTGGTGCATTTGTTTCAGGTTTTTCAATGTGCATGTTGAATACAGTAGTAAACCCAATGCTTAATACCCTTGGAGGCGAGGGTAAAAAAGGTAACCAGTTGTTGCAGTTTGGAAGCTCATTGAATTCAGTAGCTGCAACTATTACTCCTGTCCTTGTGGGGTATTTAATGGGAGACATTGCAGGAAGGACCATTGAAAAAGCAAACCCAGCATTATTTATTGCAATGGGGATTTTTGCTTTGGTTTTTGTAGTTCTTCTTCTTGTTAGGATTCCTGAGCCTCATATGGTGAAAAAGGTTGATGCAGCGCAAAAGGTAAAGGATTCTCACAGCCCTCTTTCATTCCGCCATTTTAAATTAGGGGCAATAGCCATTTTTATATATGTTGGTATTGAGGTAGGTATCCCAAGTACTTTGAACCTGTTCATGACTGACCCTGCCAAAGGGATGGGGATTGATGCAACCATTGCAGGTACAGTGGTTGGGACATATTGGTTCCTAATGCTTATTGGGAGGCTAACAGGAGGATTTTTAGGATCCAAGTTTACCAGTAAAACCATGTTAACCTTTGTATCTTCATTAGGTATATTATTTATATTATTAGCTATTTTATTACCTGTGTCAATTACTGTTGATATGCCAGTTTTTAGGTCAGACCTGTCCTTTGGTTTGGTAAATGTCCCTTTCAGCATCATGCTGTTTGTGCTTTGTGGCTTATGTACTTCCATCATGTGGGGTGGTGTATTTAACTTGGCAGTTGAAGGTTTAGGTAAATATACTACTGCAGCTTCAGGGCTATTTATGGTAATGGTTTGTGGTGGAGGTATTATTCCTCTTATTCAGGGATATGCAGCTGATGTTACCTCTTATATGGCAAGTTATTGGGTGATGTTTATTTGTTTAGTTTACATGTTATTCTATGCATTAATAGGGTCAAAAAATGTAAACAAAGACATTCCAGTAGCTTAAAAAAAGCTGCTAACCTAAAAAGTTTAAGATAAAAATATGAAAGCCATCAGGTAGTTGCCTGGTGGCTTTTTTGTATTTAATGTCCTTGTTGCAAATAAGCCAGATGGTTTTTATAAAAAAATCATGTTATTTTAGCAATATAACTACCAGCTCATGTATGATATAATAGGAGATGTCCATGGCCATGCTAAACTTTTAAAAAGGCTGTTAGCAGAGATGGGGTACAAAAAGCAAGAAGGAGTTTTTCTACACAAAAAAAGGGTTGCTGTTTTTGTGGGCGATTTTATTAACAGGGGGCCTCAAATCAGGGAAACTTTGCAAATAATAAAAGCCATGGTTGATAAAGGTTCTGCATATGTTATCCTTGGTAACCATGAGATCAATGCCATCATATATGGTTTGAAAAATAAGGCTGGGGTCAGGTTAGTCCCAAGGCTGTCAAGAGGTTCTCTATCATTGGTTAAAACCTTGCAGGAATTTCAGGATAAACCTGATGAATGGGCAATGTATTTGAAATGGTTCAGGTCACTTCCTCTGTTTTTGGATTTTGGGAAAATAAGGGTTGTCCATGCGTGTTGGATGGATGAAAATATAAATACCCTAAAAGGATTTTATTCTGAAGGGAAATATAAAAAGAAACTATTCAGAGAGGTTTATAAAAAACCTGATTCAGAAATTGGAAAAAGTGTTTGGCAAACTACTAAAGGACTAAACCTTACATTGCCTGGCGACCTGAGAATTAAAGACAACAGGGGGGTAGAAAAGAGGTCATTCAGGATGGTATGGTGGGAAAACCCTGTTGGGAAAACATTTAGGTCATTATCCTTTGAAAATAAGAGCCACCTTCCAAAATACACTGTACCCCCAGAAATTATCCCATCATTTGTTCCATACCCTGATAATGCCCCAATTGTATTTGTAGGCCATTATTGCAAACCTTTAGGCCCACATATCCTTAAAGATAATGTTTGTTGTGTTGATTCATGTGTAACAGGAAGCAAATCACTAACAGCCTATCGCTGGAATGGAGAGGGCACATTAAAGAAAAAAAACCTTATTGTGGCTGTATAGCTAGTGAATTGAACAAGGTTTTATAATTTCATGCACACATGAAATTATAAGTTTTATTGTGATAAAAGATATATTTTGCTGCCTAAAATATTAGGAAAAATCATTATACTTGTTATTGCTAACAAATAAAAAGGATATTCAGAGGATTGGCCTTGGTATTCTAAACATTTACAAGTGATTTTATAATGGCCGGCTTTAAAAATAGGGAGCTTATTATTGAATTAAAATCCGGGAATTCCAAGGCTTTTGAGAAACTCTTTTTTTTATACCACAAAAAGGTTTTTGGACTGGCATTAAAATACCTTAATAACCAATTAGATGCTGAAGGTATCGTTCAAAATGTTTTTATTAAAGTGTGGGAAAATAGGGCTGCACTTGATGCAAACCAATCTATTTCTGCATATCTTTTTAAGATTGCTAAAAACCTAACCCTCAATGAAGTAAAAAGAAGGTTGTGCCGCGATGTTTATATCAATTACCTACAGGATAAAGATAACCCTCCATATGACCTGAATAAAGAAATTGCCTATAATGAATTTGCTGCTTATCTATATAAATGTATTGACAGCTTACCTGAAAGAAGGAGGGAGATTTTTTTGTTAAACAGGCACGAAGGCCTGACATACAAACAAATTGCCGAAAAATTGGGTATTTCTGAAAACACAGTAGATAAGCAAATACGCAATTCTTTAGATTATTTGCGTGGGCAATTAAAGAACTATCTTGACAGTAATCAATAAGAAATGCCACTTTTTTTTGTTACTGCTTTACGGAAAATTAAATCCAAATTGTATTATATAGTAATTCACCATGTCAATGAAAATTAATTCAATAAAAAGGTTAAAAGGTTTGCTCCAGAAAAGGGCAAATAATAAATTAACCCATAAAGAAAAAGAAGAGTTGCTTCATTTTATAAATTCTGAGGAGAATGAAAGCATTGTTTCTTCAGAATTCTATATCCAGTGGAATAGCTCGGAAAGGACACTTCCCAAATATAACCCAAGGAATTTATTTCAGCAGGTCAGGGATAAGGTAAATATTTCAGAAGAGCAACTTAAATATGATAAGCGAAAATGGAAAACAAGCCATGGAAAAATGCATCCATTTATAAATATCATGAAATATGCTGCAATATTTATTTTTGGGATTATTACATATATTATTTATAATCAAGTTTATATAGATAAAGAAGTAGTATCTGGCTGTGGCTTTAATGAGGTTTGTGTTCAGTATGGTTCAAAATCGTTGGTAACCCTTCCTGATGGTACAAAAGTTTGGTTAAACTCAGGCAGTAAAATAATTTATCCTGATAAATTTTCGGAAGCAAACAGGGAGGTAGCTCTTGTAGGTGAAGCTTTTTTTGATGTAACAAGAAATGAACATAAGCCTTTCATTGTTAAAACTGACAACCTTGATATAAAAGTCTTGGGAACCAGGTTTAATGTGAAATCATATCCTGGGGATGATTATATTGAAACAGTCCTGATCTCAGGTTCAATTGAACTGCATAAGCAGAATGGCCCTACTGAAGAACATATCCTGTTAAAACCTAACCAAAAAGCTGTAGTTTATAAAACAGCCAAAGAAACCCAGGTACAACCAGTTGAAAGTAAACCTGAAGTGATAAAGCCAAGAAGTGAACCCATTGTGGTTGAGACAGTTGAAGAAACAACTTTGATCACATCATGGAAAGATGGTGAACTAAAATTTAATGCAGAACCTTTCCACCTTTTGGCAGAAAAAATGGAAAGGTGGTTTGATGTAGAAATAATTTTTGAAAATAACAATGCAAAAAATATCAGGTATACTGGGGTTTTTGATAATGAGACTGTTGAGCAGGCCATGGAGGCATTAAGTATCTCCTATAGCATCCAATATACAATTGAAGAAAATAAAATTTACATTCATAAATAAACATTTAACAGCTAACTAAAAACTAAATAATATGAAAAATGGCCCATGACTTTTAGAACTTAAAAAACATCAATTAAATCTTTATTCTCTCCATTACAAAAAACTGATGGAACCTTATGGGTAAAAAAAAAAACCGGAAAATGGTAGCGCATTTTCCGGCAATAATCACCTGTAAGTAAATGCATTGCTTTATTAACCCAAGTGATTAATCAAACATGTAAAAATATGAAAAAAAACTTAACTTTTTGGATCTTTTCAAAAGGTCTTCAAAAAACATTATTAAAAATGAAATTTTGTTTTATAATAGTTTTAATATCGACCTTACAAATTAGTGCATCTGTATATTCACAAAACCTAAAGCTCTCAATTTCAGGCAAAAATACAACCATAAGTGAAATATTCAGGGACATAGAAGAGCAGAGCGAATTCAAGTTCATTTACAGCAATGACTTGATTGATGAACACCAGGAAATTTCAATAGATGCCAAAAACAAAAACATTGATGAGATATTAACATCTGTATTGGATATTTCAAGCTATGACTACAAGGTTTTAGAAACAAACCTGATTGTTATCTACCCCAAAGAGGAAGACCTGCAAACGTCTAATATAAAGGGAAATGTCAAAGATGAAGAAGGTATTGGTTTACCTGGGGTGAGCATTTTTATTGATGGTACAATAAGGGGGACAGTTACAGATCGTAATGGTAACTTTGAATTGGAAGATGTTACTCCGGAGACAATTTTGGTGTTTTCTTTTGTAGGGTTTTTACCACAAAGAATAAAAGTTGGCGATGAACCCTACCTCAATGTAACCTTGGTCCAGGATATAGTTGGCCTGGAAGAAGTTGTGGTTACAGCAATGGGCATAACACGCGAAACCAAAGCACTAGGATATGCAATTACCAATTTGAAAAGTGAAGAAATTACTGAAAGTAGCGAATCGAATTTTGCAAATGCCCTTGCAGGTAAAGTTGCAGGAGTACAGGTTACATCCACATCAGGTGATGTTGGTTCTTCAACCAGGATTGTGCTTCGTGGGGTTAGTTCTTTATCAGGAAATAACTCTCCACTTATTGTTGTTGATGGTATCCCCATTGATAATTCCTCTGTATCAACCTATACTGTTGACTGGGGTTCAGGGTTGAATGAATTGAATATGGAAGATATTGCAGAAATGAGCATCCTGAAAGGGGCAAGTGCTGCTGCACTTTATGGTTCCAGGGCAGCCAATGGAGTGATTTTAATAACCACAAAATCAGGTAAGAACACAAAGGGGCTTGGGGTAAAAGTTACTTCACGTTTAAAGTTATATGAGCCATTTAGGTTACCTGATTACCAAAGTTCATATGGGGCAGGTTATGATGTTGATTATTATAACTATTGGACAACCAGTACTGGTAGTGCTTTTGGCCCTAAGCTCAATGATGGGCAATATTTTGTTCAGATGCACAGCCCAATGGTGAGGAATGCCAATGGAGAAATCCTGTATGATGAAAATGGGATACCTGTTTTTCAGCCATTGCCATGGGAAGCAAAGAAAAATATGGATGATTTCTTTGAAGTTGGGAATGACTTAATTAACACCATTGAAATCAGCAAAAGTGGGGAAAACTTCAGTGCACGAGTGAGCTATTCACACCTTGAGCAAAATGGGATGGTATATAATACTGATTACCACAAGGATGACTTTAGTTTATCGGGAATTTACAATTTGACAGATAAAATAAAAATTAATTCAAGTTTCCAGTTGCACATGGGAGGTAGTGATAATCGAACTTATGGAGATAATTATCCTGAAAATGCTGTTAAATCAGCTCTTTTTATGCCTGCAAATTATGATTTTGATGTATTAAGAGACTATAGGAACTTACCAGGCCGTGATATCCCACTTTCAAGCTTTGTTTACCCGAACTCAGGTTATGATGGGGTACAGGCATTAAACTGGGACCTGGGAGATTATTTTCCAAATCCTTTCTTTTTGTTGGAAAACAAAATGTTGCAACATGAATTCACTAATTTCTTAGCCATATTTGGTGCTGAGGTAAAAATTAATGATTGGTTGACTGCAACAGGGCGTATTGCCAGGGAACATGTTCACCGCCAATATGAAGACAAAGCCAATGATGGTGTAAAACATTGGACAGGAAGCGTTTATTCTTACAAAGGGTTTTATAATAACTCAATTTATAAAAAAGATAATACAACCATGAATTTTAATTTCAGGGCTAACAAAACATTTAATAAAATTGCATTAAATGCCTTGGTAGGTGGTGAAAGGTATCATTACAAAAATTACGATCATGGTTTCAGGATTCCTGAATTAACAATTTCGGGCTTTTTTAACCCTAAAAATGCTGCAAGTGATATAGAAAACTGGAGCTATGAATCAGAAAAGAAAGTGAACAGTTTATTTGGTAGCTTTGAAATTGGTTTTGATGAAGCCATATTCTTTGAAGTTACTGGGCGTAATGACTGGTCTAGTACATTGCCTGCAAATAACAGGTCATATTTTTACCCTTCTGCAAAAGTATCTGCATTACTAGATAAATATTTACCAATGCCTTCATGGGTATCATTCTTAAAATTACGAGGAAGTGTTGCCCAGGTGGGTAATGACACTGGTCCATATAACATAGCCCAGGTATATTCCAGCCGAAATGATATAACAGGAGTGTATGATGCAACCATAGCTGATGCATTGAAAAACCCAACCCTGAAACCAGAAAGGACAAGAGCCTGGGAAATTGGTACAGATATACGCCTGTTTAATGGTAGGGTCAACTTGGATGCTGCTTATTATTACCGTGAAAGTTTTGACCAGATCATGAGGATTGATGTTTCAAGCACAACTGGTTACAGGAACAGGTTTATTAATGTTGGGCAAATGGATAACCAGGGGGTTGAGTTGGCTATGAATGTTTTCCCAATCAGGACACGCGACCTTACATGGGAACTGGGATTTACATATGCCAAGAATAAAAATGAGGTAGTAGAGCTAGCTGAAGGGGTTGAAAAACTAGAGATTGGTAGTGGAATATGGGGAGTAGCCTCATGGGCAATCCCTGGGAAACCTTATGGGGAAATATATGGTCCTGGCTACCAGAGGAATGAAGATGGGAAGATCATTACAGAAAATGGTTTTACTCCACGCACTGACCATGATATCAGGTTGGGAAATATCATGCCTGACTGGACTGGTGGCTTGCGTTCATCATTCAGGTATAAAAACATATCAGCAGGTGTATTGCTTGATATTAAAATGGGTGGAGACTTGCACAGTGCCACTGTTCAGCACTTGCGTTTAAATGGGTTGGTAGCTGAAACAAACAACCCGGAACTTCGTGAAAATGGTGCAATAGTAGATGGGGTAATGAATGTGGGCACTGAAGATGCTCCTGTTTGGGTTGACAATAATGTGGCCATCACATTCAGTGATTTTTGCTATACAACCAATGAATATTATTTATATGAGGCAGCCATATTTGATGCATCATATATAAAATTAAGGGAAGCAAATATATCTTATAATATCCCTAAAAGCTTCCTGAATAAGTTCAAAGTACAGCGTGCAACATTAAGCCTGGTTGGACGTAACCTGGCATTGCTCTATGCCAATGTACCACACATTGATCCTGAAACTGCCTTGAACTCCAGTGACAGTGGGCAAGGATGGGAGATTTATAATGTTCCTTCTTCGAGATCTGTTAGTTTATCATTAACAGTTGAATTTTAACCTTAAAGCAAATGATTATGAAACTAAGAAATATATATAAAACTATAATTATACTCATTTCGGTTTTCATCATAACCTCTTGTGAAAACGGTTTTGATACAATTAATACAGATCCAAATAATGTTGTGGATGTTGAGCCTGAATACTTATTGCCAGGGAGCATAAAGGTAATGGCAGATTATATGAACTCCAATTATGAAATGCTTTCAAGTGCTGATAACTGGGTGCAACATGTAGCCCTTTACAATGATTGGATGCCCATGCAACGTTTTGAGCTGGATAAATTCAGGTTGGGGGTATTTAATAATATGTACAGTGGACCACTAATGGACCTTAAAGATATGATGAAGAAAGCAGCTGCTGAAGGAGATGATGGGCTCTATGGGGTTGGGCTCACATTATATGCTTTTGGTTATCAGATGGTAACTGATATTTTTGGGGATATCCCTTATTCTGAAGCCCTTATGTTGACTGATGGGGTTAACAAGCCAAAATATGATACCCAGGAATCCATTTATAATGCACTGCTTGATACCCTGACAAAGGCTAATGAGTTGCTCAAAGTATCTGATGATCTAATAATAGCAAATGGCTATGACCCAATGTATGATGGGAAAGTTGACAACTGGAGGAAATTTGCCAATTCGTTAAAAATAAGGATGCTAATGAGGATGTCTGCTAAGGCTGATGTTGGCAATTTACTGACTGAAATGGTTAGCAACCCCGAAGAATACCCCATTTTTGAAAATACTGAGGAATCAGCATTTTATAAATATTCAGGGTCAGGGTCAGGTAATGATTACCCACTGGCAAGTGTTTTCGAGAATATTTCGCCAACATCAGGTGTCAGGGTTAGCAAAACATTAGTTGACTATATGGTAAGTACTGATGACCCACGTTTGCCCAAAATAGCAGAGGAAAACAAGGATGGTGAATATGTGGGTTTATCCCATTCATGGGTGTATAGTGTGAATGAAGAACCATTTGAATATTCACAAATCAATAATGGCCTGGGGCCACGAGACAAAAGGGTTGAACTGTTTGAATATTCAGAATTGATGTTCTTGTTGGCTGAAGCCAATTTGAAAGGCTACATTGGTGGCAATGCTGAAGATTATTATACTGCTGGGATAAGAGGTTCCTGTGGTAAATTTGGGGTTGATCAGGCTTCTGTCAATGCTTTCCTGGCAGGTGGAGGAGCTTATGATGGGACTTTATCTCAAACCTACCACCAAAAATGGGTTGCCCTGTTTATGCAAGGATATGAAGCCTGGGCTGAATACAGGAGGACACAAACACCTTCACTTAGCCTGCCAATCAATGCTGTTTATGATGTGGTTCCTTACAGGTTTTACTACCCTGATGAGGAAGATGACCTGAATAAAGCCAATAAAGATGAAGCTGCTGCAAGGTTAAGCAATGGTGATAAATTGGATTCTAAAATTTGGTGGATGGAATAATCCTGTATTGTTAACATTAAAATCTAGAATAATGAAAAGATTAATCAAAATATACTTGCTAATTTTTACAGCAACCTTTTTTATAACCAATTCTTGTGTTGAAAATGAATATGAGATGCTGGATTTGGCTAAATCAGGTTTTAGGGTGAACATGGTTGCAGACTCATACATTGAAGCAACTTATGATTTGAGTACCAATACCCTGGAATATGATTCAGTATATTTTTATATTGAATTTGATATCCCACAACTTTCAACCCAGTTTTCCCAGTTAGAGTTACACAAAATCTTGCATGATAAGGAAGGGAATGTGGTAGAAGATTACATTTACAATACACTTTCTCCTGAAGACCTACCTGTTAAGACACTTTATGAGAGTACCCTTCTGGAAGATTTATATGAAGGTTTCAATTTTCATAAAGACAGTTTGAAACCAGATTATACCTTTGAATTTAAGGCAATAATGAAACTAGCTGATGGGAGCATACTTGAATACAGGGATGGCTCACATGTAAATACACCATTTTTAAATGGGTTCTGCCCACTTCCAGTCATCCCTTCAGGGGAATGGACTGCCAAAAACATGAATACACAGTTCTCTAAAACAGTAACCATAACCACCCCATCCCCACATTACCTTGATGGTAATGGCCAGGTGATTGATGATGGCAGGTTCTGGCTTTCTGATTTTGGTTTAGACTGGTCAACCTGGCGTGATGTATGGTACTCCATAGAGTTTAAACTGAATTGCCCTAAAGGGGATGACCCACGCTATGTGATCCAATTACTCCCTGGTGGGGTCTGGAATACAGGGGTCCCAATGACTGACTTTGACCACAATGGTGAGTTGGCTACCAAAGATATCAGGGTAATGCCTTATTTGTATGAAGATAATTCTATTGTAGGTTATTATGACCCTGAATTCCAGCGCATATCTTTTGAAAATGTGCCTGTAATTGACAGTTGGTGGGGCATTGATAACCATACTGTAAATTTGACTTTCACATATAAAACCAATTAAAAGCATTGAAGATGAAATCAATAATAAAAATAGTACTATCAATAGCTATATTTTCAATCCTGATAACATCTTGTGATGAGGATGAAGTCAAAAAGTTTGACCCAGTAGGAGAGATTGCCATTCAAATGGAGGGTGATTTAAAAGTGGTGCCTGCAACTGTTTCTTTTACTGTGGAAGCTCCTAATGCTGCTTATTACATTTGGGATTTTTCTTATAAAAAGGATTTGGATGCAGGAGATAGTGACAACACCAAACTCCCCATGGGTGCTGAAGGTAATGAAGTAGAACTGACCTTTGAACACGGGGGTACTTATAATGTGAAAGTTGCAGCTTACAATGGGAACCATGAACCTAAAACCAAAGAAATCAATGTGGTGGTTTATTCTGTTGAAGATGACTTAAGCATAAGTGCTACTAAAACCATGGAACTTGACTTGCAGAGGGATGTTTGCAACCCTGATAATGGCCTAACTTTTGATGTGGGTTATGCAATTAATGATGACCATTCAATTATTTTAACAGCTTATGTGGTTCGTGAATATAATTCCTCAATATATGGGAATTTTTCAGTAACCGACACTATCCAAAACAATAGCATACAGTATAATTATGCAACCCAGGCTGAACTGTTGAACTCATTTGAGATACAGGGGACTGACATGAATGATGCTGATGAAGTTAAATACACATTGTATGTAGTTGCCAATAATGAGCAAACCTATAAGCTTGATGAGGCAGTTGGGACAGTGAGTGTTGAATTGCAGGAACCCATCTCTTTGCCATTGGGTAACTGGGAGGCTAAAAATGAAAGCTCAGGATATACTAAAACAGTTGAGCTACACAGGCCATCACCATTCCAAAGTGTAGATGACGGGCGTTACTGGATATCTGATTTTGGCTTGGATTGGTCAAACTGGAGAGACTACTGGTACACCATTGAGTTCAAACTAAAATGCCCTGAAGGGGATGACCCACGCTATATTATTGATTTGTGGGGAAGTGGGTATGATACCGGGCAGGACTGGACTGATGTAGACCATACAGGCAGTACTGTAACAAAACAGGTTAGGGTAATGCCTTATGTTTATACAAGTGCAGCAGTAGGATATTATGACCCTGCTACACAAGTTATTACTTTTGAGAATGTACCTCTCACTGATAACTGGTGGAATGCTGACAGGCATACAGTGAACCTTACTTTCACATTCATAAGTAATTAGCATTTCGTAAATCCTGAGCTAAGAACTTGATACAAGGTTTTTTGGTTCAGGATTTTTTAATTTAAATTACTTAAAGATGGATTACTTAAGGATATTTTTAGTAGCTGTAATTTGTGTTGGGTTGTTATCAGGTTTTTCTGTACCTAAGGATAACCCAGGAGGTGAAAATTACCAGGTTGTAAAACCTCCTAAAGAACTCAAATTAGACCCTTTTTATAAAAAATATGTAAATGTAAATGGCATCCATATTATTAGTTCCCACAGGGTGCCAGATGAAGCCATTTTTGCAGCTTGCAAAACCATTGACTTTATGACAAAGGACTTACCTCCAAAAATACTTGCCCAAATGGTGAAGCATAATACCAGGGTAGGCATTATGGCCAGGTATGAAGGCACAACAGATATCCCTGAACATGCCCACCTTGAAAAAGACACAACCCTGAATTGGGATGTCAGGGCCAGGGGGCTTGGAGGTACTTTAAGGACGCCATTGACCACTTGTGCTGAGGAAAACCTGCTGTGCTACCAGATTGATAAATACCATGCAGAAGATATCCTGATCCATGAATTTGCACATACCATCCATGGTGTAGGTATCATACCACTTGACTCAACCTTTAATGGCTTGCTCCAGGAGAAGCTGGATGAAGCAATGGCTTCAGGCAAATATGGAGATACCTATGCAGCTACAAATATTTGGGAATATTGGGCTGAGGGTGTGCAAAACTGGTTTAATGTAAATGCAGAGGTTGCCGAGCCAGATGGCAAGCACAATTGGGTAAATACCAGGGATGATATGAAAAAGTATGACCCTGAACTTTATAAAATAGTGGGCAGTTATTTTTCTGAATTTGAAACCAGCCCTTCATGCCATGCTGCATCAAATTTATATGTAGAGTAAAAGAATAAATAGTTGATAATCATTATAGGCTAAATCCCGGGCTACTTATATTATAAACTGGGCATAGGTCAATATATATTTGAAGGTGAAGGCATTAGTAATATTTATTGTTTTGTCCACAATTTTAACCCCTGGCTTTTCTCAGAATGATTGTGGCATACAGGTTATGGATCCTCCTGATGGCTACCAACCCTTTTATTCAAAATATGCTCTTTCCAATGGAATCCCCATAATAAGCTCTTTAAAAGTCCCTGATAATACATTTTGTATTGCCTATGATATTGTGTACAACATGACAGCCAACCTTTCTCCTGTTGTGCTTCACAACATTATTGCCAATGGAGGCAAGCTTGCTATTATGGCACAAAGTGAAGTAACCACTGATGTTCCTGAACATAGCAACCTGTACCAACAATTCCCTGGCTCTGATTGGGACAGGTATAGAGGGCTTGGAGGTACATTGAACATCCCTGTTACAACCTGTGCAGAAGAGAACCTATTGTGTTATCATGATGATATTTATAAAGGTGAAAATATTGCTGTACATGAATTTGCCCATGGTATCCATAACCTGGGGCTTGCAGTAACTTACCCTGATTTTAATACAGAATTAGAGGAATTATTTAATAGTGCAAAGAGCAATGGCCTTTGGGATAACACATATGCAGGCTCAAATTACATTGAATATTTTGCTGAAGGGGTGCAGTCATGGTTTAATTGTAACAGGCAAGCATCTCCTACTGATGGTGTACATAATCATGTAGATACTCGTGAAGAGCTTAAAGAATATGACATTGGGTTATATAACTTGATCAAGAAACATTTTGATACTGAATGGGAACCAACTTGCAACCCTTCTGATGTAGATATTATTTCTTCAATTAGTGAAGAGGAAAAATCAGGGATAAAAATTTACCCAAATCCATGTAACAAAACTTTTTCAATACAACTTGGTGTTAACTCAGGAAATGGGACAATTAAAATTTTTACTTTGCAAGGGAAAGAGATAGTACAAAAAGAGATTACCTCACATATTGAACAGATTGATTTAACAGGATACAATACAGGTTTTTATTTTGTATCCATATTATGTGGTGGTAAGATATATCAGCAAAAACTAATAAGCCTTTAGGTTAAACCAGAAAACAGGTCACCAGATGAACAAAAACATTTTTTCCCTAACTATTTTTCCAGTCATTATTATTTTTTTAATGTGTAATATAACTGTAAATGCCAAGGGCTGGCAAAAAGAATTTTTAAAAGGGAATGGAAAAAGTACAAGAGATTTCAATGAGATAAAAAGTTGGGCTGATAATCATTTTAAAAAAACAAGGTCAGCTATTAAGCAAGAGCTAAAAAAAGGGAATTATCCTTATGAAGCTGAAAATGAAGCTATATCAGAGTATGTACAATATAAGCGCTGGGAATGGTTTTGGCAGGACAGGTTAAATGCTGATGGGACATTGGGTATAATGAAAGATTTCAGGCAACAGCCTGCAAAAACATACCTTAAATCAGCTTTAATACCTGCCTGGAAACGTATATCTTTTGATTCAAACTCTGGTGGTTATTGGGGTATGGGGCGTGCTGAAAGTATAGGCTTCCATCCAACAGATATCAATACTTATTATGTAGGTTCAATTGGAGGTGGCTTGTGGAAAACCACGGATGGGGGGCTAAATTATACAAGCATTGGTGATGATTTGCCACTCACCCAGGTTGGGCATATCCTGGTAAACTACAATAACCCTGACATTATTTACATAAGCCAGGGACCACGTGGGGGGTGGTGGACCCACAACATGGGGATATATAAATCAACAGATGGAGGGCTAACCTTCCAGCCAACTGCCTTGGCATCAGAATATTCTGATGGAAAACCAGTTACTGACTTTATTATGAGCCCTGATGACCCTGATGTGTTGCTGGTTTCAAGGAGTGATGGCATTTACAGGACAGAGGATGGAGGCAGTACCTGGCAGCAGGTTAAAACAGGTTATTTTGGGGATATGGCCTGGAGGCCTGGTGATTCAGATAAAGTATATGCAGCAAGTGAAGTAGGGGGTAATAATAATGATATTTATGTGTCAACAAATGCTGGAAAAAACTGGCAGGTATTGGCTGACCTGAATTCAGGAAGTAATTTAAAAATAGCTGTGACACCAGCCAACCCTGATGTTTTAACCTATTCATCAGGCTCTTCATTTTATGTTTCAACTGACAATGGGCAATCATTTACAAAAAAAACTGACTTACCTGAAAACTGGGAAATTGTGCTTTCAAATGAAAAGGAAAATATCATGTATGCCTGTGGGATAAATGTTCATAAATCAACAGATTCAGGAAACACATGGGAAAAAATAAGTATGTGGTGGAATGATGGGAGTGCCCCAGAAGTACATGCTGATGTTAGGAATATAAACCATAATCCACTAGATACAGGGGTTGTGTATTTTTGTAATGATGGAGGCATCTCAAAATATGATGAGAGGGAAGAGCAATGGACTGAGCTGGATGATGGGCTGGTGATTACCCAGTATTACAGGATTTCATGTGCCCAAACTGACTCATTCATTGTGCAGGGAGGAACCCAGGACAATGGGGGTAACAGGCGTAGGGCTGATGGTACCTGGTACAATACCAATGGGGGGGATGCCATGGAGCAAGCCATTGACCCAACCAACCCAGATATCATGTACACAACATATATTAATGGCTTGTTGTATAAGTCAACAGATGCCTGGCAGAACAATACTTACCAGAGCATCAGTGACAATATCCCTGGAGGCACACCCAATGGGGCATGGGTAACACCTTATAAACTGGACTCAAACAACCCTGCAATTATTGTAGTAGGATATGACAATGTTTGGTATTCTGACAAAAGGGGGAATGCAGGCTCATGGAAAAACCTAAGTGAAAATTATTCTTTTGCAGGCAACCTTAAATGCCTTGAAGTTGCTAAATCAAATTCTGAAGTAATTTATGCTTCAGTTAGGAATATGCTTTATAAAACCACTGACCTGGGCAAAAGCTGGGAGAGTTTTGTTGTACCAGGGGCTGATAATATAACCAGGATAGCCATCCACCCTGAAAGCTATGATACTTTGTGGGTTTCAAAAGGAGGCTTTACTGATGGTTCAAAAATTTATAAATCAGTGGATGGAGGGGAAAAGTGGGAAAATATTTCAGGCATTATACCCAATATCCCTGTGAACTGCATTATTTATGAAAATGGCAGCAATGATGCCTTGTATGTGGGGACTGATAATTCAGTGTATTACAGGAATGGGGCTATGAGTGACTGGATTGAGTTTAGTGAAGGCTTACCCAATACCATTGTTAGTGACCTGGATATTAATTATATGAGCAATAAACTGGTTACAGGTACTTATGGGCGTGGGATATGGCAGATTGATTTGTTCAAAATGGAAGACTATCAATATAAACCCCAATGTGATTTTGCATCAAACACAACCCACAATTGTTCTGGAGAGATCAGGTTTAGTGATAACTCTATGTATGGTGACAGGTATGAATGGGATTTTGGTGATGGCAATAAATCTGTTGAACGCAACCCTGTCCATGACTATGGTGCAGATGGGGTGTATTCTGTAAAACTTATTACCACAAATGATTATGGGGCTGATACACTTATAAAGAATAATTATATAACAGTTAACCTGGTACAACCACCTGTAACTTCTTATGACACCATTTGTGTGGGAGATGATGTTACATTGGCAGCATCAGGAAATGGGGCTCTTTTTTGGTATGGCCAACAATATGATGGTGATTTGCTGCATGTTGGTGATTCACTGACCATTGCAGCCCCAACAAATACAACCACTTATTATGTTGAGGAGCGTTCATCTGCTGATACAATATATAAAGTAGGCCCAACAAACAAAGATTTTTCAACTGGAGATAATTATACCTTTGATGGGAATGGTCTTTTATTTGATGTTTATAAAACCATCCTTCTAAAATCATTTAAAGTATATGCCCAGGGGGGTGGTGTGCGCACATTTGAGTTGTTAACAGGAGTTGGAGGGGAGTTAATTGCACAGAAGGAAGTGTATGTACCTGATGGTGAAAGCAGGGTAGAAGTAAACTTTGTAGTAGAAGCAGGTAACCAATACTTCATAAAACTAAGTGGTAGTGTAAACCTGTTCAGGAATGATGGAGGGGCAACATTCCCATTCACCATACCTGATGTGGTTTCAATAACTGAAACCAATGTTGCTGCAGATGGGTTTCCAGGGTATTATTATTTCTTTTATGATTGGAGGGTAATGGAGGTGGGTAATTGTCCAAGTAAAAGGATGCCAGCACAAGTATCAGTAGGGGATATCCCTGCAAAACCTGAAATAGAAATGGTTGATAGCACATTGCAAACAACTGATGGAGTGGCTCACTACCAATGGTTTAAAGATGGCAGCCCCATTGAAAATTCAGATACAAGCAATTATAAACCTGTTTCATCTGGGATATATAAAGTAGAAGTGAGTAATGAACTGGGGTGTTCTTCTGTTTCTGATAATTTTGGATTTTACGTGGTTTCTGCTCCTTTAATTGCAAATACCTATTTTAATGTATTTCCAAACCCAAATGATGGGGCATTTACTATTTCATTTAAGCAACATATTCCGGGCTGTACCATAAAAATCCATAACCTGTCAGGACAGGAAGTGTATACAAAAAAGTTGGCCGAATACACAGGGAATGTAGAAGTTGACATAAGCAATTTCTCCAAAGGGGTATATATTATACAGGTGTTGTTTGATAACCAGGTAATAACCGAGAAGATACTTTACCAATAGGCTTTATTTTTTAGCCAACATCAGGGTTATACCCAGTGTTGAAAGGACACTTACTTTGCCCCATTTGGTGGCCTTCCAGAATTTTGAGCTGTTAAGGTAGTGGCTTAACCTTCCTGAAAGGATGGATATCAGGCTGAAAATAGCAATTGCCTGAACCATGAAAATAAGCCCTAGCAAAATCATTTGCAGGGTAATATTATAACCTGAAGTGCTTATAAACTGAGGTAAAAATGCAATAAAAAAGAGTGAAACTTTTGGGTTCAGTACATTCATAAAAAAGCCTTTCCTTACCAATTTCCCAAACCCTTTTTCATGGCTATTCTTTTTTTCTAGGTTAACAATGGGCTGTTTTTCTTTTAGTGCTTTATAAGCCAGGTAAAAAAGGTAACCAGCTCCCAAATACTTGATGATGGTAAAAGCCAAGGCAGACTTTTGGATAATAATTGAAAGCCCTGTAGCTGCAGCCAGGGTATGTATTAAAATCCCTGAAACCAGGCCCAATGAAATAGCTATCCCATTCCTTTGCCCTTTAGTAATGCTTTCAGTCAGCACAAAAATGTTATCAGGGCCAGGCATGATGGTCAGTAAAATAGAAGCTCCTAAAAATGAAATAATTAATTGTAATTCCATAGGTTATTTTTGAAACCACAAAAATAAGGATAAATCTGCTTCAAGCAAAAAGAATGGGTGGCTGAATGTACCTGGCTTAACTTAGCTTATATTTTTCAACAGGTATCCCATTTTTTACCATTTTTTCTTCTGCCTGGTTAACAACCAAATCTTTAAACTCTGCCAGGTTTTCATCAAATGAAACATGCTTGCCCATCATATAAACCATGCTGAATTCGATTTCCTCCCAGGTATCCATGGGGGCATGGTTGTGTTGTATTTGTACCTCCAGTTTATCCAGGGCATTGGCAAATTTTGATTCAAGGGTCTTTTTCTCTTCAAACTCATACCACAAATCATAAAACTCATCACCAAGCCCTTGTCCCAGTTCTTGCTTTACATTCTCAATGGCCTTAATTTCTTTTTCATGTTTACTTTGCTTTAATGAAGGGTCTTTTATGATAGTTGTTGCAGCTACATCACCTGCTTCAATTTCAACAATATCATGGATAATAACCATTTTCAATACTTTTTCAAGTTGTACTTTTGACTTCAATTTGTCTTTTAAAAGGATAGCCATTAAAGCCATCCTCCAGGTATGTTCAGCCACACTTTCCTGCCTGTTATCTGACAGCCAGCTATGCCTCATTTCACATTTTAACTTTTCAGCCTTGGTAATAAACCCTAGTATCTCTTTTAACCCAGCCTCCATATTTTCTATTGGTATCCTATTTCTATTTCAAAATCCAAATCCCTTGCAGCTTCTACACAAAACTTCATATCATTTGCCCCAATGTGCCCTTTAAAAAGCTGCTTTTCCTGGTTTAACTTTCTAACTGCTTCATACATCTGCTGGTAATCTGCTTTAGCTACTTTTTGTGCAGTATCATATCCTGCTAATAATAACACATTTGCAAAAGTATGGTTTACCCATTTCACTCTTGACAGGTCTGTAAGTTTTGCCAGTTTTATTATGTCTTCTTTGCTAATACCTGTTTGTGCAGAAAGTTGCTCCCTCTGTTTTATTGTGATAATTTTATCATACAGGTGTAATGTGTTTTTAATACCTATTGCTTCCAGTTTTATCACAATAGTTTCACTGATCCCTGGGAAGTCTTTTATCCTGTTGGGCTTTGGCTGGTAGCCATTTATTACTCTCCTAAGGATGTTCATATAATCTTCAGATAACCCGCTTTGCAGTGCAAACTCCTCAACCCTTTTTTTATCTTTTAATGCTTTTTGTAACCCTGCCAGGTTATTGACACCTTGAGCTTTAATGGTATCCAGGTTTTTGTCAATGTCCTCTCTTAATATCCTCCAGCTAGGGATCAAGGTTGCAGACTTCAGTATCTCTTTGTAATCCTCAATGGTTATTTTTTCTAAATCAATATAATATGCCATGGTAGTTATTTAATATTAATAATTTACTTAAAAGAAAGATTTTGATTTTATCATTTTGGACTTGATGAATGGATTAATATTGTTTTGTGCTAATAAATTATTGACAATTTGATCATTGATGAAATTATTGTTTAATAGAAAGGAGATAAATTTATCTAGTTCTTCTAATTCATCTATTATGTAATACCTTTTTCCTTTTGGGATATCAGTTCTATTAAAGTTCATATTTGACAAATAATTATCAAGTTCTTTGAAATACTTTACCAATAGTAATTTAAGGCCTATTGTTACTATATTATTGTATTGAGCTTTTGCAATTGATTTTTTCCCAGAACCTCCATATACATATATTTTTTTGAAATTTTTGGCATTCAGATAGCTATATTTTTGTTTTATAAAATATTCTGCATTTCCTAAATTTTCAATGACTTTGTCAATGTCTTTGTTACTGGGTAAAAAATCTTTACAATTAATCAAGTGTACTTCATCTCCTACAGCAAGAATATCTAAATCACCCCAAAACTTTTTCCCATTTTTGGGAAGTATTGGTACATCTTTTTCTACAAGCCATCTTTTTTTAATCTATAATACCTTTCAACAATTAGTTTAGAATTGGAATATTTCATATTAGTTTATTTTGTTGTAAATCAACTTTTTCGCTTTTGTAAATATATTTGAGTACATGTATTCAAAAAGTAATTAATTAACTGAGAAAATCAATTTTTATTTTCAAAACTTAGCAAAAGATTATAAAATTGGCAAGTAATAAAAATTTTTACATAAAGTTGCAACTTATATCTAACCCCTCTGGGGCTAGGAACATAAAGTATGTTTTTATAAATAGGTTACCCCACTGGGGTAATGTTTGAGTTTTATACCTTTTAGGGTGTTAAGTATTGTCCTGTAAGGAGAATCTAACATGTCATGGTGAGCTTGTCGAATCGTGATTCAAAAATTACAAATATGTATTAATGATAAAACCTCACACCAGTAAAATTAAACACAGATCATTTCGTTTACTTATCAGGTTGGCAAATATTGCTACCTTTGGGAAAAATTTTAGCTACCTTTTTTATGAAGTTTTTTCGAGTTTTGCTGATCTTTATAGTGTGCCTTATCAGTACATATGAAACCTTTTCACAAGCATACAAGGATAACCAGGTAATTGAGATTGCAGGGAAAAAATACATGATGCACAAAGTAAAAATGGGAGAGACCATTTATTCATTGTGCAAAACTTATGAGGTTGAAAATAAAGACCTTTTAAATAATAACCCAGGATTGATTACTGGTTTAAAAGTAGGGGAATTTATAAAGATACCTTATTCAGGAAAGCAAAATTTTCAGCAGGAACAACCACTTCAACCATCTGACCCAACAAGCTTTATCCAGCATAAAATTAAACGCAGGGAAACCCCTTATTTTATTGCAAAAAAATATGGGATCACCATTGATGATATTTATAAATATAACCCGGGGCTAAGGAAGTTTAAAAGGAATGAAACCATTAGGATACCACAATGGAAAAAGGTAGTAGTAACACCAACAGTTAAAAAAGATGTTGTTGATGATACCAAACCACAAGTAGCTGGCAGTGATGAAATGATCTTTCACAGGGTGAAGCCTGGGGAGACTGCTTATTCCATATCAAAACTGTATGGTTGTACCATTAGTGAAATTTATTTCTATAACCCTGATGCCAGGAATATGAGGATAGGCATGGAAATAAGGATACCTAAAAACATTCAGAAGCCAACAGAGCCAGTGGAATATGAAACTGAAGGGGAATACTTTTCCCATATGATTGAAACAGGGGAGACCCTGTATGGCTTGTTACGAAAATATAATGTCTCTGAGGACGAGGTTAAAGAACTAAACCCAGTTTTAAGGTCAGGCTTCCCTGCTGGGGTAAAGCTTAAAATTCCGGTAAAGTATATGCCTCAACCTGTGGTAGTTCCTGTGAATGCTGATGCCTTTATCCAGCACAAGGTGGTGAAGGGGGAGACATTAACCAGGCTATCAGTCAACTATGGATTAAAGATCACAGAAATTAAAAAGTACAACCCCGCTTTAGCTAACAGGGATGGGCTGATACTTGGCGAGGTAATTTTAATCCCCAGGAAACCTGATGAACAGGTTGTTACATTTGTAGGGGCACAGGAAGAAGACCTACCAAAACTGAAGGAAGAGTATTATGAAATACAATATATTGAAGAGCTTCCTGAAGGGTGTGAGCCTGCCAAGCATGGGGATTTTTTCTTTAAAACATACCATGTAGGATTGATGCTACCCTTATTCCTTGAAGCAAATGATACTTTAAACAATAAACGTGTCCAGGAGGAAATACTGGATAGGCAGTTAGTGGAAATTGAGTTTGAGGATGAAGCTGCCTTTGATACAATTGTGGAGCAAGAAGAGGTTAAGAAGGACTTAATTAAAAAGTTCTATGGCAATACTGAGAATTTCCTTCATTTTTATGAGGGTGTTTTGTTGGCCATAGATTCAATGAACCAACTGGGCATGGATATAAGGCTGCATGTGTATGATACCAAAAGGGATATACATACTGTTGATAGCCTGGTGCATACCAGCGGATTTTTAAACCTTGACCTGGTGGTTGGCCCTATTTACCCATCAGTGCAAAAGCCTGTTGCTGATTTTGCCCATAAAAACAGGATACCTATGGTGTCACCACTTTCGCCAAATGGCAGTATAACTCCACGTAACCCATATTATTTTCAGGTGAACCCAACCTATGGACATTTGCTTAACAAAACAGCATCTTTAATAGGAGATGATTATTTTGATAGTAATTTTATTGTGCTGAAAATGAGTTCAAATATTGCTGGAGCAGAAAATAATTTTGTAGAACTTTGCCACGAAAAATTGTTCAATTCAGGGTATTATAATGATGCTGGTGATGTTTCATTTCAGCTATATGATTTTAAAGCTTTAGGCTCATTTGGGTTGCCCAGGATACTGCAGGAAGGGAAACAAAATGTATTTATCATCCCATCCTCAAGGGAAGGTGAGATCAGTGAAGGGGTATCAAACATCAATAACCATGCTTCAGATTTTGATATAGCTGTGGTTGGTACTTCCAGGTTTGAACAGTACAAGAGTATTTCACAAGAGCACTATCACAATGTAAACCTGAGATTTATTGACCCTTACTGGATTGATTTTGATTCAGATGTTACCATCAGGTTCTATTCTAAATTCAGGGAAACTTACCAGGCAGAACCCAACCAGTATAGTGTGCAGGGATTTGATGTGTCCATGTTTTTTTTAAAAGCTTTGTGGGATTATGGGCGGAACTTTGTGGGTTGCTTGCCATATATGGATGTTAACCTGGTGCAGGGGAATTATAATTTTGAAAAAGTTTCACGCCTTGGGGGATATATGAATACAGGGGCTTCAGTTATTTCATACAACCCTGATTACACTATTTCAAGGTTAAGGAAAATTGGGAAAATTAATTACCAGGTAAGGAAGTAGGAAAAAGTTAGAAGCCAGAAGATATGAATAACTTCTGACTTCCAACTTCTGGCTTATATACCAAATTCTATAAATGTCTTTTTAATTAGTGCAATAGCTTCAATCATTTGTCCTTCATTAATAATTAATGGAGGGGTAAAACGGATGGTATGCTCATGGGTTGGTTTGGCAATAATCCCATTTTCTTTCATAGCCATACATACATCCCATGCTGATTTTCCTTTTGTAGGTTTTATTTCAACTGCATTTAAAAGCCCTTTTCCTCTTACATCTACAATCATTTCTGATTTGATTAACCTCATTTCCCTACGGAAAATTTCACCCATTTTCATAGAATTTTCAACCAACCCCTCTTCTTTGATAACATCAAGGGCTGCCATGGCTACTTTTCCTGCAATGGGGTTGCCACCATAAGTGCTTCCATGTTCCCCTGGTTTGATGGTAAGCATCACTTCATCATCAGCCAATACACATGAAACCGGGAACATACCACCAGAAATGGCTTTGCCTAAGATCAGGATATCCGGTTTTACTCCTTCATGGTCACAAGCCAGCATTTTACCTGTCCTTGCCAGCCCTGTTTGTACCTCATCAGCCATGAATAGTACATTCTTCTTTTTGCAAAGCTCAGAAACCTTTTTCAGGAAGCCATCTTCAGGTACATACACTCCTGCCTCAGCCTGGATAGGCTCTACCAAAAATGCAGCAACATTTGGGCCTTCAAAAGCTTTCTCCAGGGCTTCAAGGTCATTGTAAGGGATATTTACAAAACCTGGGGTATATGGCCCATAATCACTATATGCATCAGGGTCTGATGACATGGAGATGATGGTAATGGTCCTCCCATGGAAATTCCCGTCACAAACAACAATTTTGGCTTTTTCCTGCTCAATAGCTTTTACTTTATAGGCCCACTTCCTGGCCAGTTTCAGGGCTGTTTCATCAGCTTCAGCACCCGAGTTCATAGGAAGCATCCTATCATAACCAAACAACTTGGTCATGTATTCTTCCCATTCACCTAAAACATTGTTGTAAAAAGCTCTTGAGGTAAGGGCAAGCTTCTCTGCCTGGGCAGTTAAAGCTTTTACTATTTTAGGGTGGCAATGCCCTTGGTTAACAGCAGAATAGGCTGCCAAAAAATCAAAATATTTTTTACCTTCCACATCCCAAACAAATATGCCTTCTCCACGTTCTAAGACCACTGGAAGAGGATGGTAATTATGGGCTCCAAACTTATCTTCACGAGCCATGTAATCTTTACTTGTCATTTGCGTCATAATCTTGTCTGTTTTATTTTTTGCAGAATTACAATTTTAAAAATAGATTTCAAAATCCAATTTCCTGTTAAAGAATAGGTTTTAAAAGTATTTTCAATTTTGTATATTCAAGTGGCTGGTTATATGACAATTATCATATTTTTGCTTAGATATGTGATACACTTTCAAAAGTATCATATAACTCAAAACCAGTGATCACTAAACAGTACAACCTCTGTTTTATGGTAGCAACAATTTAATAAAATAAAGGATATTCAACCCCTAAAGGGGTTTCATTAGTTTTAGCTAGCTTCTTTTTTACAAATATATTATCCCTATGGGACATTACCCTATCATTTTAAGTTGCTTCCTTAAATAGATATTTTAGCTATATAATTGAATCGGATTTCACATCAAAAATAAATGGCAGGGTAAAGTAAGGCATGAGATGGTTGTGCTAATACCATATTATAACAAAATTTGGCAGTGTTAATTTTTACCCTGTAAGAGTAATATGTTTATAGCACTATGGATATTAAGAAAAAACTAGTGCTGTAAGTACTAAATAATTGAACCATTTGTTTGTAATATTATCTTTTTGTTTTTTAAACTCATTTCCAAAACTTTATGATCAGGGCTTCGGTTAAAATAAAAGCCAGTGCTAATACAATAAAAAATTTCCACAACTGTTTCCCATGTTGGATTTCATCAAATACTTCAGCAAAGCTTCCTGAGGCATTTTTGATTATGGAGATTTGCCCATTGTTTAACCCAGCTACCTCTTTTCCCAGCTCATCTTCTGATAGGTAACTTAATTCTGATTCATCTCGGTTATAGTTAAAAGATAAGGTTGCCACCACAGAATCTCCTGAAACCACATTATAATGGCCTGCTTTAATATTCATTGCTGACAGCCCCAACCTGATGTTATTGGCATTGCTCACCATGGCATCTGGTATAAAATCAGTACCTGTTGCAGGGCAGGTAATATGTAATGGGTAATCTTTGTTTGTAGGGTTACTTCCATTGATGAGGACAAAATGGTCATCTCCTGCCACATAATAAATGGTTTGCCTGGGTATGCTGTTTAATGTAAGGCTGTAAATAACAGGTACAAACAATATGTTGGTGGCAAAAGCATGGTTTGCCTGGTTGAGGGGGAAGCTGAATGTGTGTAAAGCCCCCTGGTTGTAACTGGTAGTTCCCAATGCTTTGGTATTGTTCCTGAACCATAATAAAGGGGTTTCATTTACACGAGTATTATTGGTAAATTTCCACAACCCATTTATTTCAGGCATAAAAGGGTTATCCCCTTTTTCTTTAAAAATATCTTTGAAATAGGGGTGCTCATAAGCAAGCCCTGCTAGTTTTTGGCTTGATGTATCTGGTTCAGTGGCAAGGTTGGTTGAAAAAGCTTGCAAGAACCTATTATAGCTTGCAATATCACCTTCCAGGCCTGGGAAAAAGATAATACTTGCCCCGTTTGCAGCCATTTTTTGCAGTTCATTTACCAACCCTCCTGTAAACTTGGGTAAATTGAGTATGATAAAAGTATTATAATCTGGAAATTGGTTGATCTTCAGGTTTCTCAGGCTCATAGCCTCCAAGTTGATGTAAGGGTCATTGGCAAACAAAGCTTCCATATAATTTAACCCTTCTTTGGAGGAAGGAGTATCAGCATAAATAGCCACTGCATTTACTTGTGGGGCAATGTTGTAACTTAAATAAAAAGAGTTGTCATGGGTGAGGGGATAGTCAGTTAATTCTACCCTTCCATGCTGGAAACCACTATTTATATTGGTAAAACTAAGGGGGACTGTAATTTCATCCTGTGCACCAATATTAAAATTGCTTATGGCTTTCAATGTATCATTCAGGAAGAATTTCAGGGGCAAGTTTTGGTATTCTTCATCAGCACTGTTTACAACCTTTACCAAAAGCTCTTCTTCCCCAAGTTTCCTGCCTGGGGTTTCAAACCAGCAACTGTCAATGTACAGGTTGTTTATTTTTGAGGAGGTAAAAGGCATTAAATAAGCCCATAAGGAGGTATCAACCTTAAAATTTTCAATATCAGTAATATTCCTCTGGAAATCAGATAAGATATAGGTGGCTTTTCCAGTATTGTTTCCCAAATCCAAAAATGAATCAAATATCCTGTTGTAAGCTTGTGACAATGGGATTGTTTTTGGGGATAAACCCACCTCTGCCACTTGCTGGATGAATTGTTCTTTATTAAAAAAGTGTTTATGCTTTGGCAGGAGGTCATTGGTTACCAACATAAACTTGGTTCCTGGTTCATATTCTGAGGCTATTTCTATGGCTTTATTCCTGGCAGCTTCAACCAGTAGCCCTGCTTCAGAATTTACATTCATGCTAAATGAATTATCAATGTATATGGCAACCACCATGTTCCCTGAATTTTGCTGTCCTTTTTCGGCAGGGATAAAGGGCTGTGCAAAAGCAAACACAATTGCCAGGATGGCTAAAATGCGTGCAAATAATATCAATAGTTGTTTAATCTGTGATTTTTTCTTTGACTCTTTTTTGATATTCTTAAGGAACTCAACATTACTGAAATAAACTGTTTTATACCTCCTGAAATTAAATAAATGGATTAGGATGGGGATCAGTATTGCAGCAGCAAAAAAAAGGAAATAGGGAAATAGGAACTTCATATATACTAAATTCAATATCTTCCAGGCATTAATTGCCTTTTGGTTCTGAAATAAAATTAATCATTAAAAATTGCAACTTCTTTTTCGCCAGTTGATTTCACAAACCCACGAAACATACCAGTGGTATTAAATTCCATGGCAATGTTTCCCTGTTTATCAAGGGCAATTACCCCACCAGTACCATTCAACTCAGTGAGTTTCCTAATCTCTTCCTGGCAAGCTTCTTTTACTGTCAGTCCCTGGTATTCCATCAAAGCAGAAATATCGCGGGCAAAGCTCAGCCTAATGTAATATTCCCCATGGCCTGTGCACGAGACTCCACAGGTTTTATTATTGGCATAGGTGCCTGCACCAATTACAGGTGTGTCTCCAATCCTTCCAAATTTTTTATTGGTCATGCCCCCAGTTGATGTGCCAGCACAAATATTGCCTTCCTGGTCAAGTACAACACACCCCACAGTGCCATGGTTGTCTTTTTCTTGCCTTCCCCTTTCTTTTTTCAGGAGTTTTTGCAAAGAGTTATAGCGCCTTTCAGTGAAAAAATATTTATTGTCAACCATTTCCAGCCCTTGTTTTTTAGCAAATTGGGAAGCTCCTTTTCCTGAAAGGAAAACATGCACAGAGTGGTCCATTACTTCACGTGCAGCAAAAATGGGGTTTTTAATATCCTTGACTCCAGCCACTGCACCTGCATTTAGGGTCTTTCCTTCCATGATAGAGGCATCCAGTTCATTCACGCCATTGTGGGTGAAAACTGCCCCTTTGCCAGCATTAAAAAGAGGGGAATCTTCCATAATTCTAATCACTTCCAGTACAACATCAGTACATGCAGCCCCAGCCTGAAGCATTTGCTCTCCTTTGGTGAGGGCTTGGTCAAGGGTAACCAGGTAAGCTTGTTGGTGTTCATCAGTCATTTTACTTTTTGACATAACCCCAGCTCCACCATGGATCACAATCGCATACTTTTGTTGCCCATCTGATTGGTATATGCCTATCAAGCAGGCAAATAAAAGGGTGAGAAAAATATTTCTGAGTTTCATGTTTATTTTATTTAAATTATTTCACCTGGTAATGTTGATGAAATATAGTAAATGTGCAATCAAAAATAAGAATTGTATGCTTAGTTTTATATGATGTGTTGATTTTTAATTTCTGGTTCCAATACAGGATTATGGATTTGTAATTGTTTAAAATGTTTGTTTTTTTGTTGAACAAAAAGAAAGGGATCTATGTTAATCAAATAAAAATTAGGTAGTTCTGATGAAACCAACAACAAGGATAGATACATCATTATATTCAATTAAGGACCTGGAGGTATTGTCTGGGATAAAAGCCCACACTATCAGGATTTGGGAAAAAAGATACAACCTATTGTCTCCCAGGCGTTCAGAAACCAATATAAGGGGATATGGTGACCATGACCTCAGGAAGTTGTTAAATGTGGCCATGCTGGTGAAGCATGGGTACAAGATTTCAAAAGTGTCTGTTTTAGACAGTGACCAAATAAAAAGTGAGATCATCTCTATCCAGGAGTCCAGCAAAAATGAGAGCCATTATGTGGAAACATTGATGATCCATATGATCAATTTTGATGATGAAGCATTCAATACACTGGTCAACCAGGTAATTGAAGAGATTGGCATTGAAAAAACCATCAGCAATGTAATTTTCCCTTTTTTTATGAAAGTGGGTTTATACTGGCAGGTGGGAAGTATATTCCCAGCGCAGGAACATTATGTATCATACCTGGTGCGCCAAAAGTTGATTGCTGAAACTGAAAAATACTATGGCAAACATATCAGGAAAGAATCTGTCCTTTTTTACCTGATGCCCAATGAGCAACATGAACTAAGCCTGTTGTTTTATTCGCTGATGGCTTTGAAAAGAGGGTACAAAATAATTTACCTGGGGCAAAATGTACCATTTGCTGACCTGGAAAAGGTAGCTTCAAAACTGGAGGTAGATTATGTATTTTCTGTTTTTACCAATTCAGTTGAGAAAGAAGAGCTTCAGGATCACCTGTTAGATGTCAGTAAAATATTTCCAGCGAAGAAAGTATTTATTTCAGGAAGGCAGGTAAATGAGCATAACCCTTTATTGCCACGCAATTTTAAGGTTATTTCAAACCATAAAGATTTTAGCAAATATTTTGGGAAGGAATTTTTTTAAGATAGCTATCCCAACCCTTCAATTTCTCCTTTAAAGAATGTTTTGGCAATACCTCCAATATAAACCCTTTCACCAGCATATTCACAATACAGTGTTCCTCCACGTTTTGATAATTGTTCAGCTTTCAAGCTCTTTTTACCCAGCTTTTTAGCCCAATAGGGGATCAATTTTGTATGTGCTGAGCCTGTGACAGGGTCTTCATTAATGCCTACTTTAGGGGCAAAGAACCTGGAAACAAAATCACATTGGTTTCCAGTAGAGGTGGCAATAACCCCACGGCAATCAAGCTCCATTAGTTCCTGAAAGTTAGGGGAGATTAATTCAATAATCTCCTGGCTGGGGTAAACCAATAAGTAGTCATCTTTTGCTTTCCAGCATTCCAAAGGGTTAGTCTCTGAAAGTGCACCAAATACTGGATGGTAAGTAACTTTTTCCATGGGCATTGAAGGGAAGTCCAGGTAAATATTCCCATCCCTTTTAAAAACCTTTAACACCCCACTCCTTGAATTAAATTCAATGTTATCACCTTGAATATTAAGGTAATTGAACAGTACGTGGGCTGTTGCCAGGGTTGCATGGCCGCATAGGTCAACCTCTACAAGTGGGGTGAACCAGCGAATCCTGAACCCTTCTTTTTCTTTGACAAAAAATGAAGTTTCAGCCAGGTTATTTTCCATAGCAATTTGCTGCATTACATCATCTGGCAACCATTCATTTAAAGGTACTACTGCAGCAGGGTTGCCTTTGAAAAGTTGGCTGGAAAATGCATCAACCTGGTAAATCTGATAGCCCATAACTTAAAATTTTACTGATACTTTTAGGTTTACTTTCCTGCCTGTTAAATAATTAGGTACAGCATACATATTCCCATCATTGCTTGATACCCAAAAATGGGATATAGTATTCCTGATATTCAGTAAATTAAATATTTCAAGGCTTAATGACATGTCCTTGACATTTTTCAGCAGTTTGCTTTTGGATCGGGTATTTTGCCCAAGCAATATTTTTGAGAAGCCCATATCAACCCTTCTGTAAGGAGGCATCCTGAATGTATCCTGCCACCTTTCTGAGTTAGGAGGACCAGCAGGCAGGCGTGAACCATAAAAGGCTGCAAGATGCATTTTTATGGTAGGGTTCCCAGGAAGGTAATCCTGGAAGAACATGCTGAAATTCATCCATTGGTCAGTTGGGCGTGGAATCCAATCATGTCCATCACCTATGATGTTTTCATAACTACGCAAAAATGATAAACTAACCCATGACTGGAGCCCACTTACAAATTCGCCATTTACTTTCATATCCAGGCCAGTAGCATACCCATGGGCATCAAAGTTTGACAAATAATCAATCCTTACATTATCAACCTGGTATGGAACAACATGAGACATGTATTTGAAATAAGCTTCAGAAGAAAACCTGAATGGGCGTTCCCATGCTGTAAACAGGTAATCTGCCCCAGCTACCACCTGGAATGAGCGTTGGGCTTTCGAGTCTTTGTTTATTTGCCCTTCTCTGTCTCTCAGTTCTTTATAAAAAGCAGGCTGGTTGTACATCCCCATTGAAAGTTTAAAAGCAATATTGTTTTGCCATTCAGGGTAATAATTTAAGATAACCCTTGGGCTTATCACCAGTTCATCAGTAAAATCCCAGTAATGAGCCCTTACCCCTGCATTTAAGAATAATTCACCCCTGCTTATAGGGATGCTATATGTATCCTGGAGGTAGGCTGTGAACCTGTTTGAGGTCATTTTATTCCTGCTGTTGGTAGTGCTGAATAATAGGATTTCTTTGTCAGAATAAGGGAGTGAATAACCTGTTGAATCCCTGTATACCCATTCATTTATTTTATCATCAATGATTTCATGCTTGTATTTTATACCCCATTTTATTAAATGGTTGTCAGCATCATAAGCTCCCTGGTGTGAAAAACTAAACACAGTGGCGTCAAGGTTATTCCTGGCATGGTTTAAAAAAGAACCTGTCCCTCTGTTCACAACGCTGTCACCATAATCTTCATGCTCCTGGTTTTCTTCCAGTTCATTTAAAAAATATTCCCCATAAATGTCAAATGATTCTTCTTCATTAGCATAATAGGTTGAAGCAATAAATTTAAGGTTCAGTTTGTTGTTAGGATAGTAATTTGCCGAAAATGCTCCAAGGTAGGTGGCAAAATTATCCACTTCATTCCCTTCAAAATAAATAGTAGTATTAAAAGCCTGGTCCCATGTCCCAAATGTAGTTTTCCTGGTCATAGGGATAAAATTGTACCTGTTTTGTGCAATATTCCCCAGGAAAGATAAATCAAATTTCCCAGAAAGTTGGTAGGTGATAAAAGTTTGAAAATCAATAAACCTGGGGTTGTATTCACCTTTTTCATCAAGGGTTGAGAGTAGGTACTGGTTTGTTTTGTAACGCACTCCACTGATGTGGGAAACTTTCCCATTTTTTGTGCGCCCTTCAATGTGGGCTGATGCTCCCAGCAAACTTGCAGATGCTGAACCTTTAAATTCAGTAGGCCTTTTGTATTTAATATCTAGGACAGATGACATCTTATCCCCATATTTAGCCTCAAAACCTCCTGCTGAAAATTCAATGGAGGAAACCATATTGCTGTTTATGAAGCTTAACCCTTCTTGCTGCCCTGAGCGTATGAGGAAAGGCCTGTAAATTTCAATCCCATTTACGTAAACCAGGTTTTCATCAAAATTGCCCCCCCTCACAGAATATTGTGAACTCAATTCATTATTGGATGAAACCCCTGGGAGGGTTTTTAATAAAACAGTTACCCCTCCAGTGCCAACATCAGGAATTGATTCAATAAGTTTAGGGTCAATCCTTACAACATTATTCCCATTCCTACGATTTTCCTTCACCTCAACTTCAGCCAACTCGTGGTCAGTAATTTCCAGTTGGGTATTAATAACCACAGTTTCTTCAATGCCTGCATAAATATTTTTTTCAATGGTGCCATATCCTATTGATGATATCATAATAACCACACTTTTCCTGGCTGGTATCCTTAACAGGAATTCTCCCTTGGGGTTGGTTGTGGTACCTATTGGGTAGTTTTTCAGGGCAACATTTACCAAGTCAAGGGGCTTCCCATTGGTGTCGGTTATTTTGCCTTTTAAAGTAGCATTGTTACCCTGTGCTGAAACATAGTGGGTAAATACTAATACATATAATAGACTTATAATAAGCTTTTTTATTTTCATTGGCACAAATCTAATAACACCATTTTAAAATCAATCTTATAAAGAACAATAAATTACCCTATTTATTGCAGAATTAAAGGAGAAGATAACTTCTATCCCCCATATTTGAGGGAAATGGTTAATTTAGGGCATATTTACTGATGTTGAACTAATTCTAATAAAACAAAATATAAGCCTAAAGATTTCTAGTTAATTGAAAATAAAAACCAATAAAAACATATGGTACATCAAAAAGAAATAGTCCTTAAGAATTACAGGAGGGGATACCACCTTATTACAAATGTTATACTTGAAAATTTACCTCCTTTACCTGACCAGGGGTTATTAAATATTTTTGTGAAACATACTTCTGCAGGGATAACTTTAAATGAAAATGCTGACCCTACTGTACGCACTGATTTTGAAAATTTTATCAACAAAATGATTCCTGAGGATGACCCTGTTTACATACATACATATGAAGGCAGTGATGATATGCCTGCACATTTAAAATCTTCTGTTATAGGGGCTTCTGTAACTATCCCTATTACCAATGGACGTTTAAATATGGGGACATGGCAAGGGGTTTATTTTTGTGAGTTCAGGAATTATGGTGGGCAACGCAAATTGGTATTAACAGTGTATAGCTGACAGACAGCATTGTTTTACTACTTTTGCAAGCTTACTTTTAATTCCAAAATAAATTTACTGAACATATGCGAAAAGAATTGTTGTTAGGTGCTGAGGCAGTGGGGCAGGCAGCTATTGATGGTGGTATTTCAGGGGTGTATGCCTATCCTGGGACTCCTTCCACTGAAATCACAGAATACATCCAGGCTAATAAAGTAGCTAAAGAAAAAGGCATAAACAGTTTCTGGTCTTCCAATGAAAAAACTGCTTATGAAGAGGCATTGGGGATGTCATATGCTGGGAAAAGGGCAATGGTTTGTATGAAACATGTGGGGTTAAATGTAGCAGCTGATGCATTTGTTAATTCTGCCATTACTGGGATAAGGGGTGGCTTGGTTGTAACTGTAGCTGATGACCCATCTATGCACTCATCTCAAAATGAGCAGGATTCAAGGTTCTATGGGAAATTTGCAATGATACCTGTGCTTGAACCATCAAACCAACAAGAAGCTTATGATATGGTGTATGATGGGTTTGAATTGTCAGAAAAAACAGGGTTGCCGGTAATGTTGAGGATTACTACAAGGTTGGCACACTCAAGGGCAGGTGTGGTAAAGAAAGAACCAAAAAAAGAAGATGAAGTCTCAATCCCTGAAAACCTAAAACAATTCCTTTTATTACCAGCATTTGCACGAAAATCATATGTGAAACTCCTGGGGAAACAAGGGCAATTGGCAGAATTGGCAGAAAATTCTTCATACAACCAATATATTGAAGGTGATGATAAAAGCCTGGGCATAATTTGTTGTGGGATTGCTTTTAATTACCTCAATGAAAATTACATTGAGAAAAAATGCCCTTATCCTGTATTGAAAATTTCACAATACCCACTTCCTGAAAAGATGATTAGGAAAATAGAAGGGGAGTGTGATGAATTATTGGTTATTGAAGAGGGATACCCTTTGTTGGAAGAATTGCTTAAAGACTTTTTCCTGAAGGGCACAAAAGTTTCGGGAAGGTTAGATGGGGCTTTGCCAAGGGCTGGTGAACTAACTCCAGACCATGTAGGTGTAGCTTTAGGGTTGCGCCCACCTGTTGAATATAAGATACCAGAGATTGTTGCCAACAGGCCTCCTTCATTGTGCCAGGGATGTGGGCATCAGGATGTTTACCAGGCTTTAAATGAAGTAGTGGCTGATGTAGGTGAAGGAAGGGTATTCTCTGATATTGGATGTTATGCCCTTGGAGCCTTGCCACCATATGAAACCATTAATACATGTGTAGACATGGGTGCTTCTGTAACCATGGCAAAAGGGGCTGCTGATGCAGGTTTATTTCCAGTGTTTACTGTAATTGGTGATTCAACATTTACCCACTCAGGGATTACTGGGTTATTGGATGCAGTAAATGAGAATGTAAATATTAATGTGATCATTGTGGATAATGAAACAGTAGCAATGACTGGGGGGCAGGAATCTTCTGCACTAGGTAACCTTGAAAGTATTTGTTTGGGAGTGGGGGTTGACCCAGAACACTTAAAAGTGGTTGTGCCATTAAGGAAAAACCATAACCAGATGGTCAGCATGATAAGGGAAGAAATGGGATATGATGGAGTATCTGTTATTATTGCCAGGAGGCCTTGTATACAAAAAGTAGCCAGGGAAAAGAAAAAAATTAAAGCACAAAAAGAATCATAATGAAAGCAGATATAATTTTAGCAGGAGTAGGAGGGCAAGGAATTTTATCAATAGCAGCTGCCCTTGGTGCTGCAACTCTTAATGAAGGGTTGTACCTGAAACAGGCAGAAACACATGGTATGAGCCAAAGGGGCGGAGCTGTTGTATCTCATTTAAGGATAGCTGATTATCCCATAGCATCTGATTTGATCCCTTTGGGTAAGGCTGATATTATCATTTCTGTTGAACCAATGGAGTCATTGAGGTATTTGCCTTACTTAAGTGAAACAGGTTTTTTGGTTACCAATGAAGTTATCTTTGAAAATATTCCAAATTATCCTTTAAGTGAAAAAATATTTGGAGAAATAAAAAAGTTAACTAACTTTGTAGCATTGAATGCAGAGCAGTTGGCTCGGGATGTGGGAAATCCTAAAGCATCCAATATGGTTATGTTAGGAGCTTCATCTCCATTTATTGAGATAAGCAGTGAAATAATTGAAAAAGGAATTGCGAAAGTTTTTGAACGAAAAGGTAACTTAGTTGTTAATTCAAATATAGAAGCCTTTAGATCTGGAAAAGATTACGCAACAAAATATTTAAAATAAAGCAATAGGGATCATCCCTTATTGTGTGTTTGGGGGTTAACATTAGGCCGTGCACAGAGGTGCACGGCTTTTCTCGTTTTATGCAGCAACTTTTTGGTTTTCTACAACCCAACCATAATCAATGTATTCCCATTTAAATTCCTCACCATCAATGGTTATAAGCAGGAAACCCTCTTCCAGCCCATTACGTTTCCCTTGCCACCACTTTGAGGAAACAGCACCTCCAGTAATGTAATGTGTCCCATTATAATAGATATCTTCCAGGAAATGTAGGTGCCCTTGCAATACCAATTTCACATTGTAAGGTTCAATAATTTTAATAATATCATTAGAATTTGTAACTATTGAACCTCTATTCATTCCTTGGGTTGGGTTTTCAAAAACCTGTGCCCCAATGCTTAAAAATGGGATATGTGTTGAAATGGCAATTGGTTTATCTTTACCAATTTTTTCCAACTCTGATTTTAACCAGGCAATTTGTATTGAATCAATGTGTCCATAATAGTGCCTGTCTTCAGTGAAACCAATGGCATCAAGAATAATGAAATGCCAGTTTTGATAATCAAAAGAATAGTACCTTTCAGCCAAACGTTTCTCATACATTTTTTTACCATAATCAGGATGGCTTTCATCTATTCCACTTTCAGTATACAACCCAAATACCTCATGATTGCCCAAGGTATTGTGAACAGGCATTTTCAGTTTTGCAGTAATTGAATCATACAAATTGTACAAGCTATCACTGCGTCCAAATGTTTGCCCCAGGGCATCCATAATGTTATCTCCTCCTGTGAGGACGAAATCAGGAGACAATTTATTAATGGTATCAATGGCTTGCAAAAAACCCTCTGTAGCATTTTGTTCAGGCTGAAGGTGGATGTCAGTCATGAAGACAAAGGAAAAGGAGTTTTGATCTTGATTTTTAGTTTGTTTGTCATTGCACGTGCATGCAATTAGCAAACTCATAGCGAAAATTAATACAGTGTTTTTCATCTTGTTGATTTTTTCAACAAGATCGCAAATTTTTATTACTCCTATGTTATTAGAAAAAGAATAAAAGGTGAATTATTACAGGTTACATGTTTAGCTTATAGTAAGTTTATCTCCACTTTTTACTCTTTTGTAAACTTTTAGTGGGGAAGAAGCAGGATCATTCTTTATAGAACCATGAGTGTTAAATACAGAACCATGGCATGGGCATGGCAAATTTGAGTTTTCATTGCTATATCCAACAATACAATTCTGGTGGGTACATATTTTTAGGCAAAGCAATATATGTGCTTCCTGGCCTTCTGGTCACAATGATATGCCCTTCATAAATGAACCTACTTAAAGCTATACTACACGATTCAAGCAACACAGGTGCAGTCAGTAGTATGCTTCCGCCAACAACAAACTTTTTGATAAAATCTTTTCTTTCCATTGTAATCCATTCATATTATTGTTAAAACCTCTAAATTGCATATCTTTTACAATATTTGTATAATTGTTTAATCTTCAGTGCATTAAGTATATGTTGTTTTTTAGCTGTTTCTTTAAATTTGCTTATAAAGCTGTAAATAGTCCTTTTAACAGTTCCATTTAAGAGGAATAAAGTTTAAATTAGTTTATCAATAAAACTGTACATAAGTAAACAATAGGAGAATTGTTTTTGTTTCTTGCTTATAAAACCAATTATAGACAATAACCATGACAGATGAATTTTCGGCTGTTGGCAGCCAGGAGATCAATGCAATTGAAGAGTTATACACCCAATACTTAGAAGACCCTGGTTCAGTTGATAAAAGTTGGCAACAATTTTTTGCAGGATTTGAGTTAGCCAGGAAGAACTTTCCGCAAAAACCAACTACAAAAGCACAGGAGGGGATTGATAAGGAGTTTTCTATTCTCAACCTTATTCATGGTTATCGCCAAAGGGGGCATTTGTTCACTAAAACAAACCCTGTCCGCACAAGGAGAAAATATTCACCAACCCTTGATATTGAAAATTTCAACCTTGTAAAAGAAGACCTGGAAAAAACATTCCAGGCAGGGAATGAAATTGATATTGGACCTGCAAAATTGAAAGATATTTTAAGTTTCCTTGAAGAAACCTATTGTCAGTCAGTTGGGGTTGAATATGTGTATATGAGGAAGCCTGAAGTGGTTGAGTGGCTAAAACAAAAAATGGAAGGGGCACGTAATTCTATGGATTTCACTGATGAAAACAGGAAGCACATTTTCTACCATTTAAAGTTGGCTGTTGGGTTTGAGAATTTTATCCATAAAAAGTTTGTAGGGCAGAAAAGGTTTTCACTGGAAGGGGCAGAAACCCTGATTCCTTCTCTTGATGCAGTTATTGAACGTGGGGCAGAACTGGGCATTGAGGAATTTGTTATAGGGATGGCTCATCGTGGGCGTTTAAATGTTTTGGCAAATATCCTTGAAAAACCTTATGAGAATATTTTCAAAGAATTTTATGGGAAAGAGTATGAAGATGGCATTGAACTGGGGGATGTAAAATACCACTTAGGTTATGAAAATGAGGTTTCAACAGATTCTGGAAGCAGGGTAAAACTTAAGCTTGTCCCCAACCCATCACACCTTGAAGCAGTAGCCCCAGTAGTTCAGGGGATGGTGCGTTCAAGGATCAACTCAATTGGGAATGGTGGTTATAAAAAAGTAGCACCCATTGTAATACATGGTGATGCAGCCATAGCAACCCAGGGAGTAGTGTATGAGGTAACACAAATGGCACAGTTGGGAGGTTACAAAACAGGAGGTACCATACATTTAATAATTAACAATCAGGTAGGCTTTACTACCAATTACCTCGATGCCAGGTCAAGTACTTATTGTACTGATGTGGCAAAAGTTACGCGTTCCCCTGTCTTCCATGTAAATGGTGATGATGTTGAGGCATTGATCTATACTGTTAGGCTGGCAATGGAATTCAGGCAAAAGTTCCATAATGATGTATTTATTGATATCCTATGTTACAGGAAATATGGGCATAATGAGGGAGATGAGCCACGTTTTACACAACCTTTGCTCTATAAAGCAATAGCAAGGCATCCTAACCCAAGGGACATTTATTCAGAAAAACTGGCTGAAATGGGGATCATGGCTAAAGAGGAAGCCAAAAGTGAAATCCTTGATTTCAATAAATACATGGAGAGTAAGTATAAGGAGTCAGAGAAAATAGAGAAGCTTAAGATCAGGGAATTTTTATTAAAAGAATATGATAAATATAAAATCCCTTTGAAAGGAGATTTCAACAAATCGCCAGAAACAGGAGTAGCGAAAAAAGAGCTTCTTGCAATTGCTGAAAAAATTGTTAAAGTGCCAGATGATAAGAAATTTTTTAGCAAAGTAAAACGCATCCTTTCTGACAGGAAAATGATGATTCATGACAATCGTTTGGATTGGGCAATGGCAGAACTTTTGGCTTATGGTACGCTTGTAAATGAAGGGCATCCTGTGAGGGTTTCAGGACAGGATAGTGAGCGTGGCACATTTGCCCACAGGCATGCTTCTTTTGTGTTGGAAGAGTCTGACGAAAAATATTTCCCTTTAAAAAATATTTCTGAAAACCAGGCTTCATTCCATATATACAATTCTCCATTGTCTGAATATGGGGTACTTGGGTTTGAATATGGATATTCATTGGCGCAACCTGAGGGATTAACCATTTGGGAAGCCCAGTTTGGTGATTTTAACAATGTGGCACAGGTGGTTATTGACCAGTATATTTCTTCAGCATTTGAAAAGTGGGGTTTAATGAATGGGTTGGCCTTATTTTTGCCTCATGGGTATGAAGGCCAGGGACCTGAGCATTCAAGTGCCAGGATTGAAAGGTTTTTAACCCTGGCTGCCAATAAAAATATGCAGGTGGTAGTACCATCAACACCTGCAAACATGTTCCATTTGTTGCGTAGGCAGGTGAAGTGGGACATTAGGTTGCCACTTATTGTTTTCACACCTAAAAGTTTACTGAGGCATCCTATGGTTGTCTCAAAAATTGAAGAATTGGCTGCTGGTTCTTTCAAAGAGGTTATTGATGACCCACATGCAAAACCTGAATTAGTTGAAAAAATTGTGTTTACAACAGGCAGGTTGTATTATGACCTGTTGAAACGAAAGTCAGCAGAAAATGCTGAACATATTGCCCTTGTCAGGATTGAACAGTTTTACCCTATACCTAAGGGGCAAATAAATGAGTTGGTCAAGAAATATCATAATGCATCTAACTATGTGTGGGCACAAGATGAACCTGAAAACCAGGGAGCCTGGCCATTTTTGAACAGGAAACTAACCAGCTTTGAACTAAAAGTTGTTGCGCGGCCTGAAACTGCAAGCCCAGCAGGAGGGTTGATGGAAAAACACAACATGCGCCTGAATAAAATCCTGGATGCTATTTTTAAAAATGATAAAGTTCTAGCTTCATAAAATAAAAACCAAAATGATAGTAGAAATTAAAGTTCCAAGCCCAGGGGAATCAATCACTGAAGTAGAAATAGGCAGCTGGTTGGTTCAGGATGGGGCAGTTGTTGAAAAAGACCAGGAAATTGCTGAAATTGAATCAGACAAAGCTACATTGACTATTGTTGCTGAAGAAGGTGGGAAAATCTCACTAGCCGCTGAAGAAGGGCAAGCTGTTGAGGTTGGAAAGGTTATTTGCAGTATTGATACAAGTGTTGCACCTGTTGCTTCAAAAATTGAGGCGAAAGAAGCAAAACAAAAAGATGTTCCTCATAAAAAGGAGGTTGAAGAAAAAACTGTAGAAGCAGAGGGAAGCTTTGATAAAGTAAAAGTAACATCAGTTGCAAAGCAAATGATGAAGGAAAACAACCTGTCAGTTGAGGATGTGATCAATGGATTGAAAAGGATAGGTAAAAAGGAAGTTGAATTAGTTATCAATACATCAAAAGAAATAGGGGTAGAAAGCTTCCTTACTTCTAAAACTGCTTCAAGGGAGGTAGGTAGGCAAAAGATGTCAATGTTGCGCAGAAAACTTGCTGAGAGGCTTGTTTCTGTGAAAAATGAAACTGCCATGCTTACCACATTCAATGAGATGGACATGAGTGCAGTAATGGCTTTAAGAAAAAAGTACCAGCAGCAATTTGTTGATAAACATGGTTTTAAATTGGGCTTTATGTCATTTTTTACCAAAGCTGTTGCCATTGCAACTAAATACCATCCATCTGTAAATTCAATGATGGAAGAGGAGGAGGTTTTAACCCCAGAATTTGCTGATGTAGGAATTGCTGTTTCAACACCTAAGGGGCTGATGGTTCCAATTGTTAGGAATGCAGAAAGTAAATCAATCCCTGAAATAGAGTTAGAAATAAAAAATTTGGCAGAAAAAGCAAGGAATAAGAAAATTTCAGTAGAAGAGCTTAGTGGTGGTACATTTACCATTACAAATGGAGGTGTTTTTGGGTCTATGCTGTCAACACCTATTATAAACCCACCTCAATCAGCTATCCTGGGGATGCACAATATTGTTGAACGCCCAGTGGTGGTTGATGGGCAAATTGTAGTGCACCCAATTATGTATGTGGCTTTATCTTATGACCACAGGATAATTGATGGGAAAGACTCTGTTGGTTTCCTTGTGAAAGTGAAACAATTCATTGAAAACCCAGTTCTTATGCTCACTAAAGGAAAAGCTTCTGAAGAACTTTTGCTGGATATATAAAAATATTATTAAAACAGATAGAGCTTAAGCACCAGTGAGTTAGCTGGTGCTTTTTTTATTTTATGCTATTGGTATTTAGTACCCCATCACTAATTATTATCCTTCATCAGGTTTTTCCCCACCCATAAACAGGGATTCCCCTATACCCAGGCTTCATGGGTAGCTATATCTTTGTTTCATAGGATTTGACAAAATTTAGACCTTTAGTTTAAAACACAAGATAGATGATTTCAAACACCCTGGAGGATCAGTGCTAGCTGATCCTCTTTCTTTCTTACTGATGGTTGAAGGTAAAGTTGTAAACTTAAAATGTGGAATCATGTATAATAAAGATCATTGGACAGGAAAAATTGCCAGCAGAGATGAAAATTTTGTAAGGCCAAAGCACCCTTCAAATGGAGCTAATGGGATAAGCCTTCTAAAACAAAATAAGGTGGCGAGAGCCAAAAATGAAGTTCAGAGATATGCTGAAGCCTTTGAACGCCAAGTTGAGTTTGATTTTTGTTACCATTTAAATAAATTCAACAAAGGCTGGACTGCTTTATTTCGTTTTTAAACATCCAGGAATTATCCTACATTAGGAAATTAATTTTCTTATCCCTTCCTTATAAGGTGTTGTTTCAAAATCAAAAGCTGAATTAAATTTTGAACTGTTGAAACAGTAATCCCTATCATATTGGTATAACATTTCAACCAATTCTCTCATGATGGGGTTAAACAACCCAACTAGCTTTACCATAAATTTTGAGGCCACCATTACTTTTGGTTTAACCCCTAGTTCTTTGGCAATAGCTTCAACCCATTCTTTGCCTGTTAATGGGTCAGGAGCAGTTGGCAAATTCCATACCTGCCTATATGCAACATCTGTATTTCCTAATAGTGCTGTGGCTTTAGCAGCATCAGGTGTATAAGTAAAAGAATGTTTGTAATCCAGGGAACATAACCAATTGGCTTTTTTCCCATTTTTCAGGTTTTTCAAAACAACCTCATTCAGGACACCATTGTTGATCCCTGGTCCATAAAAATCTGCAGAACGTGCAATAAGGGCTTCAATTTCTTTTGTTGCTGCTGCATCCATTACCATTTTGGCAATCTTTGCACGTAGTTTTCCCTTTTTACTGGCAGGGTTTATTGGAGTTTCTTCAGTAATATTATCCAAATGCTCGGGATCCAACATGTAAATATTGTCAAAAAATACCAATTTGCTTTTGTGCATTTTGCATGCGCCTATAACATTGGATACAACCACAGGCCATTGTTCTTGCCAGGTTTTGGTTTTATAGGGAAGCCCAATTGTAAGGTAAGCAACATCTGACCCTTTCACGGCTTTATTGGCTTCATCCTGGTTTAACAAATTGCATTTAACCAGCTCATCATTTTCATTTACAGCTTTTGGGTTTCTGCTAACCAACCTTACAGAGCTTGTATACTTTGTAAGGGCTTTGGCAAGTTCTGTTCCTATTGCCCCTCCTGATCCTAAAATAGTTTGCATAGCCTTTGTTTTTTGTCCTTCAAAATTATAAAATTAGCAGGTAATCCTAAACAAATATTATCCTTATATTTAATCAAATATTTCCTCTTGGATTGTAGGGGTATAAAGGGGTAAGGTAATTTTAAAATCCATTACAATGAGTTTTACCAGAAGGTCTTTCTTAAAATCAACTTCCTTAGCTATAGCAGGTATTGGGCTGGCAAGGCCAGTGATAGCAAACCCTTTAAATGAAGGTGGTGATGGTTATCTTATAGTTATTTCAACATGGGATCATGGGCTTCCTGCCAATGAAGCAGCTTGGAAAATATTGGAAGAAGGAGGTACTGCATTAGATGCAGTTGAAGCTGGGGTTAAGGTACCTGAAGCTGACCCTAATGTGTCCACAGTAGGATATGGTGGGTTTCCTGATAAATCAGGGAAAGTTACTTTAGATGCCTGCATTATGGATCATTTGGGGCAGGCTGGCTCTGTTGCTTTTTTACAACATATTAAGCATCCCATTTCTGTGGCCAGGTTGGTTATGGAGAAAACCCCTCATGTTATGCTTACAGGGAAAGGAGCTTTGAAATTTGCTTTAAAGAATGGCTTTAAAAAAGAAAAGCTGCTTACCCCTGAAATGAAGAAAGAGTGGAAAAAATGGAAAAAAAGGGGTGGGCAATTTAAACCAACCATAAATATTGAAGATGAAATAAACACTAACCATGATACCATTGGCATGTTAGCTCTTGATGCTGATGGAAAAATTGCAGGTGCATGTACCACCAGTGGGATGGCCTATAAATTGCATGGGCGTGTGGGGGATTCTCCAATAATTGGGGCTGGGCTGTATGTTGATGGTGAAGTAGGAGGGGCAGTTGCTACAGGCAGTGGCGAGTTGGTCATGAAAACATTGGGCAGTTTTTTGGTGGTTGAATTAATGCGTTCGGGGTTAAACCCAAAAGAAGCATGCTTGGAAGCAGTCAGGAGGATTATCAAAAAAAATCCTGGTTATGAACAACACCAGGTAGGCTATATTGCATTAAACAAAAAAGGTGGGTATGGTTCATTCTGTATTCAAAAAGGGTTTCATTATGCTCTCAAAACAAATCAATTTACAGGGCTAAAAGAGTCAGAAGCTTTCCTCAAGGTCAGGTGAAAAAATGGCTGGCTTTTCATTTGTTAATACCCGGATATGGTAGTTTTTTGCATGTATTCATATTGAATATACATTTATGTCTTTTTGAGTTATTATAATGTTTATCAACATGTTATAAATAATGTGATAAGTGTAAAAAAATCCTTATATTCATTCTGTCAGATTTCTGGATATAAAATGGAAAGGAAAGGTATTTCAAAGGCAATTAATTAGTTAATGCTGCTTATTTTGTAATTTAGGGTTTTATTACTAAACAGTTTAGCCTTTGAAAAGTTGTAATTTTGCAAAGGCCAGAGGTATGTTGAAGATTCTTATTATTAGCAATAACCAACAAAACACAAACCAGTTAAAACATATTGTAGAAGGCAATTCTTTTAATGCCAAGGCTTATTTAGCTTTAAATGGCGAGAAAGCAGGAAAACTTTTAAAGCAGGAAAAACCTGATATGGTTATTTTAAGTGATTTATTACCAGATGGTAGTTTTGATCTGTTCAAAAAAATAAAAGGGGATAAAATGGCCTGCAATATCCCTATATTGTTGGTTGCAAACTCAAATAATGGGTTAGATAAATGGGTTGATTACCCCCATGGGGGAATTGCAGGTTTTTTAAGGCCTCCATTTGATAAAATAGATGTGGCTGCCCAGGTTAAAATTGCCCTGAAAAATAGGTTGAAAAATGAAAAAAATAGAAATGCCAATGCCATATTAAAAGAAAGTGAAAGGAAGCTAAATACCCTGTTAAATAATTTACCAGGTATTGCTTACAGGTGTAAAAATGACCCAGGTTGGACCATGGAGTTTATTGGTGATGGGTTTAAAAAAATGACAGGTTATTCAAAGTCAGATATTATACTGAATAGGAAAAAATCATTTAATGAATTAATACATCCTGATGACAGGAAAAAGGTTTGGGATAATGTGCAATTAGCAGTAAGTTCTAACAAAAGCTTTGATGTAAGTTACAGGATAGTTACTTCTTCAGGGATGGTTAAATATGTGTTGGAAAAGGGGGAAGCTGTATTTGGCAAAACTACTAATGAATTGTTGGCATTAGAAGGTTTTATTACAGATATTACCACCTTAAAAGAAGCTGAAGAAGCATTAAAGAAGAGTTCCATTATTATTGATTCTACTATTGATGCCATTGTAACCACAGATATTAGTGGAAATATTACCCTATGGAATAAAGGGGCAGAATCAATATATGGGTATAAAAAAGAAGAAGTTAAAGGAAAATATATAGGTATCCTTTATAAAGAAGAAGACTTGGATAGGTTAAAGCACATAATTGCAGAATTGCTACAAGGGAAAAGTTTAACTAATATAGAAATATGCACTGTGGGTAAAAATGGGAAAAACGTGCATGTATTAATGTTCTTTGTGGCAATAAAAGACAATGAAGGAAAAGTTACTGACCTGGTTAGTGTTTCAAAAGATATTACTGACCGCAAAAGTATTGAAGGCCAAATTAGGGAAAGTGAAGCAAGGTTACGTCAAATATTTGAGAGTGCATCTATAGGTATTTACAGGACTGACCCAAGTGGGAAGATTATTTTGGCTAACCCAACTATTATTAGGTTGTTAGGCTATAAATCTTTTGAAGAACTAGCTGAACGTAATCTTGAAACAGAAGGCTTTGAACCTAAATATTCCAGGAAACAATTTAAAGAGCAGATTGAGAAAAAAGGGGAAATAAATGGCTTAGAATCTATATGGACTACTCGTGATGGAAGAAAATTGCATGTAAAGGAAAACGCAAAAATAATAAAAGATGCAAGTGGAAAAATATTGTATTATGAAGGTACAGTAGAGAATATTTCCAAACAAAAATATGCAGAAAAAAAGCTCTTTGAAAGTGAGGAAAGGTTTAACCTGGCCATGCAAGCAACCAAAGATGGGTTGTATGACTGGAATTTAGAAACAAATGAAATTTATTATTCCCCTGGATGGAAAAAAATGTTAGGATATGAAGACCATGAGTTGAAAAATGAATTTTCAGTATGGGAAGAACTAACAGGAAAAGAAGGGGTAAAAAATAGCTGGGAAATGCTAGACAGGCATCTGAAAAAAGAGCTTGCCCGTTTTGAACTGGAGTTTAAAATGAAGCATAAAGATGGGCATTGGGTTGATATATTGTCCAGGGCAAATGCATTATTTGATGAAAATGGGAAACCTTATAGAGTTGTGGGTACACATGTTGACATAACAGAAAGGAAAAAGGCTGAAGAAAAATTAATTGAAAGCGAAGAAAAATTCCGTTCAATGATCACAGAAATGGGGCAGGGGTTGGCAGTACATGAAGCCATTTATAATGATTCAGGTAAAATGGTTAATTATCGTTTTATTGAAATGAATGATAGTTTTGAAAGGCTGACCAGGTTAAAACGTAAAAATATTTTAGGAAATACTGTCTTGGAACTATTCCCTGATATAGAACCTCATTGGATTGAAAAATATGGGTATGTGGTTAAAACAGGAAAACCCATCCATTTTGAGGATTATGTAAAATATATTGGAAAGCACTGTGAAATAGCAGCTTACAGAAATAAAAAGGACCAGTTTGTTACGATATTTTCAGATATTTCAAAACGAAAAGAAGTTGAAAAGAAATTGCAACAGGCTTCAGTAAACTGGAATAAAACATTTGATGCTATAAATGATGGGATTGCTTTATTGGATGCAAATCAGCATATTATTCAAAGTAACCAGGCATTCAAGGACTTGCTACAAAGGAGAGATAAAGAATTAAAAACATTTTGTTGTTTCAACTATGTTCATAGTAGTGAATGCCCAATTGATAAATGCCCCTTTGTGAAAATGAAAAAAACGAAAAAAAGGGAAAAGATTGAACAGGAACAAAATGGGGTTGTTTGTGAAATAATGGTAGACCCAATTTTTGATGAAAAAGGGGAAATTAAAGGATCAGTACATATAATCTCAGATATATCTAAACGTAAAAATGAAGAGGTTATCAGGGAAATACAATACAATATTGCCCATGCTGTAGTTACTTCAGGAAGGCTTAAGGATTTATTGGGCAGGGTTCAAGCTGAAATAGGCAAAATCATGGATGCATCAAACTTTTTTGTTGCTTTTTATGAAGCTGAAACTGATATGTTCCATTCACCATTTTGGAAAGATGAAAAAGATAGTTTTAAAGAATGGCCGGCAGTAGGTTCAATTTCAGGGATAGTTGCAAAAAGGGGTATGCCTGTATTGCTAAATTATGATGATATTGCCCAATTTGAGAAAGATGAAAATATTAAGCTGATAGGTACTAAACCCCAATGTTGGCTGGGGGTACCCTTAAAGATTGATACAAAAGTAATTGGGGTATATGCAGTACAGAGTTATGATAACTCTGATGCATATAATGAGGAAAGCAAGCACATATTGGAAATAATGGCCAACCAGTTAAGCATTTATATTGATAACAAAAGGACAGAAGAAGATTTGGTAATTGCCAAAGAAAAGGCTGAAGAAAGTGACAGGTTGAAATCAGCATTCCTGGCAAATATGAGCCATGAAATAAGGACCCCAATGAATGGGATTTTGGGGTTTGCAGAACTGTTGAGGGAACCTATGCTTTCAACAGGCCAGCAAGAGCAATATGTAGATATTATTGAAAAAAGTGGGTACAGGATGCTTAATATTATTAATGACCTGATTGATATATCAAAAATAGAAGCAGGGCAAATTGAAATTACACTGTCAGATACTAACATTGATAAACAGTTCCTTTATTTATATGATTTCTTTAAACCTGATGCACAGCAAAAGCAATTAGATTTGGTATGTAAGGTAAATGGAGGTAATAAGGAAATTATTTTAAAAACAGATAAAGAGAAATTATATGCTATTTTGGCAAACCTTCTCAAAAATGCAATGAAATACACTAATGAAGGCAGCATAGAGTTTGGGTATCAAGTAAAAAATGGTTTCATTGAGTTCTATGTAAAAGATACTGGGATTGGTGTTGCTAAAAACAAGCAACAAATTATTTTCAAGCGTTTTGTGCAAGCACAGCATACCCTTTCAAGTGGCTATGAAGGAGCAGGGCTAGGGTTGGCTATTACCAGGGCATATGTTGAATTATTGGGAGGTGAAATTTGGGTAGAATCTGAACTGGGCAGAGGAAGTACATTTTATTTTACATTACCAAATGCTCAGGTAAAAAAGAAAACAGATAAACAGGTTCAAGAGCCTGTAAAGGAAGGTAGTGAAGAAAAGAAAGCATTAATTTTGGTGGCAGAAGATGACAAAATCAGTTTTGATTTTTTAAAGGTCATTTTAGAAAAACAAGGGCATAAGTTAATCCATGCAAAAGATGGGGAAGAAGCTATTAAGCTATTTAAAAATACTCCTGGGGTTTCAATTATTTTAATGGATGTAAGGATGCCAGTAATGAATGGGTATGATGCTACAAGAATAATCAGGGAATTTGACAAAGACATACCCATTATTGCACAAACAGCTTATGCTTTTGAAAGCGACCAGTCAGACGCTTTTAAGGCAGGCTGCAATGCACATATTTCTAAACCTATTAAAGCTGAAGAAATTATAGAGGTTATAAATAGGTTTTTAAGGTAGCTATTTCATTAAAAAAGCTTATTTTTAATAGGGGATATTTTTCTTATTAAAAAATTAGTAAAGGTTATGTTATGGATAGAGCAGAAAACTATGCAGAAAAATACCTCTCCCATTTACTTGATGGGGATAGGCTTGGGTGCTCAAGCCTTGCTAAGGCTTACCTGGAAACAAACCACTCTTTTATAGATCTTTATGAGGAAGTTTTTAAACAATCCCTTTATAAAGTGGGTATTTTGTGGGAACAAAATAAAATATCAGTAGCAACAGAACATATAGCAACAGCTGTCACAGAAGGTATTTTAAATGAGTTTTTTGCACAGATAATACCCTCTGAAAAATATAACAAAAAAATAGTATTGGCCTGTGTTGAGAATGAAAGGCACCAGGTAGGTATTAGGATGGTTGCAGATGTTTTTGAAATGAATGGCTGGGATAGTTATTTCCTTGGAGCTGGCATCCCTGTGAATGAACTTGTAAAGTATATTCATGAAATTAGCCCTGACCTCCTTGCAATTTCTTTTAGTGTCTATTTTAATGCAAGGAACTTTTTTGAGATGATTTGGAAAGTGCAAGCAGACTTCCCTAAATTAAAAATTCTGGTGGGTGGCCAGGCAATAAAATATGTGAAAGATGAAATAAATAAAGAGTTTAATAATGTTGTTTTAATCCCTGACCTATATTTTCTTGAAAGATTTATCAAGTCATTAAAAACTTCAATACCAACTTAATATGGATAGAGAATATTTATTGCACACAGCAGGAGATATCCCACAGGTAGGCGAAAAACAAGCCAAAGAATACAGTACCAAGATGGATTTTTTGGTTGGGCTTATTAATAAAAAGATGGAAGCAAGGGCTGACATACTTGAAATGGTAGGTAGCAACAACCTGGATATGATGAAGGATAACCATGCCAACCATGCGCGTTTCATGGAGTCAGTTTTTTATGCTTACAAACCTGAAGTGCTGGTTGATACTGTTATCTGGGTTTTCAGGGCTTACAGATCGCGTAATTTTAGCTCAACCTATTGGGCTGCGCAACTAAACTCCTGGATTGAAATTTATAAGGAAGAGTTATCTGCTGATTGCTCTGAGGCTATTTTACCATACTACAAATGGCTACAGGTGAATATCCCTGTTTTCAATAAATTAGCTGAAGAAAACCCTGAACCAACTGGCTCTGCCCATTAAAATTAAAGCAATGGGTGGGCATATTGAAATTCCAAACATAGAAGATTTAGTAAAACAACTTCTGCACGAGGGGCAAGGGGTTGCTGTTGCAGTTTTATCATCTGAGGGGAGGCTTTCTCATGCCAACCCTGCTATGTGTTTTTTCCTTGGGGTTGAAGAGGGGGGCTCAAAGCCCAAAAATTCATTTATCAATCCAGATATTACCACAATAACATCAATTAAAGGGGATGGGATGGTGTTTAAGGGGCTGCTAACAATTGGGAATTATACTGACACAAATTATACCCTTGAATCTAAGATATTCAGCCATGGTGGCAAGTTTGTGGTTTTTGCTGAAGCGAATATCCAACAGCTATTTCAGCAAAACAATAAAATGAGCTATTTAAACCAGCAAGTCAACAATTTGCAAAGGCAATTAATACAAGAAAAGAAAAAACTGGAACTTGCTTTAAAAGAACTGAAAGATACCCAGCAAATGCTCGTCCATTCAGAAAAAATGAATGCCTTAGGAAAACTGGTAGCAGGAGTTGTCCACGAAATAAACAATCCTCTTGCTTTTGCATACAGCAATATATTTGCGTTTGAGAAGTCTGTTGATGAAGTGGTAAAAGCATATCAGGAATCAAAAGAAAAAGGGGTAGGCAAAGAATACAAAAACAAGGAAGCTGAATATCATATTGAGGAAATCCCTGAAATCATAAAAGAAACCAAAGATGGGCTTGAAAGGGTGAAAAACATTGTTGAAGGGCTAAAGAAATTTTCCAGGTTGGATGAAGCAGATAAAAAAAGCATTGATTTAATAGAAAATGTTGAATCAACAATTTCAATTGCTAAGCCTGAAATAACTAAAAAGGGAATAAACCTTAGCATTGAAGCACCAGCTGTATTGATGACGGAATGTTACCCTGCGCAATTGAACCAGGCATTATTAAATGTGTTAATAAATGCAGTACAAGCTGTTGAAGAAAAAGGGGAGATAGGGTTAGTAATTACTGATAATGAAAAAGCTGTGGATATCTTAATTAAAGATAATGGTTGTGGCATACCCCAGCAGCATATTGATAAAATATTTGACCCATTTTTCACTACAAAACCAGTTGGTGAAGGGACTGGCCTGGGGTTGAGCATTACTTATAAAATAATTCAGGGCCTTCATAAAGGGGCAATATATGTTGAATCAGAACCTGAAAAAGGCTCACAGTTCATTATTTCAATTCCTAAAAATTTAAATTAATAGGTGTATGGAAAGTGACCAATTAGACTACAAACTACTAATAGTTGATGATGAAGTAGCCATTACAAAATCATTGGCAAGGCATTTCAGAGGCAAGTATACTGTATTTACGGTCAATAGTGCAACTGAAGCCATTGAGGTTATGGAAGAACATAATGCACAAGTAATTATTTCTGACCAAAGGATGCCAGGGCTTACAGGGGTTGATTTTTTTAATATAATCAAGGATAAATACCCTGATGCTTTGAGGCTTATCATAACAGGTTATTCAGATATTGAAGCTGTTGTGGGAGCTATTAATGAAGGGCAGGTTTTTCGCTATATAACCAAACCATGGAATCCCAAAGAGCTGGATTCAACCATAAGAGAAGCTTTTGACAAATATGAGCTGACCACTAAAAACCGCAAGTTGATGAAAACCTTGCAGGATACCAACAAATTATTGGAAGAAAAAGTAAAATTACGCACTGAAGAACTTGAAAAAACCAATTTAAAACTCAGTAAATTAAATAAAGAAAAAAACCAGTATATAGGGATTGTTGCCCATGACCTAAAGAATCCTATAGGGGCGGCACAGTCATTTAGCGAATTGCTCTTGAATGATTATGACAGTTACCTGAGAGAGGAAAGGTTTAAGTTCCTTAACATTATAAATGGCAGGTGCACATATGCCCTCAGCCTGATTGAAAACTTCCTGGATGCGTCAAAAATTGAAGCTGGTATTTTTGAGTTGAACATGGAAAAAAAGGATTATGTTGGTTTTGTAAAAGAAGTGGTTGCAAATAACCAAATATTAACCAAAAGGAAAAAACAGCTCATAAGGTTAAATACATATCCTACAAAAGTGGAATTTTCTTTTGACAAACAAAAAATGGAAGAGGTTTTGAATAACCTTTTAGTTAATGCTTCTAAATTTTCTTTGCCTGGAACCACTATATCTTTAACCATCACTGAAGAAAATAATTGTGTTGTTACAGAAGTCAAAGACCAGGGGCAGGGTATACCAGAAGATGAATTGCCAGAGATTTTTAATCCATACAAAACTGCTTCTTCACAAAGTACTGGCGGTGAAAAAAAAACTGGTTTAGGGTTGGCAATTGTCAAAAAAATTATTGATGCCCATAATGGTACAATAAAAGTGCAAAGCCAGGTGGAGGCAGGTTCTGCTTTTATTTTTACATTACCCAAGGTGGAATAGAAGTTGTTTAAAGGGATAGTGTCCTCCAGCCATCTTTCAGGTAGTCAGAAAGGGGAGTGCCCATACCTTTTACATCAACACCTAATTCTCTTAAGTCATCATCAACTTCATACATACGCGCACAAACCACACAGGCTTCCACTTTAATGCCTATTTCCATCATTTGCTTTATGTTTTCCTGAAACTTAGGAGTTTCAGCCAGGAGCTTAGATGATGGCCCCCAGATTATAAAAGCCACTTCATCAAACCAACCTTGCTTTTTTGCATTATAGGTATACATAAATACCATTTTATCAAATACTTCAGGGTCTCCACTGGTCCATAAAACAGCCAGTTTTTCAGGTTCTTTTTCCATGTTATTTGAATTTTGGGATTGAACAGTACAAACCATTGATACCATTGCCATTAACAGGATTATGAGCTTTTGCATGATTTTATTATTTAAGTTACAACCTGTATAACAAATTAGGCTGAAAGGGGTTTTATGCAATCATAAAAAGAATCAAATTGAATTAATGCCTGTTTATTTTTCAGTAAAATTAAAATATAGTTCCATATCCAGTGAATTCCTCCTGCCATGGTGCATGAACTTATTTTTTTGCCCCTGGGGACCTGTTTTGTCAGCAGTCCTGAATTTGGTTCCAATGGGGCTAATCCCATGCATAAAAGAGAGGTTTCCTTTGGGATAAGCGACCAATGCATTTTTTGATTCTTCTACAGTTGGCAGCTCAGGGTTTAGCATATGTAGGAATATATTCTCACTAGCACAAACTACTGTGAAAGGTTGTTCTGTTGTATTTACTTCAACCCAATAAAAGCCTTTATGGTAGCCTTTAAATTCAGGATAGGTATAGCCACTTTTACCTGTAACTGTATTATTATATTCTTTTTCCCAAACATTCAGTGTGTTTCCTTTCATCCTGTTTTTGTAAACCCTGTAAGGGCCATAACCTAACCAGCGCATACTGTTTACCTGTTTTTCAGGATAATTGAATGAGATCCCTGATAGCTCTGTAAGGAAAGGGGGGTAATATGCAAATTCCAGTTTTAACCATCCACTTGGCATCATTACCCATCTGAAATTTTTTACCTGTTTGCCACAATCAATTTCAACCACAGCATTAGCTCCTTCCTTGTATGATTTAATTTCCTGGAATTGTGCATCTCCTTCAATTAAGCTTGGCCCATTTGTAAGGCTGAACTGCCCTTTTGTATTTTCTGCCTTTGCCAATTTTCCTGAATTTTTTTCTATTGAAACAATTACCCCATTAGCTGATAAGAGGATATGTTCTTCAGTGACAGAAATGCTGGTTTCTCCACTTTCTGTGGTTGGAACTATGGTGTTGGCTATCTCAGCAGGCAAAGAAATGGGCCAGCTCCATGTATAAATTTCCCTTCCATGTGGGTCAGTTGCAGTTATATATAGGACATCATACAATAAAATATCGTCTGTTGTGTTAATTTTGAGGATGCCCTTATGGCCTGGCATTATATTGGGGGCAGTTATTTCTCCTGATATAGAAGAAGCTTTAGGTGTTCCAGGCTTGGGCATTTTTGAGGCTACCCATTTGAAACTACATTGGTTCAGGTTAATATAATGATACCTGTTTTCAACCACAAAAGCCCCATCAAATTGAGGGGTTATGTATTTCCTCTCAAAAAACAGGGGAGCCCATATTTCTTTGATGGCAAAATAGCTGCCTTCTTTTTCATGGTAAGGACCAACAATCCCATCAGGGGCACGGTTGCCATCAGTGTCCAGTTCCCCATTTTTATCTGTCCTAACCACAGCTTCATCAGCAAAAACCCATAAAAAGCCACCTGCAGAGAGTGGGTTTGCCCACATTTGAGCCCAGTAGTCTTCAAGCCCTGCCCCATGGCCACCATCATATAAACCATGAAGGAACTCTGTGGGAAAAACTATCCTGTGCCCATGCTGGTGTGTTTGGTTACCATAATCCCAGTCTTTGTAGTGTTGGGTATCAGTATATTCCTGCACTTTCCATGGGTGGATCAGTGGCCTCTTTTGTGGGTCAATATCTTCAAACCAATGGTCTAACTTAGCATTTGAGCCACCTTCATTTCCATTGTCCCACATTACTATTGAGGGGTGGTTTATGTCACGAAAAAGCATTTCTTTCACCAATTTGCTGCCCACTTCTGTATCATACATGGTTTGCCACCCTGCCAGCTCATCCAAAACAAATAGGCCCATTGAATCACAAACATGCAGGAAATGCTTGTCAGGAGGATAATGTGACATCCTTACAGCATTCATATTCATGTCTTTGAGCATATTTACATCATCTATGCTCATTTGCTTATTGGTTGTGCGCCCTGTGGTTGGCCAAAATGAATGCCTGTTTACTCCTTTAGATTTAATCTTTACCCCATTCACATAGATACCATCCCTTGGTTTTAGCTCAACAGTCCTGAAACCTATCCTTTCTGTTATGCTATGGAGTGGTTCTTCATTTTCCAGCAATTGGATGTTTAACAGGTATAAATTTGGGAATTCAGGTGACCAGGTTTTAATCTTATTAAATTGGGAGTTAAGCCTCAAATTTGTTTTAGCTGATACAGGAATAGCGAAAGGTTGCCCAATATTTTTGCCACCCAGGGTTTGTAGTTGGGCTTTAACTACATTGGCTTTTTTTATCTCTGCAAGGAAAACATCCACTTCAATGCTTCCATCAGCTTTGGCATTAATGGCTGTCCTTTTAATATACTCTTTAGGTAATGCTTCAAGGAAAACTGGGCGAAAAATCCCACCAAATACCCAATAATCAGCAGACCTTTCTGCTGAGTTTACTGATTCATTTTCAGATAGTTTTGAAACTGTTGCTTCAAGCAGGTTAGGTTCTGCAAATTTAATTAAGCTGGTAATATCATATTTAAACCTGTAAAATGCCCCTTGGTGGGTTTCTCCTGCAGGTTTGCCATTTATTTTTACTTCAGTATCAGTCATTGAACCATCGAAAACTATATTGATGGTTTTATCTTTCCAGGTTTTAGGAACTATGAAGCTATGGCAATAAAGCCCTTTTTCATTTGCACGTTCATCTCCTTTTATATGCCCATAATTATATTCCCCAAAGCCTTGCAATTCCCAGCAACTGGGCACTGGAATGGTTGCCCATGTTCCTGAATTCCTTCCTGAAGTACAAAAGAAATCCCAGTCAACTGTATCATCTGATCCCGTACCAGATAAATATTGTATCTCTGTTTGCTGAGGAAAAGCCGTGTGGGCTAACGGGAGTAGGTATAAAAAAATGGCTATTGCCAATAGGTGTATCTTTACCATTTAAATGATTAGTTAAATTGATGGTATAAAACTATTAAAGAAACAGTTTCCTGAACAGTATTTTTTTGTCATTTATAGAGATTTTTTAAGCTTATCAGGTCAGTTTCATTGAAACTTTTTTCTGAATAATGGGCTATGAATCTTTTGTTCAACTGGAACAGCTTGCTGTTCATTTTGTCCTGTTCTAGGGTATTGTCCAAGGTGAACCCTTCAAAATTGAATTCTTTAAAGTTCAGTTCACAGGTTGATAGCTCCCATTCATCATTATTATTTACAAAAACAAGGGGCAGTCCATGGGTCCTGCAAATAAATGGCTTGTGTTTGTAAATGGTGCAAACATGGTTCTTTAAAAATATGCATTCCCCATTTTTAGTGGTGTTGTCCTTTATTTTTACCCCTTCTTTTTCCAATCCATTTTTGATGGCATAAAACTCAATGGGCAATATTTTATAGTCCATACAACAAAGGTCACAACCCTTTTTGCAGGCCACATGTTCTTTGTGGGTTTCAAAAAGCTTATCAACTTTTTTATCCACTTCATTCCTTAATGAATGGTATTTTTTGTAGAATTCATTGAAGATTTGATCCATAAGGATATTTTAGAGCTTGTAAAGATCCTCAAAATAAATGAAAAAAATGGAACTCTCTATTAAGTAAGTATTATTCAATATTTGTTTAGCTCATATTGAGCCCATAGGATTCAAATATCAAGAATTTTAGTAACTATGGCATTACCTTCCTAACCTGTAAGAAAGTTTAATAAGGAAAATGTTATAGGCTTTTTCCTTAAACAGCCTGTCAATATCCCTGTTGAAATCAAATGAACCATCTGACACTGAGGAATTCCTGTTTTGTGACCACACAAGGTAAAGGGTTGAGCCTGGCTTATATTCCCACCTTACAACCATGTTTGATAAGAACTCTTTGAAATTGAAATCAGGTTTGCCAAAACTATAATCAGTATTGCCATCCAGGTTGTCATCTATCCTGTATTCTTCATCATCAGGGTTGTATGAAACCTGGTTTGGGCTAAATAAGTTGTATCTGTCAGTTAAATCAGGTGCTTTACTATTGGTGATGTATTTAAATTCTGAATACTTCCCAGAAGCAATAAAAGGTTGCCCCCAGAATTGCACAGAAAGGTCAGGTGTTATATTGTAATCAAGCCTAATGGACATGTTTAGGGTCTTCCTGTCAATATGAGCAAAGATATATTTTTTACCCTCATTATAATCTTTCTGGGTTACATATTGCAAGTCATTTTTAGTGGTGCTTATCTCAGGAGAGATATTGATATTCAGTGTTTTCATTGGGCGGTAACCAACACCCACTTCAAAATTTTTAATCCTCCTGAACCCTTTTTCATTACTGAAATATTGGGCTGTGGAAATATCAAACATAATTTTCTTTTGTTGGTTTGTTGACATTCCCAGGAAAATATTTTTATAACCAGGGATTTTAAGGGCAGGGCCTCCCCTTAATGCAGAATTTAAGAGCTGGGTACCATTTACATTAAAGCCTCCAAACAACCTCCAGTAATTTTTAAATTGGCCATACCAGTTTATATTCCCACCTGCTACTTCTAAGTTGCCTCCAAAGTCCCAGCTAAGCCATTGGTTAAAATTCAGGTTAGCTTCCCTGAAAACCCAGAAAGGCTTATAAAACCTGTAACCCACCCATATAACCTGGAAAATATCATCAGCTGATTGCATATAGCCCACATCATTAAGCTCCAAGCCAGGAGATTTCCAGGCAATTGCACCCATAAACTTCAGGTTGCCTTTGAGCTTCCCAATCAATAATTTACCCCCCTGGCCTGAGAGGGATGTCCTGGTTGTGTCAAGGGTAAGGTAGCTGGCATCTGGGCGTTGGAAAATTCTTAAGAATGATTCTTGTGTATTGGTAATAGCTTCAGTTGAGCCAGTTACATGGCTAAAATAGGCACTGGCATCAAATTCCCATTTTTTATCTGCCCATTTATGTACAAAATCAATTCCCCCTGAATAAGCATTTTTATGCAGGAAATCAAGGTGGCTATCCTTAATATTCCTGTTTACAGAAGTAACCATCCCTCCCAGGTATGTATTTCCTTTATTAAAATCTTTTTGTACCCTGGCTACAAAGTAGTTGGTAAAAGGTTCAACAGTTTCTTTCCTGTTTATATGGTTTCCTCTGATCTTTGCATTTTCTTTGGCAGTCACACTCTCAAGTACACCAATTGACCATCCTGTTTTTGTTTTCCCTGTTATTTTTGCTGCCCCTAAAATTCGCGTAGCTTCTGGGATATCAGTGTATTCACCATCTTCCAAATCTGGGTAATAGTGTGGGCGCCTACCAATCCTCCTTGAATAGAACAGCCCATCATATGCCAGGTCACCATCACCAAACATGAGTTTGTAAGTAAGGATATTTTTCCCCTCAACAAAGAAGGGCCTTTTTTCAGGGAAGAAGGTTTCATAGGTGGTTAGGTTAACTTCAGAAGGGTCAGCTTCAACCTGCCCAAAATCTGGGTTAACAGTCAGGTCAAGGGTTAGGTAATTGGTCAACCCAATTTTTGCATCAAACCCTGCATTCAGGTCATTCTTTTTCCCTGATTTGAGGAAAGGGTTATCTGTTTCTTTTTCAAACCTGTCGGTCCTGGCAACCACATAAGGGGTTAAGGCAAGGGTATTTTGGGGTTTAATACCACTGATCCCATTTAATTGCCCAAACTGTGAAACAAAACCAGGGTTTTCCCTTTTCATAGGCTGCCATACTGATAGTTCTTCTTTACGGAAAATGTAACGCAAAACCTGGAAACCCCACAATTGGCTGTCACCATTTTCAAAACGCAACTGGGTTAGTGGTATCCTCATTTCAGCAACCCATCCATTTTTGTCCAGGCTGGTTTTTACCCACCAGATTGCATCCCATGAAAAGTCTTCATTGTCTCCATCATTGCTGCTTAATGCATCAGATTTTACCCCTGCTGCAGAAACAATAAAATTGAAAGATGTCCTTTGGTCATTATAGGTATCAAAGTAAATACCAACCAGGTCTCCTTCCAGGTCATCCCTCCTTGACATTCGCATAGAGATGTCCTTACCCTTGTCAAGAGCCTTTATGGCAACATACAGGTTAGCTTCATCATATAAAATTGCAAATTCAGTTTGCTGGGTTGGTGGGTTCCCTTCAACAGGTTCATGTTGGATAAAATCATTTTCCCACTGAGCTAATTTCCAGGCAGGTTCATCAATTTTCCCATCAATATTTATTTGTGGTTCTTTTAGTATTGTTGCCTTGTACTTTCTTTTTTCTATAGGCTCTGCAAAAGTAGCCGTACACACAACTACCAGAAGTGCAATTATAGATAGCTTCATTGATCCCCTTTTTGAATTTAAGACGATAAAAATTGCCAGGAATTACACTTTTAGTAAAAATCTTTATAAGAAAATGAAGTTTATGGATTGAAAACCTATTTTATACTGTAGGGTTACACTTAAAGTTGTTGAATATTAGATATTTAAAGGTGTGTCTGTTATTGTGAGGGTTTAATTATCGATTAAAGTCAGGGTAACTTTAGGTGTTTGGGAATAAAAAAGGCTGGTTAAAACCAGCCTTTCAATATCCTTTTAGGATTCTTCCTATGATCCATCAGCTTGTTTTTTATACCAGCTCATTGGGTGTGATGTAGGCCTTTCAATTGGCATTCCATACAGGCGGTCATTGATCAATGAAGCCAATACGCCTAATGCCCTGGATACACCAAATAATACAGTGTAGAATGTATGTTCTTTAATGCCATAGTGGTATAGCAATGAGCCACTGTATGCATCTACATTAGGCCATGGGTTTTTCACTTTACCTGTATCCCTTAAAATATCAGGGACAACTTCATACAGGTTGTTTACAATATTAATAAGTGGGTCATTTACAATGTTCTTATCAGCAAATTCCTTTTGGGCAGTAAACCTGGGGTCTGTTTTTCTTAGTACAGCATGCCCATATCCAGGGATAACCCTACCTGCATTCAATGTTTTTTTACAGTATTCTGCAATTTGTTCTTTGGTTGGGTTTTCTGTATTCAGGTCTTGCTGCATATCAAATATCCAGTTGATAACATCCTGGTTTGCATATCCATGTAGTGGCCCGGCCAATCCAAGCATAGCAGCAGAATAAGCATAATATGGGTTGCTTAGTGCTGACCCAACCAGGTGGGCTGTATGTGCAGAAACATTCCCTCCTTCATGGTCAGCATGGATAACCATATACAAACGCAAAAGGTTCCTAACTTCCTCGCTGTCATGCCCCATCATGTGGGCAAGGTTTCCTGCCCAGTCAAGCCTTGGGTTAGGTTCAATATGTTGGTCATTGTAAAATTCGCGCCTATAGATATAAGCAGCCACCCTTGGAAGCCTAGCTATTAGGTTCATTACATCTTCATAAGTTGTATCCCAGTAGTACTTTTTATTGATGCCTGCCCTGTAAGCTTTTTGGAAAACAGAATCAGTGGCCATGCTTGTAATAGCAGCACTGAATTGGGTCATTGGTTTGGCATTTTTTGGCATTGCATCAATTACATCAAAAGTATGCTGAGGCACATGCGCCCTGGTGGCCAGATCTTTTGATATATTCATTACATCATCCCTTTCAGGGATTTCTCCTACAAGCATCAGATAGAACAAACCTTCAGGCAGGGCTTCTGAATTTGAGGATAGCTTAGGAAGCTTTTCCCTTAATTCAGGGATTGAGTACCCCCTAAACCTGATCCCTTCTGCTGGGTCTAACTTTGAAGTATCTGTTACAAGGCTGGGAACCCCTTTCATTCCTGTTAATACCTGCCCAATGGTAACATTGGCAATTACTTTGTCTGCATGCTCTTTTTTAAGCCTTTGGTATTCTTGTGTGCACCTGCTGGCTTTTTGGTAAAACCTGTTCTTAATATATTCCATTTCTTATTTTATTATGTTTTTATTACTATTTTATCTAATGTCTAATGTCAGAAGCTCGAAGTTAGAAGTTCGGAGCCTGAAGCCTGAAGTTTCATTTTATCAATAATTTTTTATCTAGTATCCAGCATCTTTAATGCATATTGCCAACTATTTCATCAACAAATTCAGATGTTGAAAGTAGGGTAGCTCCCTCCATTTGTGCATATAGATCTTCTGTGACCCTTCTTTTTGCAAAGGTGTGTTCCATAGCATCATACACATGTTCTGCTGCTTTATACCACCCCAGGTACTCAAGTAACATTACCCCTGACAGGATAAGGGAACTTGGGTTTGCTTTCCCTGTACCTGCAATGGCAGGAGCAGTACCATGGGTTGCCTCAAAAATGGCATAACCCTTCTTGTAATTAATGTTAGCTCCAGGAGAAATGCCTATACCTCCAACCATAGCAGCCAGTTGGTCTGAAATATAATCCCCATTCAGGTTCATAGTAGCAATCACAGAATGGTTAAAAGGTTTTAGGAGTGATTCTTGCAAAAATGCATCAGTGATCACATCTTTCACAATAACCCTTCCTGCCTTTTTTGCTTCATTCAATACTATTTCAGCTTCTTCTTTACCTTTTGTTGAGGCAATCTTTTCATATTGCCTCCAAGTAAAAGTTTGGTTGGCAAAATCTTTTTCAGCCAGGTCATACCCCCAGTTTTTAAAAGCCCCTTCAGTGTATTTCATAATGTTCCCTTTGTGGACAAGTGTAACTGATGGTAATTCCCTTTTTATGGCATAGTTCAAGGCAGCCCTGATCAACCTTTCTGACCCTTCTTTTGAAACGGGTTTTATCCCAAAGGAAGAAGATTCAGGGAAACGAATTTTATCAACCCCCATTTCATTGATCAGGAAGTCACGGAATTTTTTTGCGTCAATCCCTCCTGTCATGTATTCAATCCCTGCATAAATATCTTCAGTATTTTCCCTGAATATATGCATATCAACCAATGAAGGATACCTGATGGGGGAGGGTACTCCTTTAAACCACCTTACTGGGCGCAAACAAACAAATAGGTCCAAGGTTTGTCTCAGAGCCACATTTAATGACCTGATCCCTTCACCCACTGGTGTTTGCAATGGACCTTTAATCCCAACCAAGTACTCATTAAAAGCATCAATGGTTTCCTGTGGTAGGTATTCCCCTGTTTGGTTGAAAGCTTTTTCACCTGCAAGTACTTCCTTCCATTCTAATTTTTTTGAAGTTCCATAAGCTTTTAATACTGCTGCATCCAGCACTTTCTGTGAAGGTGAAGATATGTCCTTTCCTATCCCATCTCCTTCAATAAAAGGGATAATAGGGTAATCTGGGACAATTATTTTCTTATTTTCAACCTTAATTTTAGATGTCATTTCAGTTAAAATCAATATTTGGTTTTTATTGAAAATCAAAGGGAACTCCCTGTCCTCCAATAAAGTTACTCCAAATGGATGAGATATTTATCCTTTTTAGTCAGAAATTTTAGTTAAGCTTTGCCTGTAAATTTTCATCAATGGCAGAAAGGAACTTTTGAGTAGTCAGGTAATGTTCCTCCTTCAGTTCTTTGCCATGGATGATCAGGGCAAGGTCTTTTGTCATCTTACCATTTTCAACAGTTTCAATGCAAACTTGTTCTAAAATATTTGCAAAATCTATCAATTCCTGGTTTTCATCCAATTTTCCCCTGAATGCAAGCCCCCTGGTCCATGCAAAAATGGATGCAATGGGGTTGGTTGATGTTGGTTTCCCTTTTTGGTGTTGCCTGAAATGCCTGGTCACAGTTCCATGTGCAGCTTCAGCTTCCATTGTATTCCCATCAGGTGTAACCAATGTTGAGGTCATTAACCCCAATGAACCAAAACCTTGTGCAACAGTATCACTCTGGACATCACCATCATAATTTTTGCATGCCCACACAAAACCACCTTCCCATTTCAAAGCAGCTGCTACCATATCATCAATCAACCTGTGTTCATAGGTTATGCCTGCTTTTTCAAACTGTTCTTTAAATTCAGTATCGAAAATTTCCTGGAAAAGGTCTTTAAAACGCCCGTCATATTTTTTCAGGATGGTATTTTTTGTTGACATATACAAAGGCCATTTTTTATCAAGGGCCTGGTTCATGCACGAACGTGCAAACCCTTTGATGGATTCATCAGTGTTATACATAGCCATAGCCAACCCATCTCCTTCAAAACCATACACTTCATGAGAAATTGGTTCATCTCCATTCTCAGGAGTGAACGTAATGGTCAGTTTGCCTTTTCCTTTGGTAAGGAAATCAGTAGCCCTGTATTGGTCACCAAATGCATGCCTTCCAATGCAAATAGGTTTTTCCCATCCAGGCACCAGCCTGGGGATGTTTTTTATTAAAATGGGTTCCCTGAAAACAGTACCTCCCAGTATATTCCTGATTGTCCCATTGGGTGATTTCCACATTTCTTTTAACCCAAACTCTTCAACCCTGGCTTCATCAGGGGTAATGGTTGCACACTTCACCCCAACCCCATATTTTTTTATGGCAAGGGCAGAATCAATGGTTACCTGGTCATTGGTAGCATCACGGTTTTCCATCCCCAAATCAAAATACTTTAACTCTATATCCAGGTATGGTAAAATTAATTTCTGTTTTATAAAATCCCAGATTACCCTGGTCATTTCATCTCCATCTAGCTCTACTACAGGATTTTTGACGATTATTTTTTGCATATTTTATATGAATTAATAAAGTATAATAGTTTTAAATTAAGCTTCTTGTTTGATCAGGTTCAGTGCTGACCCAGCTTTGAACCATTCAATTTGTTGTGAATTGTATGTGTGGTTTAACTCAATCAGGTCAATGGAATTATCAGCATGCACCACCTCAACCACTAATGGTTTCCCAGCTTTAAATCCTACCAGGTTGATAAAATTGAATGTATCATCTTCCTGGATAAGGTCATAATCCCCTTCATTGGCAAAAGTTAATGCCAGCATCCCCTGTTTTTTCAGGTTTGTTTCATGGATCCTGGCAAATGATTTTACAATTACAGCTTTTACCCCCAAATGCCTTGGTTCCATAGCAGCATGTTCACGTGATGACCCTTCCCCATAATTATGGTCACCAACTACAACAGTTGGTATGCCCTGTTCTTTGTAAAAACGTTGGACTTTGGGCACTTCGTTATATTCACCTGTTACCTGGTTTTTTACCTTGTTGGTTTCGCTACTGAAGGCATTCACAGCTCCAATAAGCATATTATTGGATATGTTATCAAGATGCCCCCTGAAACGCAACCAAGGGCCAGCCATTGAAATGTGGTCAGTGGTACATTTCCCTAAGGCTTTTATCAGCAGTTTAGCCCCTTCAATATTTTTACCATCCCAAGGTTCAAATGGGGTGAGCAACTGCAACCTTTTTGATTCAGTAGAAACATTAACAGCCACATTGGAGCCATCTTCGGCAGGGGCCTGGTAGCCTGCATCTTCTACATCAAAACCATTCACAGGTAGCTCATATCCAGAGGGAGGGTTTAATTTTACCTGTTTCCCATTTCTATTAGTTAGTGTATCATCCAATGGGTTGAAATCAAGCCTGCCAGCAATAGCCAGGGCAGTTACTATTTCAGGAGAGGTTACAAAAGCATGAGTGTTAGGGTTGCCATCAGCCCTTTTTGAGAAGTTCCTGTTAAATGAATGGACTATGGTGTTTTTCTCCTCTTTTTCAGCTCCTGTCCTGGCCCATTGCCCAATACAGGGGCCACAGGCATTGGCAAAAACACTGGCACCAATTTTCTCAAATGTATCAATGTACCCGTCCCTTTCAATAGTAAACCTTACCTGTTCTGAACCAGGTGTAATAGTAAATTCAGAATTGGCTTCCAGCCCTTTTTCAACAGCTTGTTCAGCTACTGATGCTGCCCTTGATATATCTTCATAAGATGAGTTGGTGCAACTGCCTATCAGCCCAACAGAAACTTCCAGTGGCCATTTGTTTTCTTTTGCTGTTTCAGCCATTTTTGAAATAGGGGTTGCCCTGTCAGGCGTGAATGGCCCATTAATATGTGGTTCCAGTTCTGAAAGGTTAATATCTATCAACTGGTCAAAATAAAGTTCAGGGTTTTCATATACCTCAGGATCAGCTTTCAAGTGGCTTCCTAATTTATTGGCCAGCATGGCTACTTCTTCACGTCCAGTAGCATTCAGGTAACGTTCCATGCTTTCATCATAAGCAAAAAGGGAAGTGGTTGCACCTACTTCAGCTCCCATGTTGCAAATAGTCCCTTTTCCTGTTGCAGAAAGTGATTCAGCCCCTACGCCAAAATATTCAATAATGGCACCAGTCCCACCTTTTACAGTAAGGATACCAGCTACTTTCAAAATGATATCTTTAGGTGAAGCCCAACCATTTAATTTCCCTGTAAGCCTGACACCAATCAGTTTAGGCATTTTTAGTTCCCAGGGCATTCCTGCCATTACATCCACAGCATCAGCACCTCCAACTCCAATAGCTACCATCCCCAATCCTCCTGCATTAGGGGTGTGGGAGTCTGTCCCAATCATCATCCCCCCAGGAAAAGCATAATTTTCGAGCACTACCTGGTGGATAATTCCTGCCCCTGGTTTCCAGAAGCCAATCCCATATTTGTTTGAAACAGATTCAAGGAAATCATATACTTCCTTGTTTATATTCTTTGCAATGCCCAGGTCTTTTATCCCATTCACCTGTGCCTGGATAAGGTGGTCACAGTGTACTGTTGATGGGACAGCAGTAGTTGTTTTACCAGAGTTAATAAACTGCAATAGAGCCATTTGTGCTGTAGCATCCTGCATAGCCACCCTGTCAGGTGCAAAATCAACATAGTCAACCCCTCTTTTAAAAGAAGAGATGGTTTCTTTTTGGAATAAATGCGTGTACAGGATTTTTTCGGCATAGGTTAATGGCCTGCCAATGACATTTTTAACCTTGTTTAATTGCTCTGGTAAACCAGTATAAATTTCTTTTATTAGTTCTAAATCAAACATATGTATATAATTTTGTTTGTGTATTGTTCCTGGGATGTTAAGTATTTAACAAGTTACAGGCTTAAAAGTTGTATTTAAACTGTAAAAAAAAGATGTAATAAACTTAATGTATCTACATAAGTAAATATGATCCTTCAAAATAAGAATAAAAAGGTGAAAAAACTTAAAGAACTTTAATTTAGAACTAGTCTTTTTAAGAAGATTTAAAATATGGTTTTACCAGAGAAGGCAAGTTAAAGCTTCATAAATTTATTTCATTTCAACCACGAGGATTGTATCAATTTTGTCCTGCTTTTCTTTTGGTATATTTATCATCAACCCAAATTCAGTTTCTTTGTATTTTACTTTTTCCCCACTTACAAAATAAGTTGCTGATTTTATTTTCCCTGGCAAAGAGGGTAGCAGCAAGTTTTCCCCACCTATTTCTAAAATGTGGATAAAAACTTTCCCATCTTTGGTTTGTGTGGTTGCACCCCAATCATTTGGAGAGATAGGGCCTTTCCTGGTATTATAAATGCTTTCCCCATTTTTCTCAAGCCATTGCCCCATCTCCATTAAGGTTTCAATATTTTCGGGTTGGATTCTCCCATTGGGCATAGGTCCTGTGTTTAAAAGGAAATTGGCACCAAAACCAGCTGCTTTCACCATGGTTTGGATCAGGCGTTTTGTTGATTTGTAGCCTTGGTCTTTGATGTTAAAACCCCATGAGCCATTCATGGTTTCACACATTTCCAATGGGAGTTCTGATATAGTACCTGTTTGGTTAAACCCCATGGTGTTTTCACCAGGCAAGTCACGTTCAAACATTTGGAAATCTTCACCTGCTATTGGGGCAAGGTGGTGGTTGCTTCCAATTAAAGCACCAGGTTGAAGGTTGTGGATAAGTTTGTATGTTTCATCCAACCTCCAGGGGGCATCTTTTTTGTCCCACATGCCATCAAACCAGATACCTCCAATTTCTCCATAATTGGTAAGCAATTCAGTAAGCTGGCTGTTCATATAATCAATGTAGGTATCCCAGTTCCCACTTTCAGGCCTTCCTGTATAGCCTTGCCCTGTGCCCCCTCTTGGGAAATAGTCGGGGTGGTGCCAGTCAAGCTGTGAATAGTAAAAGAAAAGTCTTACCCCCTGCTTGTCACATTCATCTTTAAGCATTTTCAGCACATCCTTCCCATATGGGGTTTTGTCAACAATATTGTAATCACTGATTTTAGAATCATACATGGCAAAACCATCATGGTGTTTGCTGGTGATGGTTATGTATTTCATACCCGCTTTTTTCACCATTGATACCCACTCAGCAGGATCAAAATCAATGGGGTTAAAAAATGCAGGTAATTTTTCATACTGGTTGATTGGGATTTTTTTGTGGTTCATTATCCATTCAGCAATCCCCATATCTCCTCCGCCTGCCATAACACTGTATACACCCCAGTGGACAAATAGCCCAAACTTAGCATCCTGGAACCATTCCCTGTTTTCCAGGTTTTTTTCAGTGGGTTCATAACCCACCTGGGAAAATAAATTACTTGAAATAAAAAACAACAGTGTAGCTAAAATTATTAGGTTTCTCATTTTTATAGTGGTTTTATAGTTGAAAACTATAAAATTAGGGATGATTTCCTTAAAAAGTTGTATCTGTTTTTTATATAATTTGTATCTGTTTTAAACATTTTTGAATTATGATAAATGAATAGAAGCCTATTTTTAGGGTAGGTCTTTGCTTTTTTGTAAAAAGTTAATGGCAGGAAACAACAGTAAAAGAATGAAAGGTATTAAAAGGAATAGAAGTGATTCTTTATTTTTAGTATTGATTAGCCAAACATCAAAAGTCATCTCTTCAACCATAAAAATAAACAGGAATAAAATTTCAGCAACTAGTAATACATTTACAAGGATATACAGGGTAAGCCCTTTTGAAACTAGGGTTTTGAGTTTGCACCAGAAAAACAAAAGTGTGTTAGAAGCTATGAGGAGTAGGGATATGCAACAAATAATTATAAGGTAGACTTCCCAAATGTTTTCCTTTGCTGAGCCACTTTGTGGTTTAAATGGGTTAACATATTCTGCTATCCTCATTTCAGCAATGATCTCATTAATTAGGTTAAGGTCAGTAGAGTCAGCTTTAAAAGACCCATTAAACCTGTTCCTTAGTGCAGTATCCCTGGCTACCCCACGATAGTCATAATTGACCAAGTGTAATTGGTCAATGTATTGCTCAAGCCCAAGGAGGTATTTAAAATGTATGGAATCCCTTAAAGGGAAGGTAAGAATAAGTTTTTTATCTGCCTTATTTTCTTTTAATTTCCAATATAAATTTTTGATAAAAAGCCCATATTCACGTTTAAGTTTAAAAGAAAAATCAGGGAAATATACATTCACACCATCTGCATCAAACAAGTTTCCTTTAGAAACAGAATCCCTTTTACAAACATATTCATAAGCTATATTAATACAATTGTTCCTGGCAGCTTCAGATTCTAAAAAGTAGTCAGTGTTATCCCTGCCATCAATAAATAGAACAAGGTCAGCTTGGGTTTCATGCCAGTCAACCTCATCTATTGTGTCTTTGATCAATTCAAATGGGACATTGGTTTTATATGTTTTTGCAGCTTCAACTACATTGCTGGCAATCCAAGAATAAGACAGGTTGGGATGGCCATCTTCAGGATTAATAATGTATCCAAAATAAGCAAAACGTTGGATGCTGTCAAATTCAAATGTTGTGTATTTCCTTCCCAACCAATAGGGGTAGAACATATATTCAACTTGCCCATAATCAGTTTCAGGGAGGAATGATCCCAGGTGGTATGGGATAAACACATTGAGTGAGTCAGAGCTCCACTGGTCTTGCGTCCTAAAACCAAATGCCTGTAACCCTTTGTGCAAATTCAATAAGGAGTTTGAATTTTTTGGGATAGCTTGTTGGGCTAATAAAGGAGGGGATATAGTACAACAAACCAGGCAAATGAATAAGCTATAAAGTTTTGCCTTCTTTCCTAAGTTCAGTTAGTTGCAGGTATTTTTTTATGAATGCTTTTTCTTTAGGGGCTAGTGAAGATATGATGCAATAGAGATTTTCCATCTTTTAGGGATATTATTATTGTGTGATTGTTAAGTACAAGTTACAAGAATTAATTGAATAAATGTTAATAAAAAAATATAAAAAAAGACATGCCTATCTTCTTTTATGTTAATTAGGTATGTGTTAATGTATTGTTAATTAATTAGTTATTTTTTTATTAATAAGTTTAGTAAATACAAAAACCAAGAACTGTAATGGCTTAATTCTTGAATATATGAGGAATTAAAATGGGGCTAAAGCTGGTAATAAATATAATTCTTACCTCAAAAAAGGGTGGTAGGGAACGGCTGTCTCCAGAGTTTTAGTGAGTTTGTCCTTTACGTCTATTAAATAATTTGAGGGTAGCATTAATAGTGGGATTTGTTTATCTAATCATAGGGATTTATTAAACAAAATACAAATAGGCCTGTTATTAAACCTGGAAACAATTTTTAGAAAACAGGATGATGAAAGAGAATGTTTTATTAAAACCTATAAATGGTACAAAAAATGGGAAATTGGCCATTTCAATAGAGGATATAAATGGGCATGATGCAATAGGAGATAACCATATAGCTACCTCCATAGAAACACCATTAAAAGAAAATGCATTTGACATTTCTGATGATGAGAAAGTAAGCTTGATCAAGGATAAGTTTAAACAAATAATGGATATCATGGGCCTTGACCTGTCAGATGATAGTTTAAAGGGCACACCTCACAGGGTAGCAAAAATGTTCATCAAAGAAATATTTTATGGGCTGAACCCTGAAAACAAGCCTACAGTTTCACTTTTTGAAAATAAATTCAAGTATGGTGAAATGCTTGTTGAAAAGAACATCAACCTAAACTCAACATGTGAGCATCATTTCCTTCCTATAATAGGGAAAGCCCATGTTGCCTATATTTCTAATGGTAAAGTAATTGGGTTATCAAAAATAAACAGGATTGTTGACTATTATGCCAGAAGGCCTCAGGTGCAAGAAAGGTTGACCATTCAAATAGCAAATGAGCTAAAAAGCATACTTGAAACTGAAGATGTGGCTGTGGTTATTGATGCCAAACACATGTGTGTTTCATCAAGGGGTATACAAGATGAAAGCAGCAGTACAGTTACAGTAGAATATTCAGGCAAGTTTAAGCAGGAAGCTGTGAAAGAAGAATTTTTGAAATACCTTAGGCTGGCTTAAAGGTATTGGTGGGCTGTTAACATTATGGCTTATTTTTACTATTCCCCATTTTTTCAGGTAAAATAATGTGGAATGATGACCCTTGCCCTAAAGTGCTGTCAATAGCAATCTTTCCATTAAGTTTTTGAGCAAATTCCTGGCAGATAACAAAGCCAATGCCTGTCCCTTTTTCATTGGCAGTTCCTGGCTGGCTGGTAATTTCATGGCAATTTAGTAAACCAGTAACAGTTTCAGGTTTCATCCCTATGCCATTGTCTTTTATGGTTATTTTAACTTCATTGCCCATTTTGGTTGTACTTACCTCAATAGTTCCTCCTTTATTTGAATATTTGATAGCATTAGTTAACAAATTCCTGAGGATTGTCCCTAACAGGTTTGGGTCAGTAACTATGTTAGTATCATCAGGAACATTGTTGATAAAAAAGAGGTTTTTATTTACTGCAATTGAGCTATATAGGGAGATATAATTGCTTGCGCTTTCATTTAGGTTTACCCACTGCTGAACCACATTAATTGTCCCTAACTGTGACTGTGACCATGCCAAAAGGTTATTGATCATAAAGTAGGCATTATTTGCACTTTCGTGTAAAATGTTGATGATCCTTTGTTGTTCTATTTTGTTATAACTATTTAATTTTAAAAGCTCAATAAAACCAATTATTGAGTTAAAAGGGCTACGCAGATCATGAGCTATAATAGTAAATAATTTGTCTTTTGTATGGTTCAGTTTTTGCAGTTCTTCAGATTGTTTTTCTATCTGGACTTTCTGCGTTTCAAGCTTGTTTAAAGAGGCATACAGGTCTTGTACTGTTGATTGGAGGGTTTCGGCTTGCAATTTCTCTTTTTCTTTATAAATATTCTGGCGGAAACAAATTTCATGGGTAAAAACTCCAGTAACAAAAACGGCAAATACAGAACAGGTAATCATTAACAATCCTTCACTATACAATTCAGGCATAATATCTACAAAACTACCAGGGATAAAAGGAAGTATTATAAAATTTGATGCTATCAATAAAAGGGTAGTAATAATATGGTATTTTAAGGGCAGCTCAAAAAGTGCTGCTATCACAGGAAAAATCACAAACAGTATTATTACAGGTGAAAAATAAGGTATTAGCTGGTTTCCAGCAGGATGGTATATAAATAGAGAATATATGAAGATAGGGATTTTTAAACTGTAAAGAAGGAAATAACGAATCTGCCTTAAACTAATTTTAGTTGTTAGGTAAAATCCTGCCAGGTATATAAATGCAAGGATGCCATGCAACAATGCAGCTTCCAATATATGAAACCCCACATTTATACCAATAAAAATTACAGAGAGGATGAAAGAAATGACAAAACTGGTGTTGATAAACTTATAATCCCTTTTTTTTGTATGTTCCCAATTCTCTGGAATTTTGTAATAAAGTATCTTGTTAAGATAGTCCATCCAATTCCAATTGTGAAAAACTTAATCATATCAGGGGTGTCCTAATAAACTAAAGGGAAATGAAAAATTTATTAAAATGCAGCCCCTATGATGTAAAAACAAAAGTTACAACAAAATATTTACAATTCAATACTATTGTTAATAAAAAGCATTCAGCAAAATATTTGAAAATTATATAAGGGGTTCAAATATAGATGATTGCAAGAATATAAGTTTCAAAGTATAATAACTTTGTTATTAATGCAGAGCCTTGTTGGCTTGTATTACCTAGTCTTTTAAAAGATTAGCATACTTATTAAATTTTTTAATAAATGTTACAGTATAAACAGATTTCATTTTATTTGCTTTAATAGTTTCTTACTTTAGGGTTCTTTGATTACTAAACTTACAGTTATGGGAACAAATAGGAGGGATTTTTTAAAAAGGACAATCATTGGTACAGGGGTGATTTCAACAGGATTAACTGCTTGTATTAATTCAGAAGACAAATCATCTGGGAAGAAAGTGGGTGGTAATGGATATACACAGAAATTTAATATGTGTGGTTATGCAACTCCCAAATTAGATAAAGTTAGGGTAGGCTTTATTGGGCTGGGAATGCGTGGTTCTGGTGCAGTTAAGCGTATGTCTCATATTGATGGGGTTGAGATTACTGCTCTGTGTGATATATATGAGGACAGGGTGGAAAAATGCCAGGAAATACTAAAAGAACAAGGTTTGCCAAAGGCAAAATCATATGCAGGAACAAAAGAGGCATGGAAAGCTTTATGTGAAAGCAATGATGTTGACTTGGTATATATTTGCACCCCTTGGGATACACATACTCCTATGGCAACTTATGCCATGGAAAATGATGAACATGCAGCAGTGGAAGTTCCTGCAGCTAAAACCATTGACGAGTGTTGGCAGCTAGTTGAGACTTCAGAGAGGACCAAGAAGCATTGCATGATGCTTGAAAATTGCTGTTATGACTTTTTTGAATTGTTAACCCTGAACATGACACGCCAGGGATATTTTGGTGAGATAATCCATGGAGAAGGAGCTTATATCCATGATCTCAGGAGCTTGAACTTCAACAAGGAAGGGTATACTGAAATGTGGAGGCTAAAAGAAAACTTCAGGAATGGAAACCTGTACCCAACACATGGGTTGGGGCCTATTTGCCAGGTAATGAATATAAACAGGGGCGATCAGATGGAATACCTGACAGCTATGCAATCCAATGATTTTCATATGGCTAAAATGGCAAAAGAACTGGCTGCTGAAGACTCGTTCTTTCAAGAGTTTGTAGGGAAGAATTACAGGGGGAATATCAACACAACTACTGTGCGTACACACAAAGGCAAAACCATTATGATTCAGCATGATGTTTCAAGCCCACGCCCATATTCAAGGATACACCTGATAAGTGGTACTGACGGATATGCCAGAAAATGGCCTACCCCTGGAAAAATAGCCAAAGGCCATAGCTGGGTGAAAGAAGACGAAATGAAAGCCTTGAAAGAAAAATATAATCCAGAAATAATTAAGTATGTGGGTGATATGGCCAAGCAAGTTGGAGGCCATGGTGGAATGGACTTTATGATGGACTGGAGGCTGATAGACTGCCTTAGGAATGGCCTGCCTCTTGACCAGGATGTATATGATGCTGCTTTGTGGAGTGTGATTGCTCCTCTCAGTGAAATGTCAGTGGCAAATCGTTCAAACTCAGTTGATGTACCCGACTTTACCTGTGGTTCATGGAAAAATAATAAACCAATTGAACTTACATTAAAAAGTGGAGGCACTACAAAAGTGCGCCAATTGGAAAAGGCTGATGCTGAAGAACAATTGAGTATTTAAAATAAGTTTAGATTCATAGATTAAATTACCTTAACCAGGAAATTGCCTTGTTAGATGAAAAAGACAGCTTTTTTAATTGTGGCCCTCTGGATTTTTGTGTGTTGTGAAGCTCAAAACAAATTTCAAAATTATATTTTGGATTGTATTGAAAATGAGCAGGTTATTGGAGAGAATAAAGAGCCTGCACATGCTTCTTTTGTTTCATTCCCGACAATGGAGGAAGCCATTGGAAAGGAAAGATTAGGGAGTTCAACAAGGCAATACCTGGATGGTATCTGGAAATTTAAGTGGGTAAGGTCTCCTAAAGACAGGCCATTGGATTTTATGGACCCATTGGCTAATGTTGAAGGCTGGGATGACATACAAGTGCCCTCAAATTGGGAGGTAGAAGGGTATGGCATACCTATTTATGTGAACCACCAGTATGAATTTGCTGATTATAAAGCTCCAGTTTCTGAAGAGATGGAATTTATAGATAGGATTTATCCTAAACACCCTGGCAAAGTACCACATGGTTACAACCCAGTAGGTTCATATAGGAGGGATTTTGTCTTTGAAGGAAATCCTGAAGAGAGGGAAGCCTTTTTGCATATTGGGGCAATGAGATCAGGAGGTTTTGTTTGGCTGAATGGAGAATATGTTGGCTATTCACAAGGAAGCAAGTTGCCTGCTGAGTTCAATGTTACAAAATACATCAAAAAGGGTGAAAATACATTAGCAATACAAATTTTTAGGTGGACAGATGGCTCATACCTTGAGTGCCAGGATTTTTGGAGGATAAGTGGTATTGAAAGGAGTGTTTATATTTATCATCAACCAAAAACCAGGATCAATGATTTTACAGCCAGTGCAACACTTGATGGAGCATATGAACATGGATTGCTGGATTTAGAGGTCAGCATGCAAAACCATCAGGCTAAGGATCAATTGATCACTGTTAGTTATAGATTATTGGATGAGAATAAGCAACAGGTTAAGGCTGGAAAACAAAAGGTAAGTGTTGAAAAAGTAGGGAAAACCTCATGTAACTTTTCTGCTAAAATTGATGGCATTAAACCCTGGAGTGCTGAACATCCAAACCTCTATTTGTTGGTTATTGAAACCAGGAATAAAAATGGGAAGCTTTTGGAAGCCACAAAATGTAATGTGGGTTTCAGGACAGTAGAAATAAAAGATGGTATACTCATGCTAAATGGGCAGCATATAACCCTAAAAGGGGTAAATGCACAGGAACATGACCCAGAAACTGGGCATGTAATGAGTGAAGAGCTGATATTAAAGGATATCAGGATGTGGAAAGAGAATAATATCAATTCAGTCAGGTTAAGCCACTACCCAAGGGGAGCCAGGTTTTATGAATTGTGTGACAAGCATGGCATATATGTGGTTGATGAAGCTAATATTGAATCACATGGTATGTATTATGGTAACCATTCTTTAGCTAAGAGATCAAACTGGGAAAAAGCCCATGTTGACAGGATGGTGAGGATGGTTGAGCGTGATAAAAACCACCCTTCAGTAATTATCTGGTCAATGGGTAATGAAGCTGGTAATGGGGTGAATTTCTATGCTGGCTACAAGGCCATAAAAGAAGCAGATAAGCAGAAAAGGCCAGTACAATATGAGCGTACATATAAGGAAGGTGACCATACCCTGTTTGACATGGATTGGAATACTGACATTATTGTACCCCAATACCCTTCTCCTGCAACTTTTGAATTCATTGGCAGTTCAAAAACTGACAGGCCTTTTATCCCCAGTGAATATGCCCATGCTATGGGTAATAGTACGGGGAACTTTCAGGATTATTGGGACATAATTGAACAGCATGACAACCTTCAGGGTGGTTTTATTTGGGACTGGGTAGACCAATCAATATGGAAAACCAATGAAAATGGGGAAAGGTATTATGCCTATGGAGGAGATTATGGTGAAAATATGCCTACTGATAACTCTTTCTTAAACAATGGAATTGTGTTTCCTGACAGGACCCCACAGCCAGCATTGTTTGAAGTAAAAAAAGCACATGAGTTTATAAACTTCAAAAACAAAGGCTATACAAGGAATAATGAATTGAGGGTGCTGGTTGAAAATTTATATGATTTTACCAACCTGAAACAATTTTCCATCAAAGCCAATATTGTAGCAGATGGGAAAGTTTTGAAAGAATATAGGTTTGATGAGGTAGATGTTGTGCCACATACAGGTAAAGTGGTCAGGATCCCTTTAAAAGATTTCCAAACAGAAAAGAATACTGAATATTTTGTGGAAATTTCAGCAGTTTTAAAAAACAATTGGGGCTTGCTGAAGGCTGGGTATACAATTGCCCATGAACAGCTATCCCTTGAAAATAAATATGAAAAAGAACGAAAAGAAATTTCTTCAGGAGCTACTCTTGAATTACTGGAATCAGATGATGTATTAAAGGTATGGAACAGCAACTTCTCTGTTGAGTTTAGTAAAACAAAAGGAAGGATTACTTCTTATATTTTCAATAAAAAGGAATTAATTCTTGATGGGAATGGCCCCAAACCAAATTTCTGGAGGCCTCCCACTGATAATGATTTTGGCAACAGGATGCATTTAAAGAACCTGGAATGGAAAAAAGCTTCCCTGTTTTCTGAGGTGGTTGCAATTTCAGCCAGCAAAGCTGCTGAAAACCTGGTTATTATTGAATTTGGATATAACCTTCCAGGGGTAAATACCACTTTTAAAAGTACATACCAGGTAAATGGGAATGGGGTTGTTAAAATTGAAAATACCTTGGAGGCTTCTGAATATAAAGCTGATATTCCAAGGGTTGGTATGAGGATGCAAATACCCAAGGAATATTCAACCCTAACATTTTATGGCAGGGGACCATGGGAGAATTATATTGACAGGAATGTTTCTGCTTTTATTGGGATATATGAATCAGATGTGGCAGGGCAATATGTACCCTACATCAGGCCACAGGAAAATGGGTACAAAACAGGTGTGCGCTGGGCAGCATTAAGTAATAATGATGGAAGTGGGTTATTGGTTATAAGTTCAGGAAACCACAAAGGTTTGGGGTTTAGTGCACTGCATATGCCCAATGAAGACTTTGATACCACTGAAGGGTTGGGGTATTCTGGCATAGAGAAAATTGATGAGGCTTACAGGATTGACGGCATACCAGATGTAAATGGAAGCAGGCATACCATTGATATTGTTGAAAAAGATATGGTTCAGTTGAATATTGACCTTGGGCAAAGGGGGCTTGCTGGTGATAATAGCTGGGGTGCACGCCCGCAAGAGGAATACACACTTAAAAGCAATGAGGGCCACAAGTATAGCTTCTATTTAATACCTTTCCAGGATTCCAAGTTGGAAGATTTTATCAAAACAGGGAAAGATTATTTGAATCAATAGTTTCAGGATTAGTTTTATATTTCATGGATTAGGAAAGAAGGTAGCTCTTTTAGGGCTTCTTTCTTTTCAATAAATCAACCTCTTTCTGCAAACCCATAACCACATTAGAGAGGTTTTGGAAATTAACAGTGCTGGCATCAGGTAGGTCAAAGCTTAAGTAGCCCAATGCCTTCCACACTTCCAGGATAGAGTCAACAGGCACTTCATAAGGTGGGTATTCAGGGTTATCAGATTTTAAGGACAGGCACCTTTTTTGTTCCAGCTTGTTATAAGCCCTTTTGTAAACAACCCCATCATCTGATGTGACAATAATGTGTGTTTTACCATCTTTTATATCTGTCCAATCCTGGATATACTCACAAAAAATATATGAGCCAGATGGAACAGGCAACATGCTATCACCTTTTATTTGGAATACCCTGTATGTGCGATCTTTGCTTAACTCAGGGAAGGGCATTGAAAAACGCGGAAGTGATTCAATGAATTCAGTATCAGCATAACCATTCAGGTAACCAGCAGAAGCCTTGACAGGAACCAATGTAACTAACTCATCGCCCTCTTGGTCAACCACTGTACTTAATATCCTTAGCTTGCTTCCTTTTTCAAACTGCAATGGTGTATGCCCTTTTGACAAGTCATTATTGATAAGGCTGTCAATGTTTATCCCAAAAAAATCCGAAAGCTTTTGCATTACCTGTATCTTAGGTACAGCCCTTCCTTCTTCATAACTCCCTATTAATGAACGTTTAATTTCAAGTTTTGAAGCCAGCCCATCCTGTGTGAGCTTATACTCTTTCCTCAGGTATTTGATATTTTGATTTAAAAAGTTCATAAACCAGTGCTAATATAATTAGAAAATACTAAAATATTTAGTATTTTTGCTTAAAAGTGTTGTTACCTTATTGGCACAACACCTCATTTTTAATCTAATAATAGTTATAAAGGTAAACTACAATGAGCAAACCTGTGCAGGAAAAACTAAAAATTTTAGCAGATGCAGCTAAATATGATGTGTCATGTGCATCAAGTGGCAGTAACAGGCAAAATATTTCAAAGGGGATTGGGTCTGGTGTGGCCTGTGGGATATGCCATAGTTTTACACAGGATGGCAGGTGTATTAGTTTATTGAAAATTTTAATGAGCAACCATTGTATTTATGATTGTGCATATTGTATTAATAGGAAAAGTAATGACAGGCCAAGGGCTACCTTTACAGTTGAAGAATTAACCAGCTTAACCATTAATTTTTACAGGAGGAATTACATTGAAGGGTTATTCCTAAGTTCAGGGGTAGTAAAGAACCCTGATTTCACAATGGAGAGGATGATGATGGTAGCTAAGAAGCTCAGGCTTGAGGAAAACTACAATGGTTACATACATTTAAAGGCTATACCTGGTGCAAGTGAAGAATTGATAAGGCAGGCAGGTTTGTATGCTGACAGGTTAAGTATAAACATTGAAATACCCACAGAACAACAGCTAAAAAAACTGGCTCCTGAAAAAGATTTCAAAGGAGTTTTTGTGCCTATGGGGTTGATCAGGCAGGGGATTATCCAGAACAAGGAAGAAAGGAGAAAATTCCGAAAAGCCCCTTTGTTTACTCCAGCTGGGCAAAGTACCCAACTTATTGTGGGTGCTACCCCTGAATCTGACAGGCAGATATTAATGCTTGCTTCTGGTTTGTATGGGAAGCAACAATTGAAAAGAGTTTATTATTCAGCCTACCTTCCTGTAAACAGTTATGACCAAAGGCTGCCAGCTATTGAAGGACCACCCCTGCTAAGGGAAAACAGGCTTTACCAAAGTGATTGGCTTATGCGTTTTTATAAATTCCAGGCCAATGAAATACTTAATGAAAACCAACCTTTCCTTGATCCTGATGTGGATCCTAAATTGGCTTATGCTTTGGGCAATTTGCACCTGTATCCTGTTAATGTAAATACAGCTGATTATGAGATGATCTTGCGTATCCCTGGGGTGGGGGTGCAGTCAGCACAAAGGATTATAATGAGTAGGAGGCACAGGAAATTGAACTCCATGCACCTGAAAAAAATAGGTGTGGTACTAAAACGCGCAAAATATTTTATTACATGCAATGAGCTACCAGTATATACCAAAGATTTGATGCCAGAAAGGCTGAAGCATCAGATATTGTTGGAAAGTACCAACAAAAGGCGTAACCCTTTAGACACCCAACTGAGCTTGTTTGCAGGATTCAACCAAGCTTTACCAGCTGCACCCAAAATGCTAAAGCCATGATCACCATTAAATATGATGGTACATTTGAAGGTTTCCTGACAGTAGTTTTTGAATGTTATAACCAAAAACTGGAGCCTGGAGTTATCCTTGGGGAAGGAAGAGGGCAAGGGGTTTTGTTTTCTGAGTCCATGTTTGTTGAAACTAACCTGGAAAAAGGTAACAGGGTGTGGAATGGTATCCAAAAGAGGCTCCCACAGGAACTGAACCAGTTGCCTTACAAGTTGTTTTTGTCTGAATTAGATGATATTGAAATGAAGCTGTTCCAGTTTTTACAAAAGTTATTTGATTCAGAAATGGATATTGAAAATGATTTTGGCGACCCTAATACATTGTACCTGAGGAAGCTTGGGAGGAAAGTAAATTTTGAAGCTATGAGGATGTTGCAATTTGTCCGTTTCCAGAAAACCAGGGATAATATCTACTTTGCCACGATACAGCCACAATATGATGTCATCCCTTTGATCATCAACCACTTTAAGTCACGTTTTGCTGACCAATATTGGTTAATTTATGACTTAAAAAGGGACTATGGGATTTATTATGATTTGGATAAAGTTGAAGAAATTACATTAAATAAAAAGCAATTTCATCCATTGAATGGCAAAGTACATAAAAATATCTTGCAAGAAAAAGAAGAAGAATATAAAACCTTGTGGAAAGACTATTTCCAGCATATAAACATAAAAGAGCGCAAAAGCCTGAAAGTCCAGCGCCAACATATGCCCAGGCGCTACTGGAAGTTTTTACCTGAAGTTTCTTAAAATACTTCCCTCAAACAATTATTGAGGTTTGCCTTAATAAAAAAGCAGGACATATGTCCTGCTTTAGTTTTTGTATTTGATTAGAATTTAGATACAACTTTTTGCCCCTACTTTTTTCGAACCTTTCACTTCCCAGGTATTACCTGAGAAAAGAAGTTCATTCATTGAAGCCACTTTCCTTGTTTTTTGAATTTCAGCAATCTGAAGTTTCATTTCCTGGTCATAAACAGGAGCATAAACACTTCTGATGACACCAAATGCCACAGGGAACTCAGGAAGGTTCATGTTAATTAATGCCATATGCAATGTTGGGTCTTCCTCTTTTGCATCATGAACGAGGATGTCATCAGCTGTTATCCCATTTTCTCCAATAGTGGCAACTTTAAGCTTACCTTTTTCCATGATAATCCCTTTGTTATTATCAGCCCCAAATAACATGGGTTCTCCATGTCTTAGGTATAGCTGCCTGTCTGGCCTGTGGGCGGGGTCAGTTATTTCCTGATGGATGCCCTGGTTGTAAATTACGCAATTCTGTAATACCTCTACCATTGAAGTCCCCTTGTGTTTAGCAGACTCATTGAATATTGCCTGGCTCATTTTTATATTGCTGTCAATTGAGCGTGCAAAGAAAGTGCCCCTAGCCCCAATTACCAGCTGGCCGGGAACAAATGGGTCTTCTACTGTACCAAAAGGGGAAGTTTTCGTTTTGAACCCCCTTTCTGATGTTGGTGAATACTGCCCTTTTGTAAGTCCATATATCCTGTTGTTGAAAAGGATAATATTGATGTCAATATTTCTTCTTAGCAAGTGTATAAAGTGGTTTCCACCAATTGCCATGGCATCACCATCACCAGTAATAACCCAAACAGATAAATCAGGATTAGCACATTTTACACCTGAAGCAACTGCAGCAGCCCTTCCGTGGATTGTGTGGAACCCATAGGTACTCATGTAGTATGGGAACCTTGAGGAGCAGCCTATACCTGATACCACAGCAAATTGTTCGTGTGGTATTCCCATATCAACCATTGTGCGTTGAATTGCATTCATTATTGCATAGTCGCCACATCCTGGGCACCAACGCACTTCATTTTCACTTTTAAAATCTTTTACTGTATAATTCATTTCAGCCATGACTTACTTCTCCAATAATTTTTCAATGCTTCCTTTTAACTCGTTCACAGTAAATGGTAATCCTTTTACTTTATTAAATTGATGGTATTCAAAACCAGGGACTTTATCCCTCAAATAACTAGCAAATTGCCCCAGGTTTAATTCACACACAATGATTTTTTTAAACTTACTGAAAACTTCACTGGTATTTTTAGGAAGTGGTTTGATATAATTGAAATGGGCCAGGCTAACATTTTTGCCTTCTTGCCTTAGTTCACGGACAGTTGTGATCATATGCCCATAGGTTCCTCCCCATCCAACAACCAAAACATCTCCTTCATTGTCACCACAAACTTCAAGGTCAGGTACCATTTCAACTACATGTTGCACTTTTTCTTCCCTGATTTCACAATTAACCTGGTGGTTTTCAGGGTCATGGCTTACAGTACCTGTAATGTTTTTTTCTAGCCCCCCAATCCTGTGCTGGAATCCTTTCATCCCAGGATATGCCCATTCGCGAGCCAATGTTTTTTCGTCACGTGAATAAGCTTGGAATATTTCAGGGCTAGTTGCAATCCTTGGTGTAATTTCAGGAAGTTCATCCATATTTGGGATTTTCCATGGCTCACTACCATTACCCAGGAATCCATCAGTGAGCAATATCACTGGAACCATCTTTTCCAATGCAATTTTAGAAGCCATGTATGCATAGTAAAAACAATCAGAAGGGGTAGATGCAGCAACCACCACTACAGGGCTTTCACCATTCCTCCCATACAAAGCCTGTAAAAGGTCAGACTGTTCAGTTTTAGTAGGTAAACCAGTTGAAGGGCCTCCACGCTGAACATTTACAATAACCAATGGCAATTCAGCCATAACTGCCAACCCAATAGCTTCTGATTTTAATGCTAACCCAGGACCAGATGTGGTAGTTACTGCAAAATCTCCTGCAAAAGCTGCTCCAATGGCAGATGCAATCCCTGCAATTTCATCTTCAGCCTGGAATGTTTTTGCACCTAGGTCTTTCCTTTCAGCAAGAGCTTGCAATATTTCTGTTGCAGGCGTGATAGGGTATGAACCAAGGAACAATTCTTTCCCTGCTTTTTCTGCTGCTGCCAACAAGCCCCAAGCAGTAGCATGGTTGCCATTGACATTCCTGTAAGTACCATCTTCAATTTCAGCAGGGTTAACCATATAGCGTGGGGTCATGTGCTGTTTGGTCATGCCATAATTATACCCATCATGTAATACTTTCAGGTTTGAATCAACAACTACAGGTTTCTTGGCAAACTTGGTTTGTATAAATTCTTCAATATAAGTTAGTGGGCGGTTGAAAATCCAACAAACCAACCCAAGGGCAAACATATTCTTGCTCCTTAAGATACTTTTATTATCCAACCCAAATTCTTTCAGGCTTTCTTTTGTTAGGTTGGTAATAGGTACAGGGATCTTGAAATAATCCTCCAGGTTACACTCAGCAAAAGGGTCACCAGTTTTGAAATTTGCCTTTTGCAGGTTTTTTTCGTTAAAAGAATCAGCATCATAAATGATCGTTCCACCAGGGTTCATAAATTTTGCATTGGCTTTTACAGCTGCTGGGTTCATAGCTATAAGCACATGGGCAAAATCACCTGGTGTATTAATTTCAACATGCCCAAATTGTACCTGAAATCCTGAAACACCACCTACTGTTCCTTGTGGAGCCCTGATTTCTGATGGGTAGTCAGGAAATGTTGAAATATCGTTTCCCATCAATGCAGTAGCATCTGAGAACAAAGTACCAGTAAGCTGCATCCCATCACCAGAGTCACCAGAGAACCTGATTGCAACTTCTTCCAGTTCAATTACTTTTGTATCCTTCATTAAATAATGTTTAAAATCTGTAATTTATCTTACAATCTAAAAGAAAACCGAACCCAAAAATAACAATTTAATATTTCTGAATCCGATTTAATTAATAGTGTATAAATTTTACTAAAACAAAAATAACACTAATTTAATACCACTATTATGACATATGTAATTATTCCTATGTTTTAATATCTTTGCTCATTATTTAAAATAAGTTTAGATAATGGCTTTGATTAAACCACTTCTAGGAAAAACACCAAAAATTGGGAAGAACTGTTTTTTAGCAGAAAATGCAACAATTATTGGTGATGTGCAGCTTGGGGATGATTGCAGTGTTTGGTATAGTGCTGTATTAAGAGGTGATGTTCATTATATCAGGATAGGAAATAACACAAATGTCCAGGATTGTGTTGTCATACATGCTACATATAAGAAATCTCCAACCAATATAGGGAGTAATGTTACTATTGCTCATGGTGCTATTGTTCATGGCTGCACTATCCATGATAATGTAATGGTTGGTATGAATGCTGTTGTCCTTGATGATGCAGTTGTTGAAAGCAATTCAATCATTGCAGCTGGTTCAGTGGTTACAAAAGGTACAATTGTGGAATCAGGCACTGTTTATGCTGGTATTCCTGCAAAAAAAGTAAAGGAAATCAGTACTGGCCTGTTAGAAGGTGAAATAAACAGGATTGCCAGTGCTTATGGGGTGTATGCCAGTTGGTATGATAAAAGCAACAATAAGTAAGTTTTTATATACAAGGGCTGGTTCTTAATAAGTGGAAATATCTTTTTAATATTTTTAAATATTCCTCCAAAGATTTATTACTTCCTTTTTTTTATTTTGATAAATTGCTACTTTGGCACATCATTAAATATTAAATATCATGCAACAAGCTAAAGCAACTAAGGTTAACTCATACCTACTCCCAATGGTTATAATAAGTGCATTGTTTTTCATTTTTGGTTTTGTAACCTGGCTTAATGGGATTTTAATCCCATACCTTAAGATAGCTTGTGAACTTTCTGATTTTCAAGCATTGTTTGTGGCCTTTGCCTTTTATATATCTTATACAATAATGGCATTGCCATCAGCATGGGTTTTGAAAAAAACAGGGTTGAAAAATGGGATGATGGTAGGTTTATGGGCAATGGCAGTTGGGACTGTTATTTTTATACCTGCAGCATTAATGAGGACTTATGAGATTTTCTTATTAGGGCTGTTTGTAATGGGGACGGGCTTGGCTATTTTACAAACAGCTTCAAACCCATATGTAACCATAATGGGGCCACGCGAAAGTGCAGCAAGGAGGATCAGTATTTTAGGTATATGCAATAAAGCAGCTGGTGCAGCAGCTCCATTGATCTTAGCATACTATATATTAAATGATGGTGATGCTTTTGTAGCAAGCCTTGAAGCAATGGATGAAGTAGCTAAATCTGCAGCACTTGATGGGTTGGCCAGGCGGGTGATCAACCCATATATTGTAATGACAGTAATCCTTTTTGTATTGGGGATTGTTGTGCGTTTTTCAGGGCTGCCTGAGCTGGAAGAAGAATCAGGTGAAGATGATGAAGCTTCAGTTGAAACCAATAAACAAACAATATTTGGCTTTCCTCACCTCATTTTAGGTGTATTAGCATTATTCTTTTATGTAGGGGCTGAGGTGATTGCAGGAGACACTATTATAAGGTATGGTATTTCATTAGGGATTGATATTGGGCAAGCCAAAGCATTTACTTCTTACACCATGGCAACCATGGTATTAGGTTATATTCTTGGGATTATATTAATACCCAAATACATTAACCAAAGGTTTGCCTTACAGGTTTCTGCAATGTTGGGGGTTATTCTTTCACTTGGTGCAATTTTTACAAGTGGGATTACATCTGTCATATTTGTAGCTCTGTTTGGCTTGTCAAATGCATTGGTTTGGCCTGCAGTTTGGCCATTGGCTATCCACAACCTGGGCAAGTTCCTGAAGACAGGTTCAGCATTGCTTATCATGGCTATTTCAGGTGGTGCTATCCTTCCTTTGGTATGGGGAGGGCTATCAGATACAATTGGTTCACAGCAGGCATACTGGATTATGGTACCATGTTATTTATTTATCCTGTTCTATTCAACAAGGGGGTATAAATTAAAACATTGGAAATAGTTTTTTTACAGCCTTATCAAAAAATATACTTTTCTTTGGAAATATGTAAATATTCCAAATTAGAATAAAAATTTTGAACAAATGAAACCAACATTACTTATACTGGCAGCAGGCATGGGAAGCCGTTTTGGAGGGCTGAAACAAATAACCCCTGTAGGGCCATCAGGTGAAACAATCATTGAATATTCCATTTTTGATGCCATTAGGGCAGGATTTGGCAAAGTGGTTTTTGTGATTCGTGAAAGTTTTGCAGATGAATTTAAAGAGAGGTTTGATAAAAAGTTATTTGGGAAAATAGATATTGAATATGTATACCAGGAGTTGGATAAACTTCCTGATGGCTATATCTTGCCTGAAGGCAGGGAAAAACCTTGGGGTACTGCTCATGCAATCATGATGGGGAAAGAGGCAATCAATGAACCTTTTGCTGCATTAAATGCTGACGATTTTTATGGGTTTGAAGCATTTAAAACTATGAGTAGTTTTTTACAATCTTCTGATTCTGAAGCAGAGTATTCAATGGTTGGGTATCAACTGAGAAACACACTTTCAGATTTTGGGACTGTATCAAGGGGAGTGTGTGAGGCTGATCAAAACAATTACCTGTCTGAAATAATTGAAAGGATCAAAATATATAAAAAGAATTCTAGGATTGTATACCAGGATGAGCAAGGCAATGAGGTTGGTTTAACAGGCAATGAAAAAGTTTCAATGAATATATGGGGCTTTAAACCAAATTTATTTGGCTACCTAGAAAAAGAATTTACAGCTTTTCTGGACACACAAATTAATGTACCAAAATCAGAGATTTATATCCCTTCTGTTGTTTTTGAGTTAATTGAAAAGAAACAAGTTTCTGTAAAAATATTAGAAGCTGATTCTCCCTGGTTTGGGGTAACTTATAAAGAAGACCATCCAGAGGTAGTGAAGAAGATCAAGCAAATGGTAGATGATGGTATCTACCCTGAAAACTTATGGAATATATAATCAACCCTAACATTATGGATAAATCAATAAAGGCTGTAACCAATAGTTTTAATATAAAAAATGAAATAATAAATATCCAGCCTTTTGGTAATGGGCATATTAATGATACTTACTTAGTAACCACTGAAGGAGAAGAACATAAAAACTATATCCTGCAAAGGAAAAACCACCATGTTTTTAAGGATATCCCTGGTATGATGGAAAACATAATAAGGATTACAAACCATATCCATCAAATATTGGTAGACGGGAAGGTGGCAAACCACCAGGACAAAGTTTTAACCCATTTGCCAACTGGCAGTGGGGAATATTACCAGGTTGACCAGGATGGTAATTACTGGACTCTTTGCAATGCTATTGAAGGATGTAAAAGTTATGAAAAAATTAGTGATCCCAGGTTAGCATATTTGGCTGGTAAGGCTTATGGGGAATTTCAAAAGCAGGTTTCTTCACTAAAGGGAAAACCATTAAATGTTACTATCCCTGATTTCCATAACATAGAGTTTAGGCTTAATAATTTTCACAAAGCATTGGAAATAAACTTCCAGGATCGTAAAGTTGAGGCACAAAAAGAAGTTGGTTTTGCCCTTAACCTTGCTGAAGAGATGAAAACCCTGTTAAACCATCAGAGGTTTGGGGAGTTACCAGAGAGGGTTACCCATAATGACACTAAAATTAACAATATATTATTTGACGAGGATGACCAGATATTATGTGTTATTGACTTGGATACAGTAATGCCAGGGCTGTTTCATTTTGATTTTGGTGATGCTTTGCGCACTGCAGCTAACACGGCAGAAGAGGACGAAAAAGATTTGTCAAAAATTGGGTTTGACCTGGATATCTTTAAATCATTTAGCCAGGGTATATTGGAGGAAGCTAAAAATATACTTACAAATAAAGAGGTTGGACTGCTCCCACATTCAGTTAAGTTTATGGCTTACATAATGGGGCTTAGGTTCCTCACTGATTTCCTTGAAGGGGATGTATATTATAAAATAAAACATCCAAAACATAACTTGCAAAGGACGAAGGCACAGTTTAAATTGGTTGAAGAGGTTGAGAACCAGATGGATTTAATGAAGCAAATTATTGCTGAGTTGGCAGGTAGTGCATAGCCAGGGTTAAAACTATTATGTTTTTACAGGGAAATATGTTTGGCATTAACAGCCTTTCCTAAAAAGAAGCCAGCCCTCTTTTCAAAAGTAGCAACTGACTCAGTTGTATAGAAATTGGTAGTTTTTCCTTTAGAACATTTTATTTCTATTTCGGGATGCCTTACAAGGTAATCTTCAAGTTTTTCGGCAACAATGCTTCCCTGGGGTAAAACATTTATATGGCTTGGCAGGTATTCCTTTATTTGGTTGATAAGGAAAGGGTAGTGGGTACAACCAAGTATGATTGTGTCTAAATCAGGGTCTTTTTTTAACAGGTTTTCCAGGTTTTTTTCTACAAAATAGTTTGCTCCTGGTGTGCCAATTTCATTATTTTCAACAATAGGTACCCACATGGGGCAAGCTTCTTGCACAGCTTTTATTTGCCTCTTTTTGTTGATTTTTTGAAACTCCATCAGGTATGATTCTGAAGTTACAGTCCCAACTGTACCCAATACCCCAACCCTGTTGTTTTTGGTAACTTCAACTACTTTTTCAACACTTGGGCGAATAACACCCAGCACCCTTTTTGAAGGGTCAATATGAGGCAGGTCAAGTTGTTGGATATTTCTCAATGCTTTTGCTGAAGCAGTATTGCAAGCAACAATTACCAAGTGGCAGCCCAGGTCAAATAGCTTTTTGACAGCTTCCAATGTGTATTCATAAACCACATCAAATGAGCGCGTGCCATAAGGTGTGCGCGCATTATCACCCAGGTAAATGTAATTGTATTTTGGAAGGCGTTTTTTCAGTTCATTTAAAACTGTCAACCCTCCATATCCTGAGTCAAAAACTCCTATGGGTGAATATTTTTGCAATGAAATAGATTTTGTGTGAATATAAGTAAAAAAGCCATTTGTCTACTGGCAAATGGCTTTTTTTATATCATCTTATAAACTTGTCCCTACTGTATCCCCAGTTTTTGCTTTACCAGTGGAAGAAGGTCTACACTCTCATTTGATTTGTAAAGTATCACGCTTGGACCAACATCAAATACATAAATCAACCCTTGCTCTTTTCCAACTTCTTCAACAGCATTTTTTGCTTTCTGATAAATTGGTGAAAGTATTTCAGCATTTTTTGCCTGCATTTGTTGTTGTGCAACTCCCTGGAAATTTTGTATCCTTTGCCCAAGGTCTTGCAAATCTGTTTCCAATGAAGTCCTTATGAATTCAGAAACTGAATCACGTTTGACTGCATATTCTTCCAGTTTCTTATTATATTCTTCCTGCATAACTGCAAGTTGGTCTTCAAGTTCTTTAACAAATTTATCCATATCATCTTTGGCAGTTTTACTTTCTGGCATAACTTGTATAAGTGCCTGAAGGTCAATGTGTCCAAATTTTTGGGTTTGGGCTCCTGCCAAACTAACTGTCAACACAAACAGTGCAATAAACAGTGTTTTTAGTAAATGTCTCATAATCAAGTTGAGTTTAAATTTTTGGTCAAATATAGTTATTAATTTTTATATCCCATTTTTTGTAAAATCTGGTCGCTTAAGTCATATTTTGGGTTGGTATAAAGCATTGAAATGCCACCTGCTTTGTCAAAAATAACTGCATATCCACCATCATTAGCAAGCTCTTGTACAGCATTAAAAATATCATCCTGGATGGGTTTTACCAAACCCTGGCGTTTTTTGTAAAGGTCGCCATTTTGCCCAAAATATTTCCTTTGAAGTTGTTTGTATTCTTTTTCTTTTGTAATGATAACATCTTCCCTTTTGCGTTTCATGTCTTCAGATAGGAGGACACTTTCTGCCTGGAAGTCCTGGTACATTTTTTCTATTTCAGCATGCATTGATTCCAGCTCTTTTTGGTATTGCCTTGATAACTGGTCCAGCTGGTCTTGTGCAGCTTTATAAGCAGGTATATTATCCAAGATATACTCTGTATCAACATATGCATATTTTTGCGCAAAGGCAGTGGTTACTGAGAATAAAACCACAAACAATAATACTATTTTTTTCATCTCATTATTATTTAAAGTTTTCAATGGTATTTTTAATATCACCTGCCTATGGTAAGGTAGGTATACCAATAACAGATTGCTCAAAATGTGTAATCTGTTATGTGGCTCATTTCATTATTAAATTGTTTTATATTATATCATTGATTGATTACGCAAATACCAAGCCAAATCCATAACTATCAGAATTGCTGGCCAATAACAAAATGAAACTGGCTTCCACTGGCATCAGGTTGGCCAGGGATATCATCAAACCCATAGCCCCAGTCAATTCCCATTAGCCCAAACATAGGTAAATAAATCCTTACACCTAAACCTGCTGACCTTTTCAGTTTGAAAGGGTTATAGTCCCTGAAATTATTCTCAGTATTACCTGCTTCAATAAATGCAAGCCCATAAATGGTTGCACTTGGCTTTAATGTTACAGGATACCTTAATTCCATGGTGAATTTTGAGTATAATTTTGACCCATTGCTTGGGCTTAAACTATAATCTTTATAACCTCTAAGTGAAACATAATCAGTTCCATAAATATTGTAACCTGACATTCCTGAACCTCCAACAATGAATCCTTCAAATGGTGAAACCCTGTATTCATTAAAATAGCCAAGGAAGCCAAATTCATAGGCAGTTTTTAGTACCAGGTCCCTGTCTTTTGAAATTGGGTTATAGTGCTGGCCTTTTAACAACCATTTGTGGTATTCAATCCATTTAAAACGGTCAATATTTGAAAGGTCATCATCACCATAGTTAACCCCATCAAACCATGAGAAAGGAGGGGTCATTTTTAATGAAAGTGAAACACTTGAACCACTTCTTGAATACAGTGGGTTGTCAACAGAATTCCTTCCAAAAACAGTTTTAAAACTGAAGTTATTAAATGTACCATTTACTTGCCCATTTTCATCAGCCAGGAAATAGAAATAGCTTCCCATATTTTGGAGCTTATAATGCTCAAAAGATAATTCATGGTAAACTGTGAAATAATCATCTGGCCATGATAGCCTGTATCCATAACCTAATGCTAATGCAGTTGTAGCCCAAATCTGGTCATCGCTTGGGTCATTATCTTCTTGGGGTTGGTTGTAATATGGATTCCCATACCCATATCCATACCCATAAGGAGAATAACCTCCATACCCATATCCATAAGGAGAGTAACCCCCATATCCACCATAGCCTCCATATCCATACCCACCATATCCATAGGGTGAATAGCCACCATACCCACCACCATACCTTGAATAGTAATTGTTGGCACTATAATTTATCCTGGAATAAGATAAAGACATGGATAAGCTATTGGGCTTTTTACCACCTAACCAGGGCTCAGTAAATGAAAGGCTAACAGTTTTATAGTATTTCCCACTTGTTTGGTAACGCAAACTAAGTGTTTGCCCATCACCAGTTGGCAGTGGCCTCCAGGCTTCTTTGTTAAATATATTGCGCACGGAAAAGTTAGCGAATTTTAACCCAACAGAACCCACAAACATGCCAGCTCCCCATCCTCCTGAAAGTTCAATCTGGTCATTGGCTTTTTCCTGTAATTGGTAATCAATATCAACAGTCCCATCTTCAGGGTGGGGTATCACATCTGGGTTAATGGCTTCAGGGTCAAAGTGCCCAAGTTGAGATAATTCCCTAAATGACCTCATTATGTTGCTCCTGCTGAACAGGTCGCCAGGATGGGTGCGTAATTCCCTGCGCGCTACATGTTCGTGTGTTTTTGTGTTCCCTGAAATAAGTACTTTATTAATAGTAGCTTGTTTGTCTTCATGGATCCTCATTTCCAAATCAATGGAGTCTTTCTCAATCCTGACCTCAACTGGGTTAAGGTTGAAAAACAGGTAGCCATTATCCAGGTACTGGTTGTTTACCCCATCCTCATCTTCACTTAACCTTTTATTTAATAGCTTTTGGTCATATACATCTCCTTTTTTGATCCCTAGTACAGCATCTAACCATTCACTGGGGTATACAGTATTGCCAACCCACTTAATATCACGGAAATAAAATTTGTTCCCTTCATCTACCCAAATTTCAACATTTACACGATTGTCTTCAGTTTTAACAATTGAATCTTTGATAATTATAGCATCCCTATACCCTTTTTCATTGTACTTGTCAATGAGGTTTATTTTATCTTCATCATATTTGTCTTCCATGAATTTTTTTGAATGGAAAAAGTTCCTGATTTTTTTTGCTTTGGTCTTTTTCATTGAACGTTCAAGCAGCCCTGCTTTCAGGTTCTCATTTCCATGAAAGATAACATCCTTAATTTTTACTTTTTCCTTTTTATCCACATGGATATCAAGGATTACACTGTTGTTTTTTGTGGTGTCGTCACGTTGCACAATATTAACTTCAGTGTTCAGGAAACCTTTTTCATTGAATATCCCATTAATGATCCTTTCAGCCCTGTTTATCTGGTCTTCTGTTATTTGTGAGCCAACCAGCAACAGTACCTTTTCAGTTATATCATCTTTCTCGCTTTTAGAAACCCCAAAAAAGTTGGCAGCAGCCAAACGCGGCATTTCCTGAAGGTATATTTCAATCCAAATCCTGTTGTTTACAATTTGGCTGGCAGTGATTTCAACATCAGAAAATAACCCTTGCTTCCACAGTTTTTTTATGGCACTTGTAATTTCTTCTCCAGGGACAGTGATCTCATCACCAATTTTCAACCCTGACAGTTGAACCAATACTTCTTTGTCAAGGTATTTTATCCCAGTTATTTTTACATCTGCAATGATGTATTTTTTAGGGCTGTCATAGTAAATGGAAAAATTAGTACTATCAGCAACTTGAGCAACTGCACCACTAATTATCCCAATCAAAAAAAACAAAAGTATGGTTGTTTTCCGCATCCTTTTCAAATTAATTAGCCTCTATTTGTTCACTTGTTTTCCCAAATCTCCTTTCCCTGCCTTGAAACTCATAGATTGCTTCAAACAGATCTTCCTTCCTGAAATCAGGCCATAACTTTTCTACAAAGCATAATTCAGAATATGCAATCTGCCATAATAGAAAATTACTGATCCTGTATTCCCCACTTGTGCGAATTAGCAACTCAGGGTCAGGCATATCCCTTGTTGACAAGTAATTATCAAATAGTTCTTTATTTATATTTTTGGGTTGAATATTTCCTTCTTTTACGTCTTCAGCTAAATTTTTGATAGCTTCAATAATTTCCCATTTTGAGCTATAACTTAAAGCTAAAGTCAGTGTCAATCCTGTGTTTGGGCTTAGGTTGTCAATGCACCTGAAAAGTTTTTCCCTGACCTCAGTTGGCAATTGGTTGGTATCTCCAATTACCCCTAACCTTACATTATTTTTGTTAAGCTTTTCAGTTTCTTCTTCAATTGCATGTATCAATAAAGCCATCAGGGCATTTACTTCTTCTTTTGGCCTAGCCCAGTTTTCAGTTGAAAATGCATAAAGGGTTAAATATTTAACCCCAACTTCACCAGCCCCTTCAACAACTGAACGCACAGATTCTACCCCATGTTCATGCCCAAAAATCCTGGCATTGCCATGTTTGGCTGCCCAACGCCCATTACCATCCATAATTATTGCAATATGGCTGGGGATGAGTTCTTTATTTAGTTTTTGTTTAAAGGACACAACTACTTAACTTTACTATCATATACAGGGCAAACCTTGTTTGTTAAATTAATTGAATAGGTTAAATGCAAGCCTACAAATGTCACATAGTCATTGTTATGCCATGTGTCAGAATAAGTTACTTCCTTTTTCTCAGGAGTACTGCTTCCTGATGGTGTTACTAATGTTTCATATGCCAATGGGTCATCCAAGTCATCCAACTTGTCATCTAACAGTTTTCTAAACTGGACCTCTAGCCCAATTCCCAGCCTTTTCCCAAAAGTTGCTTTTATGCCCATCCCAAAAGGTATTGATGGTGCTGTAACTGATTCCTTTCTTTCTGTAGTTCCTTTATTATGTAATGGATTAAAACTAGCCAAAGCAGTAGGGACCACTTCATAAGGATAATACATAACACCAATCCCTCCCATAATGTATGGGCTAAAAGGAGTCTTTTTAGCACCAAGGATGTATTTCAGGTAATTTACTTCCAACATCAGGGTGAAGTCCTGCGCGTTTTTATTGAATTCCCAAGTTACATTTTCCATATTTCCTACTGCACCAATTTTGCCTGTAAGGAACATTGCACGCAAACTGTACCTTGGATTAAAATTATATCTGAAATAAGCTCCATACATTTGATTTATTGACTCTCCAACGTTCACTTTTGTCATGTCTCCCCAATATGAGGATGCTCCTAACCATATCCCAATGTCAGCTGTTTTTTGGGCAAAACCTGAAACAGATAAAAAAACTGCTAAAACCACTAATAACTTTTTCATCTTGCCATTATTTGTTTTACAAAAATTGCTTCAGGCATTTTAAACGTAATTTTCAAAATTATAATACTTAATATTGTTTCTGAATTTGCAGGATTTCAATGAAAAAATGTTGTTGAAAACCCTTAAAATGGTATCCTGTTTTTCTTTTATAAATCCTTGCAACATTCTAATAATCAATGAACATACGCCTTGTGCCTTTTTAACATAACAGCTTTCAAGAGCTACAAAAGTAATATAATTCTAAAAATAACATACCTGATAGTTATTATAAAACCCAAACAAAGATTAAAAATTGTTAAGCTTCAGATAAAATTTAGTTCCTCTTATCCGCGCCCCACATGAGTTTGTTGCGAAGTGTAGATAAAAAACTGTGCCCTTTTAGCGAGATAGTTTTTAGCCTGAAAGAGGCTTTTTTTACTTTTATAGAGGTAGTAATTTCAACACTGTTGGAGGTTGAATCAAGTGATGTCAGGAAATGTGTCCCGCGCCCTGATACCTTCAATAATAGCTCATGGTGGTCGGGGACAACCAATGGCCTTACTGTAAGGTTATGTGGGGCAATAGGTGTAATTACAAAGTTCATTGATTCTGGTGTCAGTATAGGACCTCCTACACTTAAAGAATAAGCTGTGGATCCTGTTGGGGTTGCAATAATAAGCCCATCTGCCCAGTAATTATTCAGGAATTCCCCATCAAGGTAAGCTTTTATATTGATCATGGAGGATGTGTCAGTTTTCAGGACAGTCATTTCATTCAAGGCATAATTAAAATCTAATTTATGGGCTCCTCCTAAGTCTACTTCCAGCAATGAACGCTCAATGATATCAAACTTATTATTGAAAATGGAAGCTAAAGCATCTTCAACTTTATCTTCTGAAATATCAGCTAAAAATCCCAGCCTGCCACTGTTAAGCCCTACCATGGGGACATCAAAATTTCGTGTGCATTGTAATGTTTGCAGGAAAGTGCCATCACCACCTATGCTGAATATATAATTGTTATTGTGGTCAAAATCAGTATGGGAATGAAAGAAGTGAGTATAAAAAGGTGAAAAATCAAGGTTATTGATTAAATGGCTATAAAAGGGTTTGTATAGCTGGACTTTAACACCATTTCTTTCAAAAAATTGAAAGAATTTCCTCAAAACAGGTACAAACCCAGCATCAACAGAATTACCAAAAACAGCTACTTTCTTATTCATTTCAAGGTTAAAAATTCATGTATTTCATAAACTGCTCAAACCTGTCATCATACAAATCATTAAGTGCAGAATCATCCATATAAACTGCTTTTACATTGTAGTTGTATCTTTCCAGGGTCTGGATCACAGCAGAAAGGTCAATGGTATTTAATTTTATAGTCACCAGCAAGCTTTTAGTTCCAGGCACGCGATTAATAAATGAACTTAAAATTTTCACATCATTGCTTTCAACAATTTGAGCAATTTGTGACAATGAATAGTCGTGGGTATTCATTTCCAGTAAAATAACTCCCCCAGGTTCATGGACTGAATACAGGTTTGAAAAACGCCTGGCAAGGTCATAAAGGGTAATCACCCCAAGGTAGCTATGTTTTTCATCAAGCACAGGTACTACACTAAGTTTTAGCTTATACATGATGGATGCTATCTCAAAAATATGTTGTGAATAATGGACATGGGGTGTTGACAGTTTTACATCTTGTTCAGCAATTACAGCATCAATCAAATCCAGGTCATAGATCATTTTATCAGATATGGTGCCCAGGTACTTATTTTCATCTACAACTGGTAAATGAGATACCCTGAATACATCCATCCAATTCAATGCCTTTTGCCCCTTGTCTGTTTTCCTTAGGACAGGAACCACATCTGATATCAGGTGTTTAGCAATCAAAACTTTTACCTTTAAATCATTACCTGTTTCAAATCTTAGTTGTAACTTGCACCCTTAAATTTTGTCAACAATGACCAGATTAAGTGTAAATATAAATAAAATTGCAACATTAAGAAATTCAAGAGGGGGAAATATCCCCAATGTTGCTGAGGTTGCTATTGATTGTCAAAAGTTTGGTGCTCAAGGTATTACTGTTCATCCTCGATCGGATGAAAGGCATATAAAACGGCAAGATGTGTATGAGTTAAAACCCCTGGTTCATACTGAATTAAATATTGAAGGGTATCCAAGTGAAGATTTTTTAAAAATGGTTATTGAGGTGAAAGCACACCAGGTTACCTTGGTGCCTGATTTACCTGGTCAATTAACCAGTGACCATGGATGGGATACCATTAAAAATGAAGCATTCCTGAAGGAGGTGATCTCAAGGTTACAGGAAAATAATATAAGGACTTCAATTTTTGTTGACCCTGAGAATAAAATAATAGATGGAGCTGCCAGGATAAGTACTAATAGGGTAGAGCTTTACACTGAGCCCTATGCCAAAAACTATCATATAGACAGGGAGAAGGCTATTGCTCCATTCATGTCAGCAGCAAAGCATGCAAGAGAAATAGGAGTAGGGGTAAATGCAGGGCACGACCTTAACCTTGATAACCTTAATTTTATGTGTAAAAATATCCCAAACTTACTGGAAGTATCCATTGGCCATGCACTTATTGCTGATGCCCTTTATTATGGGCTAGAAAAAACTATCCAAAAATATTTAGATTGCCTGAAGTAGCTCATGGAACTTTTTTATAGGAAAACAGGTGAAGGGACACCTTTTGTAATTATACATGGGTTGTATGGCTCTTCTGATAATTGGCTTACCATTGGGAAAAAGCTGGGTAAGCGCCACACCGTGTATATGCTTGACCAGCGGAACCATGGGCAGTCACCTCATGATGATGTGAATTCATTTGATAGCATGAGGGATGACTTGGTAGGGTTCCTTAACCAGCAAGGAATTGAAAAAACCATACTCCTTGGACACAGTATGGGAGGGAAAACAGCCATGTATTTTGCAGCTGATTACCCAGAAAGGGTTGAAAGGCTAATTGTTGCTGACATTGCCCCTGTTGATTACATGCAGTTGAATGAGAAAAGCCAGTATTATTTACACAGGAACATCTTGCTGGCTATGATAGATATTAATTTTACACAGGTTGAAAACAGGGAGGATGTAGCTTATTATTTGTCTGAGAAGGTTGATGATACAAGGGTGGTGCAATTCCTGTTGAAGAATGTTGTTAAAGATAAAAACACAAAGCTGTTCAAATGGAGGCTAAACCCAGAAGCATTGTACAATTACCTGGATGAAATAGTGAGTGGGGTAAATAAGAGTTGGCTCTCAGCACAAATACCCATTACTTCATATCCAGTAAAATTTATTAAAGGGGCTAATTCAAACTATATCCAGGAAAGTGATATCCAGGTAATAAAGGAAATATACCCTGATGCTAACATTGTAGCCCTTCCAGATGCAGGGCATTGGTTGCATGCAGAACAACCACAATTATTTTTGCAAGCTATTACACAATATTGGTAGCTTACCTGTTATATTTTTCTGTGATTTCTTTTAAGAACCTTATTTGTTTCCTTTTTATTTGTTTCCATTGAAAACGCCAGGCCCAATTTCCATCAGGGATGCCAGGTACATTCATCCTTGTCTGAGCCCCTAAGCCAAGTAAATCCTGTAATGGGGTTATGGCCATCTGTGCACCTGAAGCCCAAACAGCATTAATCATTTGCCTGGCAATTTTCCTCCTGGAGGCTTTGAAATATTTTTTTACCAATTTCTTCTCATTTTTACCAGATGAAAGGAACCACCCTGAAGATGTATTATTGTCATGTGTACCTGTGTAGGCAATAAAATTAGGAGGATAATTATGAGGTAAATGTCCACTGGTTGGATCTGATGAAAAACCAAACTGAAGCACTTTCATGCCTGGCAAGTTAAAATCATCCCTCAGTTTTTCTACATGTTCATCAATTTCCCCCAAATCTTCAGCAACCAGGGGCAGGTGCCCTATTTGCCCCTTAAATTTTGATAATAGTTCATGCCCATATGCAGGCAGCCATTCTCCATCAATGGCATTTTGTTTGCCAGCTTCAACAGACCAGTATGCTGAAAGCCCCCTGAAGTGGTCAATCCTGGCAAGATCAAACATCCTGAGGTTAAAATGCAGCCTGGCAAGCCACCATCCAAAATCCTGTTTTTTAATTTCATCCCAATCATATACAGGGTTTCCCCACAATTGCCCATCTTCACTAAAATAATCAGGGGGGACACCTCCTACATGGGTAGGCTTCAAATCTTCATCAAGCTTGAAGAGTGTTGGGTTTGCCCACACATCAGCACTATCAGTTGAAACATAAAGTGGGACATCCCCAAATATGCTGATGCCTTTAAAATTTGCATATTTTTTTAAAGCATACCATTGCCTGAAAAACAGGAATTGCAAAAATTTACGAAATTCTATTTCCTCATGCAGTTTGGCAGCATAAAGTTTAAGGGTATCACTTCCCCTGTATTTGAGCCCATCTTCCCATTCATTCCAGGCTTTACCATTGAAGTGTTTTTTGCAAGAAATAAACAAGGCATAATCATTTAACCACCAACTATTTTCTTCAATAAAACCATTGTATTCTTTTTGCAAGCTGACCTGTTTATCTTGTTTGAATGACTGAAAAGCTTCACCTAAGATAGGTATTTTCCACTCCTGGGTTTCCTGAAACAAAGCCTTTTTCTTTTTAAACCCAAGATTGTGCTTCAACCTTGTGCTACTGACCAACCCATCTTTAGCCAGCAGGTGCAAGTCAATCATTAAAATATTCCCTGCAAAGGCAGAATAACTTTGGTAAGGAGAATCACCATAACCAGTAGGTCCCAATGGCAAAATTTGCCAGGTTTTTTGGTTACAACCTGCCAGGAAGTCAACAAACCTAAAAGCATCATGCCCCAATGTGCCAATGCCTTCATGCCCTGGCAATGAAGTTATATGCAATAATATCCCACTTTTTCTTTCTTTCATAAACTAAATCCAGGTTGTAATGTATTATTATAAAAACGCCAGTAAAAATTTGTTTGTAAAAATAGTTGAATATTTATTATCTGAGGTTTGGGGATTTGAAAGATGTGTTATATAACTCATTAATGGTTCAATGAATTTTACTTATTTTTCACCCATAAAAGCAGGGAGATGGATTTAGAAAAAATTACACTGGCAAATATTTACAAGAAGAGGAAAAATGACCGTGACATATTCCAGGAGTTAATGCCAACTAAAGTAAAAGAAATTTTGTTGGTTGCTACTTTGTATGATTCCTATTCAATTGTCAGGGAAGGCCAGTTTAGTGATAAGATCAGGGGTGAATACCTCCAGCTTAACTTGTATGCAGCCCCCAGGTTTACCAGTGTACACTCTAAAGAAGAAGCCCTGGAAATATTGCAGCACAGGAGTTTTGATATCATTATTGTAATGGCAGGGGCTGATAAGGTGATCCCTGTTGAGATTGCCAGGGAAGTAAATACAATACAACCTGATTCACCCCTTTTATTGCTAGTAAACAATAATGCAGATTTAAGGTATTTCCAGGTTGAAGGGCAAAAGCTTGACTTTGTTGACAGGGTATTTGTGTGGAATGGGAATTCAAATGTTTTCCTGGCCATGATCAAATATATTGAAGATAGGCAAAACATTGCCAGAGATACCCAAAATGGTAATGTAAGGGTGGTTTTACTGGTTGAGGACAGCATTGAATACTATTCAAGGTATTTGCCCATGCTTTATTCCACCATAATGACACAAACCCAGGTTATTGTCCAGGATGAAGCAAATGATGAATTACACAAAATATTAAAAATGCGCGCACGTCCAAAGGTGATCCTGGTAAGCACCTATGAGGATGCTGTAAAAATCCTTAATGCGTATAGGGATTATATGTTGTGTGTAATTTCTGATGTAAAATTTGAAAAAGATGGGGTTGATGATGAAGATGCAGGTGTTGAGCTGCTTAAATATGCAAAAAAGACATTAAAGTTCCCTGTACCTGTCATGCTTCAATCACATGACATTGCTAATGCCCAGCGTGCAGCTGAAATTGATGCAGAGTTTATAAATAAGAACTCAGAAAGCCTTTCCCTTGATATTTTGCACTTCTTATACAGGAGGCTTGGGTTTGGAAATTTTGTTTTTAAAGATGACAGGGGTGTCCCCGTGATGGAAGCAGAAAACCTGGAAGATTTCCAGGAGAAGTTCAAAATAATCCCTGATGCTGTTTTGAAATACCATGCCAGTAGGAATTCATTTTCTACCTGGTTAATGGCAAGAGGTGAAATAAACATGGCACTGCAGTTGATCCCTTATGCTCCGGAAGATTTTGGCTCAGTTGAAGAATTGAGGCAAACTTGCCTGGATATTTTTCAATCTGAAAAAGTTAAAAAATTAAGAGGGACAATTATTAATTATTCTTCTTCACTGGCAATTTCAAACAGGTATATTATCCGTTTTGCCAAAGGTTCATTGGGAGGTAAAGGAAGGGGTATGGCATTCCTCAGCCACTTTATTGAAAATATTGATTTCAATAAGATCATACCTGGGTTGAACATCAGGATCCCTTCAACTGCTATTATTGGGGCTTTGGAGTTTAATAAATTCCTTGAGCAGAATAACCTGTATGAAGAGGTATATACAACAAAAGATTATAACCAGGTAAGGAGTTTTTTCCTTGAAGCCCAGCTTGATGAGGCATTGTCAGTAAAATTGAAGAAGTACCTTAAGCGCCAAAAGAAACCATTGGCCATACGCTCGTCAGGTTTATTTGAAGATTCTTTACTCCAACCATTTTCTGGGGTTTATGATACTTATTTAATACCTAACAACCACCCTGATATAAATGTCAGGTTTGAACAATTGGTTACTGCCATTAAACTGGTGTATTCCAGTATCTTTACTGATTCCGCAAGGGCTTACTTTGATGCTGTAAATTATAAGATTGAAGAGGAAAAAATGGCTGTGGTGATCCAGGAAGTTGTGGGGCATGAATATAATGGGAAATACTATCCAAACATTTCAGGTACAGCCCAATCATATAACTATTATCCTGTTTCATATATGGAGCCTGAGGATGGTTTCTCTGTACTGGCAGTGGGGTTAGGGGAATATGTAGTAGGTGGTGAAAATGCCTATAGGTTTTGCCCCAAATACCCTACCATTAACCCCACAGATATAAGAGACCAGGTGCGTGACTCGCAAAGGGAATTTTATGCCATTGACATGGATCATGAAGTATTTGACCTGGTTGAGGGAGGGGAAAATGCAACCATTATTAAATACAAGTTGAAAGAGGCAGAAGAAGATGGGATTTTAACCCACTGTGCTTCAACCTATGACCTTGCCAATGATATGCTTGTTCCTGGTGTTGGCGTGAAAGGGCCAAGGGTAGTTGATTTTGCAAACATTTTGAAATACAATTCACTTCCTTTGGCTGAAACTCTTCAATTATTATTAAAGCTTTTCAGGGAAGCCATGGGGTCTCCAGTTGAAATTGAATATGCAATAGACCTTGAGCCAGGTGATAAAGGAAACCCCACTTTTTATTTGCTTCAGATAAAACCATTGATCAGGCGCGAAGAGCAGGTAGAAATTGATATTGATATGGTTAAAAATGGCAATGTTCTGATGGCTGCTGAAAGGGGTATGGGTAATGGGATTGTTGAAACCATTAAAGATGTGGTGTATGTTGACCCTGTTAAATTTAATAAAACAAAAACAAAAGATATTGCCGAAGAGATCAAACAGGTGAATAAAACAATTGAAGAATCAGGTGGTGAATATATACTTTTAGGACCAGGGCGCTGGGGGTCACGTGACCATTTTACAGGTATTCCAGTGTTATGGTCAAGTATCTCAAAAGCAAGGGTCATCATTGAAATGGGGTTGCCTGATTTCCCCCTTGATGGTTCTCAGGGGTCACATTTTTTCCACAATGTAACATCCATGAATGTTGGCTATTTCTCTGTACCACACAATGCAAGGGGGGCTGATGTGAATGTGGAGATACTGGAGCAACAACCTGTTGTTACCCAAATGGAATATGTAAAACATATAAGGTTTGAAAAACCTCTGTCAATCCTCATGGATGGGCGTAGGAGAAAAGGACTGATAACTTATAAATGATAGGTCTCATTTTTTTATTTCATGATTTAAATAGTGCCTGAGATATCTCTTATCTTATTTGGTTGATCTGTCCTAAAAGTTTTGATATGGATTAAAGATATTTGTAACTTATAGGGTCAAGGGCATTCAGTAAAAAGTCATTTAAAACTTATATAATTTTAAGTTGAAATTAATTTTGAAAATATTCAACCTGCTTTTATATCTTAGTTAGTAGTTTTATTTAATTTTAAACTTCAGGCTAAGAACATATTCAATAAATCCTAATAAATCCAAAACAATGAAACAATTTGTATTTATATTCTTAACACTGGGTATAGCTTTTAACTTAAATGCTAAAGATTACAGTGTAAAATCACCAGACTCATCCATTGAAATTAAGGTAAAAGTTGCTGATGCTATTTCCTGGTCAGTTGCTGTTGATGGGAATGATGTCTTGAAAGAATCAACTATTAGCATTGAGTTAGCAGATAAAGTGTTGGGAACAACCCCAAAAGTGCGTAAAACTTCAACAACCAATATAAATAGTGAACTGTCAGCTGTGGTTCCTTATAAATTTAAGGAGATGGTTGACCACTGCAATGAACTGGCCATAAGTTTTAAAGAAGGCTTTGCCTTGCGTTTTAGGGCTTATGACAATGGGGTAGCTTATCGCTGGGAGGCTTCATTGAAAGATGGCATTGAGATTATAAATGAAGTTGCAGGTCTTAATTTTAATGATGGCTGCTCTATTTTATTCCCTGAAGAAGTGAGCCTTTACTCACACTATGAAAGGGCTTATGTTGACACAGTTTTAGCAGGGATTGGAAAAGGTAGGTTTTGCAGCCTGCCAGCATTGGTTACAACTGCAAATGGCATAAAGGTAGGCATTACTGAAACAGGGCAAACCAATTACCCTGCCATGTTCCTTGAAGGTACAGGAGAAGATAGGTTGACAGCTTTATTCCCTAAAGTGCCTGTTGAAATTAAAATGGCTAGAGATAGGACAGAGGATATTTTAAATGAGGCTGAATACATTGCAGCTACCAAGGGAAGCAGGGCATTCCCCTGGCGTTGCCTGATGATTGCACGTGAAGATAAAGAGTTGGTTGAGAATGCTTTGCCTTTTATTTTGGCTGAAGAAAATGTTTTAGAAGATGCTAGTTGGATTAAACCAGGCACAGTGGCTTGGGACTGGTGGAATGCCAACAACATTTATGGTGTTGATTTTAAGGCAGGTGTTAACACAGAAACCTACAAATATTTCATTGATTTTGCCGCCAGGTTTGGCATTAATTACATCATCCTTGATGAGGGCTGGTCAAATACCACCAACCTGTTTGAGTTTATGCCAGGTATGGATGTCCATGAAATTATCAACTATGGAAAGTCAAAAGGGGTAGATGTGGTACTTTGGGTTCTATGGAAACCATTGTATGAAAACCTGGAAGCTACATTAGATAAATTTAAAGAATGGGGAGCAGTTGGTATTAAAGTTGATTTTATGCAAAGGGCTGACCAGTTGATGGTGAACTACTATGAAGAGATTGCCAAAGCAGCTGCTGAACGTGAATTCCTGGTTGATTTCCATGGGGCTTTTAAACCCAATGGGCTGCAAAGGAAATACCCCAATGTAGTTAATTATGAAGGGCTGAGAGGGAATGAGCACCATAAATGGGCAGATTACATTACCCCTGCCCATAACCTCACATTACCATTTACACGCATGCTGGCAGGCCCTATGGATTATACACCTGGGGCAATGATAAACCATGATGCCAGAGGGTTTAAAATAAATTTTGATTCACCCATGAGCCAGGGGACAAGGGCACACCAGTCAAGTATGTATGTTTTATATGAAAGCCCATTGCAAATGTTTTGTGATACCCCATCTAACTACTTAAAAGAACCAGGATATGTGGAGTTTATGGTGAAAATACCAACTACCTGGGATAAAACTGTGGCGCTGGAAGGAAAGATAAAAGAGTACCTTGTGGTTGCTAGGAAAAGTGGGGACAATTGGTACATAGGTGGCATGACAGACTGGACACCTCGCGAATTTGAAATAAGCCTTGGCTTTTTGGAAGAGGGGAAATGGCAAATTGAATATCTAGCAGATGGCATCAATGCAAACAGGCACCTGGCTGATTATGTTATCAAAAAGGAAATGGTTTCGGGCAAGTCTCTGAAAATTTCCATGGCATCAGGTGGCGGGTATGTGGCTATCCTTAAAAAAGTAGATTAAAACCTTATCAGTAAAAAATAAAGGAGTTGTTTTGATTAAAGCAGCTCCTTTGTTTTTTGCAAATAATTGGGCAATTTACCTGGATTTCCTCTTTTTCTTTTCTTCCCTGGAAGCTTCTTTTAACAGGGCTTTCCAGTTGTCATCTGTATCTTCAGTAAATTCAATGGTTTCCCAATAGTCATTTTTGCCAATCTCCATTACTGTGATTTCTTTCCCTAAAAAACCTTCAACCTCATCCAGGATTTGAATTTCTTCTTTACTGCAAAATGAAATTGCTTTTCCGCGTTGGTTTCCCCTGCCTGTCCTGCCTACCCTATGCACATAATTCTCAGCCTGCTCAGGCAGGTCATAATTAACTACATAATCAACATTTGGGAAATCAATGCCACGAGCACTTATGTCAGTGGCAATGAGGATTTTAACTTCCCCTGTTTTGAACTCGTGCATTACTGCATCCCTTTCCTCCTGTTCTTTGTCACTGTGGATTGTATTACTATGGATGCCCACCCTTTCCATAGCTTTTTTTACCCTTTCAGCCCTGACTTTTGTACGCACAAAAACAAGGACCTTGGCTTCCTCATTTTCTTTTATCAGGCGTTCAAGGAAAAAACGTTTATCATCCATTTCAATAAAAGCAACATTATGGTCAATGTTCTTGGCAACAGGGTTTTTAGGTGATACCTGTATCCTGATAGGTTTTTTTACCAGGGAATAAGCAAGCTTTTTTATTTTGTCATTAATGGTGGCAGAGAAAAACAATGTTTGCCTGTTTTTGGGTAAAAACCTGGTCAGGTCACGAATATCTTTAATAAAGCCTAAATCCAGCATATGGTCAGCTTCATCAAGGATGAGGATTTTTGTTTTGTGAAGTTTCAAATGCCCCTGGCTTACCAGGTCAAACATGCGCCCTGGGGTGGCAATCAAAATATCGGCCCCTTTCTTTAGCTTTTCAATTTGGGGTTCTTGGGCTACGCCTCCAAAAATACAGGTAGCACTGATATTTGTCCCTTTTGCCAGGTTATCAAAAACAGCATGTACCTGTTGTGCCAATTCATGGGTGGGGACCATTACCAGGCAAGCTACTCCATGGAAGGGGGCTTTCCTTTTTAATTCCATTAGTTTATTGATCACAGGAATGGCAAATGCAGCTGTTTTCCCTGTCCCTGTTTGGGCAATGGCAAGCACATCTTCCCCTTTTAATATAGGGGGGATTGCTTTATACTGTATGTCTGTAGGGCGCCTAAAACCTTGTTTTTTCAGGTTGTTTTTTATTCCTGCAGATATCCTGTAATCTTCAAACTTCATAAAATAAATTTTCAGGCAGCAAAGATAACCAAATAAAAAGGATTAAGTATTAGAGCATTCTTTAACTCTTCCCCGAGAGGGGCATAAAATAGTAGTGAGAAGTATTTAAAGTGTAGCCCAAATCCTGGCTAATGAATAGCCTGGTGCTTTAATATCCAGGTCAAGGAAATAGCCAAAAGGTGTTTGGGCAGTTTCAAAACCTGAATTTTGTAACCTGGTTTCAGCCTGGTCAAAAATTTCTTTGGTGAATTCAACTGAAGCTTTTGATTTTGATAAATGGGCAAAGCTGTGAAGGATCACCTTTTTGCAGTTATTCTTCCTGGAAGCCCATTTCAGGTGGTTAACCAGTTTCTTTTCCCTGCTTTTAGCATCATGTTGTTCATCAGCTTCTTCAACTTGAATAAAGGCAAGGATAGCATCATTAAAAGAAGCTCCTTCTGTTATATCTTCAGCAGAATCAAGGTTTTTTTGTGAGGGTGTATAACTAAATTTATTGACAAACATTACCAAAACTTTCATGTTGGGCTGGTATTAAATTTACAAAAGGTGAAGATGGGGATTCAATTTGGCAAGGGCAAATTACAACAATAAAAAATATCCTGGGTTGTTATTTTTCAAGCAATAATTCTTCAGCATATGATTCTGCCCAGTTGCAAAGGGTTTCAATTTCTTTTTCTGTTAGGTTTGCTTTTTTGTGCATCCAAGTATAGCTTTTCAGAGGCATGGTTTTTTCCTTGGTTTCTTCACAAACTTCATCCAACATCCCAATCTTCTCAAGTTTTGAGTAGCCACCCCACACAGAAAAGTCAAGGGCTTTTTTCCCATCTGCAATGTGTTTATGGATGTACCAGGAAACAGGAGATATTTTATGGTACCATAAATAGTTTGTATTGTTAGAGTGGCAATCCATACAAGCATTTTTTAAAATCCCCTGGACTTCTGCACTAACATGGGCAGTGTTAAAAAGGTGTTGTTCAGTTGGTTCTTCTAGGTTTTTACCAGGTTGGAAAAACTGCATGGCAATAAATACTACAACAAGCAATACAATAAATAAAAAGGTTATTTTTCTAAACATAGTTATTAATACTTAGTTAAACAAGTGGGTTTAAACAGGAAGCTATAATCCTTGTGCCTATGTTTTAGTTCATGTTTTTCACTATTTTTTCTGATTCCTCCTTAACCCATTTACAAAGTAATTTTACTTGTTCATCAGTTAATTTTTTATGAGGGAAACGTTCAAGGAATTTTTCAGGAGGCATTTCATCCTCAGTTATGGTTTCACATACTTTTTTTAATTTCCCAACCTTTTTTATTACAGAATATTTTTTCCACTCTGAAAAGTTTAACCCTTTTTTTGCATCAACATTTTTAGAATCACTGTTGTGGCATTGAAAACACGAGTTGTTCAATATTGTGCTAACCTCAGTTGGGAAAAGGTTTAATATTTCATCATTGCCTGGGGCAGGAAGTTGTTTGGTTCCTGTTGTAAAGGACAGGAAGATTGCCATTGCTAAAAAAGAAGCAGATAAAGCCAGGAAAATGTTTTTCATTGTGATGAGTTTAAAAGTTTCTTGATTACAAAGTTTTAAGCAAAAATTATTAATGCTTTCTCAATTTACAAAATATAAGTTAATTAGGGAAGCCTGGCTATGGTAAAATCTTATTTGGGAAGTATGCACATATAAGTGTTGATTTAAAATCAAAAGGTGCATATATTTTCCAGAAAAAAATCGTTTATAATGTTAACTTTGGATTTAAAATATTAGCTATGTATAAAGCATCCTTGCTTTTTTTCTTTGGGATAATTTTCACTTTTGGATTTCAGGCACTTGGGCAAATTTCTCTTGGGGGTATACCTTTAAATATTAATAACCTAAAGAGTTCAGGAAGGCAGCTTGTTGAAATGCCCAAGGTGGACAATTCACAGCTATTAAAAGCATCAGTGGCCAGTTATAAAGAGCAAGAATTAAAGCCTTTCCGTTTTGCCCATACATTCCATGTTGATTTAAATCCTGGCAACAGTGGAGAATATTTAGAGGACATAAATGGCTTTGATGTTTGGCAGGTAGCTATTAAATCAGAAGATGCATTGTCACTGAATGTTATTTTTGACCCTTATATTGTTCCACCAGGAGCAAGGCTATTTCTTTTTAACAAAAGTAAAACAGAAGTGCTGGGTGCCTATACAGAGATCAATAACAAATCATTTAAACGCCTGGCTGTTTCACCTTTGGCTGGTGATGAGATAATTGTCCAATATGAAGAACCAGTGAATGCTGTTTTTAAAGGGGAAATTGGCATTACCAAAGTAAACCACGATTTTTTAGGGGTTGTAGCCAGTGGGCATCAAAGAAGGCCATTAGGAAGCTCTGGTAATTGCAACATTGATGTTAACTGTGAGCTGGCAGATGACTGGGATGTAATTAAAAACAGTGTTTGCCGGATTTTTGTTGATGGAAGCGAGTTATGCTCAGGGACACTTCTTAATAACACTGCCCTTGATAAAACACCTTATGTGTTGACAGCTAACCATTGTTTTAAAGATTATGTAAATGGGGAAGAAAATTCAATTTTCCTGTTTAACTACCAAAGCCCTTATTGTGGGAACCTGGATGGTGATAATTCAAACTCAATATCGGGAAGTGTGTTAAAGGCAAATTCAGACAGCCTTGATTTTAGTTTGGTTGAATTAACCCTGATACCTCCTCCCGAATTTCACCCATATTATGCTGGTTGGGACCATTCAGGTGAGCAACCTGGGTCAGTTGTAAGTATACATCACCCAATTGGAGACATAAAAAAAATAGCCATTGATGAAGATAGCCCTGTGATAGATTCATTTAGTAATGTTTATAAAGCAGATGGGTTCTGGAGAACATTAACCTGGGAGTTTGGTACCACTGAAGCAGGGTCTTCAGGGGGAGGGTATTTTAACCAGGACTTATTTTTAGTAGGTTCATTAACAGGAGGGTTAGCTTCATGCTCAAACTCTACCAATGATTATTTTGCCCGTTTTGACCTTAGTTGGGACTATTTTAATGAGCAGGCAAAACAATTGAAACATTGGCTGGATCCCAATGGTTCTGAAGTGCAATCACTTGATGGACTTTTCCCTTACGAGGGAACTGAATTTTGCAATGCTTTTACCAACCTTAAAGATGGGGATTCACACCAGGTAGTTGGAATCCAGGATGAAGGCGGTAATCCTGCTGGCTATTGGGGAGGGACTAATTCAGTAGGGATCACTGAGTTTGTTGAAAAATTTTCAATTGAAGGTAGTGAAACCCTTGAAGGCATTTCATTGGGTATTGGTAAAGTAGGCCATGCTTTTGGCAGCCAAAGTTATATTACAATAAAAGTATATAATGGACCTGATCTCCCTGATGAATTAATCTACCAGGTTGATGTACCTGTTTCCCAATTTGTAGGAGGTGCTATGAATTTTGTAGGCTTTGATGAAATGATAGAGCCTGCTGATACATTTTTTATTGGCTTTGATATTTCAAACATCCATGTACAGGATAGTTTTGCTGTTTACCAGTCATTTAGGGAAAATAGCAATGATAATTCATTTTATTTTAAACAGGATGCCCAATGGTTTGCATTTAATGAAAAAAATAGCAATAATGCATCTTCCTCACTGGCTTTTGAATTAATTGCCTGCAATTTAGATAATGCAATAAATGATACCCCTTCAGTGAATAAGGTGGTTGAATTAAATGTATTTCCCAACCCAGCCAATTCATTTTTCCGTTTTGATATTTCAGAAGAAATTAATGTGGATGATGTGTTTGTTTATGATATCCTGGGCAGGTTGGTTAAGGCTGATGTAAATCGCCTTGCCCCCAAAAGGTATAAAGTGGTGATACATGGAGGAAGCGCAGGTGTTTATTTCATAAGAATCCAGGCAGGACAGTTTAAAGTTTCTAAAAAAGTATCATATTTGCCCAACTAATTGCAGGTTTATGAAAGGCTCAAATCTTTTTATTTTACTGGTATTTGTTTTATGTTCTTGTGGTATAAGCCAAAAGGAACAGGCAGCAGGTGTTTCTTCCAACAAGTATGCACATGGTTTTGAAATAGTTAAGGAAGGGGAAATAACCAGGTTAACCATAACCAATCCATGGGAGCAGGCAGAAAATGTAATAATTGATTATTATTTGGTGGATAAAGGCAAAGAGGTGCCCGATTCATTAGAAGGGAAAAGCATCATTTTTACCCCAGTTGAAAGGATTATTTGCTTATCAACATCACACATAGCTTTTCTTGATGCCCTGGGGGTGGCAGATAAGGTTGTTGGGGTATCAGGGAGCAAGTATATTACAAATGAAGAAGTTGTGAACAGGATAGCTAATGGAGAGGTAGTTGATGTTGGCTATGGGCAGAACCTTAATTATGAACTAATTGTCAAACAAACCCCTTCTTTGGTAATGGTTTATGGTATAGGAAGTGAGGTCTCTTCAGTTGTGCGCAAACTTCACGATTTGGGAGTACCAGCAATCCTGAATGCTGAATATCTGGAGAGTAGTCCTTTAGGCAAAGCTGAATGGATAAAATTTGTTGGGGAATTATTTAATAAAAGCCAGGAAGCTGAACAGTTTATGCTGGAGGTTGAGGAAGATTACAATCAGTTGAAACAGCTTGTGCATGCTATTGGCAAAAAGCCCAATGTACTGGTAGGTTCTCCCTACAAAGACTCATGGTGGGTACCAGGAGGAGATTCATATATGGCAAACCTGATCTCAGATGCAGGAGGGGACTATGTGGGTAAAGACAACCCCTCACACGAAAGTTATGTGGTTTCTTTTGAGAATGCCTTAACATGGGCTGCCAATGCTGACGTTTGGATAAACATGGGTATGATGGCCTCCAAAAAAGAAATTTTAGCTTCAGATGAAAGGTTTAAAAATCTGGTGGTTTTCAATGAAGGAAGGGTCTTCAACAATATCAACAGGGTTAGTGCCAATGGAGGGAATGATTTTTGGGAAAGTGGGGCCATATACCCAAACCTGATCTTAAAAGACCTGATAAAAATACTTTACCCAAACATATTGGTTGAAGAAGAGTACACTTACTATAAAGAAATTAAATGACAGTAGCTTGGCTGGAAGGAAAAGCAATAAAACTTCAATCTATTTTTTAGGGCTGGGTATTTTATTCTTTGCCCTGTTTTTATTGGACCTTTTATTGGGTTCAGTTGTAATCCCTGTTGATGCTGTAATTAAAGCACTGGTTGTCCCACAAGAAGTTGATCAGGCCACAAAAACCATCATCAATGAGTTCAGGCTTCCCAAAGCATTAACTGCTATACTGACAGGGTTGGCGCTCTCAATCAGTGGGTTGCAGATGCAGACAGTTTTCAGGAACCCATTGGCAGGTCCCTATGTGTTAGGTATAAGTGCTGGTGCCAGTTTAGGGGTAGCCTTGTTTGTGTTAGGGTTTTCTTCAATATTTGCTATGGGTATCTTTTCCTCAACAGGTGCCTGGCCTTTGGCTATTGTGGCATGGGTAGGTTCATTTGGGGTGATGCTTTTGGTGTTGTATGTTTCTACCAAGGTAAATGATATTATGACCATCCTGATCCTTGGGATTTTATTTACCAGTGCCACTGCTGCTATTGTAAGTATTTTACAATATTTCAGCAATGAATCAATGTTGAAAGCTTTTATTATTTGGACAATGGGTAGCCTGGGAAGTGTTACTAAAGGGCAGCTGTTAGTTGTTATTCCTGCTATTTTGGTTGGTTTACTGATGGCTTTTTTAAAGATAAAAGACCTGAATGCTTTTTTATTAGGCGAAAATTATGCAAAATCGCTGGGGGTCAGGATCATACAGAGTAGGGTTGTTATTTTTTTGAGCACCAGTTTATTGGCTGGTACCATCACTGCATTTTGTGGCCCTATTGGTTTCATAGGGATTGCCGTTCCCCACCTTGCCAGGGTATTGTTTAAAACTGCCAACCACAGGATATTGATGCCAGCAACAGCTTTGCTGGGAGGAAGTGTTATGTTGTTTAGTGATATTGTTTCACAGTTGCCTGGAATGCAATCTACACTACCCATAAATTCAGTAACTGCACTTATAGGTATTCCTGTTATTATTTGGATGATTGTAAAAAACAAAAGGTTTTCTTCAGTATGATGAAAGAGGCTCTATCATTCCATATAAAGATTGATAACCTTTCCATAGGCTACATGCAGCCAGGGAAAAAACCTTTCATCTTGCGTGATGGGCTGAATTTTTCTGCAAATAGTGGAGAAATGGTAGCCCTTATTGGTAGCAATGGGATTGGGAAAAGTACTTTATTAAGGTCAGTGGTTGGTTTTCAGGATTATTTCTCAGGGGATGTATTGGTTGATGGGCGCCCAATAAAATCTTTTTCAACCCATGAAAGGGCTAAAATAATAAGTTTTGTTTCAACAGGGGTTGTAAGCATATCCAATATGAATGTTTTTGATTTGGTTGCTTATGGGCGTTTCCCACATACCAATAGGTTTGGGCGAATTTCAGAAGATGATAAAAACATTATCCTGAAAGCTATAAAAGATGTAGGTCTTCAAGGGTTTGAAAGTAAGCTTATTACACAGATAAGTGATGGGGAAAGGCAACGAGCCATGATTGCCAGGGCTTTGGCTCAGGATACCCCTGTTATTATCCTTGATGAACCCACAGCATTCCTTGATATCAGCAATAAATATGAGATATTCCACTTATTACAGGTAGTTGCCAGCCAGCAGCAAAAAACTGTGGTATTATCAACCCATGACCTTAACATTGCTTTGCGCGAAGTGGACAAATTATGGGTATTGATGCAGGACCAAACTTATGAGGGAGCACCAGAAGATGCTGCACTTTCTGGAAAAATGGAGGAACTTTTTAAGAACCCACACATTGGTTTTGACACTGAAGAAGGGGAATACTTCTTTAAAAAGCAATTCAGGGAAAAAGTAAAAGTAATTGGTGGAGGCATTCCTTTAACCTGGACATTAAGGGCACTAAACAGGCAAGGGTTTCAAATTGTAACTGATGCAAGTCCTGATTTTACAATCACCATTAGAGAGGAGAAGCAATGCAACTGGGTTTTAAGCCAAAAAGATAAACCTAGCCAAACCTTTGGTTCAATTTATGAAATGTTCAGCCATCTAGTTTAAATATTCATTTAAACGTTTATCAATTTGTTCAATTGAAAGCCTTTTGGCAATAATTTTTTTATCCTTGTCCAGTAAATATATTCCAGGTGTTTTACGTGCATCATAAGTAATTTTAAAACGCGAAAGGTGGTGTTCATCCCAAACATTTATCCAGTCATACATGTCATGCTTTTCAAGGAATTCAACCCATTCTTTTTTATCATCCATTGAATAAACTGCAAACACCTCAAACCCTTTGTCACGATATTTTTGGTATACTTGCTTATGCAGCTCAGGTACAAAAATCTTACAATGGTCACAATTTGGTTCATAAATTACGAGTATTGTATACTCAGCTTCCACCTGGTGCAGGCTGAAATGTTCCTCAGGGTTTACACCTTCAAGCAGCAGTTCAGGGGCAGTTTTGCCAATCAGGTTTTTTTCCATAAACATTACATTCTCCCTAATGGCATCCAGGGTTTTTTCATTGGCCCAAAATGCTTCCCCTGATAGGTAGTATCTTTTTGCAACCTCAACAAATAGAGCATCCATGCCCATTATTTTACTGTTGATGCTTTTATTTAAAATATATGAAGTTACATACTGGAACATCTTTTCATTGGGCTTTACAGTTTCAATCAGCTCAAGGCAAGCTGGATAGAGCGAGTCAAATGTTTGTAAGATAACTTTGCTGTAATAGGTTTCAATCTTAGGTTTTACCAATGGAGTGAAAAATAGCCTTTCATCTTTTAGGTCAAAATAGTCAAAATAATGTTCTTTCTGGAAATCAAACCTATACCTCAAAAGCATAGAGTCATTATTAAGTACTTCTTCAGGTATATTTTCCTCATTGGGGGTGGGCACATAATTAGCCATCAGGAACTTAGCCAGGAAAGTACCAGGATATTTCTTGTCAGCATTTTTCCAATAATTATGGAGGCTTTCTGTTAGATCATTTAACTGTTTGTTAATCTCCTTTTTTTCTTCTTCAGTAGCCTCTTTTTTCTGGTTACTTAATGCTTTTCTTTCCTTTTGTAGGTCAGCCAGGAATTTTATATATTTTGAAAATTCTTCTGTTTCAGTACCCCCTTTTATTTTCATATTATGGGCAGTGAAATCTTCATTTGTAATGGAAAATGTTTGATCTTCTCCCAGGAGGAAATCAAAATGTTTTTTGCTATTTAGGAATATTTTATAGAGGCCTTGGCTCATTAGTGTATCTTTTTGGAACACCCCTTTGCCTTTGTCATCAAGCCATAAAGTATCAGCTATTAATACCTGAGAATTGTAATAAAATGCCAGGGTAACTTTTTTGTTGGCAGCTTCTGGCAGTTCCACAGATATTTCAAGGTTTTGAGCCTGTAAAGTTGTAATTACAAAAATTGATAGGATATTAAATATTATTCTTTTCATTAGGAAAACTAATTATCCAGGTTTTTTAATACATTAAATAACCTTTGAGCATTTAAAATGTTTGAAAATTCTGATTCAAGTAAATTCTTTCTCTCTCTAATTTGCGTTTCAGTAAATGGTTTTGAAAACAACTCGAATATACAATTTTTTATGTCTTCAACACTGTCCTTTATATAACATAATCCTTCCAATCCTGTATTTTTTACCATGGTTGAATTTGTAACACAGAACCTGCCTGCAAAAAGTGAACCAAGGAGTTTCAGTTTTAACCCTGTAGCCTGGAAAGTTGGGATAAAACAGATGTGCGCATGTTTAATTAAATCATTCATTTTTCCTTCACCAGGGTTTGCCACCAAAGTTACTTTGCTAAATTTTTGAATATGCTTGATTAATCCTGAAGTTGGGTTTTTGCCAGCTATTATTAGCTCAAAATGTTTTTGTATTTGAACATCATCCAAGATAAAAGACACTGCCTTTTGGTTTTCAGCAACCCCCAGGTTCCCATGGAATAAAATGTACTTGCCTTTGCCTTGTGTTGATGTGATGGCCTCAAATTTATGAAAGCCAGGTATGAGGTGTGAATTTGCATATTTTTTTTCAAAATACTGTTGGTCTGAAGGAGAAATAGACAGGACACAACCAGCAAATTGGATATTCCTTTCAAAAAGGGCTAGCTTTTTTGCCTCCCTCTTGAAATGTTCTTTTTTAGTAAAGCTGCTTTCAACATTTGCCAATTCCTCATAATAGTTGTGCTCAATATTGTGTGCACGCACTATTTTTTTGTAACCTTTTAGTTTTGGATGGTTTATAAAATAGCAACTGTGCAACCCTTCAAATAAAATGGGTGCATTTATTTTGAGCAGGTTTTGCAGCAGTTCAGGTGAATTCCTCGTAGCCACAATATATGGGAGTTTTTTAAACAGGTATTTTACCCCACTTTTCCGGCTATAATAATAAACCTTTTTGCAGTATTTTTTCAATTCCTCTTGCTCTTTCCTACCATATGTAAAGCAATGCAAGTATATTTGTATTCCAAGCCTATGCAGTTGCTTCAGCTTATAAAAAACATCTATAACTCCACCATAATCAGCAGGGTAGGGGACATTGAATGCAATAATATGTAACTTGTTGGAGTGAACCATTGGCAAATACAAATGTATAAATAAAAAAACCGTGAGATATGATTGCCCACGGTTTTTTAACGTTTTTGGCTCTTTCTTATTATTTCAGTTTAATGCTTCCATAACGGCTTTTTACAATAACTTTTGCAGAACCTCCACTACCTATGGTCCCTTTTATTGATTTTGAGTGGTTTTTATCAAACCTATCTCCTGAAAACCTTTCACTATCATATACTATGTTGCAATAATCACAGCTTGCATCAACTTCATATGAAGCTTCACTATCTATACCAAGGCTTATGCCTCCATAGCTATTGCTTATTTTGATCAGTTTAAACTCATCAGAGATTTCCTCTATTTTAATGGCTCCATAGCCATTTTCTGAAATAAACTGGTCAGAAAGTTCTTCAATTTTTACACTGGTGTATTGGGTAGAAGCTTTAAATGAACCAACTTCTTCAACACTGAAATTGTCATATTTTGATTGTACATTAATATTGTCCAACTCTTCAATGTTATAAGTTGAGTACTTAGAATTAAGTTGTAAATCACCAACCTCACCCATAAGGAATTTGGAATATTTGCTATTCACCATAGCACCAGAAAGCTCCTCAATATGTAATTTCCCATAATCCAGGTTGACTATAATATCATTAGTAGTGGAACCAACAATTGAGTTGGCAGTCATATGCCCATACTTGATATTAAACTCACCTTTGGCAGTTAATTCATTTACAAACAGGTTCCCAAATTTGTTGTTAATAACAAGGTTTTTGTCTGAAGGGATGTTAACAGTGTAATCAATACTGAAATCTCCAGCACTTTTAAAGTTTTTGTTGATTTCTGTTACAGCTTTAACCATTCCTCCAGATTTACTGAATTTAACATCAATCAGTTCAATCATTTTTGTGGCTTTGCTTTGGGTGCCTGCTTCAACAGTTACTAAAACGTCTATGGTTACATCATTTCCTCCTTCATTGTTGATTTTGATTTCACCATATTTGTTGCTGATGCTTAGTGATTCTACACTACCAACAGCCCATGACTCATTAAACTCTTTTTGAGCCTTTTCTTTTGCTGCACTTGTGCCTATAAAAGCAAAACAGGCTAGTGCAATTAATAAACTAAATTTCGATTTCATGTTTCGTTTCATTTTGAGTTTTTACTTCTCTTAAATTGCTTATAATTAGATTAATAAGATTCAGTTTTGTTTGATAATGCTCTAGCATAGCATTAATAACCCTTTCATCATTTGGGTTTGCATTTAGGTCTTCCTGGAGTTTCTTAAATAACTCATCCAGCTCCTTTAGTTCATCTTCCATTATTTGCTTGTCCTGGTCTGTAAGTAAGCCAGCACTGCCCAATTCTTCCCATTGGGCTAAACCTCCCTGTATGGCATTTGTATAATAAAACTCAACTTCAGAATATTCATTGGATATTGCACTCAGGTTCCTGACTTCTACATCATCAGGTGATAAATATATTATTGCCTGGTTCACTGCCAGGAAAGCAAAAACAACTATGGCAGCAACTCTTAATACCATTTTGAAAGGTATGGTTTTCTTTTTGGCCTCTTTATCAAGCCTGGCTTCAAACCTTTCAAAATGCCCATCCAAAGGCTCCTCCTCATTTAGCCTTTCCAGGTTTTTGATAATTAACTCTTCCAACTCATCTCTTTTATTTTCCATGGTGTGCTAATTATATGAAAATACTTCATCCTTTTTTAATAATTCTTTTAACTTATTCTTTGCACGCATATATTGTGTCCGCGAAGCAGAGTTGCTAATATTAAGTACCTGGCTGATCTCTTCATGGTCATAGCCTTCAAATAAATAGAGGCTTAATACTACCCTGTACCCTTCAGGCATTTTTGATAAAGCAACTTTGATTTTTGCCAGGTCAATTTCTTTTGTTTCCATTTGAAAATCACCTGAATCATGCTTCCTTTCATTTATTTCCTCAAACTTTACTTTGCGTTTTTTCAATAAGTCAAGAGAACGATTTACAACAATTTTTTTCAGCCAGGCACCAAAACTAACTTCTCCTTTATAAGTGCCTATTTTTTTGAATGCCTTAAGAAAAGAATCTTGCATAACATCTTCAGCTTCCATTTTATCCTGAACAATCCTCAGGCTTACATTATACATTGATTTATAGTATAGTTTATAAAGTTGTGATTGTGCCTTCTGGTCACCTTTACAGCACCTGTTAATGATTTCCTGATGGATGTTCTTATATAACGCTTCCAATTTTATTTCTTTTCTGATACAATGACTACAATGAAGATAGAATGTTGCATCAAATTTTTTATAATTTCTGAAAAAATACCTACTTACAAAAATTAACAAACAAAAAAGGGTAAGAATGAATCTTACCCCAACATCAATTATATGGTGGATTTTTTACATTGAGTTATAGTGTTCAATTAATTCTATCAGGTCAGATTTTTTCCATGCTTTAATTTTGTTTTTCTTTATAAAATCCTCAACATCACGAGATAAAATAGCAACTAAATCTTTTTTGCCACCAACAATTTGTGCCTCCCTAGTTCCTACTTTGATATAATATTCCCCTTTTGTTCGTTTAAACTTAGCAGGTTCAGCCACCTTATATGCCCCAGGTTGGGTTGGTTTTTTGTAAATAACCCTTTCCTTATGAAATAGTTGGGCTTTATCACCTTCAGCAATAACATAAAAATAACCCTTATGTACCTTTTTATTTACTGTATAAGGGGAATATTTATATTTTTTATCACCAATTACAAAAAAGTTGAACAACTCAGGAATAGTGAGGGCATATATGCCACTATCATTTTTAACTTCTATGATGCTATTGTAAATATTAAACCTCAACTTAATATCACTGTACTTCCTGTTGGACCTGGTTATAAAATATCCTTCCTGGAATTCATCACAATCATAAGGAGTACCAACAATGCTACTATATCTGTCATTCAGGTTTAGCTTTTCAATTTCTTTTTGCCTGATGAGATTATAGATATTGGCATTTTCATAATAAACCTGAGACAATAAAGAAAGTGGAGATAATGTAAACAGTATCAAAAATAGCATCAAATTTTTCATGGTTTTAGTTTTTAAAAATCGATTTGAATATAAGTTTTAAAATTTAATATTCCAATTTTTGTTCTGAACATGTGTTTATTAATATACTTTATAGAAAAGTGGAATTACTGATTTTAATTTGCCTGGTTAAACTTAAGGTTAATAAAACTTCATATTAATTAGTAACAAAATCTGTAAAATGTGACATTCAGAAATAATATTTTTTTATATTGATTCGTAACATGTTTATTTATAATGGGTTATATTGTGGTTATTCTAAACAAAAACATTTAAATAGTAAACTTTTAATGAAACCTGATAAAAAGACATTGTTATGTTAAACTTTGTTTTATAAAGTAATTTAGTATTTATAATGCAGCTGGCTTCCAGCTTTAATTACTCTTAACCATTATTAAATATAACAGCTTCTTTTAAGATGAGAGATTTACGATAGGGTTGCTCAAATTTTTGAGCATTTACACAATAATCCTGATCTTCTTAAAGGTTAAACTCAGAACCTACAATGAATTATAGTATTGAACCAATTTTCTCAAGTGGCCTTCCTTGCCTGCTTTGATTTTATTTTTTTTAATAAAGCCTTCAACATCAGCTGATAAAATTTCTATCAGGTCTTTTTTCCCACCCACATAACGCGCTTCACGCTCGCCAACTTTGATAAAAAATTCCCCAGTTTGCCTGACAAATTTGGCTGGTTCAGCATCTTTATAGGCTCCTGGCTCAGTAGCTTTTTTATACATTACCCTGTCTTTTCGCAAAAGGAGGGTATTCCCTTCTTCAAGGACTGCAAAAAAACCTTTGTGCACTTTTTTATTCACAGAATAAGGGAAATATTGGTATTTTATTTCTCCAATTACTACAAAGTCAAATAATTCAGGTATTTCAAGTGCATATACATCACCATTTTCGTCCTTATATTCAATATTATTATTGTATATATTGAACCTTAAGAAGACATCACTGATTTTATATTTAGTTTTTGTAACAAAGTATCCCTTTTCAAAATCATCACTGGCGTAAGGTGAGCCAACAATATCATTTTGTTTATTCCAGTTACCTATTTTTTCTATGTTCTTTCGTGTCATAAACTCCTGAATAGTAGCATTTTGGTAGTACTGTGAAAAGAGAAGCAGGGGAGAAGTAATTAAAAATAATATTGTAAAAAGAAATTTGCTCATGGTGTGTATATTTTAAATTTAGATTAGAACATCATATCATGGTTTGAGCAATAAAATTAATGAAAAACAGCTTAAATGCAACAAAGATTATACCATATGGATAATAAATGTTTGAGGTAGTTTTTCAGGTAATTACCATGGAAAAGAGTTTGTTGCCCATTCGGGGAAACTCCCTAAGTCAATATTAAAAATAAGGCTTCCCCAATAATAGGTAATTAATGAGGCTATAATAATACCTCCTAAATTCAACCAGAAGCCTGTGAAAGCCATATCCTTAACTTTTAAATGGTTGGTTCCAAAAACTATGGCATTGGGAGGGGTTGCCACTGGTAGCATGAAAGCCAGGGACCCAGCAAGTGTAGCTGGCACCATTAATAATAGTGGGTTGATTTTAATGCTGACTGCCAGGCCTGCCAATATGGGTAAGATCATTTCTGTTGTTGCAGTGTTTGAAGTTAATTCTGTTAAAAATGACATCATTGCAACAATGACCAGCATCAATACCAATGGATGCACATTTGCCAGCCCTGTGAGTTGGTTCCCAAACCAAATTGACAACCCTGAGTCTACAAAACCTTTGGCCAGTGCAAACCCTCCTCCAAAAAGCAATACAATGTGCCAGGGTATTTTATTGGCTGTTTTCCAGTCCATTAACCTGTCACCTTTTTTTGTTTTTGAAGGGATAACAAACAGTATAACACCTATAAAAATGGCAACTGTGCCATCATTAATAAAAGAAGGGAAGTTAAATAAAAAAGACCAGCCAGGAAATGTAAAACCATTGATACTGAAACCAGAACGAAAAATCCATAAAAAGGCTAAGGTTATAAAAAGGGTAAGCACAATTTTTTCTTCTGGTTTGGCTTTCCCTAGGGCATGATATTCTTCTTTGAAATCTTGCCTGTTTAATTTTCCCCATTTCACTTTTGGTTTAAATATGAATGCCAGCAGCAACCATGCAAACAGGAAAATGATAATGGAAATAGGCAATGCAAAAAAGAACCAGTCAGCAAAACTGATTTCAGGTATGTCAGGGAATATAATACTGATAATCCTTGCAAAAGACAGGTTAGGAGGGGTACCCACAAGTGTAGTAATCCCACCTATTGAAGCAGAATAGGCAATACCCAACAATAACCCAATGGAATATTTGCCCAGTTTCTTTTTCCCCAGATTTTCTTCCAGTTTAATGATCATTGACATGGCAATTGGTATCATCATCATGGCAGTTGCAGTGTTTGACATCCACATGGAGAGGAAGGCTGTGGCAAACATAAAACCAAACAATATCCGTGAAGGGCTGATTCCAAACAGGATCAGTATTTTTAGGGCAATTCTCCTATGCAAGTTCCACTTTTCCATAGCTAGTGCCATAAGGAATCCACCCATAAAAAGAAAAATAAGGTGGTTAAAATACATGGTAGATATTATTTTGCCATCAACAATACCAAAAAGAGGGAATAGGGCAACAGGTAGCAAAGCAGTAGCTGCAAGTGGGATGGCTTCAGTGATCCACCAAATAGCCATTAACAATGCAATTGCAAATGTATAGGTAATTTGAGGGTTACCTGGCTCTAAGTTGCCAAAGAATATGATCAAAAAGCTTATGGCAGGACCCAGGATTAATGGCAGTATTTTAGATTTAAGGTTTTTGGTGATTGCAGCTTTAGGCATTAACCTCAGTTTTTGTTTCCTAATATACAAAAATTAAGGTATTGGTGCCGGGCATATGTTTAGATATTATTTGCTATGTTTCTTCCCTAAGGTACTTTTTATAAAGGTCAGGCCTTCTGGCTTTAGTTTGTTCAATAGCTTGTTGGTGCTTCCAGTCATCTATTTTCTTATCATTTCCTGACAATAGGATCTCAGGTACTTTCCAGCCTTTGTAATCAGCAGGGCGTGTATAAACTGGGGGGCTTAATAAATTATCCTGGAAGGAATCAGTCAGTGCAGAGGTTTCATCTGAAATTACCCCTGGCAACAAACGTAGAACACTATCTAAGATTACAGCTGCTGCCAGTTCTCCTCCTGTTAAGACATAATCCCCAATAGAATATTCTTTGGTGATAAAATGGTCGCGCACACGCTGGTCAATACCTTTGTAATGCCCACATAAGATAATCAGGTTTTGTTTTAGGGACAGTACATTAGCCTCTTTTTGGTCAAACTTATAACCATCAGGTGTAGTGTAAATAACCTCTTCATATTCCCTTTCACTTTTCAATTTAGAAATGGCAGCCTCAATGGGTTGGATTGACATAACCATACCTGCTCCTTTGCTGAATGAATAATCATCAACCCTTTTATGCTTATCAGTAGAGAATTCCCTTAAATCATGGACATAAATTTCGGCTAGCCCTTTTTCCTTTGCCCTTTTTATAATGGAATAATTAAAAGGGCTTTCCAGTAGTTCTGGCAACACAGTAATAATATCAATTCTCATTGAAAAGTTTTTTACAAAAGTAATGAAATATAAAACACTGCTTAAATCTGTGTAATGTTTTAAGAACACCTGAGCACAATGGTATTAAATTAATATGGATTGGAGTTGTAAATTAATTATGGCTATTATGGACTTTAGCTCTTGATAACTTTTATTTATTTAGAGTGTATGTGATGTTTAAAATAGTTGGCATTGTTTTATCTATATATAAAGTGCAGCTATTGAAACATTGTGATCCATAATTATATGCTATTGCTGGAGGTTTAAAAAGGATTAAACCGGAAAATATGTCTTATTTTTTGAGCAAAAAATGACATAGTGGCATCTATTTGTGATATTTGAGCAAAAAAAACAAAAAGTTAAAGGTTGGAATGCAATTTGACTATTGGTGTACCAGAAGATTGAAAATTTAAAATTTGTTGAATTATATTTTTATAGGAGGAAAAGCCATGAATTTAGTAAGATTTCAAAAACCAAGGTACAATGTTCACAGGAATTTAGTTGATGAGTTATTTAACAACTTTTTGGTTAATGATTACCATCCACATGCATGTGTTAACAATTTTGCAACTAATGTGTACGAAACTGACAAAGATTTCAATATTGAAGTATCACTTCCTGGGTTTGATAAAAAGGAAGTTGGATTGAAATTCCATAAAGATGTATTAACTATTTCAGCCAAACATAAGGATGAAGAAGAAAACAAAGATGTAAAATACACTTACCGTGAATTTGGTAAAAGGAATTACACCAAAAGGTATGAAATACCAGAAACTGTGGACATAGAAAAAATTTCAGCATCATTTAAGAATGGGGTTTTGAGCATAGTTTTACCCAAAAAAGCTGAAGCAGTTGAAAAAGACCCAATTGAAATTTCAATTTCATAAGGTGGTTTGAAAGTTTAGTTAGATTAGTTGATTTGAGAGGGAGTCCTTTTTAGGGCTCCTTTTTTTTGTGGGATAGTTACACTGTTTTTTAGCCCTATTTTAGCTGTTAATGGCGAAAAATCCTGAGATAATTTAGTGGCAATGTCTAAACATTTTGAAAGAATGCTAAAAAAATCAAAATAAAATTCACCCATTTTAGGTTAATTATCATCTTAATACTAGTAACTCACAGAAGAATAACACATAATAATATGATTCAATTATGAAAAGTAATTCCAAAAGACACCTACAACTGAAGATAAATAACAAAATCGAACAATATAAAATATTACACACCTACCTTGAATTGGAAAATACAGGTGCTGCTATTGAGTTTGCAAAAAAAATAGGGATTTCCCGAACAACACTGTTTCAGATGATGGATGAACTCAGGGATGCAGGTATTAAAATAAGTTATTGTTACCTAAAACATTCATATTTTTATTCAGGCAATAGGAGGTTGTTTATAAATGGTTTTATTAGCTTAGATGAATGTTAATTAAGTACTTTTTTCTGTACTGCCATAGAATTATATTTACAATCAAAATATTTATTAATGCAAATTCTTAATTATGGAGATCAAATTATTAGAGGCAGAACCTTTTGTCATAATATGGCAATTATTAATATTGTTTGTTTTTATATTTGTGTTTTTTTTGCTTATTAGATACTTGATTAAGAAAAGAAATACTAAGAAAAATCTTTCGCTATTATTAATTTTTTCATTATTCTTATTTGGTTCATGTGATACAAATGAAAATTTATTTGAATTGGATTTTCTTTCTTTTGTTGAAAAATATGGACTGGAGAAGATTGATACGGATTCCTTAGATACCCAAAATTATTTATATTTTGATTCTGTTGAAGATGCAGATGAGTTTCTCGAAATTGTTAGAGAAAGCTATTATAATATCCCTGGTTATATTGAAACGAATACAAGATTTAAGTCTAATAATCCCAATTGGGAAGGAATGATATTTAAAGAATTTCCAATGGAATGTGAATATATACCAAATCGAAATAGTGTTCTGAAAAGTCAGCCTGTTGATGGAAGTTTTTGTCAACCATATACACTTGTTAATTCAATATGTGTCATTTTTGATAATATTCATGGACATTATAAAGTAGATTCAAGGATGTCGGGGTATACCTTAGGGCTTGGATATAAACATATTTTTGGTCAAGCAGCTTTGACTCCGACTGGAATTGTTAATTTTGTTATAACTTTTCAAATTAGTCTTGTAATGTTTGTTGAAGGTATTGGTACAGTTTATTGCTTCGGATAGAATGGTCAAGTTCAACATGGAGTGCTTCTCGGTTAAAATCATCCATTATATTGAAACTCTTTATCTTCCGTCCATTCTCTAA